>JODI01000055.1 GCA_000720805.1 Streptomyces violaceoruber
GGGACGTCGCAATCCACACCGAACCGGAAGGCCCTCACCTGTTCAAGACCCCTCAGCCGAGACCTGCCCCACCCGTCCACAACCTCCCGGGACAGAACATCTAGGGCCCTTCTGATGGATCTCCGTGGGAGAAGGAGCGGCGTTCGGTGCGTGGCATGGGGGTCCCCCCGCTCGAGCGAAGTCGAGAGTGGGGGAGTGCGTGCCGGGCGTCGCGACGCTGCGGAGATCCATCAGAAGGGCCCTGGCGGCCCGAGCGGCGAAGCCGGGCGGCTCCGGGGCCGAGGCCGGCCCGCCGCCGGGGCGATCCGACCGGTCACCACGCGAACGGTGCCCCCGCGGCCGAGGCCTCGGGGGCACCGCTCAGAGGGGAGTTACGGGGTCACATTGGCGCAGACCACGTAGGCGGTGACGGGGACGCCCGCGCCCGTGGCGATGCCCTGCCACCCGGTGGGAGGCGTCACCGTGGTGCCGCCGATCGGGTAGCTCCCGGTGAGGGGAGTCGTGGTCAGGGCTCCGCCGCCGGTGGCGACGTCGTTGACGTCACAGTTGACGGTCGCGGTTCCCAGAGCGGTGGCGGTGTTGACGTAGGAACTGCCCACCGTGCCCTGAGCACCCTGCGCGCCCTGGGCGCCCTGGGCACCTTGCGCACCCTGGGCACCCTGCGCGCCCTGAGCACCCTGAGCACCCTGCGGACCCTGAACGCCAGGGACACCCTGGTCGCCCTGGGCACCCTGGGCGCCCTGCGCGCCCTGCGCGCCCTGCGCACCCTGCGCACCCTGGGCGCCCTGCGCACCCTGCGCGCCCTGGGCGCCCTGCGGACCCTGCGGACCCTGGGGACCCTGCGGGCCTTGCGGACCCTTCTTGCCCGGCTTGCCCTGTGGCCCATCGTGACCGTGGTCGTTGCCCCGGACCGCTGCCTGCCCCTCGGAGCCGGCCCTGCGGATCGCGTCGGCGATGGCGCCGGTGGGGGCGTTGTTCGCGCGCAGGTGCGGCGCCGCGCGGTCGCCGCTCGACCCCTGCATCGCGTCGGCGACAGCCACCGTGCTCGGGACGACGCTGAGCGCCACCGCGACCGCGCCCACCGACACCATCGTGGCGGAGCGCAGTCGGGAGATTCTGATCGTTCTGCGGTTCAAGAGAACCTTCCTCACGGTTGAGAGGGATCAGACCGTAAGCGCGCACTCTGTGCGTTTCATGTCGCTTGCGTGCCTCATCCCCTATGGACGTAGACAAGGCACTTCTTCCCGCTTCATGAAAAAATGATTATGTATCCGCCCTCTCGTGGACAAAGGTCACCCACGCGACATCGATGGCTTTGGCGCCCATTCACCACACCGCCAAAAGGGTGACACCGGGTCGAATGTCCGGCTCCGCCCGGGGAGCGGGTGGCCGCGAGACCCCGAACAAGCGAAGGCCCGTCGTCGTCTCTCCCGTCGGGGCGGACGGGAGAGACGACGACGGGCCCAGGACCCCGCACGCCGTTGTACGAAGCCTCGCCGGTTCTGGGTACTTCCACCGCGGCCGGCCGTGACGATGTTGCTGGTCAGGGCACGACCGGACCGGCCGCGGCGTCTGGAAGGGCTGGTTCAGCCCAGGCGCTGCACCAGCGCGTGGTACTCGTCCCACAGCTCCTTGGGCGTGTGGTCGCCGAAGGTGTTGAGGTGGTCGGGGACCAGGGCGGCCTCCTCGCGCCAGACCTCCTTGTCGACCCTGAGCAGGAAGTCAAGGTCCGGCTCGGACAGCGCGAGTCCGTCGGTGTCGAGGGCCTCCTTGGTCGGCAGGATGCCGATCGGGGTCTCGACGCCCTCCGCCTTGCCCTCCAGCCGCTCCACGATCCACTTCAGGACGCGGCTGTTCTCGCCGAAGCCGGGCCAGACGAACTTGCCCTCGTCGTTCTTGCGGAACCAGTTGACGTAGTAGATCTTCGGCAGCTTCGCCGGGTCCTTGTCCTTGGCCACGTCGACCCAGTGGCCCATGTAGTCGCCCATGTTGTAGCCGCAGAACGGCAGCATGGCGAACGGGTCGCGGCGCAGCTCGCCGACCTTGCCCTCGGCTGCGGCGGTCTTCTCGGAGGCCACGTTGGCGCCGAGGAAGACGCCGTGGTTCCAGTCGAAGGACTCCGTCACCAGCGGTACGGCGGTGGCGCGGCGCCCACCGAAGAGGATCGCGGAGATCGGCACGCCCCTGGGGTCCTCCCACTCGGGCGCGATGATCGGGCACTGGGCGGCAGGGGTGGTGAAGCGGGCGTTGGGGTGGGCGGCGGGCTCGTCCGAGTCCGGGGTCCAGTCCCGGCCCTTCCAGTCGGTGAGGTGGGCGGGAGTCTCCTCGGTCATGCCCTCCCACCAGATGTCGTTGTCGTCGGTGAGCGCCACGTTGGTGAAGACGGAGTTGCCCCACAGCGTCTTCATCGCGTTGGCGTTGGTGTGCTCACCGGTGCCAGGCGCGACGCCGAAGAAGCCGGCCTCGGGGTTGATCGCGTACAGGCGGCCGTCCTCACCGAAGCGCATCCAGGCGATGTCGTCACCGATGGTCTCGACCGTCCAGCCGGAGACCGTGGGCTCCAGCATGGCGAGGTTGGTCTTGCCGCACGCGCTCGGGAAGGCCGCGGCGACGTACTTCGGCCCACCGGTGGGCGGGGTCAGCTTCAGGATCAGCATGTGCTCGGCCAGCCAGCCCTCGTCGCGGGCCATGACGGAGGCGATGCGCAGGGCGTAGCACTTCTTGCCGAGCAGGGCGTTGCCGCCGTAGCCGGAGCCGTAGGACCAGATCTCGCGGGTCTCCGGGAAGTGCGAGATGTACTTGGTGGAGTTGCAGGGCCACGGCACGTCCGCCTCGCCCTCCTCCAGCGGCGCTCCGAGCGTGTGCACGGCACGCACGAAGAATCCGTCGGAGCCGAGTTCGTCGAGAACCGGCTGTCCCATGCGGGTCATGGTGCGCATGGACACGGCCACGTAGGCGGAGTCGGTGATCTCGACGCCTATCGCGGACAGGTCCGAGCCGAGAGGGCCCATGCAGAACGGGACGACGTACATCGTCCGACCCTTCATGGAGCCGCGGAAGACGCCCTTCTCACCGGCGAAGATCTCCCGCATCTGAGCGGGGTCCTTCCAGTGGTTGGTCGGGCCGGCGTCCTCCTCCTTCTCGGAGCAGATGAAGGTGCGGTCCTCGACCCGGGCGACATCGGTCGGGTCGGACGCCGCGTAGTACGAGTTCGGGCGCTTGATCGGGTCGAGTTTCTTGAAGGTGCCCTTCGCCACGAGCTCCTCGCACAGGCGCTCGTACTCCGCTTCGGATCCGTCACACCAGACCACGCTGTCCGGCTGCGTCAGTTCTGCGATCTCGTTCACCCACGAGACCAGTTCCTTGTGGTGGGTGGGGATGACGGGGGGAGCCACGATGTCGCGCGCCACGATTGCTCCTAGATGCCGGGTACATGAGGGTTTTCAGCTGGGAGGCCCCGTGGGGGCTGCGACCCGGATGCTTCAGACAGGTGATCTCTGGCGCTCATCCGGTGCCGACTGCACTCATATGATCATCCGACGAGAGCGCCCATCTGTCCAGAGGGGCTCACAAGTGAGCGAAGTGAGGATCGCCACGGTTAGAATGGACGTTTTGCGTCCACGTGGGATTCAACTGACGCTCTCTTTGGGTAACTCCCATGAGAGGATGGCCACTCTTGGGCAGTCATCTCATCTGACTGACCCGCTACTTACGGTTGCGTAGGTACGATGCGCCGTATGACTGCGTCCGTCCCCGACGCGCCTACGGACGGCCCGGCCACCGCCGGGCGCGGCCCCGTCGCGCTCTCACTGCCGCATCCGGTCAAACCCAAGCTCCGGGGCTGGTTGCACCTCGGCATGTTTCCGGCCGTGCTCATCGCCGGACTGGTGCTCACCGCCCTCGCCGACACCTCCAGAGCCCGCCTGGCCTGCGCGATCTACGTACTGACGGCATGCCTGCTGTTCGGCGTGAGCGCGCTGTACCACCGGGGTGACTGGAGCCCCAGGATGGACGGCATCCTGCGCCGCCTGGACCACGCCAACATCTTCCTGATCATCGCCGGCACCTACACCCCCCTGACGATGCTGCTCCTGCCCGCCGCCAAGGGGCAGTGGCTGCTGTGGGGCATCTGGGGCGCCGCGGCGGCCGGGATCGTCTTCCGCGTCTTCTGGGTCGGCGCCCCGCGCTGGCTCTACACCCCCTGCTACATCGCGATGGGCTGGGCCGCCGTCTTCTTCCTGCCCGACTTCATGCGCGCGGGCGGCGTCGCGGTGCTGGTCCTGGTGATCGTCGGCGGCCTCCTCTACAGCGCGGGCGGAGTGATCTACGGCCTCAAGCGCCCGAACCCCTCACCGCGCTGGTTCGGCTTCCACGAGGTGTTCCACTCCCTGACCCTGGCGGCCTTCATCGCGCACTACGTGTCCATCTCGCTGATCGCGTACTAGCGGGCGACCCCACACCTCCAGCACCTCCCGCACCGGGAGCGGCGGCCACGGCTTTCGAGCCGTGGCCGTTTTCGTGTGCCGGAAGACACCCCACGCCAGCACTGGAAGGAACTACCCATTGACATCTACCAGCTTTTGACAGTTACTCTCATTTCATGGCTACTGTCACTCACTCTTTCGAGGTGCGGCCCGACCCCCGCCGCTGGTGGGCCCTCACCGCCCTGGTCGCGAGCATGCTGACCCTCGGCTTCGACATGACGATCCTCAACGTGGCGCTACCGACGATGGCCGGCGATCTCGGTGCCGGCACCGGTCAGCAGCAGTGGATGGCGGACGCGTACGTCGTCGTCTTCGCGGCGCTGATGCTCCCCGCCGGGCTGCTCGGCGACCGGTTCGGGCGGCGGCGGATGCTGATCGTCGGTCTGGGGATCTTCCTGGCCGGCTCGGTCCTCGGAGCACTGGCCGCGGACGTGAACGCGGTCATCGCCGCCCGCGCGGTGATGGGGATCGGCGGCGCCCTCGTCACCCCGCTCGCGTTCTCCGTCCTGCCCTCGCTGTTCGCCGCCGACGAGCGCACGAAGGCCGTCGGCGTCATCTCCGCCGCCTCCGCGCTCGGCATGCCGCTCGGCCCGATCATCGGCGGCTGGCTGCTCAACCACTTCTGGTGGGGCTCGGTCTTCCTGGTCAACGTCCCGATGGCCGCCCTCGGCGTCGCCGCCTGCGTCTTCCTGCTGCCCGAGACCCTCGACCCCTCCTCCCCCAGGGTCGACACCGTCTCCACCGCGCTCACCGCGACCGGCCTGGGCGCCCTGATCTACGCGATCATCGAGGCGCCCACCCGCGGCTGGGGCGACCTGCTGGTGCTGGGCATGTTCGGCGCGGCCGTCGTACTGCTCGCCGCCCTGGTGCTGCGCGAGCGCCGGACGGCCCGCCCCATGCTCGACATGACCCTGCTCGCGCAGCGCGGTTTCCTGTTCAACACCCTCGCCGCCACTCTGGTGATGTTCACCCTGTCGGGCCTGCTGTTCGTGCTGCCGCCGTATCTGCAGGCGGTGCTGGGCCACGACGCCCTCGGGACCGGTCTGCGGCTGCTGCCGATGATGGGCGGCCTGATGATCGCCGCGAAGGGCGCACAGCCGGTCGTGGCACGCCTCGGTCCGCGTGCCGTGGTGAGCGCGGGCCTGGTGGTACTGGCCTTCTCCGCGCTGCTCGGCAGCCGTACGACGGTCGACTCCGGATACGGCTTCACCGCGCTGTGGCTCTCCCTCACCGGCGTCGGCTTCGGCTTCTCGGTCGTCCCTGCGATGGACGGCGCCCTCGGCGCCCTGCCCCGCGACCGGGCCGGCAGCGGATCGGGCCTGCTGATGACGGTCCGCCAGGTCGGCGCCGCGATCGGCATCGCCCTGCTCGGCAGCCTGCTGGCCGGCACCTTCCGCGACCGGCTCGACGTCACCGGGCTGCCCGCCGGGGCCGCCGACGCCGCCGGGGACTCCGTGGTCGCCGCCCACCTGGTCGCCCGGCGGACCGGCTCGGCCGACCTGGCCGCCTCCGCGAACAGCGCGTACGTCCACGGCATGGGCGTCGTCCTGCTGGTGTGCGGCATCGCGGCCCTGGCCGCCGCGCTGCTGGCCGCCGCGTTCCTGCCGGGCACACCGGACACCCCGGGAGGCCGGACTCCGGATGGCCAGACTCCGGAAGACACCCGGGACATGGCCACCCCGCAGGCCGATGCCGGACAATGACGTCCATGACGCCCGCACGCACCTCTCCCGCCACCGACCGCCCCCAGCTGGGCCTTCGCGAGCGGAAGAAGATCAAGACCCGGACGGCGATCCGCGACGCGACATACGCGCTGATCGGCGAACAGGGCTACGACGCCACGACGATCGAGCAGATCGCCGAACGCGCCGAGGTGTCACCGTCCACGGTCTTCCGCTACTTCCCGACGAAGGAGGACATCGTCCTCACGGACGAGTACGACCCGGTCCTGCTGGAGGAACTGCGTGCCCGGCCCGCGGGCGAACCGTGGATGACCTCCCTGCGGTACGTCATGCGGAAGGCCATCGGCCTCGGAGCGGCCGAGGATCCGGAGGTCACCCGGCTGCGGTCACGGCTGATGGTCGAGGTCCCCGCGGTGCGCGCGCGGATGATGGAGAGCATGTCCGTCACCGGCACACTGCTCGCCCACGCCGTCGCGGAGCGCACCGGACGCGAGGAGGACAGTCTGGAGGTACGGGTCTACACGATGTCCCTCATCGGCGGCCTGGCCGAGGTCTCCCTGTACTGGGCCGCGAACGACTTCCGGGACGACCTCCGCGACCTCCTCGACCGCGCCCTGGACGTCTTCGAGTACGGCCTCCCGCCGAGAAAGTCCTGAGGTCACCGCCCTCCCCCGTGACATCCTGACCCGGTGAGCGCATGCGAGATCCTCATCGAATTCGCCCCCGAGCTGGGAGTGTTCGTCCCCCGCGGACGCCGGTCCGGCGCCACCCCGGCCACCACCGACGGTGTCTCCACCCTGGGTCATGTCGTCGAATCGCTGGGCGTCCCGCTGACCGAGGTCGGCGCGCTGGTCGTGGACGGCCGCGAGGTCCCCGTGTCGCACCTCCCGGCCGCGGGCGAGTCCGTGGAGGTGCGGGCCGTCGAGCGCCCCCAACGGGTCCCCGGGGCTCCCCTGCGCTTCCTCCTCGACGTCCACCTCGGCACCCTCGCCCGTCGGCTGCGCCTGCTCGGCGTGGACACGGCCTACGAGTCGACGGACATCGGTGATCCGGCCCTCGCCGCCCGCTCGGCCGCCGAGCGGCGCGTCATGCTGAGCCGCGACCGGGGCCTGCTGCGCCGCCGCGAACTGTGGGCCGGCGCCTTCGTCTACAGCACCAGCTCCGAGGAGCAACTCCGGGACGTGCTGGAGCGGTTCCGCCCCGAGCTCAGGCCCTGGACCCGGTGCACCGCCTGCAACGGCCTGCTGCGGGAGGCCACCAAGGAGGAGGTCTCCGGCCAGCTGGAGGGCGGGACGCAGCGGTCGTACGACGTCTTCGCGCAGTGCCGGGAGTGCGGCCGGGCGTACTGGAAGGGCGCGCACCACGAGCAGTTGGAGGCCATCGTGGAGCGCGCGTTGAGCATGCGTACCCACGAGAGTTGAGTAGCTGCGCCGATCACCGCGCCCCGGCCCGCGCGATGGGATGGCCGCATGACCACAGCGCGGCAGCCCGTCACCCGTCACCTCACCGGATGGTCCGTAGCCGGACTCGTCCTGCTCCTGCCGACCGTCGGCCTCGCCTGGATCGCCGCGCTCGCCACCGAGCGCGGCAGCCGCTGCCTGACCTATGGGGAGCAGTGCTCGACGGTCCCGGGCGGACTCCTCCACGGCCTGTTCTGGGCAGCGCTCGCGGCCGGTGTGCTGGCACTGGCATGGCCCCGAACCCAGGCGGTGTCCGCCAGGGCCGGGGCCGTGCTGGTGCAGTGGGCCGCTCAGCTCGCGCTGGGCGTGCTGATCCTCAGCGGCGCCTGACGTCTCCCTTCCCGCAGGCGATCCCGTCCTTGTCACGGTCGAGCTTCAGCGGGTCGTCCTTGCCGTTGATCTTGAGGCGGCCGTAGTCGTTCGCCTTCAGCCAGGCGCAGCGGGCGACGGTCGTGGCCTTCACCTCGTCCGGGAACGCGGTCGGCACGCAGACGTTGATCGAGCCGTAGTGCCGGTCGCAGCCGGAGACGGTGGGGCTGACCTTCTGCGAGGTCTTCTTCTTGCCGGGCCCGGTCACCGTGCCTTCGAGGGAGTCGGCGAAGGAGTGGACGTGGGCCGAGGCGTCGGAGGCGCTCAGGGCCGCCGGGCCCTGGAGGTGCACCCACTTGGCCACCGACGGCACACCGTTGGCGTCGACCGCGAAGAGCATGTACCAGCCGGGCGGCGCCAGGTTGGGGTTGCTCGTCACGTTCAGGTCGACGTTGTTGCCGGAGACCGACAGGGGCAGGTCGACGAACCGCTGGTTCGGGTCCGAGGAGTGGGTGACGGCGGCGGGGCGGATCAGCTCGGCCTTGGCGATGGGCCGGTCGACCGTGATCCGCTGGGTGTCGCCGTAGTTCCACTCGGTGTCGATCACCGAAGTGATCGTCGGACGCGTGCCCTTGAGAAGGTAGGGAGGCGTGTAGATGGACACGTTGTGGTTCCAGGTGCCGTTGCCCGGGTTGTCGCCGGTCGACATCACCCGGCCGTCGGGCAGCAGGAACGAGGACGAGTGGTAGCCCCGCGCCTGGGGGTCGGCGGCCACCGGGTCGAAGGTGTTCGTCGCCGGGTCGTAGATCGACGACTCGAAGACCGGGTCGGCCCGGTTGTGCAGCGCGCCGCCGGTCTCCAGCACCTTGCCGTCCGGCAGAAGCACGGCGGAGACGTACATCTTGCCCTGGTTGCCGGTCTCGGGGATCTTGCCGTTGCCGAGGTCGACGGTGCCCTGCGGCAGCGGCGGACCGGCGACGTAGGCCGGGTTGGCGGCCTTGAGGTCGATGACGTCCGTCAGCCGGTTGCCGTCCGGGTTGGAGTCGATGTTGCCGCCGCCGAGGGTGAGGACCTTCTGGTCCTGCGCCGGAGGCAGCAGCACGCTCGCCGACTGGTCACGCTCGTCCTTCTTCTGCAGGCCGGGGATCTGCGTGACCGTGTTGGCGTTGTAGTCGTAGATCGCCGAACCCGTGCCCGGGATGTTGTTGCCGAAGACATGGCTGCCCGTGTAGAAGAGGCGGCCGTCCTGCATCAGGACCATCGACGGGTACAGACCCCAGTAGGACCAGGTCTGGTTGACCTTCCACAGCGGCTGCCACTGCTGCTCGGCGTCCGACCAGTACTCGGCGGTCACCGAGCCGGTCGAGTCCTCTTTCAGGCCGCCGAAGGAGACGACGTCACCGTTGCCGAGCTCGGTCGCCGACGGGTACCAGTGGCCGTCGTTCATGTCGTTGGTCTTGCTGTACGTCTCGGTCTTCGGGTCGAAGATGTACGAGTCCTTGAAGCCCTCGTAGCCGTGTCCGCCCGGGACCGGGTACGCCTTGTTGCCGCTCATCACCAGCACGCGCCCGTCCTGGAGCTGGACGTGCCCGGAGCAGAACATGTCCTTCGGCGTGGGGATGACCTTGTACGTGCCCTTGACCGGGTCGTACACCGCCGAGGTGAACGTGCCCGCGTTGAACTGCTCCTCGCTGTTGCCGGAGCCCGCGATCAGCAGCACCTTGCCGTTGTTGAGGACGACGGAGTGCATGGAGCGGACGGGGTTCTGCGTGGGCAGCACGTCCCACTTGCCGTTGGCGCACTGGTCCGCCGTGCCCGTGCAGGTGGCGGGCGGGGGCGTGTCGGGGACCTGCTCCATCGTGTAGTCGTCGGTGGTCGCCGAGCCCGTGCCGTACACGGAGACGCCCCAGGTGATGCGGTCGGTGCCGGCCGGGACCTCGGGGGTGCGGACGGTGGCCTGGGCCCACGTGGAGGACATCTCCAGCGTCTTCAGGTCGGTCCAGTACTGCCAGCCGGCGGTCGCGTCGTGCCGGAACAGTGTGAGCGACGTGTCCGGGGTGGTCGACTTGTACCAGAGCCCCAGGTCGTACTGCTTGCCCGCCGTCACCACCGGCGCGCACTCCGCCGTCTCGGTGATCAGCGCCTTGCGGTCACCGCTGACCCGGCGGGTGAGTGACACCTTCATGGCCTTGGAGCCGCTGTGGGCGTCGCTCACCGTGGCGAAGGTGAAGTCGTTGTCGCCCCAGCCGGACTTCTCCCAGCAGTACGGCATGTCGCCGGTGCCGGCGGTCTCGAAGCCCGGGTTCTTCACCAGATTGGCGGCGGACGCGGACTGCGGTGAGGTGAGCATGAGGCCGGCGGTGAGCGCGCCGACCCCCAGGAGTGCGGTTCTTCTCCGGTACTTGGTGAAACCACGTCTGTTCACACGGCTCTCCTTGCGTTAGCAGCGCTGTCGGGGCCCCCGCGGCCCCTGCGCGGCAGATAGACCAGCGCCTCGGTCCCCACGAAGCGCAGGACGAAGGTCGTGACCAGAGCGAGCGCGGTCGCGGACAGCGCACCCATCCCGAACCGGTCGACGAACAACGCGATCAGCGGGATGCGCAGCACCAGGTCCGCGTTGGCGAGCAGCGCGAACCGCCCCGCGCGGTCCCACCACCGCCGGTGCTGCCGCCGGTCGCGGAAGAGCAGATGCTCGATGAGCACGAAGTTCCAGGCCACCCCGAGCTGGTTGGCGAGGATCTCCGCCGGTACGTAGTGCATGCCGACCAGGGTCAGGGCCCACAGGCCGAGCAGGTTCGGCACGAAACCGGTCGCGCCGATCAGGCCGAAGCCGACCATACGGGCCACCGGGGAGGCCGCGCGCAGGCCGACCAGGTGACGCAGGAAGCGCATGCCCTCCTGGGCGCTGGACTTGGACTCGCCCGCGAACCGGTCCTGGAAGACGAACGGCACCTCGGTGACCTGGCGCGGGCGGCTGCGTACGGCGAGTTCGAGGAGGATCTTGTAGCCGAGCGGCTGGAGCACGTCGGCGGTGACCGCGCTGCGGCGGATCGCGAAGAAGCCGCTCATCGGGTCGCTGATGCCGTGCAGCTTGCGCGGGAAGAGCGACTTGGTCAGCCAGGTGGCGCCACGCGAGACGGCGACCCGGTAACTGCCGGCGAGACCGGCGCGGCTGCCGCCCTTGATGTAGCGGGAGGCGACGACCAGACCGGCGTTCGCCCGCTCGCCGGTGGCGACCAGTTCCGGTACCAGGGACGGCGGGTGCTGGCAGTCGCCATCCATGACGACGATCCAGTCGGAGGAGGCCGCCCTCAGGCCCTCGACGACCGCGCCGCCGAGCCCGCCGACCGGCTCGTCCCGGTGCAGGACGGTGACCGGGAAGGGGCAGTCCTTGGCGGCCTCGTAGATGACCTCGGGGGTGTCGTCGGTGGAGTCGTCCACGAAGACCACCTCACAGGGCAGCCGGGCCGGCACCGACTCGGTGATCAGGTGCAGCAGTTCGCGGATGTTGGCGGACTCGTTGAAGGTCGGGACGATGATGGTGACGGCCCCGGGTTCCGGGACCTCCACCGCGTGTACGGCCGGATCGTCGAGTTCTCCGGGGACGATGGATTCCTGGCTCATCGGACGCCTCCCACGGCGGTGCCGGTGGTCTGGATCTGCCGGATCTCGATCCGGTCCTCACCGGTGCCGAAGGTGGCGACCGGTTTCGAGTGCTGGATGGCCGCCTTGACGTTGGGCAGGTCGACCGCGTCGCGCCGCACCGTCGGCGAGGCGACCACGTAGTCGATGTCCTTCCAGCCGCGCGGCATCGTCTTCGTCACCGCGGGGTCGAGGTCGGCCTTGTAGAACCAGATGACGCCGAGCCCTGGCTGGTACCCGGCGTGCACCAGGTCCAGCCACAGCGCGTCGTCGACGAGCACGCGGGTGTCCTTCGGGTTCGCCACCTCGCTGCTCAGCCACTTGGACGCCGCCCGGTAGGGGGCGTTGGCGTCCGTGGTGACCGCGGTGTGGGCGCCGTCGTACCACTTCGGTACGACGTAGGAGCCGGCGGCGATCGCGAGTGCGGCCGCGAGGGCGTACCGCCCGCCGGTGAGCAACCGTTTCTCCCCGTCGGTCCGCCATCTGCGCAGCACGGCGTGGGCGACGGACGCGGTGCCTCCGGCGAGGACCAGGGCGAGGAAGGGCAGCGCCTGGATGACGTACATCGCGGGCAGGTAGCCGTTGGGCCGCAGGGCCAGCGCGGCCAGGATCGCCACCGTCAGAGCCGGTCCGGCCAGCGCGCGGGCGGTGACCGACCAGCGCCAGGTGACCAGCAGCAGAACCGCGCCGGCCAGGCCGCCGAGCGGCAGGACACGGTCGTAGTAGAGCCACGACTGGAAGACGCCGTTGGAGCCGGAGCCATGGTCGAGGATGAAGCCCGAACCCGGCCTGGTCATCTGGTACTTGACGCCGTCCCAGAGGGAGACGTGGCCACCGCCGGGTATCAGCTCGCCCTTGAGGAGGGCGAAGAGCGGGTACGCGCACCCGATCAGCACACAGGCCGTGATGGCGCCGGTGACCGCGAACTTCCGGGTGTCGCGGTGACTGTGCCGCCACATCGTCAACAGCAGCGCGGGCAGGACGACGAGCATCGTCTCCTTGGTGAGCACGGCCGTGGCGGCCGCGATGCCCGCCCCGAAGTGGTGCCAGAGGTGACGGCTCGGCGAGGCGGCGAGGGTGAACGCGAGCAGCGTCCACATCACCGCGAGGTTGTCGAGGAAGATCTCCCGCTGGAGGACCACGGACAGCGGCGAGAGACCGAACAGGACCATGCCGAGTCCGGCGGCCCAGCGGGGCAGGGACAGCCGGCGCCCCAGGACGTAGACCAGCACCGCGCTGATGCCGCTGACGAGCAGCATCATCACGCGCATCGAGCCGACCGTCATCGAGTCGGGGCTGATCAGCGAGGGGATCCAGGTCAGCGCGGCGAGCTGGAGCCAGCCGAGCGGCGGGTGGTCGTACCAGTAGGTGTAGTGGGCGAGGCCCTTGCCGTTCTGGACCGCCCAGGCCTGGGAGAGGTAGGTGCCCTCGTCGTCGCTGAGCGTCGGGTAGTCGGCGATGTTCCAGCCCTGGACGACCAGGATCGCCAGGAGGAGAACGCCGCACAGCAGAAGGTCGGAACGGGAGGAGCGCAGGCGGCTCGGCGGGCTCGTTCGACCGTCCGAACCGGATGTGGGCGCAGGCTGCCGCTGCGCGGGGACCGTGGAAGTGGTCACCGCGGGAAGGGTGGAGGTCACGCGGGAACGTCCTCTCGGGTCACTTCGGACGGAGTCAGATGCGCGCCGACGTGGGTCGTCAGCTCCCAGTCGTTGCGGCCGCGCTGCTCACGCCATACGGCGCGCACGGCGGCGCCGGCGAGAAGCACCTGGTAGAAGGGGCCGCCCACGATGAGCTTGAGGTAGTGGACGAGGCGGACGCGCAGCCCGTACTGCTTGCCGAAGTCGTGCAGTCCGACGATCTCGAAGACGAAGGTCACCATGGCCGTGACGAGCGGCAGGAAGGTGACGAAGGCGATGGCCACGGGCACGTCCATGAAGAGCGCGATCGCCACGTTGAGCGGAATGATCACGCCGGTGAAGGCCTGCATGAACGGTGTCATGAGCGTGTAGCGGGCCAGCAGCCGCTGCCCGAAGCCCGGGAGCTGCTTCCAGTCCTTCTTCCGGTACACCTGGAGGAAGCCCTGGTTCCAGCGGGTGCGCTGCTTGAGCAGCGACATCAGCGAACCCGGCGTCTCCTCCTTGGTCACCATGTCGGAGTCGTAGGCGACGACCACCTTCTTGCCGACGCTGGACAGCCGCACCCCCAGGTCGCAGTCCTCGGCGAGGCAGTCGGGATCCCAGCCGTCGGCTTCCCGCAGCACGTCCGTGCGGACGAAGACGGTGTTGCCGCCGAGCGGAATGAATCCTTTCTGCGCGTGCAGGTGCAGCCGCGAGCGGAACCAGAAGAAGTACTCCAGGCAGTTGCGCAGGCTGTACCAGCTGGAGTGGAAGTTGATCAGCTGCACCCCGCCCTGGACGACGTCCGCGCCGGTGGTGCGGAAGGCGTGGTCGACGTGTGCGAGCAGCTCCGGATGGACCTGGTCCTCGGCGTCGAAGACCCCGACGACATCGCCGCGGCAGTGCGGCAGCGCCGTGTTCATGGCCTTCGGCTTGTTCTTCTTCTCGTGGGTGTCGACGACGACCCTCACCCGTGGATCGCGCTCCGCGGCGTCGCGGGCGACCGCCGTGGTCTCCGGGTCGTCGTGCCCGACGATGACGATGATCTCGAAGTCGGTGTGGCTCGACTCCAGCAGTCGCTGGATGGTGTGGTCGAGCACGGCCTGTTCGTGGCGTGCCGGAAGCAGCAGCGAGAACGACAGGCTCTCCCCGCCGTCCGGTCTGTGGAAGCGGGTGGAGGCAAGCACTTCCGGCGTACGCCAGGCGTGCATCTGCCACCACAAGGTGAAGGCCGCCATCCAGAACAAGGCAAGCGAAACGGCAGCGATGAAGACGGACGTGAACAACAGATCCCCCCAGATCCCCAAACCCCCTGTCGCGACGGACTGTTCGTCCGTCGCGTCACTGTGCAGAGATTAGGGGGGAACTGTGAATCGCGGGAGTCCGTTCCGATAAATTGTGTGTTTCGTAATAGTGCGGCGACTACCGGTTGTTATCCCGACAGGTGACTCATTTGGGCACCCCGAACGAACCCCTCCCCGTCACCTTTCAGCGGGTCAGAGCCGTACGCAAACGCTCCGGATCGGTCGTCGGAGCATCACATGTGAAGTTACGGCAGACATACGCGGTCGGTTCACCGCCGCTCAGCGGCCGGTCGGCGAGCAGCGGAAACTCGTCACCGTCCGGCGTCCCCACGGCGACCACCGCTCCGGGCGCGGTACCGAGCAGTGCCGTACGGTGCAGGGCCCTGGTGCCCGCGTCGGCCGGCGCCGGTCCGACGACCGCCACCTCGCGCGGCCCGTCCAGCAGCGCCTCGGCGACGGCGAGCCCCCAGCCGATGAAGCGGGGGACGCGCGGTCCCAGGGCCTTGACGACACCGAGCGCCTTCTCGGCTGCGGTGCGGTGCCGCTCGGACGCGGTGTGGGCCGCGTAGCTCAGCAGGGCACCCGCGGCGGCGCTCCAGCCGGAGGGGGTGGCGTTGTCGGTGGGGTCCTGCGGGCGGCGGATCAGCCGCTCGGCGTCGGAGGCCGTGTCGTAGAGACTGCCGGAGTCGTCGGCGAACCGGGCCAGCACGTGGTCGAGAAGGAACCCGGCGAAATCCAGCCACACCCCTTCGCCGGTCACGGACGCGAGCGCGAGGAAGCCCTCCGCCACGTCGGCGTAGTCCTCCAGCACCCCCGCGTTGGCGCCGGCGTGGCCGTCCTTGCTGGTGCGGGAGAGACGGGCGTGGTCGTCCAGATGCAGCCGGACCAGCAGGTCGGCGGCGCCGAGCGCGGCCTCCACCAGGTCGGGGCGGTCGAAGTAGGCGCCGGTCTCGGCGAGTGCGGCGATCGCGAGGCCGTTCCAGGCGGCGACGACCTTGTCGTCCCGGCCGGGAGCGGGGCGCCCGGCCCGGGACGCGAGCAGCCGCCGCTTGACGGACTCGATCCGATCGGCGTCGAACACACCCTCCTGCTGCGGGAGTTGGAGGACCGAGGCGCCCTCCTCGAAGGTGCCCTCCTCGGTGACGCGGAAGTACTGCGCGGCTAGTTCGGCGTCGTCCGCGCCGAGCACCTCGGTGAGCTGCCCGGGCGTCCACACGTAGTACGCGCCCTCGACGTGCCGGCCCGTCCCGTCGTCACTGTCGGCGTCGAGCGCGGACGCGAACCCGCCCTCGGCGGTGCGCAGTTCACGCACCATGAAGTCGGCGGTCTCCAGCGCGACCCGGCGGGCGAGCTCCGAGCCGGTGGCCCGCCACAGGTGGGCGTAGACGCGGCACAGCAGGGCGTTGTCGTAGAGCATCTTCTCGAAGTGCGGCACGGTCCAGTCGCGGTCGACGGAGTAGCGGGCGAAGCCGCCGCCGAGCTGGTCGTAGATCCCGCCGCGGGCCATCCGCTCGCAGGTGTCCCGGGCCATCTGCAGAGCGCCCTCGGCCCCGGTGCGGGCGTGGTGCCGCAGCAGGAACTCGATCACCATGGACGGCGGGAACTTCGGTGCCTCGCCGAATCCGCCGCGCTGCGGGTCGTACTCCCGGGTCAACGCGAGCAGGGCCTGCGCGAGCTCCTCGTCGCCGGGCGCCCGGCTGTCGCCGTAGGAGATCTCCCGCCCGGCCAGATCCCGGACGATCTTCCCGGCCACCTCGGCGACCTCGTCCCGGCGCTCGGCCCAGGCCTGCTGGACACTCTCCAGCACCTGCCGGAAGGAGGGCATGCCGTGGCGTGGGGCGGGCGGGAAGTAGGTGCCGAAGTAGAAGGGCTCGGCGTCCGGGGTGAGGAACACGGTCATGGGCCAGCCGCCCTGCCCGGTGGCCGCCTGGACGGCCTCCATGTAGACGGCGTCCACGTCGGGACGCTCCTCGCGGTCGACCTTGATGTTGACGAAGTGGGCGTTGAGGAAGTCGGCGGTCTCCTGGTCCTCGAAGGACTCGTGAGCCATGACGTGACACCAGTGACAGCTGCTGTAGCCGACGCTGAGCAGGACGGGGACGTTCCGTTTCCGCGCCTCCGCGAAGGCCGCCTCCAACCAGGGCCACCAGTCGACCGGGTTGTCGGCATGCTGGAGGAGGTACGGGGACGTCTCATGGGCCAGTCGATTCGGCATGATTCCATCCTGCCCGAGCGGTCCGCGGAACTGGGGGACGGACCTGCCTTCGACGCGAACGCGGGTCTTGCCGCACTCGCCTTGGACGCGCCGCGGCCGTACAACGAACGAGTGATCTCAAGGTCACCGACCCGGATTCGTTGATCGCCGCCCTCTCGCGCTCCCGCGTTCACCGAAGGACACTGCTAGGCAAAGGAGTTGTTGCCGGAGGGGGACGCGACATGCGGGACAGTCATCGCGCGGAGGCCGAACGGCTGTTGGCGCGGGCCGTGGAGGAGGAGGTGCGGCGCTCCGGCGGGCGGCCCGAGGGCGGCGTGCTGCTGTCGCGGGCGCGCGCCTCGCTGGACGCGATGGCGCAGACCGCCGCCGAGGAGTACGAGGCCTACACCCGCGCGCTGGACGAGGCGAAGGCCGGCCAGCTCACCTTCGGGCAGCGCTACGCCCAGGAGGGCTCCGGCACCCCGCTGCTGGTCGCCGGCGTCGCCGCGGTCGCGGCCACCGTCGCCGACCTGGCCCTTGGCACCGGCGCCGGCACGGCACTGGGCGCCGGCGTGACCGTCGGGGTGGTGGGCGCGGCGGCGACCGTGGTGAAGGTCGCCGGCTCCCATCTGCCCGCCGCACACCACCGGGCGGGCGCGATCGGCCAGCCCGGCGGCCCCGAACAGCTGCGGCTGCAGTGGCTGACGGCGCTGGAGGTACGGGGCATCCGCCCCTTCCTCGACCAGCAGCGGATGCTCAGCGCCTCCACCGGTCCGAAGAAGACCAGCCCGCGGCTGAAGGGGGCGGACAAGAGCGCGGCGGCCCGCGGACGCAGTGTGCTCCAGCAGTCGTTCGGTCAACTTCCCGAGCCTGGTGGCACGTTCGCGGGCCGGCGGCAGGAGATGGCGCGGATCCGGCAGTGGGTGCAGGCGTCCCGGGCGAGCACCGAGACCCGGCCGACGGTCGTCGTGCTGCACGGGGCGCCCGGCAGCGGCCGTACGACCCTCGCGGTGCGCGCCGCCCACGACCTGAAGGACTACTTCCGCGGCGCGTGCGTGGTCGACCTGCGCGGCGACACCCCGGACGAGCAGCCGCTGCCCACCCGGGACGCGCTGCTGCACCTGCTCAACCGGCTCGGCGCACCCCGCGAACAGCTCCTGTTCCGTGAGCGTTCCTCCGCGGACCAGCAGGTCAAAAGGCTCAGTGAGTTGTACCACCAGCATCTGACGGGCCTGCCGGTGACCATCGTCCTGGACGACGCCTCGGACCCCGCGCAGGTCCGCACCCTCGTCCCCGAGCGCTCCGACAGCCTGGTCCTGGTCACCGCCCGCGAGCCCCTCGCCCTGCCCGCCGACCTGCCCGCGGTGGTGCACCACCTCCCCGTCGAGACACTGGACGCGCCCGGCGCGGAGGAACTCCTCGGCGCGGCCGCGCAGGACACCACCGGTCCCTACGACGCCGAGTCCACCGACCGGATCAGAGCCTTGTGCGGCGGTCTGCCGCTGGCGCTGCGGATCGCCGGCTCGTCGCTGGGCCCGCGCTCACCCCGCCAACTGGCCACGGACCTGGGCGCGTACGGCCCGGTCGAACCCGCCGAGCGGGTCCTGTGGCTGCGCTACACCGACCAGTCCGACCCGGCCCGCCGGCTGCTGCGCCGCCTGGCCCTGGCCGGCCGTGCCTCGCTCGGCGCCGCCGCGGCGGCCGCGCTGCTGGCCACGGACGAGACCGAGGCCAAGCGCCACCTGGAGGCGCTGGCCCGGGCCGGTCTGATCGACCACGTCCGCGGCAACCGCTACCGCCTGCACGACGTCGTCCGCACCTTCGCCCAGGCCCGTCTCCTCGACGAGGAGGAACCCGCCGAGCGCACGGCGGCGCAGGAACGGCTGATCGTGAACTACGCCGATCTCGCGGACTCCGTGCTCCGCCTGGTCGACGGCAACATGTCGACCCGCTCCGACCGCTTCAGCCCGCACGGTTTCACCTCCCTCGACGAGGCGCTGCGCTGGCTGGACGACGAGTCGAGCTTCATCACGGCGGCGCTGCGGCACGCGGAGGGCGTGAACCAGGCGGCCGTACTGAACCTGCTGGGTGCCCTGTGCGACTACTGCCTGCTGCGCGGCGACCTCTACCGCCTGGGCGAGATCAGCGAGCTGGCGCAGGCCGTTGACCAGGGCCTGCTGGTGCGCTCGGTGCAGTGGCGTACCGGTATCGCGGCCCGGCAGCTGGGCGAGCTGGACAAGGCCCGCACCACCCTGACCTCTGTGGTGGATCTCTATATGGAGGCCCACCATGACGCGGGCGCCGCGCGGGCCCTGTGCTCCCTGGGCATCACCCTCCACCACCAGGGCAACCTGACCGAGGCCGCGGCCCGTCTCCGCGAGGCCCTCGATCTCCAGTCCGCCCCCGAGCTGGCCACCGACCGCGCCTGGACCATGCACGCGCTGGCGGCGGTGGAACGGGACCGGTCGCATCTGTCCGAGGCGCTGGACCTGCTCACCGAGTCCCTGGTCCTGCACCGGGCCGGCGAGTCGATGCACGGCGAGGCGTGGGCCCATTTCCAGCTCGGGCAGCTGGGCCTGCGCATGGGCGACGTCCCGCGCGCGGAACGCGAACTGCGCACGGCCCTCGACCTGTACGGCCGCACGCGCGACGCCCGCGGCGAGGCCTGGGCCCTGACCCAGCTGGCCCGGGCCCGCCTGGTCGACGGCGACGCGTCCGCGGCACTGGACGCCCTGCGCCAGGCGGCCTCCCGGCACCGCGACAACGAGGACGCCCGGGGCGAGGCCTGGACGGTCTACTACCTCGGCCAGGCCCTGGAGGAGACGGGCAACCTCGACCAGGCGGTCCGCGAACTGGAACGCTCCCGCACGATGTTCTCCCGGATCCGCGACGTCTACGGCCTCGCCTGCGCCCGTCACCACTCGGCCCGGGCGACCCGGGACCTGCGGGCGGCTCAGACGGGCTCGCTGCTGAACTCCGGGTTCGCCCGCCAGCTCCTGGTGGACGCCCGTGCCGACTTCCAGCGCATCGGCGTCGCGCACGGCGAGTCGTGGACCTGCCTGGAGCTGGCGGTCGTGGACGCGGGCAACGCCCGTACCCAACAGGCTCTCGCGCTGTGCGACGAGGCGGTGGGGCTGTTCACGTCGTACGGCGACCGCCGGGGCGAGGACTGGGCCCGCTTCCTGCGCTGCACGCTGCTGCCGTACGCCGCCCCGGGAGGCGTGGAGGTCGGCACGGCGGTCGCCCAGGAGGAACTGACCCAGCTGTCCCGGGCGAACCACCCGACCCGCGACGAGAAGCTGGACGACTACATCGGGGCCTACCAGCTGCTTCTGGAGCGGGGGGTGAACCTGGAAGCGGGCTGGCAGGCCTGGCGGCTCGGGATGGTGCCGGGGAGACATGCCCGGGAGGTGATGGGGGTGACGGTCGCTTCGCGGGCGTAGGGCCCGGGTCGCAGCGCTTCGCGGCCACCGCGGGCGCTGTGACGTGACACAACGCCCACGGCGGCCTCGTGGGCGTCGGCCGCCGCCCGCTCCCCGGTACGACGTCCCCGTCCAGCCCCTCGGCCCTTCGGCCCCTCAGTTCTGCAGTCCCTCAGTTCTGCAGTCCCTCAGTTCTGCAGTCCCTCAGCCCTGCTTCGCCTTCGGCGTGGCCGGGGTGCCCTCGGAGCCTGCCTTCGGGTCCGGGGACTCCTTGAAGTCGACCTTGTGCATGTGGCGGCTCATGGACTTCATCAGGGCCCACACCGCCAGGGCCATCGCCGCGAAGACGATGAAACCGAGGACGCCGGGGGTCACCTTGTCCTCGTCGACCTCCTTGGCGAGGGTCGCGAGGTGCGTCATTGCCAGGCTTGCGCTTGCGCTCATGTCAGGCATTGTCGCGGATGCCCGCAAAGAGGTCGTCCTCGGGGAGGGAGGTATCGACGAGGGACTTCGCGAGCTCGTACTCCTCCGTCGGCCAGACCTTCTTCTGGAGCTCCATCGGCACGCGGAACCAGCCGCCGTCGGGGTCGATCTGCGTGGCGTGCGCGATCAGTGCCTTGTCACGGATCTCGAAGAAGTCGGCGCACGGGATGTGCGTGGTCAGCGTGCGTTCCTTGCCGCCGAACTCGTCCCAGCGCTTGAGCCACTCCGCGTAGGGCGACTCCAGGCCCCGGTCGAGCATCGCATGGTGCAGCGCCTCGGTGCGGGGGCGGTTGAAGCCCTGGTTGTAGTAGAGCTTCCGCGGCTGGTACGCCGGACCGAACTCCTCCTGCGGGTACTTCTCGGTGTCCGCCGCGCCCTCGAAAGCCACCATCGAGATCTTGTGGGTCATGATGTGGTCGGGGTGCGGGTAGCCGCCGTTCTCGTCGTAGGTGGTGATCACCTGCGGGCGGAACGAGCGGATCTTCCTCACCAGCTCGCCGGCCGCCTTGTCGACGTCCTCCAGGGCGAAGCAGCCCTCCGGCAGCGGCGGCAGCGGGTCGCCCTCGGGCAGGCCGGAGTCGACGAAGCCGAGCCACTCCTGCTTGACGCCCAGGATCTCGCGGGCCTCGTCCATCTCCTTCTTGCGTACCTCGTGGATGTGCTCCTCGATGTACGCGTCACCCTGCAGTTTCGGATTGAGGATGGATCCGCGCTCCCCGCCCGTGCAGGTCACGACGAGCACGTCCACCCCCTCGGACACGTACTTCGCCATGGTGGCCGCGCCCTTGCTCGACTCGTCGTCGGGGTGGGCGTGCACGGCCATCAGTCGCAGCTGGTCAGTCAAGACTCAATCCTTGTAGTCGGCGCCCGCGTGAACCGGGGCGATCGGCGGCTTCTATAGTGACCGAATCGGGGGGCGAATTGTTCCGGGGTCCGCTCCGGAGGCTCTCTTCCGTGAGATTGGTCCCGCTTCTGCCGAGAGGACGATCATGAGTACGGTTCGTACGCGCCCGCCGGAGGGTCGCTACGGCCGCTCCTCGGACGAGCGCGCCGATCACAAGCTCAAGATCGCCGGCGCCGTCCTCGCGGCTCTGCTGCTCGCCCTCGTCGGCTACTTCGCGTATCACTATGTCGGCGAGAACAAGATCAGCGCCGAGGTGATCGCGTTCGACGCGGGCAAGGACGCGGTCCAGGTGCACCTGGAGGTCCGCAAGGACGCCGGTGCCGACGGTTATTGCACCGTGCGCTCTCAGGCGGAGAACGGCGCCGAGGTGGGCCGGGCCGACTTCCGCTTCAGCGGGGACGCCACCCGTATCGACAAGGTCGTCACGCTCCGCACGACGTCACCCGGCACCACGGCCGAGCTTCTGGGCTGCCACGCCGACTGAGACATCCGGGGCGACCGAAGCCGACCAAGGGCGATCGGGGTCGACCAAGGGCGACCGAGAATGCTCCTACCGAGGATCGCCCGCGCCCGACCGTTCGCGAATCCAGGGGCGGTGGCCTGCGCCGATGTGATTCTGGTCGCTTATGTCCTCCCCCTTCCGTCCCTGAATTGTTAGGCTCGTGGTTTCGCCCTTCCATGAAGGAACATTCTTCTGGGTAGGGCGATGCTTTGTATTCCCAGTACCTACGAGGAGCACCTGTGACCCAGACCAGCGAGAACGTCACCTGGCTTACCCAGGAGGCGTACAACCAGCTCAAGGCCGAGCTGGAGTACCTGTCTGGTCCTGCGCGCACGGAGATCGCCACCAAGATCGCCGCCGCGCGCGAGGAGGGGGACCTGCGCGAGAACGGCGGGTACCACGCGGCCAAGGAGGAGCAGGGCAAGCAGGAGCTCCGTGTCCGCCAGCTGACCCAGCTCCTGGAGAACGCCAAGGTCGGCGAGGCGCCGGCCTCGGCGGACGGTGCGGTGGCCCCCGGCATGGTCGTGACGATCGCGTTCGACGGCGACGAGGACGACACGCTGACCTTCCTGCTCGCCTCACGTGAGTACGCGAGCTCCGACATCGAGACCTACTCGCCGCAGTCCCCCCTGGGCTCCGGCGTGATCGGCAACAAGGTCGGCGACGACGCGGAGTACGAGCTGCCGAACGGCAGGAAGGCCACGGTGAAGATCCTGAAGGCCGAGCCGTACAGCGGCTGACCCCGGTCGCCCCCGCTTCGACGGGCCCCGGCGTCTCGCTGACGCCGGGGGCATCGTCATGCTGTCGCCGAGCGGTACTTGCGCACGGCCAGGGTCCTGAACAGGAGGACGATCAGGACCGACCAGATCAGCGAGGCCCACACCGGGTGCTGCATGGGCCAGGCGTCGGGTGTCTTGAAGCCCGGGGGAAGGTTGCCGAACAGTTCTCGGCACGCCTGCACGGTGGCACTGAAGGGGTTCCACTCCGCGATGTGCCGCAGGAACGTCGGCATCTGGTTCGCGTCCACGAACGCGTTCGAAATGAACGTCAGCGGAAACAGCCAGATCAGCCCGCCCGAGGTCGCCGCTTCCGGGGTGCGCACGGACAGGCCGATGAGCGCGCCGATCCACGAGAACGCGTACCCGAGCAGCAGGAGCAGGCCGAATCCGGCGAGCACCTTGCCCAAGTTCTCATGCGTGCGCCAGCCCACCAGCACGGCGACGACCGCCAGGACGAGCAGGGTCAGCGCCGTCTGCACCAGGTCGGCGAGGGTGCGCCCGGTCAGGACCGCGCCCCGTGCCATGGGCAGCGAGCGGAAACGGTCGATGAGGCCCTTGTGCATGTCGTCGGCGATGCCCGCGCCGGCGCCCGCGGTGGCGAACGTGACGGTCTGGGCGAAGATGCCGGCCATCAGGAACTCGCGGTACGCCTGAGTGGAACTGGACGAGCCGACCTGGATCGAGCCGCCGAACACGTAGGTGAACAGCACCACGAACATGATCGGCTGGATCAGCCCGAAAATGAGCATCTCGGGAATCCGGCGCATGCGGATCAGGTTCCGCCGGGCGACGACCAGGGAGTCACGCACGGACTGGCCGAGGGGATTGCCGGGTGCCGCGATCCGCGCGGTGTCGGTGACGGCGCTCACTCGGAGGCCTCCTTCTTCTGCTGGACCTGCTGCTGGGCCTGCTGCTGGACCTTCTGCCGGGTGTCCGCCACCGGGCCGTTCTCCTCGACCTTGGCCTCGGCCGCGTGGCCCGTCAGGGAGAGGAAGACGTCGTCCAGGGTGGGGCGGCGCAGGCCGATGTCGTCGATCTCGATGCCGCGGACGTCCAGTTCCCGGATGACCTCGGCGAGGAGCTTCGCGCCGCCCGCGACGGGCACGGTGATCTTGCGCATGTGCTCCTCGACGGCGGTGTCGCCCTTGCCGAAGCCGCGCAGCACCTCCGCGGCGGTCGCGATGTGCTCGCGCTCGTGCACCACGACCTCGACGCGCTCGCCGCCGGTGCGGGCCTTGAGCTGGTCGGAGGTGCCGCGGGCGATGACCCGGCCCTGGTCGACCACGGCGATGTCGTGGGCGAGGTGATCGGCCTCCTCCAGGTACTGGGTGGTCAGCAGCAGCGTCGTACCGCCGGAGACCAGCTGTTTGATGACCTCCCACAGCTGCTGGCGGTTGCGCGGGTCGAGCCCCGTCGTCGGTTCGTCCATGAACATCACGGGCGGGGAGACGACGAGTGCCGCGGCCAGGTCGAGGCGGCGGCGCATGCCACCGGAGTAGGTCTTCGCGGTCCGGTCGGCGGCGTCGGCGAGGTGGAACTGGTCGAGCAGCTCGCCGGCCCGGACCTTCGCCGCCTTGGCCTTCATCTGGTAGAGCCGGCCGACCATCTGGAGGTTCTCGCGGCCGGTCAGGTATTCGTCGACCGCGGCGAACTGGCCGGACAGGCCGATCGAGCGCCGCACCTCGTTCGGCTGCTTGAGCACGTCGAGGCCGGCGACGACGGCCCTGCCGCTGTCGGGGCGCAGAAGGGTGGTCAGGCAGCGGACGGCCGTCGTCTTGCCCGCGCCGTTCGGTCCGAGCAGGCCGAGGACCGTGCCCTCGGGGACGTCGAGGTCGACGCCGTCCAGAGCCCTTACGTCACCGAAGGTCTTGACCAGGCCTTCGGCATAGATGGCGCCTGGCATATGAGTCTCCACGTCTTCGGGAATTCTTGGGAAGCCTAGATTTGTGTGGTTTGCCCCGCCTCGCGAATGAGGAGGGCCGTCTCGCGACACACACCATAACGCGATGTATCGCGTCTCTCAATGGATTTGCCCGACCGAGTGACGAAAGGACCTCAGATGGTGCTTGACCTGGGGTTCTGCGAGCGAGAACGCCTCAGTCGATGACCGTGTAGCCCGCCTGGCGCAGGGCTCGGCCGACCTCGGCGCAGTGCGTCGGCCCCTTCGTCTCCAGATGCAGCTCGACCTCCGCCTCCGTGAGCCCGAGCCGTGGGTCGGTCCGTACGTGGCTCACATCGAGGACATTAGCGTCCACCACTGACAACACCCCCAGAAGCGTCGCGAGGGCGCCCGGCCGGTCCGTCAGCCTGAGCCGTACGGCCAGGTAACGGCCCTGCGCGGCCATGCCGTGCCGCAGGATGCGCTGGAGCAGCAGCGGGTCGACGTTCCCGCCGGACAGCAGGGCGACGACCGGTCCCTCGATGGAGCCGGGGTCGCTCATGAGCGCCGCGACCGGACTGGCCCCGGCCGGTTCGACCACCAGCTTGGCCCGCTCCAGGCACAGCAGCAGCGCGGCGGACAGCTCGTCCTCCGTCACCGTGCGCACCTCGTCGACGAGGGTGCCGATGATGCCGAACGGCACGTCGCCGGGCCGTCCGACCTTGATGCCGTCGGCCATCGTCGCGGGGTTCTCGATCGACACCGGGCGCCCGGCGGTCAGCGAGGGCGGGTACGCGGCCGCGCCCGCCGCCTGCACGCCCACGACCCGTACGTCCGGCCTGAGCGCCTTCACCGCGATCGCGACGCCCGCCGCGAGCCCTCCCCCGCCGATACCGACGACGATGGTGCGCACCTCCGGGCACTGCTCCAGGATCTCCAGGCCGACCGTGCCCTGACCCGCGATGACGTCGGGGTGGTCGAAGGGGTGGATGAACACCGCGCCCGTCTCGGCCGCGTACTCCTGCGCGGCGGCCAGCGTCTCGTCGACCACCTGGCCGTGCAGGCGCACTTCCGCGCCGTACTCCTTCGTGGCGCTGATCTTCGGCAGCGGGGCGCCCTTCGGCATGAACACCGTGGACCGCACGCCGAGCAGCGAGGACGCCAGGGCCACGCCCTGCGCGTGGTTGCCCGCGCTGGCCGCGACGACGCCGGCGGCCCGCTCCTCGGGCAGCAGCCCGGCGATCCGGACGTAGGCGCCGCGCAGCTTGAACGACCCCGTCCGCTGCAGGTTCTCGCACTTGAAGTGGACCGGCGCCCCGACCAGCTGGGTCAGGTGCCGGCTGCCTTCCATGGCGGTCACTCGCGCCACGCCCGAGAGCATCTTCTGGGCGCCGCGCACATCGTCGAGGGTGACCGGCTGCACGGACTGGGTCTGGCGGTAGTTCATAACGCAAGTCTCGCAGTTCACACGCGCGAACCGCCGCTGTGACCAACGTCCGAGACTGGTTTGCACAGCCCCGGTACGGTCTGCCTCCCGGCCGCGTACCCTGTCCCCCAACCCAGCACCCCCATTCATGAAGTGAGCCCCCGGCCATGCCCACAACACCTGAAATGTCGATGGACATGACGACCGTCGGTGACCTCGGTCTCCTCGACACGCTGCAGCACGAGGTGGCGGTGTTCGCCCGCCGTGCCGAACAGACCCGCCTCGGCGGGGTGGGGCAGGTGCGCAACTCCATGGACCGGGCCGCGTACCTGCTGCTCAACCGGCTCGACAAGGAAGGCCCCATGGGCGTCAAGGCGCTCGCCGCGAGCATGGGCATCGACTCGTCGACGGTCACCCGGCAGGTGGCCCCGCTCGTCGACACCGGGCTCGTCAAGCGGACCTCGCACCCCGAGGACGGCCGGGCGGTGGTGCTTCAGCTGTCCCCGCGCGGGCTGTCACGTCTTGAGGAAGTGCGTTCCTCCCGGCGTCAGTTGATGGCCGAGCTGACACACGACTGGGCGCCGGAGGAGCGCGAGGCGTTCTGCACGCTCCTCACGCGCTTCAACACCGCGCTGTCCTCCCGGATGGCGGCCCAGGGACTACCGGGCGCGGAGCCGCCGTCGGCCTCCTGAACGGCCCTCCACGCGCGCGTGCCCGCACCACGCGCCGCTGCCGGGCTCGTTCCCCGCTGCCCGCCGCTGCCCGCTGCCCGATGTGCTGGGCGGTGCGCGGCTCTTGACCGACGGGCCTTGCCTGGCCTCAGATGAGACCGGGCCCTCAGTCGTACGCGGTTCCGCATTCCGTGGGTGATCCCCGTACGGGATCCCCGTACATGGTCTCCGCACGAGATCCGGTACGCGGTGTCGTGGTACGTGGCCGGGCCCGGTCCTCCTCAGGATCTCCCTCAGGCGGGAGGCGCGATGCGAGAACGGCATACGGCCCAGGACGCCCGCCGTGCCCGGGAGTTCGACGCGTTCGTCGCGGGCGCGGCCGGGCGGCTGCTGCACACCGCCACGCTCCTCACCGCGGAGGACCCGCACGACAACCCGCGCGCGCGGCACCTGCTGACGCCGGCCCTCGCCCACACGTACGCGTGCTGGGACCGGCTGCGCGGCGAGGACCCGTACGACCGGGCCCGCCAGCACCTGGCCACCCGCTTCGCGCGCGGGGCCTGGCACCAGTACGGCTCCCTCGGCGTCCTCGGCCGGTCCCGACCGCCCCGCCCCGGCGCACTGGCCCGGCTCAGCCCGCAGGAACGCCTGATCCTGGTCCTTCGCCTCTACGAGGGGGTCGCGGAGGAACAGGCGGCGGCACTGCTCGGGCTCTCCCAGGAACGCGTCCGCGCGATCTGCGAACGCGCGGTCACGAACCTCCTCCACCCGCCCCGGGGCTCGGCCCCCGCGACGATCGGCCCGAAGATGGTGCCGTCATGAGGCCGCGATGAACCAGCCACGACGAGAGGACGCCGTACGGCGGATCCTGCAGGCGCCGACGCCGTCCGTGCCGCCGGAGCTGTACGCGGACGTCATGCGGCGCGGCGGCCGGATGCTGCGCCGCAGAAGGGTCGTCCGCCGGGCGCTGTGGCTGCTGCTGTTCGCGGCGGTCGTGGCGTTCGCCCTGTGGGCGCTGACGGTGCAGCCCTGGGTGGTGCCGCCCTCCGAGACGACTCCGCCGCTCACGGACTGGTGAGCGGCGGAGTCGTCCCGGCGTAGGACGGCTCAGCCGAGCGCCTGGCGCAGGTCCTCCAGGAGGTCCTCGACGTTCTCGATGCCCACGGACAGGCGGACGAGATCGGCGGGCACCTCCAGGGCCGAGCCGGCCGCGGAGGCGTGCGTCATGCGACCGGGGTGCTCGATCAGCGACTCCACGCCGCCCAGGGACTCGCCCAGCGTGAACACCTCGGCGCGGTTGCAGACCTCGACGGCCGCCTCCTCGCCGCCCTGCACCCGGAAGGAGACCATGCCGCCGAAGGCTCGCATCTGCTTGGCGGCGACCTCGTGACCGGGGTGTTCCGGCAGACCGGGGTACAGGACCGTCGTCACGCGCGCGTGCCGGGACAGCATGTCCGCGACCTTGGTGGCGTTCTCGCTGTGCCGGTCCATGCGTACCGACAGCGTCTTCGTGCCGCGCAGCACCAGCCACGAGTCGAAGGGCCCGGCGACCGCGCCCATCGCGTTCTGGTGGTACGCCAGTTCCTCCCCCAGCTCCGGGTCGCTGACGATCAGGGCGCCGCCGACGACGTCCGAGTGTCCGCCCATGTACTTGGTCAGCGAGTGCACGACGACGTCCGCGCCGAGCGACAGCGGCTGCTGCAGATACGGCGTGGCGAACGTGTTGTCGACGACGAGCCGGGCGCCCGCGTCGTGGGCGACCTGGGCGACGGCGGCGATGTCGGTGATGCCGAGCAGCGGGTTGGAGGGGGTCTCCACCCACACGGCCTTGGTCTTCGGCGTGATCGCGGCGCGCACGGCAGCCGGGTCGCTGGAGTCGGCGACCGACCACTCCACGCCCCACCGGGAGACGACCTTGGCGAAGAGGCGGAAGGTACCGCCGTAGGCGTCGTTGGGGATGACGACGTGGTCGCCGGGGCTGAGCAGCGTACGCAACAGGCAGTCCTCGGCCGCCAGTCCGGACGCGAACGCGAGGCCCCGGCGACCGCCCTCCAGGGCGGCGAGGTTGTCCTCCAGGGCGGTGCGCGTCGGGTTGGCGCTGCGGCTGTACTCGTAGCCGCCGCGCAGGCCGCCGACGCCGTCCTGCTTGTAGGTCGAGACCTGGTAGATCGGCGGGACGACCGCGCCGGTGAGGGGATCCGCGGTGTTGCCCGCGTGGATCGCGAGGGTCTCGAAGTGCTGACTGATGTGCCTGTCGCTCATGGGCACCGAGGGTAGTGCGCCGACGCGGCCGATGACGGACGGCGAGTGGGAACCGTGGCCTCGGCGGGGGGACCTGCGGCCGCGTCGGCGGGCGACCCGCGACCGCGTCGGCAGAGGTCAGCGACCGCATCGGCAGGGGTCAGCGGCGGGATCGGCAGGGGTCAGCGGCGGGATCGGCGGAAGTTGTCCACAGGCCGCGGGACCGCATTGGCCAATTGTCACAGGCGTCTGGAACCCTTGAGACATGGAAATCCTCTGGGTCCTGATGGCGCTGGTCCTGCTCGGCTTCGTGCTGCTCCCCTTCATGCGGCGCGGCCGCGGCATGATCGAGCAGGTCCATCCGGGACACCCGGACGCCGCGGACCCGGCGGACTACGGATTCGTGCAGCAGGAGGAGCTGGACATCCGGATGCCAGGCCCCGACCAGGACCTGCTGGACGTCCTGGACCTGGTGCAGCGCACGCAGGACCATCACGCCGCGGCGCAGCTCCTCGCGGGCACGGAGAGCGAGGGCGAGCTGCGCTGGCAGCGTGTGCAGGCCTTCGCGGGCGCCGCTTCGCTGGAGCTGCGGCAGCGGCCCGGCGGGGTCAGCGAGACGCCGGGCGGGCAGTGGCTCAGGGTGTGGCGGGCCGAGGCGCCCAAGGACGCGGGCGGCGCGGCGGTGCACGCGGAGTTCCTGGTCCAGCAGGCGTGGCGGACGTCGACGCCCGGCACGGACGAGTTCCGGATCATCATGGAGGAGGCGCGGGCGGCCTGCGGCGACGCGGCGCTGCTGGCGCCCGGCGACCCGATCCCGTACATCATCGAGCTGTCCGTGGCGCGCGGACTGGCGTATCCCCGGCCGGAGTTCGAGCAGCTCTGGCTGAAGATCCTGGACCGCGCCCCGCACCACATGGGGGCGCATCTGGCCGCGCTGCACTACTGGTGCGAGAAGTGGCACGGTTCGCGTGCGCTGGCGTACAGCTTCGCCGAGGCGGCGGCCGCCCGCGCCCCGCGGGGTTCGCTGCTGGCCGCCCTGCCGCTCTTCGCGGTCTTCGAGCACCTGCCCGAGGTGAACCTGGTCAGCGGTTTCTACCAGAGCGAGGTGGTGACCAAGGCGATCCACGGCGCCCTGCACGCCGTGCACTCCTCCCGGCCCGACGACCCGATGCTGGCGCACGTCCGCCACCTCCTGGTCTTCTTCCTGGTCCGCTGCGAACGCTGGGCCGAGGCGATGAACCAGCTCATACACATCGACGGCCATGTCGGCGCCCTGCCCTGGACGCTGTCCGCCGACCCGGCCGCGGAGTTCGCGGTGTACCGGGCCCTGGCGGTCGCGGGCTACGAGGCGAACGGCGGCAACCCGGCGACACTGCCCCGCTGAGCGCGCTCCCGGGCTCGCCCGTTCCCCGGTCGCGCCCCTGCCCCGGCCGCAGTGCTGGACGGCCCGACGTTGGTCGGCGATCAGGCGTGCCGACCAGAACCCTTCCGCACCGACCAGGCCCCTTGCGCGCAGACCAGGCACCCTGCGTACCGACCAAGCCCCTTCCGCACCGACCAGGTCCCTTCCGTGCAGACCAGCCCCAGGTTCCGTCCCTTCCGCGGCTGGGTCCCGCGGTCGGCACCCTTCGTCCGCGGCGGGGCCCCAGCCTCGCAGGCGCGAGCACGGCCCGGCCGCGAAGACTCGGTCGGTCAGCCCTCCGCCTTGCGGCGGGCCGCCTCTCGGTCAGCCCTCCGCGCGGCTGGGCAGCCGCCATCCCGGGCGCGGGAAGTGGCAGGTGTAGCCGTCCGGGTACCGCTCCAGGTAGTCCTGGTGCTCGGGCTCGGCCTCCCAGAAGGGGCCGACCGGCTCGACCTCGGTGACAACCTTGCCCGGCCACAGTCCGGAGGCGTCCACATCCGCGATCGTGTCCTCGGCGATCCGCTTCTGCTCGTCATCCACGTAGTAGATCGCCGAGCGGTAGCTGAGGCCGATGTCGTTGCCCTGGCGGTTCTTGGTGCTCGGGTCGTGGATCTGGAAGAAGAACTCCAGGATCGCGCGGAAATCGGTCTTCTCGGGGTCGAAAAGGATCTCAATGGCCTCCGCGTGCGTGCCATGGTTGCGGTACGTCGCGTTCGGCACGTCGCCCCCGGTGTACCCGACCCGGGTCCCCGTCACGCCCGGGAGCCGACGGATCAGGTCCTGCATCCCCCAGAAGCATCCGCCCGCCAGTACGGCCCTCTGCGTCTGCACAGCCATTGCGGCCCCTCCACTATCTGTCAGTTCGGTCACTCGGACTGTTCGGCTCGAACACACCGGCATCCGATGGCAACCCTCCACAACGCGCGAGGGTGCCAAGCGATTCCGCAGGAGGACGGCCGTGGCGCACGGGCAGCTCACACGGTGCGCCGGCCGACTCGTCGGCGCAGCGAAGGGCGGCGGAAATCAGTGGCCGACCGCACCCGGCCGGCGCCACGCTGTACGCCATGGAAGAACCGCACCGCCGGATTCGCGCGGTCCACTCGGAATCCACGATCACCGTCTACCAAGCGTACGCCCCGGAAATCGGTCTGCCCGCCGTCCGCGACGGCCGTTTTCCCGCCCCGTGGAAGCGGGACCGGATGACGTGGATCAAGCCGTCCTTCCTGTGGATGATGTACCGCTGTGGCTGGGGCACCAAGGCGGGGCAGGAGACCGTACTCGCTGTCGAGATCACCCGCGAAGGCTTCGAGTGGGCACTGCGACAGGCATGTCTGTCGAGTTACGTTCGCGGGGTGCACCGCGACCGCGCCACCTGGCAGCGTCAGCTCAAGCGTGCGCCCACGCGTGTTCAGTGGGATCCCGAACGCGACCTGCGTCTGCGGCCCCTGCCGTACCGCTCCTTGCAGCTCGGTCTGTCCGGTGAGGCCGTACGACGCTACGCGGACGAGTGGACGGTCTCCATCTCCGACGTGACCCCGCTCGCCCACGAGATCCATGCCCTGGTGGGCGCCGGCGAGCTGGACTCCGCCGCCCGTCTGTTGCCCCAGGAACGCCCATGCTCCCTTGGGGACGAACTCCTTGCCGGCCTCCAAGGATGACGCGCCTCTTCACGCCGCGGAATCCTCACCCATGTCAAAGGAAGCCCGCAACGCACCGATGAGTCTCCGCGCCGGCGGGCGTCTACAGGTGCGACAGTCCTGACCAGGCATGAGAACGAGGAGACGAACCATGAGCACCGAGCAGACCACCCCTGCCGACGGCTTCTCCTACAGGCTGACCCGAACGCTCGACGCCCCTGCGGTGGACGTGTGGCGGGCGTGGACCACCCCCGAGCAGTACGCCCAGTGGGCCTACGCAGCGCCCGGCTCCGTCGAGATGGATGTGCGGCCGGGCGGAGCGTGGAAAGCCACCGTGGTCACGCCAGACGGCGGACAGTTCCCGCTGACCGGCTCGTATCTCGAGGTCGCCGAGAACCGCCTCCTGGTGGTCGGCATGGACGTACCCGGCAAGCCCGCGCCCGCGGCCATGACCATGGAACTCGACGAGCGGGACGCCCGTCACACGCGGATCGTGCTCCACCAGACCTGCGACACCGCCGAGGAACGGGACATGGCCGAGCAGGGCAGCACCATGCTCCTCGACAGCCTGAGCACCTTCCTCGCCGATGCGGCGAGGAACTGAGCCCCGTCCACCATCCGCCGGCTTCCGGAAGCCCGGGAGAGTGCGGCACGGACGGCATCGGACCCGCACGCGCCCACAGCCGGGCCCCGGCGGTGATCCGCCGGGGCCCGTCAGCGTGTCGGCGGACGCTCAGGTCGTCGCCGTGTCCGTCGGAGCGGACGCTCAGATCGTCGCCGTGTCGATCACGAACCGGTACCGCACGTCACTGCTCTGCACCCGCTCGTACGCCTCGTTGATCTCGGAGGCGGCGATCAGTTCGATCTCCGCGCCGAGGCTGTGCTCGGCGCAGAAGTCCAGCATCTCCTGGGTCTCCGCGATGCCGCCGATCATGGAACCGGCGAGGGTCTTGCCGCCGCCGATCACCGAGAAGAGGTTGAGGGAGATCGGCTCCTCGGGGGCGCCCACGTTCACCAGCGCGCCCTCCGGCTTCAGCAGCGCCAGATAGGCGTTGAAGTCCAGCGGGGCCGACACCGTCGACACGATCAGATCGAACGTGCCGGCCAGCTCCTTGAAGGTGTTCTCGTCGCTGGTGGCGTAGTAGTGGTCGGCGCCCAGCTTCAGACCGTCGTCCTTCTTGCGCAGGGACTGCGAGAGCACGGTCACCTCGGCGCCGAGCGCGTGGGCGATCTTCACGCCCATGTGGCCGAGGCCGCCCAGGCCGACGATCGCGACCTTCTTGCCGGGGCCGGCCTTCCAGCGGTGCAGCGGGGAGTACAGGGTGATGCCGGCGCACAGCAGCGGCGCGGCGACGTCCAGGGACAGCCCGTCGGGGATGCGGACGACGAAGTTCTCGTCGACGACGACCTTCTCCGAGTAGCCGCCGTAGGTCGGCTCGCCGTCCTTGCCGATGGCGTTGTACGTCTGAATGTTGCCCTTGACGCAGTACTGCTCCAGGCCGGCCTTGCAGTTGTCGCACTCGCGGCAGGAGTCGACCATGCAGCCGACGCCCACGCGGTCGCCGACCTTGAACTTGGTGACACCGGGTCCGACCTCGGAGACGACGCCGGCGATCTCGTGGCCGGGGACCATCGGGAAGATCGCCTCACCCCAGCCCTCTTGAGCCTGGTGGATGTCGGAGTGACAGATACCCGCGAACTTGATGTCGATCAGCACGTCGAACTCGCGGACCGCGCGCCGCTCGATGGTGGTGCGCTCCAGGGGCGCCTTGGCGGCGGGTGCGGCGTACGCAGCAACAGTGGTCATGCCGTGGTTCTCCTAGCGGGGGTAGCGCGCCCGGCTGCCTTCTTCCGACCGGGCACGCGTCCAGCCTGCCCGATGGTTCGGTTTTCACCCAGACCACGGCTCTGCGTACGTCTGCTGTGCCTACCACTGTCGGGGTCAGGCTGCTGTGCGTACGACCGTGAATACTTGAGGCATGGACGAACACCCCGAATCGGTACCGGAGCCTGTCGGCGGCGCGCTGGACCGGCGTGCCGAGCTCAGCGAGTTCCTGCGTACCCGGCGGGCCCGGCTGAAGCCGGAGGAGCTGGGGCTGCCGGACTTCGGACGGCGACGGGTGCCGGGCTTGCGCCGCGAGGAGCTGGCGCAGCTGGCCGGGGTCTCTGTGGCGTACTACACACGTCTGGAGCAGGGCAACGGGCGCAACGTGTCGGCGGAGGTCCTCGACTCCATCGCCCGCGCGCTGCGGCTGACCGACGCCGAGCACGCCCACCTCACGCATCTGGCCAAGCCCAAGCAGCACAAGAAGAAGCCGGCCGCCCGTACCCAGCAGGTGCGCGGCGCGCTGCGGACCCTGCTGGACTCGATGGACGGTGTTCCGGCGTACGCCGTGGGGCGGCGCTCGGACATCCTGGCCTGGAACCGGATGGCCGCGGCGGTCTTCGGCGACTGGGGGGAGCTGCCGCCCGCGGGGCGGAACTGGGCGCGGCTGGTGTTCCTGCGGCCCGAGTACCGCGATCTGTTCGTGGACTGGGAGCAGAAGGCGATCGACATCGTCTGCGCGCTGCGCATGGACGCCGGCTGCCATCCCGATGATCCGCGGCTGTCCGCGCTGGTGGGCGAGCTCTCCGTGAAGAGCGAGGAGTTCCGGCGGCTGTGGGCCACCCACGACGTCAAGGAGAAGAGCTACGGGATCAAGCGGCTGCGGCATCCGCTCGTCGGCGACCTCGACCTCAACTTCGAGTCGTTCAGCATGATCGGGGACCAGGAGCAGTCGCTGATCACGTACCACGCGGAACCGGGCTCACCGTCCGCGGAGGCGCTGCGGCTGCTGGCCAGCTGGGGCAGGGACGCGACACGGGCGGGTACGGGCAGGTCGGCGCCGTCGGCCTGACGGCGCCGTCGCCGCGCCCGGCCTGCCGTTCAGCACTGCGGCAGGATCGGCTTCCAGGTGCTCGGGCCGCCGGTGTCCAGGTACCAGTCGTTGACGTAGCCCCACGCGCCGGCCGTGGAGACGCGCATCCAGTACCGGTAGCCGTGGCCGTCCGCGTCCGGGTCGCCGGTGGTCCAGCACTCGACCTCCAGCCACTGGCCGTTGCCGTACCGGGCCACGGCGCCGGCGCCGTAGCGGGGTGCGGTGCGCATCACCAGGGCCGAACCCGGGTCGATGCCGATGACCTGGGCGCAGCGTGCGGGGTCGCCCGGGCCGGCACCGGGGCAGGGGCGCGGGGCGGCCTGGGCGGGCGAGGCGGCGAGCACGCCGGCGCCGGCGAGCAGGACCGCGGCCGCGGCCGCGACGGACGCGGACCGGGCCCGGGACCTGAGGAATCGAGACGTCTGCATGGATCCTCCGTCGGACTGCCGATGGGTTCGATGGCTCGTGGGCCGGACAGTCCGGGGACCGGGTGGCCCACGGGCTGTACTGCCGACGAGCACTGACCCTGGCATCGAACGCGGGCGGGCACATCCTGTGAGGTGTCAGGGTGCGGCGACCCGACGGTGCTCAGCCCTGGTACGGCGGTGCCGCCCCCCAGTGCCATCGCGGCAGCGGCTGCTCCGCCGGAGGCTTCGCGTCCGGGCCGGAGAAGTGGACCGCCAGCCGCGTCCCCCACTCCACGTAGGCCAGGAAGGCGGAGCGGAACTCGGCGTCCGTGGGGAGCCCCGCCTCGTCCGCCGCGTCCTGGATCAGGTTGACCCAGCGGCGGCGCTGGGCCTCGGTGATGCCCCGGCCCATGTGCTTGGCCACCATGTGGCCGTGGCCGCCCTGGGTCTCGGAGTAGCCGGGCGGGCCGCCGAAGACCTCTGCGAGCCACAGGGCCACGTGCTGGGCGTGCTCGGGGGCGAGTCCCTCGAACACCGGCGCCAGCAGGTCGTCCCGCAGGACCTTGTCGTAGAAGACCGACGTCAACCGGGCGAAGGCCTCCGCGCCGCCCGCCCACTCGTAGAGGGTGGGAACGGCGGAGCCGGTGCCGCGGACCGTGGTCGGTTTGTAGTGGCGCATCTCCTCGATGCTCGGGATGTACGGGCGGATCTCGGCGAGGAAGTCGGGGAACAGCTCGGACGTGCGGAAGCCTTCGACGTGGTCCTTGGTCGAGGTCCACGTGATGCGCAGGATGTAGTGCTCGAAGTCCTCCTCGCAGCGTGCCAGTTCGTAGTCGACGCACTGCGGGGCCGCCGATAGCTGGGCCGCGGCGCGGGAGTAGGCGGACAGGAACTCCGCCGACTGCTCTTCGGGGATGCGGTACCGGATGTACTCCACCGTCTGAGTCGTCATGCGCCCACACAAACACGAAAGGCCCGCGGGAGGCTGTGCCTCCGGCGGGCCTTTCGCTCACGGCCTACTCGATGTCGTACGACGGCCTGGTCAGCGTCGTACGGCTGGTTCGCCTACTTCCCGTAGTACGCGTTGTAGATCGAGATCGTCGACTTGTTGCCCTTCTTGTCGGCGATCTTCGCGTGGAAGGAGATGGCCTTCCCCTTCGCCGGGTTCTTCACGGTGATCTTGCCGTTCTTGACGTCCAGCTTCTTCCAGGTCTGGCCGTAGTCGTACGACACGTACACCGACAGGGACTTGAGGTTGGAGCCCTTGGCCGCGCCCTCGACGGTGACCGGGAACGTCACCTTCTTGTCGGCCTCGACCCTGCTGTCCAGGCCCGTCTTCGCGTTGAAGCGGACCATGGAGGCCGGCAGCTTCACCCCGTCCTGGCCGGCCGGCTTCTTCGAGCGGAAGGTCCAGCTCGCGTCGATCCGGGTGGAGGCGGCCGCGACCTTGACGCTCCGCTTGACCGAGGTGGTCAGCTTGTACTCGGCGTCACCGGCCGGGACCTTGAAGATCCCGCCGCCGAACAGCGGGTCGGCGTTGGTGCCGACCTTGCTGCCGTTGCGGTACAGCGAGGTGGCGACCGCGGTGAAGTCCGACGAACCGGCGTGCCCGGCCCCGTCGGCGAACAGCGGGACGAGCCCGTAGATGTCGTTGCCCTCACGGAAGAGCCCGTAGTCGGTGTTCAGGTGAGGGCCGAAGACCGCCGTGTTGAAGGTCTTCGTGTACTTCTGGCCCGCCTTGAAGGTCTGCGGGTTGCCCAGTGTGTAGAACGCGTCCGGGACCGGGAAGCCGTCCGCGTCCTTGCCGCCGTACTGCTCGAAGTCGAGGATCCACTGGATCTTGTCGGACGTCGAGAGGTACAGCGTGCGCGCACCCGGCAGCTTCTGCTCCACCGGGAGGCCGAGGGCGACGTCGTCGGGGAACAGGCCCGTGCTGACCAGTCCGCCGGTCTTGCCGACGGCGGCGGTACCGAGGTTGTTCTTCACCGTGGCGAGTTCGCCCGCCTTGAAGTGACGGACCTTCCCGCCCTGGATCTGCTTGACCTTGGCGGTGGTGGCCACGTCGTACTCGGCGTTGGCGCCCTTGGTCCACTGGCCGTTCCAGGTCTGCGTCAGGCCGGTCGCGGTCTCCGGGCCGAGGTGGGCCATCCGCAGGTTGGCGAAGGTGTCGAGGCCGAAGCTGATGCCGATGCCGGCCGGCTCGTAGAAGTAGCCGCTCATCGCGGACGTCGGTGTGGCCTGCGCGTCCGGCACGGTGATGTCGGCGCCCTTGGCCTTGCGGGCGTCGATGGTCACCGTGATGTCCTTGGTGACGCTCAGCTTCGGCTGGACCAGCCAGTCGAGGCCGTCCTTGAAGGTCACGAGGTCCTTCGCGATCCAGGCGTCCAGCAGGTAGGTGCCCTTGGGCAGCCGCATGGTGGTGGTGCCGGAGGCAGCCACCGGGACCTGGTAGGCCCGGTCCTTGCCGAGGCCCGCGTAGCCGAGGGCGATCGTGTTGTAGTCGTCCGCCGGCTTCCCGTCCCGCCCGATGTGCTTGACGGTGACGCTGTACGACTGCACCTCACGCTGTACGGCGGCGGCCGTACGGATGCTCTGCCCGCCGCCCGTCGCCGTCACGTACGCGGAATACGCGCCGTCGAGCGTGCCGCCCAGCTTGGTGTTGACGGTGACGCCGACGGACGCCTCCTTGCCCGCCGGGACGGTCACCTTGGTCGCGCCGAGCTTGAAGAAGCCCGCCGGAGCCGCCTGCCCCTTGGGGTTGGTGGCGGTCGCGGAGAGGGTCAGCGTGACGTCCTGCTTGCCGAGGTTGCGGTACGTCAGCGGCTTGGTGACCGGCTTGTCGTCGGTGTGCGGCCACTGCTGCACCCCGAAGCTCACCGACACAGGGTCGGCGATCACGGTCTGCTTGATGGCCTTGTCCACCTGGATCCGGCCCGAACCCTGCTGGAACGGGGTGTACTTGCCGCCCTTGGCGGACGCGGTCAGCGCGCCCTTCAGTTCGGCGTACTTCCAGTCCGGGTGCTCCTGCTTGAGGATCGCCGCGGCGCCCGCCACATGGGGGGTCGCCATGGACGTACCCGAGATGGTCAGGTAGCCGGCCGGTTTCTCGCCGACCTCCTGGTCGATGAGGCTGCCCTTGGCGGCCGCGGCCGTGATGTCCACGCCCGGCGCGGTGACGTCCGGCTTGATCGCGCCGTCGCCGAGCCGCGGGCCGGTCGAGGAGAAGTCGGCGAGCTGGTCCTTGTCGTCGACGGCGCCGACGGTGAGCGCGGCGTCCGCGCTGCCCGGCGAACCGACCGACTCCGGGCCGGAGTTGCCGGCCGCGATCGCGAACAGGACGCCCTTCTCGGCGGACAGCTTGTTGACCTCCGCCTCCAGCGGGTCCACCTCGGGGGTGTCCGTGCCGCCGAGGCTGAGGTTGACGATGTCGGCGCCCTGCTCGGCCGCCCACTCCATGCCGGCGAGGATGTTGGAGTCCTCGCCGGAGCCGGTGTCGTCGAGGACCTTGCCGGCCAGGATCGACGCGCCGGGCGCCACACCCTTGTACTTGCCGCCCGACTTGGCGCCGGTGCCCGCCACGATGGAGGCTACGTGCGTGCCGTGGCCGACGTGGTCCTTGTCGTTGTCGGCCGTCGAGAAGTTCTCGGCCGCGATGACCTGGTTCTTCAGGTCCGGGTGGGTCGCGTCGACGCCCGTGTCCAGGACGGCGATCTTGACGCCCTTGCCGGTGTATCCGGCCGCCCACGCCTTGGGGGCGCCGATCTGCGGCACGGACTTGTCGAGGGTGGCCCTGCGGACCCCGTCGAGCCAGACGTGCGCGACACCGGAGGCCGCCTTGTCGCCGTTGGTGACCGCGTCCCACAGTTCGGGCGCGTCCTCGTGCGAGGTCTGCACGGCGTCCGCGTTCAGGGACTTCAGGGTGCGGCGCAGGGTGCCCGCGTCCCGGACCTCGGCCTTGGTCGCGGTCGCGGCTCCCTTGTAGCCGACGATGACCTTCAGGCCGTTCTTCTGCGAGGCGCGGGTCGCCGCCTTGTCGAGCTCGGTGATGTCGAAGAGCCGCTGGTCGAGCTTGCCGGTGGCGACCAGCCGGGCCGCGTCGGCCGGGATGACGAGCGTGTGCCCGTCGGCCTTGCGGATCTGGACGGGTATGTGCTCGCGGCCCTTCGCCCGGTCCAGGGCGACCACACGGCCCTTGGAGTCGACGGAGACACGGTCACCCGTGATGAGGGTGATGCGGTGATGGGACGAGAGCTGGGCAGCGCCGCTCGCACGCTGTTCGGGCTTCGCCGACGCCGGGCTGGTCATGCCCGCGGCGAGAGCGACGGCGGCCGCCGTGGCGACGGAGGCCGCGCACACTCTTTTCACTTTTCTGTGCAAGATTCCCCCTTGCAGACGTTCCGGGCGAATTCCCCGATTCACCCAGGCGGGGGCAACCTGCACGCATAGGCGCACACCCCCCGGAACACGCAGTATGCCGGGGGGCGATCAGGCACCTCAATACACAGGAAGCCGACAGGGAGAGTCTGTTACACGATCGCCGGGTGAGCGAAGTTCTCCGGCCACATGAAACGCGCCCGATGAACGGCCGTCCTACGAAACGGCGTTCTCCTTCACCGTGATCCTCCCCTTGCGGATGGTCGCCACCCGCGGGGCCTTCTTCGCGAGCGACGAGTCGTGGGTCACCATGATGAAGGTCAACCCCAGCTCTTTCCACATGCGTTCGAGTACGTCCATGACCTCGTCCCGCATCGACTCGTCGAGGTTTCCGGTGGGTTCGTCGGCGAGCAGCACCTTCGGCTGCTTGACCAGGGCGCGGGCGATGGCGACGCGCTGCTGCTGGCCGCCGGACATCTCGCCGGGCAGATGCCCGAGCCGCTCCCCCAGCCCGACCGACGTCAGCGCCTCGGCGGCCCGCTCTCGTCGCTCCTTCGTCTTCACGCCGAGAGGTACGAGGGCGGTCTCGACGTTCTCCTGCGCGGTGAGCGTGGGGATGAGGTTGAAGCTCTGGAAGACGAAGCCGATGTTCTCGCTGCGTACCTTCGTCAGCCTGGCCTCGGACAGTCTGGCCATGTCCGTGCCGTCCAGGACGACTTCGCCGGAGGTCGGCCGGTCCAGTCCGCCGAGCATCTGGAGGAGGGTGGACTTGCCGCCGCCGGTGGGTCCCTGGATGACCAGACGGTCGCCGTCGGGGATGGTCAGGTCCACGCCCGCCAGGGCGTCCACGGTTTCCTTGCCTCGGGTGTAGCGCTTGGTGACGGCCTTCAGTTCGTACATGGGTGACTCCTGGGCTCGGGGAGGGGGTGGGTGGTACGGAACTGACGCCGGCTACTCGACGCGCCGCAGTGCGTCCGCCGGGCGCAGCCTCGACGCTCGCCAGCCGCCGAAGGCGCCCGCGATCAGGCCGCCCGCCACCGCCAGGCCCACCGCGATCACCACCGTCGTCACGCTCACCGGGGCCGTCAGGGCCACGTCGAGGGTCCTGGCCGCCGCCTGACGGCCGGGGCCGCCGAAGCCGCCGCCACCGCCCAGGCCTCCTCCGCCTCCGCCGCCCAACTGCGCCTGCAGCGTCGGACTGATCGCCGTCACCACGTACGCGCCCGCGAGGCCGACGGCGATGCCCAGCACGCCGCCCAGCAGACCGTTGACCATCGCCTCGCCGACGACCTGCCGGGTCACCCGTCCCGACTTCCAGCCCAGCGCCTTCAGGGTGCCGAACTCACGCACCCGCCGCGACACCGCCGAGGACGTCAGCAGTCCCGCGACCAGGAACGCGGCGATGAGGACCGCGATCGACAGCCACTTGCCCACGCTGGTCGCGAGGGAGGACGCCGTCGACAGGGAGCCGGAGACCGTGTCCGCGAGGTCCGCCGAGGTCGTCACCGTCGTCCCCGAGATGTTCTTCTGGATCTCGGACTTGACGCTGCCGATCTTCTGGGAGTCGGCCGCCTGGACGTAGATCGTGGTGACCTTGTTCTTCGAGTCGCTGAGGGTCTGCGCCTGCGTGAGCGGGATGTAGAGGTTGGCTGCCGCGTCCCCGCTGTCCGCGGTCGCGATGCCGATGACCTTGTACTTGACGCCCTTGATGGTGACCGTCGAGCCGGTCTTGAGCTTCTTCTCCTTGGCGTACGCGGAGTCGACGACGGCGACCTTGGCGTTGGTCTCCGCCGACGTGAACGTCCGACCGCTGGTGATCTTGGAGGAGGTCAGCGGACCGAGGGCCGGCTTGGTGACGTCGGTGCCGTAGACGGAGTAGTTGTTGACGTCGAAGTTCGCGCCGCCCCCCTGAACTTCGCCCTGCGGCGGTCCGTCGCCGCCGCCTGCGCCGGGGGCGCCGCCCTGCCCGTTCTGCTGGAACTGGCCGCGGGTGAACTGCCCGCTGACCTTGATGACTTGGAGGCTGAGGCCGCCGACCGCCGACGAGACGCCGTTCTGCTCGCCGACCTTGGTGACGGTCGACGTCGACAGGGTCTGGAAGCCCTGGACCAGCACCCGGTCGGTGCTCTGCTCCGCGCCGGAGTCGTTGTCCTGCGCGTCGAACCGGAAGCGGGGCCGGTCGGAGGAGCTCGCCTGCGGCTGGGCCGCCTTGGTGACCGTCATGTCCGTGCCCAGCCCGTACAGCGACTGGAGGACCTTGTCCTGGGCCTTGCCCATGCCCGAGGACACGGAGCTGACCACGATGACCAGCGCGATGCCCAGCGCGAGTCCGGAGGCGACGACGAGGGCCGCTTTTCTGCGGCGGCGCAGTTCGCGCCTCAGGTAGGTGAAGAACATGGCCGAAAGCTAGGTACGGCTCGTGATGAAGGCATAAGGCCGACATAAGAGAAGGATGAGAAGGCGGGAAATGCCGAGAAACGCCGATGCCGCCCCGGAGGGCGGCATCGGAAAAGCTGTGGACTCGCCGCGGTTCGGCGGGAGACGCGGTCAGAGGTCCGTCAGACCGCCGATCCGGCCTTCCAGTCGGCCCAGCTGAGGTTCCAGCCGTTGAGGCCGTTGTCCGGCTGGACCGTCTTGTCGCCGGTGTTCCGGACGACCACGACGTCACCGATCATCGAGTTGTTGTAGAACCAGGCGCCCGGGGTGTTCGGGTCGTTGGCGCCCTTGGTGTCCGACAGACCCACACAGCCGTGGCTGGTGTTCACGCTGCCGAAGATGGACTTGGCGCCCCAGTAGTTGCCGTGCACGAAGGTGCCGGAGCTGGTGAGGCGGATGGCGTGCGGCACGTCCTTGATGTCGTACTCGCCCTTGCCGTCGTCGTCGGTGAAGCCCACGGTCGCGCCGTTCATGCGCGTCTCCTTGAACTTCTCCGACATCACCATGACGCCTTCGTACGTCTTGTTGTCGGGCGAACCGGCCGAGATCGGAATGGTCTTGATGGTCGTGCCGTTGTGGGTGATCTTCATCTGCTTGGTCTTCGCGTCGACGTACGAGACCTGGTTGCGGCCGATCTTGAAGGTGACCGTCTTCTGCTGGACTCCGTAGACACCGGAGGCGCCCTCGACGCCGTCGAGCGCGAGCTTCAGCGTGACGGTGGAGTTCTCCTTCCAGTAGTCGTCGGGCCGGCAGTCCATGCGGTTGGCGTTGAACCAGTGGCAGACGACTTCCTGGCCGCTGGTGGTGGAGACGGTGATGCCCTTCTGGACTGCCGCCTTGTTGGTGATCGCCTTGTCGAAGTTGATCGACACGGGCATGCCCACGCCGACGGTGGTGCCGTCGTCCGGCGTGAAGGTGCCGATGAAGCTGTTGGCCGGCGAGACCGTGGTGAACGAGGCGTTCTCGTGGGCGACGCGCCCGTCCGAGTCCTTCGCCTCGGCCGTCAGCTTGTAGGTGGTGGACCGCTCCAGCTGGCCGCTGGGCTTCCAGCTGGTCTTGTCCGCGGATATCTGGCCGCTGACCTTGGCGCCGTCGGTGGTGGTCATCGACACGTCGGTGAGCGTGCCCTTGCTCACGGTGACGGCGGCGGAGTTGTTGATGGACGCGTTGTCCGAGCCGTCCTTGGGCGTGATGGTGATCTGCGCCTCGGAGGCTTTCTTGGCCGCCGCCTCGTCGACCTTGGACTGCGAGGTGTCCTTCCCGCCGTCGCCCGCGGAGGCGTCGTCGCCACCGCTGGAACACGCCGAGAGCACCAGCACCCCGCCGAGCAGTGCGGACGCGACCGTGAGGCCCCTGCGCCGCTTACCGACCGTCATCACACGCTTCTCCATCGTTGCCGAATCCCGAAAGACGGGAGTTCCCGCTCATCGAGAGTCCCCGCTCATGAACCTTCAACGCTACGACCGGTTCGTCCCGTTCCACATTCCTCGCCTGTGTGGGGCACACCACGTCCGCCGTGGCGGGTGGTGTGAATCTCGGTCCGTGCGCCCCCTGAGACGACGAAACCCCGGGCGTTGGTTGCCGCCCGGGATCACGAGTTTCCCAAGTTGTCGCGCTCAGCCCGCCGCCCCTGCTTCTTCCTCGTCCAGGTCGACATCATCCTCGTCGAGGCCCCAGTCCGGCGAATCAGGGTCGTACTCGATCTGCTCGCAGGACCAGGACGCCTGCGCCAGCTCCACCCCGGGCACCTGCCTGACCAGGTCGAACGGATCCACGAGATAGGCGAGGGCCTCCGCGGTGTCCTGCGTCACAGCGCTCTCGGCGTGGGCCCGCTCCTCGGCCGGCAGGTCGGTGTCGTCGGAAACCCGCGCCAACGCGGCCTCGGTGACGGCGCCCGTGTCGTCCACCTCGAGGACGAGTTCCACCCGAAGCCGTACAAAACGTGATGTCTCTGGAGTGCTCATCCCCGGAGAGTACGACTCAATCCTCCCGTGACTTTCCTGTGACCCGCGCCTTTCACTAACATCGCCCCACACGGCCAATTCGCCAGCACCACAAGGGGATCGATATTCCGTGTCATCCGCTCGCCGATCACTGCTGACCGCCACCGCCGCGGGGACCCTGCTGGGCGCCCTGTGGTTCGTCCCGTCCGCGAACGCGACAGACGACCACCCGGCGAGAACGGAGCCCTCGGCGACTACGACCTCCCAGGTCACGACCCAGGCCCGGGCCACCACCGAGATCTCCTCCACGACCGGGGACGGTACGCAGCTCGCCGACACCGGCAGCTTCGACACCACCCCGTATGTCATCGGCGGCACCATGTTCCTCACGCTGGGCGCCGGCTTCGTGGTCTATTCGGTACGCCGGGAACGCCTCGGGTTTTGAACGCGGCTTGACGTTTTCTTGACGATTCGTTCATAGTCCGCCCATGAAGAGATCATCGAGGGCGCGCACAGGCGCCACGGCGACCATGGCCGTGCTGTCGCTCGCCCTCATCACTGGATGCGGCGGGGGATCGGACGGCAAGGACGCGTCCGAGGGCTCGAACGAGGGCTCGGGCAAGGCCTCCTCCTCGCCGACAACGGCCGCCAAGGCGCTCAGCGCGGCCGAGTTGGAGAAGCTCCTGCTGACGCAGGGCGACATCAAGGGATTCAAGGTCACCTCGGGTGACAAGACCCTGCTGAAGTCCAAGAGCGAGATCAAGACCGACAAGGCCGAGTGCGCACCGCTCGCCTACGCCATGGCCGCTCTGGCGCCCGGCGAGACGGACGCGAACGCGAGCAACACCGTCACGCAGGACACCGCGTCGGCCGTCGCGAGCAAGTCCCCCGAGGACCTCAGCGAGGCGGACATCGAAAACGCCTTCCAGGTCAAACTGACGTACGTGGGCTTGTCCTCGTACCAGGGCGACGGCGCCGAGAAGGCACTGAAGGCCGTCTCCGACGGCGTCCAGGCCTGCGCGGGCGGATTCGGCATCGCGGCCCAGGGCGAGCAGCAGAAGATCACCAAGATCGCCCCCGCGAAGGCCTCCGGGAGCGGTGACGAGTCCGTCGCGTTCTCCGTGGACCTGACCGCGGACGGGGAGAGCACCTCGACCACCACCCAGGTGGTACGGGTCGGCAGCACCGTCGCCACGTACTACACGGTGAGCTTCGGCAAGGCGGCCGAGGTACCGGAGGCCGTGCTCGGCGCCCAGGCGGCCAAGCTCGCGTGACGACCCGCTGACGGACCGGGGCCCCGCCGTGCGCGGCAGGGCCCCTCGATGCGTCTGGCTGACAGCTGACCGCCCGCGCCTACCGCAGCGGCCCGGTGACCGACTCCGCCGCCGCGACCAGCCGCCCTTCGCGGACGAACGCGTCCGCCGCGGTCAGGTCGGGCGCCAGGAACCGGTCCGGTCCGGGGCCCCGTACCCCCGCCTTGCGTACGGCCCTGATGACGGCCCGGGACGCCGGCGCCGGGGTCAGCCCCTCGCGCAGCTCGACGGCGCGGGTGGCGGCGTACAGCTCCACGGCGATGACCCGGGTGAGGTTGTCGACCGCGGTACGCAGCTTGCGGGCGGCCGACCAGCCCATGGAGACGTGGTCCTCCTGCATCGCTGAGGACGGGATCGAGTCCGCCGACGCCGGTACGGCGAGCCGCTTCATCTCGCTGACCAGCGCGGCCTGCGTGTACTGGGCGATCATCAGCCCCGAGTCGACGCCCGGGTCGTCCGCGAGGAACGGCGGGAGGCCGTGGCTGCGGTTCTTGTCGAGCAGCCGGTCGGTGCGCCGCTCGGCTATGGAGGCGAGGTCGGCCACCGCGATGGCGAGGAAGTCGAGGACGTAGCCGACCGGGGCGCCGTGGAAGTTGCCGTTGGACTCGACGCGCCCGTCGGGCAATACGACGGGATTGTCGACCGCGGAGGCCAGTTCGCGTTCGGCGACCAGGCGGGCGTGGGCGATGGTGTCCCGCCCCGCGCCGGCGACCTGCGGGGCGCAGCGCACGGAGTAGGCGTCCTGGACGCGGGGAGCGTCGTCCTGGTGGTGCCCGGTGAGTTCCGAACCGGCCAGCACGGCCAGCATGTTGGCGGCGGAGGCGCCCTGTCCGGGGTGCGGGCGGATGGCGTGCAGTTCGGGGGCGAGGACCTTGTCCGTCCCGAGGAGCGCTTCGAGGCTGAGGGCCGCGGTGATGTCGGCGGACTTGTAGAGGGTGTCGAGGTCGGCGAGGGCCATGACCAGCATGCCGAGCATGCCGTCGGTGCCGTTGAGGAGGGCGAGGCCCTCCTTCTCGCGCAGTTCGACGGGGTCGATGCCGTGCTCGGCGAGGAGCTCCGCGGCGGGCCGTACGGTGCCGTCCGGGCCCTCTGCGGCACCCTCGCCCATGAGGGTCAGGGCGCAGTGGGACAGCGGGGCCAGGTCGCCGGAGCAGCCGAGGGAGCCGTACTCGTGGACGACCGGGGTGATGCCGGCGTTGAGGACGTCGGCCATGGTCTGCGCGACCTCGGGCCGGACGCCGGTGTGCCCGGAGCAGAGGGTCTTGAGCCGCAGGAACATCAGAGCCCGTACGACCTCCCGCTCCACCCTCGGCCCCATGCCGGCGGCGTGCGAGCGGACGATGTTGCGCTGCAACTGGGCCCGCAGCTCAGGACTGATGTGCCGGGTCGCCAGGGCGCCGAAGCCGGTGCTCACGCCGTATACGGGGTCCGGCTTGGCCGCGAGCGTGTCCACGATCCGGCGGGCGGCGGCGAGGGCCGATGCCGCCTCCTCGGAGAGTTCGACCCGGGCACCGTCGCGCGCCACGGCGAGCACGTCGGACGCGGTCACCCCGGACGTCCCCACCACCACAGTGTGCATATCCATATTCAGGAGCGTACGCAGTGAATTCACCGATGTCACCAGTGGGGGCGGCGTTCGCCCCTTACCGACGCATCACACCGTCGCGCTCCGCGGTGCCGCGCCTCCTCAGGGGCGCCCCCTGAACCGGCGGCGTTCGGGGGTCTGCTCGGAGGAGGGCTCGTCGGCCAGCCGTACGACCGGGTCGTCGGGGCCCGCGCGCCCGGCGACGACCGGCCGGGTGGCCCGCTCGGCCTTCGCCCGGTACTGGGCCGCGTCCGCGAGCCGGAACAGCCGGCGGGCGGAGTGCACCGGCCCGATGGGGTCCTCGGTGGACGCGACCCCGCACGCGACGCCCTCCCCCAGCTCCAGCTCGGAGGACCGGCGGCAGAGCTCGCCGGCCGCCTTGACCACCTCGTCCGCGGGCGACCCGACCGCGAGCAGACAGAACTCGTCCCCGCCGAGGCGAGCGGCGAGCGCTCCCGGCAGCATGGCTCCGCACAACGACAGCACCGACCCGAACCGCTCCAGCAGTCGGTCGCCGACGGCGTGCCCGCGGGTGTCGTTGACCCGCTTGAGCCCGTTGAGATCACAGACGACGAGACTGACGACGACCCCTTCCCTGCGGTGCCGCTCGATGGCCTCGTCCAGGTGGGCGTCGACCGCGCGGCGGTTGGCGAGACCGGTGAGCGCGTCGGTGAACGCCAGCCGCCGCACCTCTTCCAGCCGCTCGCTCTGGGCGATCCCGGCGGATACGACGGAGGCCAGAACAGTGGCGAAATCGGCGTCACCGCGGTCGAAGACGGGGGCGCCGACCGGGCGGGCGACGTACAGCTCGCCCCACGCCCGCCCGTGCTGCACGACGGGCGCGACCACGCAGCAGCCCCGGCCGCGTCTGCGCAGGGCGGCGACGCGCTGGTGTACGTAACCGGGCCGGCGTCCGGCAGCGGGCCCCTCCGCCGTCTCCACCCAGGCGTTGGGCTCGCCGCCGCCGGCCCAGCGCTCGTGCAGGAACTCGGTGATCTCGGCGAACTGGTGCACCGGGTAGGCCTCGTCGTCCGGGAACTCCTGCTCGCCCTCGGCCCGCTCCCCCACGTTCACGAGGACCCTGAGTCGCCCCAGGTCCCGCTCCCACACCGACAGCGCGGCGAAACTCCCGCCGAGCGCACGGCAGGCCCCGCCGGCGGCGGCCCGCCACACGTCCCGCGAGCTGCGGGCCGCGGCCATGCCCTGCGCCAACGCGACGATGCCCGCGAGCCGACTGTCCTCACCCATCACTCCACACTAGGGAGGTTCCGGATGAACCGGTCACTTTGTGCGCCGCAGGGGTGACTGGGGCCGGCGTGGCCGACTGCCTCTTACCCGGGGTCACCCACGCGCCCGTGGAGCTCCGCCCGCGGGCCCCCGCAGCAGTACCGGGCACCGGCGGCGGACGCGGAAGCAGCACCGGCGGCGGGCCCGGAAGCCGCACCGTCACCGGGCCCGGACCCGGACCCGGCCCCGGAAGCAGCACCGAACCCGGACCCGACCGGGAACCAGACCCGAACCCGGAACCCGACCCGTCACCGAACCCGACCCCGGGCCCCGGCCCCGGGCCCCGGCCCTTCCCCGAACCCGGCCCTTCCCCGAACCCGAACCCGACCCCGGCCCCCGGCCCCGAAATCAGAACCGTCACCCGAAACCGGACCCGAACCCCGGACGCCCTACTCCCCCGGCCACGCAGGCGGCCGCTTCTCGTTGAACGCGGCGACTCCCTCCGCCCGGTCCCCCGAGAACGCCACCGACCGCCAGGCCGCGTCCTCGACCTCCAATCCGGCCCGCAGATCCATGCCGTGCCCGAGCCGCAGCGCCCGCTTCGCCGCGCGCAACCCGACCGGCGAGTTCCCGGCGATCACGGCGGCCAGGGCCAGCGCCTCCTCCCGGTCCCGGCCCTCCTCCACCAGCGTGTCCACGAGCCCCAGCTCGGCTGCCTCCCGCGCCTCGACCCGCCGCGCCGTGAAGATCAGTTCCGCCGCCCGGGCCGCTCCGACCCGCCGTGGCAGCAGCTGCGTGCCGCCGCCCCCGGGGATCACCCCCACCGACACCTCCGGCAGCCCCACCACGGCCGTACCGTCCGCCACGATCAGGTCGCAGGCGAGCGCCAGCTCGAAGCCGCCGCCCAGGGCGAAACCGTGCACCGCCGCGACCGTCGGGACGGGCAGTTCCAGGACACCGGTGTACGCGCCCCGGGTCACCGGCCGCTGCCGCACCAGGTCGGCGTCGGAGAAGGAGTTGCGCTCCTTGAGGTCCGCGCCGACACAGAAGGCCCGTTCATGGGTCGAGGTCAGCACGACCACGCGGACGTCCCTGTCCGCGCCGAGCGCCGTACAGGCCGCCGCGAGGGACCTGGCCATCTCCGTCGACACCGCGTTTATGGCCTTGGGCCGGTCCAGGGCCAGCTCCGCGACACGCCCCTCCTCGTGCCGTCGTACCAGCACGAACTCCCCGAACCGTTCCTCGCTCATGACACTCTCCCGGTCGACGGCCAATGGTTAACGACGGTTAACTCCTCGTCCCGATCATCGCAGCCGGGCCGGGAACAGGAAAGGGCCGGGCCGGTTCCCCCCACCGCACCCGACACCCCGTTCGAGTGAACATCTGCACAAGCCCCGACGGACCGCCCACGGTGACGCATAACGTGCGTCCGCCCGGCGCATCGGGGGCGCGAGGCACGGGGAGGGATCGCGATGACGACGACGGACACACAGGCCGAGGCCGCACTCGAAAACGCCACCGCGCAGCCGAACCGCGACGGCGCGGAACCCCGTCTCCGGCACCCCCGTGGCCGTCACCGCAGGCCCCGCCCCCGCAGGGCGCTGCTCGCGGCGGGCGGGCTCGCCCTGGCCGCCGGCGCGCTGAGCCTCGTACGGCTGACGCCCGATGCGGGAGTCGGCGGTCTCGGCACCGCGGAGGCGGATCCCCGTCCGGACGGCCCGGGCCCCGCGACCGGCACGGCCCGGGCGACCGACGCCGCCACCGTCGTGGAGTCCGTGGGGGCCGCCGGCGCGTCCGGGGCCGTACCCGAGGTGAGTCCGTCGTCGACCGCCGTGCTGGGCGGGGCCGGCGCGAGCCCACCGCTCCCGACCGCGTCCACGACCACGTCACCGGCCGGAGCCGCGTCCGGCCGCACCCCCGTCACTACCGTCCCCGTCACGACCGTCCCCGAGGCCCCGAACCCGCCCACCGCCACGCCCCGGCCGTCCGCGCCCACCGCTCCGCAGCCCGCGCCGACACCGAGCCGGACCTCGGCCTCACCGGCCCCGACGCCCCCGCCACCCGGTCAGCCCCGCCGTCCGGGCCTCTGCGTGCCGATCATCGGCCTCTGCGTGGACCAGCTGGATCCGCGGGGTCGCTGAGGGAGGGCCACACCCTCCGCACGGCTTACGACTCGCGGTCCCGCCGCGTGAGCAGCCACGGCTCGACCACGCCGAGCCCGCGGACCGGCCGCTGCCACATCGGCTGGAGAGCGAAGCGGTACGTGGGCGGCTCCTCGCCCTCCTTCTCGGCGGCGGCCGCGGCCTCGGCCGCCTCCGCCTCGGAGGCCGGGGCCTCTCCGGTGCGGATCAGCTCCTGAGCGAAGGCGCTGTCGACGAGGACGGCGTCGCGGGGAGCTATCGACGTCAGCCGGGAGGCGAGGTTCACCGTCGTACCGAAGACATCGCCCATTCGGGTGGTCACCGTGCCGAAGGCGATACCGACGCGCAGCTCGGGCATGGTCTCGTCGTTCGCCATCGTCTCGATCAGGCGCAGGGCGATCTCGGCGGCCACGCCCGCGTCGTCGGCGGCGTACAGCACCTCGTCGCCGAGTGTCTTGACGAGCCGTCCACCGCGCGCGGCGACCAGGTCGGCGCAGGTGGTCTCGAAGGCCTCGACGAGTTCGCCGAGCTCCTCCTCCTCCATACGGCGGGTCAGCCGCGTGAACCCGACGAGGTCGGCGAAGCCGACGGCCAGGCGCCGGTCGACCATCTCCTCGTCGTCGGCGGTCTGCACGACCCGGCCCGCGGAGGCGGCGAGCTGGCGCCGCCAGACGTAGACGAGGAACTCCTCCAGCTCGGGCAGGAGCAGCTCGATGATCGGGTACGTCACCTCGGTGCGCGACATGCCGGGTTCCGGGGGCTCGGTCAGCCCCTCCAGGAACGAGTCCATCTGCCACTCGGCCAGCCGGGCGGTGGTCTGTCCCGTGGACCGTGCCACCTGGACCGCCATCGCCTCGCTCAGCAGCCCGGCCTCGACGAGACCGGCCAGCCGGCGCAGCGCGAGTACGTCCGCCTCGGTGAGCGCCTTGGCCTGGCCGATGTCGGCGAAGCCCATGGCCCGCCAGAAACGGGAGGCCAGTTCCATGGAGACGCCGGCGCTGCGGGCCGCCTGGAAGGGGGTGTAGCGCCGCTCGGCCCCGAGGATCAGCTGTTCGAGGCGCAGGGCGAGCGGGTCATCGCCGGGATCGGTGGCGTGGGGGTCAGCCCCGTCCGCGCCGGAGCCCGTGTCGTCGACGGTCACGCCTGCTGCCCTTCCGATCTGCCACGGTCAGGTATCGACCGGCCTTCACTTTACGGCAGGTGTGCGCCAGCTCACTCCGTTCGGTGTGGCCGACGGCACGATGCCGCTTCGGATACGTCACCCGGCGTCGGTGCGGGTCTCTTCCTCATAACGCCAGGCACGCCTGCTTCACTCATGCCGGTCTCAGGTGCACGATGTCCCCCGCGCCGACCGGCTCCTGCACGCCCTCCTCCGTGGCGATCACCAGCCGGCCGTCCCCGTCGACCGCCACCGCCTCACCCACGATCGACCGGTCCCCCGGCAACTCGGCCCGGACCCTGCGCCCGAGGGTCGCGCAGCCCGCCGCGTACGTCTCCTGGAGCCCGCTGACGGTCGGGTCGCCGCCTGCCGCCCGCCAGCGCCCGTACCACTCCTCCAGGGACCGCAGGACGCCCCGAAGCAGGGGATCCCGGTCCGTGCTCACCGCTCCGGCCAGGGCCAGGGACCCCGCCTGGGGTACGGGCAGCTCGTCCGCGCGCAGGGTGACGTTGATGCCGACACCGATGACGACCCCGTCGTCCCCGGCCCGCTCGGCGAGGATCCCGCCGGCCTTGCGTTCCTCGCCGCCCACGGTCACCAGCAGGTCGTTCGGCCACTTCAGGGCGGTATCGACGCCGGCCGCCCGGGACAGGCCCGTGGCCACCGCCACCCCGGTCAGCAACGGCAGCCAGCCCCAGCGGGCCACCGGCACCTCGGTCGGCTTCAGCAGGACGGAGCAGAACAGGCCGGAGCGGGCCGGTGCCGTCCACTGGCGTTCCAGGCGGCCCCGCCCGGCCGACTGCTCCTCGGCGACCAGGACCGCGCCCTCGGCCGCCTTGCCCGCGGCGGCCAGAGCGACCAGGTCGGAGTTGGTGGAGCCGGTCCGCTGCACCACCTCGACCCCGGACCACAGTCCGCCCTGCCGTACCAGCCCCCGCCGCAGCGCGGCACCGTTGAGAGGCGGCCGGTCCAGATCGGACCACCGGCTGTCGTTCGCGTCTGAAGCATCTCGCGGCGTCATGCAACCCACCCTAGGTGTGGTAAACGCCGCACTGCCGAACGAGGGGCACCCCACTACTCTACGGATGAGTAACCGTCCCCCCTTTTGAGCAGGCAGGGAGCCACATCCCGATGTCCGAGCCGGAAGAGCGTCCAGAGGCCCCAGAGATCGCAGAAATCCCAGCGATTCCCGGGATCGACATCCACACGACCGCGGGCAAGCTCGCGGATCTCCAGCGCCGCATCGACGAGGCGACGCACGCCGGCTCCGCACGCGCCGTCGAGAAGCAGCACGCCAAGGGCAAGCTGACCGCCCGTGAGCGGATCGACCTGCTGCTCGACGAGGGGTCGTTCGTCGAACTCGACGAGTTCGCCCGGCACCGCTCCACCAACTTCGGCCTGGAGACGAACCGCCCGTACGGGGACGGCGTCGTGACCGGGTACGGCACGGTCGACGGCCGGCCGGTGGCGGTCTTCTCCCAGGACTTCACCGTCTTCGGCGGCGCGCTGGGCGAGGTCTACGGCCAGAAGATCGTCAAGGTGATGGACTTCGCGCTGAAGACCGGCTGCCCGGTCATCGGCATCAACGACTCCGGCGGCGCCCGCATCCAGGAGGGCGTCGCCTCCCTGGGCGCGTACGGCGAGATCTTCCGCCGCAACACCCACGCGTCCGGGGTGATCCCGCAGATCAGCCTGGTCGTCGGCCCGTGCGCGGGTGGCGCGGTCTACTCCCCGGCGATCACCGACTTCACGGTCATGGTCGACCAGACCTCGCACATGTTCATCACCGGCCCTGACGTCATCAAGACGGTCACCGGCGAGGACGTCGGCTTCGAGGAGCTCGGCGGCGCCCGCACCCACAACTCGACCTCCGGCGTGGCCCACCACATGGCCGGGGACGAGAAGGACGCGGTCGAGTACATCAAGCAGCTGCTGTCCTACCTGCCGTCCAACAACCTCAGCGAGGCCCCGGTCTTCGCGGAGGAGGCGGACCTCACCGTCACCGACGAGGACCGCGAGCTGGACACCCTCGTCCCGGACAGCGCGAACCAGCCGTACGACATGCACACGGTGATCGAGCACATCCTGGACGACGCCGAGTTCTTCGAGACGCAGGCGCTGTTCGCGCCGAACATCCTCACCGGGTACGGCCGGGTCGAGGGCCACCCCGTCGGCATCGTCGCCAACCAGCCGATGCAGTTCGCCGGCTGCCTCGACATCAAGGCCAGCGAGAAGGCCGCCCGCTTCGTGCGCACCTGCGACGCCTTCAACATCCCGGTGATCACCTTCGTCGACGTCCCCGGCTTCCTGCCCGGCGTCGACCAGGAGCACGACGGCATCATCCGGCGCGGCGCCAAGCTGATCTACGCCTACGCCGAGGCCACGGTCCCGCTGATCACCGTCATCACCCGCAAGGCCTTCGGCGGCGCCTACGACGTCATGGGCTCCAAGCACCTGGGTGCCGACCTCAACGTGGCCTGGCCCACCGCCCAGATCGCCGTGATGGGCGCCCAGGGCGCGGTCAACATCCTGCACCGGCGCACCATCGCCGAGGCGGAGGCCGCCGGGAACCTGGAGGCGACCCGGGCCCGGGTCATCCAGGAGTACGAGGACGCCCTCCTCAACCCCTACATCGCGGCCGAGCGCGGCTACGTCGACGCCGTGATCATGCCGTCCGACACCCGTCGGCACGTCGTACGGGGCCTGCGTCAGCTGCGTACCAAGCGCGAGTCGCTGCCGCCCAAGAAGCACGGCAACATCCCCCTCTAGCCCGGCAGGGAGCCGTCATGAACATCAAGGTCGTACGGGGCAACCCGACACCCGAGGAGCTGGCCGCCGCCCTGGCGGTGGTCCGCGCCCGCGCCGCGGCGGAGGCTTCGATACCGCCGGGCGCGAAGCGCGACAGGGACTCCTGGGCCGACCCGGCAAGGATCGCGAGCCACCGTCTGCCGCAGCCGGGCCCCACGTCATGGGCCCGCACGTTCTGGCCGGGCTAGGCGCCACCCCCCTCACCCCCCACCGGCCCGCAGCCGAAGCGATCCGACTGCGGGCCGCACAACTTGAGTACGCGTACTCAGGCGCCAACCGCCGAACCGCCGCACGCTGGAAACCATGCTGTGGTCCGACCCCGAGAACGAGCCGCCCAAGGAACTGCGCGACACGCAGGACATGTTGCGGCGGCTGGGCGTTCTCATGGCCCTGGCGATGGTGCTGGCGATGATCGTGATCGGACTGAGCTGAGCCCCGCGGGGCATCGCGCCGATACGCTGAACGCATGACTGATCAGCCACGCCGCCGACTCGTCCTCGCCTCCCAGTCCCCCGCCCGGCTCGGACTGCTGCGCCAGGCCGGACTCGACCCCGAGGTGATCGTGAGCGGCGTCGACGAGGACGCCGTCACCGCGCCGACGCCCGCCGACCTCGCCCTCGCCCTGGCGGAGGCGAAGGCCTCCGTCGTGGCGGCGAAGCCCGAGGTCAGGGGTGCCCTGGTGATCGGCTGCGACTCGGTGCTCGACCTGGACGGCCAGGCCCTCGGCAAACCCGCCGACGCCGAGGAGGCGACGGCCCGGTGGAAGGCCATGCGCTCACGCGCCGGGACGCTCCAGACCGGGCACTGCGTCTACGACACGAACAGCGGACGGTACGCCTCCGCGACCGCGTCCACCGTCGTCCGTTTCGGCGAGCCGACCGACGAGGAGATCGCCGCGTACGTCGCCTCGGGCGAGCCCCTCCACGTGGCCGGGGCGTTCACCCTGGACGGCCGTTCGGCCCCGTTCATCGACGGCATCGACGGCGACCACGGCAACGTGATCGGCATCAGCCTGCCCCTCGTGCGCCGGCTGCTGGCCCGACTGGGCGTCGGCATCACCGAGTTGTGGACGCCGCGGGAGAACTGATCAGGGCGTGCTGGGCGCCGTCGGCGGTGTGACCGGCGAGCCGCCGTCGCCCCTGCCCTGCGATGTACCGGACGACGGCGGCGCGTCGGCCGGCGGCGCGTCGGCCGACGCGGAAGCGCCCGGGATGTCGTACGTCATCAGCAGCAGCACGATCAGGCCCAGCACCAGCACCATGAACACGAACGCCTGCCAGCCCGCCAGCCCCCACACGAACGCGCCCAGCAGCCCGTGCACCACGGCCGCGCTGATCAGCAGGATGCGGCCGAAGCCGACGGGCGAGCGGTCGCGCACGGCCACCAGCAGCGCGACCAGGGCGCACAGGGCGAAGTAGAGACCGAAGACGATCCCGCCGATCTTCGAGGACGTGGACATCACGTCCGGGTCGAGTCCGGCCAGGGACATGTCCTGGTTGTCGACGACGATCCCGAGGAACCAGTTCAGCGCGGCGACGCCGAACGCCTCCACGAAAAGCACGACCGTCACGGTCCACGCCACCGGCCTGCGCACCATCACCGGTCCACCCACCTTCGACTGCGGTCCGAGCAAGGTTGCCGTGACCTCACGTACGTTCGAGACATCGGGAACGCTACTAACCGGTAAACCTGGGGACAAGAGTCCGGCGCAGGGCAAAGAATCATTGGGCCATTCGTAGGGACTCCACAAAGAATCGTTGTGGGCCGCAGCACGCCACCACAGAGACCTTGACCACACAGGAGGGCTAGGGTTTCCCGGAGGAGTCCCGCGTTCCATGGTGCGACAAGGGATTTCGCGGGTCGAGCGAGCCTCGTATAACGCTCCGTGTGGGCAAGCTCACCACAGGGGACGGGTCGAAGTGCCGTGTCGGCAGTCCCTAAACTCGGCTTGTTTCAAGGAGGGAGCCTCAATCGTGCGCAAGGTGCTCATCGCCAACCGTGGCGAAATCGCTGTCCGCGTGGCCCGGGCCTGCCGGGACGCCGGGATCGCGAGCGTGGCCGTCTACGCA
>JODI01000056.1 GCA_000720805.1 Streptomyces violaceoruber
GCCCACCCCCACCGCGTGGCCCTCCACACGGTCCGCGACGCCCCCCACGCGGCCATGTGGAACGCCGACCCGAAGTCCTACGAAGAGGCCCTCCGCCGCTTCCTCACCCCCCTCATGTGAGCCCCGCCCCACGGTCGTCGCCACCCCGCCACCCCGGCGGGCACCTCATCCACACGCCCCTCTCAAGCCCGCATGCCCCTCTCTGCGCCGCTGCCTCCTTCACCGTGGGCCTCGGTCGGATCCGCTGCCGCATGCTCCGCTCAGCGCCGCCGCCCCGTTCACCGTGCGCCCACGCCAAACCCGCTGCCCCACGCCCCTCTCGACGCCCCCTCGCCCCTTCCTGCCGCCTCGTCACCGGCCCCGCCGCCGTGCCACCCCCTCAACGTCGGTACCTCGCTCCCGTCGCACCAGCATCCCCGGCCTCCGCTCATCCGCCCGCCGGGCGCCCCCGCCTCAGCCTCCCTCCGTTCCCCCCAACCCCCGCTCTCCAGCACGCCGTCGCCGTCCCTCCCCACCCCGGTGTCCCAGGTTCCGTTTAACGCCGTACCAGTGGCCTGATCTCGGCTTCCGTCCTCCCGTGCGGGCCCGGCGTTGGCCATCCCCGTCGCCCGGGGTGACATTCCGTTTGGGTTTTCGGACCGTCAACCGGAAGACTGCACGTGTGACGTCCCGTATCCCGCGCGACTCCAGGCTTCGACTCGTCCGCCCGCGACCCCTGGCCGCCGCCCCCCGAGCTGTGAACCAGCGGCGCCCAAGCCGCCCGGCACCTCGCCCCCCGGAGGGCACACCGGCGCCGGCGGAACTGGCCAGAATGGCGCGCTCAGGTCTTGCCGGCGCCGCCCGTGTCGCCCGCTGGGCCGACGCCGCTCTGCGCCCCGGCCGGGACGGCGCGAGCCCCGACGGCAAGGGCACCCTCGCCGACGAGACCGCCGAACAGGCGGCCGCCGCTCTCGGGTTGACTCCAACTCAGGTGCGCGCCGACTGGGACACCGCCCGGCTCGCCGGACTCATCGAGGTGCACGGCGACAGCGCCCGCCCCGGCTGGCGGCTGCGCGCCTGGAACCGCGACGACAGTGCCGTACTGCGCGGCTGGGTCGCCCTCTTCGACGCCTGGTCGCTCGCCCGTCCGGAGCCCGCCGACCACGAGCCGGCCGCGGTCGCCGAGGTGGTCTCCGCCATGCCCCAGGTGCTCTCCTTCCTCCAGCTGTCCGCCGGACCCGTTCCCGTGGAGCAGCTCCTCGATCTCCTGGGGCAGCGCGTCACCGAGCTGCGTACGGAACGCTGTGAAATCCCCTTCGGCCCGCGGCCCGAGCCGGCCGAGCTCCCCGAACCGCAGACCGCCGACGCCTCCCTCGCCTCGCTCACCCCCCTCCTCGACTGGGCCCTGCGTGCCCTCGCCTCCGTCGGCGCGCTCACCTACGGGGACGGGCAGGCCACGCTCACCCCGCTCGGCAACTGGGCGGTCTGGGTCAAGCTGGAGCAGATCTGCGTCGCCGCCCAGAGCCCCGCAGGGAACATCGAGCAGCCGGCCGAGGACATGCTGCGCGGCTGCGCCCAGCTGCGCCCCAACGCGGCCCGCGCCGAGTACCGCGCCTGGCTCGCCGCCCGCCCCGTCGGCAACGCTGTCACCGAGCTCCTCGACGCCGCCCGTGGCGAGGACGCCCTGCTGCGCGGCCTCGCCTTCGAGGCGCTGCGCGTCGTCGGCGCCCCCGCCGAGCCCGACGTCCGCTCCGTGGCCGACGAACCCGCCCTGCGGCCGTACGCCCTGCTGTGGCTGGCCGAGCACGACGGGATCGACCCGGAGGACGCCCACGAGGTCCTGACCCGGGAAGAGGCCACCTGGCTGTGGGTCGACACCGCCGCCGCCGTCGCCGACCACGGCGAGGCCCCGATGCTGGTCCGGCATCTGGAGTCCGCGCTGCAGCCGACCGTCCCCGCGCTGCTCGACGAGGTGCGCGCCGTCGGCCACCCCCGCACCGTTCAGGTGCTGGTCGCGCTCGCCGCCGCGCACCCCGACCCGGCCCTGGCGAAGGCCGTGCGCCGCGCCGCCTTCCAGGTGCACACCGGGGGGTGAGCCGAGAGTCGAGCCGCCCGGCCGTCAGCCCCCTGGCCCGGCGGCCCGGCTAGCCCGCTATCTCGGGGGCGTACGTGCCGAAGCTCCACACATTGCCCTCGAGGTCCCGGGCCATGTAGTCCCGTGAGCCGTAGTCCTGGTCCGTCGGGGGCATCAGGATCTCCGCGCCGTGCTCCACGGCACGCCGGTGGTGTGTGTCGACGTCGTCCACCACGACGTACACACCCGTGGTGCCCGCGTCCTTCATCGCATGGTCGAAGACGCCGCCGCGGCCCTTGGAGCCGACCATGATCGCGCCGTTGCCCTGCACGAGTTCGGCGTGCATCACCACGTCGGCACCGTTCTCGTCGCTCTCGTACACCGACAGTTCCGTGAAGCCGAAGGCTTCGGTCAGCTGCCGGATCGCCGCCTTCGCGTCCCTGTAGAGCAGGGTCGGATAGATGCTCGGACGCCCACCGCTCGCATCTGTCATGCGAATCACTTCCTTGTGATCGGCTGCCGGAACTTCCCTCTGCCGTCAGTCTCGCAGCGACCACTGACAACGGCCCGGGCACGGCGCCCGTACACCCCCGCACCCGAACTCCCGCACAAAAAGTGGTTGCACGGCCCCGTTAGACTGGCCCCATGGCCATTCTCCTCGCGCATTAGACGGCGGGAACGTCCTCAGCCGCCCATCCCGCCCCCATCCGCTCTGGAGTCTGTCCGTGATCTCCGCCTCCGGTATCGAGTTGCGCGCCGGTGCGCGCGTCCTCATCGAGTCCGCCACCTTCCGTGTCGCCAAGGGTGACCGCATCGGCCTGGTCGGCCGCAACGGCGCCGGCAAGACCACTCTCACGAAGTGCCTGGCCGGTGAGGGCGTCCCCGCCGGCGGCACCATCACCCGCTCCGGCGAGGTCGGCTATCTCCCGCAGGACCCCCGCACCGGTGACCTCGACGTCCTCGCCCGGGACCGCATCCTCTCCGCGCGCGGACTGGACGTACTGATCCGCAAGATGCGCGACAACGAACAGCGCATCGCCAACGGCTCGGGCGCCACCCGCGAGAAGGCGCTGCGGCAGTACGAGCGCCAGGAGACCGAGTTCCTCACCAAGGGCGGGTACTCCGCCGAGGCCGAGGCCGCCACCATCGCCGCCGCGCTCAACCTGCCCGACCGGGTGCTCGGGCAGCCGCTGCACACCCTCTCCGGCGGTCAGCGCCGCCGTATCGAACTGGCCCGCATCCTGTTCTCCGACGCGGACACGCTGCTGCTCGACGAGCCCACGAACCACCTCGACGCCGACTCGATCGTCTGGCTGCGCGACTACCTCAAGACCTACCGCGGCGGCTTCATCGTGATCTCCCACGACGTCGACCTGGTCGAGACGGTCGTCAACAAGGTCTTCTACCTGGACGCCAACCGAGCCCAGATCGACGTCTACAACATGGGCTGGAAGCTCTACCAGCAGCAGCGCGAGGCCGACGAGAAGCGCCGCAAGCGGGAGCGGCAGAACGCCGAGAAGAAGGCCGCCGCGCTGCATTCGCAGGCCGACAAGATGCGCGCCAAGGCCACCAAGACGGTCGCCGCGCAGAACATGGCCCGGCGCGCGGACCGGCTGCTGGCCGGACTGGACGCGGTCCGCCAGTCCGACAAGGTCGCCAAGCTCCGCTTCCCGGAGCCCGCGCCCTGCGGGAAGACCCCGCTGACGGCGGAGGGCCTGTCGAAGTCGTACGGCTCCCTGGAGATCTTCACCGACGTCGACCTGGCCATCGACAAGGGCTCCCGGGTCGTCATCCTCGGCCTGAACGGCGCCGGCAAAACCACCCTGCTGCGGCTGCTCGGCGGGGTCGAGAAGCCCGACACCGGCCAGGTCGTCGAGGGCCATGGCCTCAAGCTCGGCTACTACGCCCAGGAGCACGAGACCCTGGACCCCACGCGCACGGTCCTGGAGAACATGCGCTCCGCCAACCCCGACCTGGACCTGGTCGAGGTCCGCAAGACGCTCGGGTCGTTCCTGTTCTCCGGCGACGACGTCGACAAGCCGGCCGGAGTGCTCTCCGGCGGCGAGAAGACCCGGCTGGCGCTGGCGACCCTGGTGGTGTCCTCGGCGAACGTGCTGCTCCTGGACGAGCCGACGAACAACCTCGACCCGGCCAGCCGCGAGGAGATCCTCGGCGCGCTGCGCACCTACAAGGGCGCGGTCGTCCTGGTCACCCACGACGAGGGCGCCGTCGAGGCGCTCCAGCCCGAGCGGATCATCCTGCTGCCCGACGGCGTCGAGGACCTGTGGGGCGCCGACTACGCGGACCTGGTGGCACTGGCCTGAGCGGTCGAGGCGGTCAACGCCGCTTGATCGAAGGAGTGATCCACTGCGTATGGATCATTCGGCCTATCCGTGATCCACCATCTGTGTGAGATCTCCTCGTACTGAGGTGTGTCCTACATCAATTTCACGGCCGAGCCCTCCATCGACGAGGGCTCGGCCGTCGCACGTCCCTGACCTGGACCTTCGTGAAATTACCCGTTCGGCGGTACGAACGACGTCGCGTGGAATTACGGGTTCCGCTTGTGGGGACACGCTCCCGTCGTCAAAACCTTGTCTTACGGACCTTGCCGAATGGGTGGCCATGACGGCCCGGAGGGGTGATCATGAGGAGACCAGAGCGCACTTCCCATGAGGAGGCACGGGTGGCCGAGACTCTGAAGAAGGGCAGCCGGGTAACCGGCGCCGCGCGCGACAAGCTCGCGGCAGACCTGAAGAAGAAGTACGACTCCGGTGCGAGCATTCGAGCACTGGCCGAGGAAACCGGCCGCTCGTATGGCTTCGTACACCGGATGCTCAGCGAATCGGGTGTCACGCTCCGTGGGCGTGGCGGGGCGACGCGGGGCAAGAAGGCCGCTTCGTCCTGAACCCGGGCGGCCCATCGGCTTCGATGGTGGCCACCCGGTCGGTCGGTTGATCGGCCGGGTGGTTACTGTGCAGTCACTTAGCATCGCTCTGTTGACCGCACTCATCGGAGGCGCCCCATGGCTTCGCCCGACCAGGACGTAGCTCCCGAAGCTCCCGCACTCGACAAGGACGGCGTACGGCTCACCGTCGACGACGCGATCGCCACGGTGACGCTGACCAACCCGGCCAAGCGCAACGCCCAACATCCCGCTCTGTGGCGGGCGTTGGCCGAAGCCGGGCGGCTCCTGCCGGGCTCCGTCCGAGTCGTGGTGCTGCGTGCCGAGGGCAAGTCCTTCTCCGCCGGACTCGACCGGCAGGCGTTCACCCCCGAGGGCTTCGACGGTGAACCGTCGTTCATCGACCTCGCCAGGGGCACCGACGCCGAGCTGGACGCTGCCATCGCCGGGTACCAGGAGGGTTTCACCTGGTGGCGACGGAGTGACATCGTGTCCATCGCGGCGGTGCAGGGGCATGCCATCGGGGCGGGCTTCCAGCTCGCGCTCGCCTGTGACCTGCGCGTCGTCGCGAACGACGTGCAGTTCGCCATGCGCGAGACCAGCCTCGGACTCGTACCGGACCTCACCGGCACACATCCGCTGGTGGGACTCGTCGGATACGCCCGCGCCCTGGAGATCTGCGCGACCGGGCGGTTCGTACACGCCGAGGAGGCCGTGAGCACCGGCCTGGCGAATGTCGCGGTGCCCGCGGACCAGCTCGAGGGCGCGGTACGCGACCTCGCCGCGGCGCTCCTTGCCGCGCCCCGGGACGCGGTGATCGAGACCAAGGCGCTGCTGCGCGGCGCCCAGGACCGCGACTACGAGGCACAGCGCACCGCGGAACGCGCCGCACAGGCCCGACGCCTGCGGGACCTGGCGGGCGTCGGCGAGTAGGTCCGCAAGGGACGCGGGCATCTCACCGGTTCCACCAGTCCCACCAGCCCTAGGAACCCACCGAGCTGACCGAACTCACCGAACCGTGGTCACCAGCACCCCCACCGTCGGATGGTCCGGCAGCACCTGTTGCACCCGCACGCGGACCTCGCGGGCCACATCCAGTGCCCTGTGGTCCGCGCGCACGGCCAGTTCCAGGCGGACGTGACGGCGGGGCAGGGCGGCGGCGCCCTGCTGCCGCCGTTCCTCGATGTGCACCGCCCCGCCCAGCACGCCGGTCAGATGAGCCACGCCCGGCACGGTCAGGGCCGCCGCGGCCGCCAGCTTCTCGTCGGGGTCCCGGCCGGGCTCGGCGGCGGACCGCTCAGACGGTCGTACGGGAAGGGCTTCCGGCTCCTCGTCGCCGTCCAGCAGGTCCGTCACCCGCACATCCACCTCCGTCACCACCAATCCGAGCCCTTCCGCCGCGGCCGCCAGCACCGCGCGCAGCCGCTCCGCCGTCGCAGGCAGTGGCTGGGCCGCCGTCGCCGCGCACTGAGCGGTCACCAGCAGCGGTCCGGGCGCCAGGGCGCTCGGTGGCGGTGGTACGGCGAAATCGTGCGCGTCCTCGGAATCGGCGTGCCCGATCCGCACCCGTCCCAGCCGTACGTCCCGCATGCCTTCGGCCGCCCGCCGCAGGACCGCGTCGGCCGCCTCCTCCGAGATCCACGCACCGTCGCGCACTCCCCCCAGGGGCAGAAGTCGGCCCAGCCGCAGCTGCTCCCGTACCGTGCGCGTCCACCGTTCCGCCGTCATTACTCCAGCCTGCCGCATAGCTGGCGCGGGATCCCGCAACCCCGCTTACGGTGGTCGAAGAGGAAAAAAGGAAAAAAGGGGACAAGCGGAAGGTACGTGCGGCGATGAGCGACATGACGGAGCCGAACCGGACGCAGAACGCCGAGGGTGAGTTCGAGCCGCCGGTCCAGACTCGCAAGAACATCAGGCGCGGTGGAGGGGCCCCGGCCACCAGGGGGCGCACGACCATTGCCGACGGGGTCGTGGAGAAGATCGCCGGGATGGCCGCCCGGGACGTCGTCGGGGTGGCCGCGATGGGCAGCGGGCTCAGCCGCACCTTCGGAGCGGTCCGGGACCGGGTCCCGGGCGGCGCGAAGTCGGTGACGCGCGGGGTCAAGGTCGAGGTCGGCGAGGTGCAGACCGCGCTCGACCTGGAGATCGTCGTCGACTACGGCGTGGCGATCGCCGATGTGGCCCAGGCCGTGCGGGAGAACGTCATCGCGGCGGTGGAGCGGATGACCGCCCTCGAAGTCGTCGAGGTCAACATCGCGGTGAGCGATGTGCAGCTGCCCGAGGAAGAGGACGAGGAGCCGGAATCCCGGCTCCAGTGACCCACCGGACCGACAACCGAACGGAGTGGAGTCACCATGAGCATGGCCGTGGTCGGCCTGATCGCCGGCATGGCGCTGGGCTTCGCCGGGTACTTCGGCGGGTTTGGCGCCTTCGTGCTGGTCGCCGCCCTGGGCGCCATCGGTTTCGTCGTCGGCCGGTTCCTGGAGGGGGACCTGGAGCTCGGCGACCTGTTCCGTACCCGTGACGACCGACGTGACCGGCGGCGATGACGTCCGTGAGCAGTGAGGCCGTGAGCGGCGGGAGCAGGAGCGGCAGCACCGTGAGCAGCGGGGACGAGGAGTCGCGCCCGCCCCTGGCCGTCGTCCCGCCGGGCGAGCGGGGCGCCACGCGGATCGCCGACCGGGTCGTCGCGAAGATCGCCGGACAGGCGGCGCGCGAGGCACTGGGCGAACTGCCCGAGGACGCCGCGCGCCCGCACGCCGACGTCGTCGTCCTCGCCCGTTCTCCGCTTCGTTCGAGCGGGGGGACCCCCGTCGGCGCCGCCCGCGTCCGCGTGCACATCGAACTCGACTACCCCACCGACATCGGCGCCCGGTGCGGTCGGGTGCGTCAGCATGTGGTGGAGCGGGTAGGCGCGTTGGTGGGCATGGAGGTGCCGGAGGTCGCCGTACAAGTGGAACGGCTGCATCCGGCAACGGCGCACGGCGTGGTACAGGGGAGGACGCGATGAGCGAGCCCCACGGCTCCGAGGGCACCACACAGCGACTGCCGGTCATCGAGAAGGCGGCCGACACAGGCGGGGAGTACGAGGCCCCGCCCGTGCCCGGCGGTGGGACGGGCGCGACGGGCGACGCGGGCGGCAGCGGCCGGTTCTGGTCGGCGCGCCGGACCCCCGCGGGAATCGTGGCACTGCTGCTGCTGGTCGTCGCGGGAGCCTTCCTGTACGACGTCGCCGCCGTACGGGCCCACCGGGACGCCCTTTCCTGGCGTCGGGAGCTGGCCCGGCAGCTCGCCGAGCGGCCCCTGGACGACACCTGGGTGCTGGTGGGCGCGGGCGTCACCGCGGCCCTCGGCCTGGGGCTGTTCGTCCTGGCCGTCACCCCCGGCCTGCGGGCCGTGCTGCCGATGCGGCGCCCCCACCGGGACGTCCGCGCCGGACTCCACCGGGCCGCGGCCGCCATGGCGCTGCGCGACCGGGCGATGGACGTCGCGGGCGTGCGGTCGGCACGGGTACGGGTGCGCCGCGCCCGGGTGGACGTCCGCGCGCTCTGCCACTTCCGCGAACTGGACGACGTCAAGGCGGACTTGGAGGACACGCTCCGGCAGGCCGCCGACGGACTCGGGCTGGACCGCCCGCCCACGCTGACGGTGCGTGTGGCACGGGCCGGACGGAAGGGGTGAGGACGGTGCTCAGGACCGTCAACCGCGTACTGCTCGGGGCCGTCGGCCTCGTCCTGCTGCTCCTCGGCGGCTCCGTCCTCGCCGTCGGGCTGGGCGCCCCGTCCCCCTCATGGTGGATCCACCAGGGGCGGCACGACGTGCTGCTCTCCGACGCCGAGCGCACGCGCTGGCGTGACGCCGGCTGGTGGTGGCCGACCGTGCTCGCCGTTCTCGCCGTGCTGGCCCTGCTCGCCCTGTGGTGGCTGACGGCGGTGCTGCGCCGGCGCCGCCTGTCCGAGGTGCTGGTCGACACCGGCGACGGCGAGGGCGCCCTGCTGCGGGGGCGTGCCCTGGAGAGCGTCCTGACGACCCAGTCGGCCGAGGTGGACGGCGTGTCCCACGCCCGGGCCCACCTCACCGGCCGCCCGACGGCCCCCGAGACCCGCGTACGCCTCCAACTGGAGCCGTATGTGGATCCCGGGACGGCTCTGCACGACTTCACGGCCGGAGCCCTGAGCCGCGCACGCGATTCGGCGGGCCTGGCGTCACTCCCGGCGGAGGTCAGGCTGACGGCCGTCAAGCACCGGGGAGAAAGGGTCAGCTGACCCGGGCCACCCGCCCCCCGGCGGAGGCCCGCACCCGCTGGCGGAGTCCAGCAACCCGGGCGGTGTCCAGCCCCCCGGCGGAGTGCCGCGCCCGCTTTCGGAGTCCAGCGCTCCCGGCGGAGTGCCGCGCCCGCTGGCGGAGTCCAGCAACCCGGGCGGTGTCCAGCCCCCCCGGCGGAGTGCCGCGCCCGCTGGCGGAGTCCAGCACTGCCGGCGGAGTCCCACGCCGGCCCGCGGAGTCCCGCACCCGCCCGCGGAGCCCCGCCCCCGCCCGCGCGTCAGAACCCGTGCCGCATCCCGCCGTCGACCGGCAGCATGATCCCGGTCAGATAGGAAGCGGCCGGCGACAGCAGGAACGCGGCCGTCCGTCCGAACTCCTCGGGCTTCCCGTATCGCCGCAACGCGATCCGCGCCTCGATCTGCGCCCGCGTGGCCTTCGGATCCGCGGACAACGCGTCCAGCTCGCGCACCCGATCCGTGTCGATCCGCGCCGGCAGCAACCCGACCACCCGAATCCCCCGCGGCCCCAACTCGTTCGCCAGCGACTTCGCGAACCCGGCCAGCCCCGGCCGCAACCCGTTCGAGATCGTCAGCCCCGGGCTCGGCTCGTGCACCGACCCGGCCAGCACGAACGCGATGACGCCGCCGGCCTCCAACTCGCCCGCCGCCGTCCGCGCGAGCCGTACCGCACCCAGGAACACCGACTCGAACGCCGCCTGCCACTGTTCGTCCGTGTTGTCGGCGGCGAAGCCCGGCGCGGGTCCCCCGACGCTGATCAGCACCCCGTCGAAGCCGCCGAAGTGCTCCCGTGCGGCAGCGATCAGCCGGGCCGCGGAACCCGGGTCGGCGTTGTCCGCGGCCACCCCCACGGCGTTCGGCCCCAGCGCGGCCGCCGCGTCGGCGGCACTCTTCTCTTCCCGCCCCGTGATGACCACCTTCGCCCCGTCAGCGACGAGCTCACGCGCCGCGGCGTTGCCGAGACCGCGAGTGGCCCCGGTGACGACGTACACCCGGTCCTTCAGTCCAAGATCCATGGCCCCTATCCTGCCCCGCCGCCCCCGAACAGGGCGAGGGCGGTGTTCACCAGACCGATGTGGCTGAACGCCTGCGGCACGTTGCCGAGCAGGGTGCCCGCCACGGGGTCGTACTCCTCGGACAGCAGCCCCACGTCGTTGCCCAGGTCCACCAGCCTTTCGAACAGCTCGCGCGCCTCCTTCGTGCGGCCCGTCATGTGCAGGGCGTCCGCCAGCCAGAACGAGCACGCGAGGAACGTGCCCTCGCTGCCCGGCAGTCCGTCGACGCCGCTGTCCACGGTGCTGTAGCGGCGTACGAAGCCGCTGTGGCCCAGTTCGTCGCGGATCGCGTCGATGGTGCCGCTCACGCGCGGGTCGTCGGGCGGGAGGAAACCGACGCGGGGGATGAGCAGCAGGGAGGCGTCGAGTTCGCGGGAGCCGTAGCACTGGGTGAAGGTGTTGCGCCCCGGGTCGTAGCCCTTCTCGCACACCTCCCGGTGCACCTCCTCGCGCAGCGCGCGCCAGCCGTCGAGGTCGCCGGGCAGCGTCGGGTTCGCCTCCAGGGTGCGCACGGCACGGTCTGCGGCCACCCACACCATCACCTTCGAGTGGACGAAGTGGCGGCGGCCCCCGCGCACCTCCCACAGTCCCTCGTCGGGCTGCCGCCAGACCGACTCCAGATACTTCATCAGGGCGCCCTGCAACGCCCACATGTCCCCCTCGGGCGACAGGCCCGCCGCCCGCGCCAGCGAGAGCGAGTCCATGACCTCGCCGTACACGTCCAGTTGGAGCTGGTTCACGGCCTGGTTGCCGACGCGTACGGGCCTGGAGCCGGCGAACCCGGACAGCCAGGGCACCTCGAACTCGGGCATGCGGCGTTCTCCCGCGAGCCCGTACATGATCTGCAGGTCCGCCGGGGCCCCGGCGACCGCGCGCAGCAGCCAGTTCCGCCAGGCCTCGGCCTCCTCCTGGTAGCCGCAGGACAGCAGGGCGCCCAGGGTGAGGGTGGAGTCGCGCAGCCAGCAGTAGCGGTAGTCCCAGTTGCGCACCCCGCCCATCTCCTCGGGCAGCGAGGTGGTCGCGGCGGCCACGATGCCGCCGGTGGGCGCGTAGGTGAGGGCCTTGAGGGTGATCAGGGAACGCACGACGGCATCCCGGTGCGGGCCGTGGTAGCGGCACCGGGACGCCCACGCCTGCCAGTCGGCGACGCTGGACTCCAGCACCTCGTACGGGTCGACGAGTGGTGGGCGCGGCTCGTGCGAGGGGTGCCAGGTGAGCACGAAGGCGACCTTCTCGCCCGCTGCGACGGTGAACTCCGAGTGGGTGCCGAAGTCCTCGCCCCAGGTGGGCACCGCGGGCTCGCTGCGCAGCCACGTCGAGTCGGGCCCCGCGACGGCCACCCGGTGCCCGTCGGACCGGCGCATCCACGGCACGACCGAGCCGTAGTCGAACCGCAGCCGCAGCGTGCTGCGCACGGTGACCTCGCCGCTGAGCCCTTCCACGACGCGTACGAGGTCGGGGGCGCGGTCACGCTGCGGCATCAGGTCGGTGACGCGCACGCTGCCCTCAGCGGTCTCCCACTCGGTGTCGAGGACGAGGGTGTCGGGGCGGTAGGCGCGCCGGGTGCAGGCGCCCCGCACGCCCTTGGGTGCGATCCGCCAGTGGCCGTTCCCCTCGTCGCCGAGGAGCTTGGCGAAGCAGGCGGCCGAGTCGAAGCGGGGCAGGCACAGCCAGTCGACGGATCCGTCCCGGCCGACCAGGGCGGCGGTCTGTTCGTCGCCGATGAGGGCGTAGTCCTCGATACGGGGGTGCACGCAGTGCGGGTTCCCGGCGGGCCGAAGGGGCAATCAGGGCTGGGGCCGGGCGAGTGACGCGTGCGCGGTGCCGCCGCCCGCTCCCGAGAAGATCACGCCGGGGTCCGACGGCGTCTGGTTCAGCACCCACAGGCTGATCAGCGTCGCCAGGGTGAAGAGGACGGCGATCAGCACGCCGAGCACGAGCCGTCGCCGGCGTTCCCGGCGCAGCCACTCGCCGCGTGCGGTGCGGTAGGCGTCCGGAGCGGGCGTCACCCCGCCGGCCAGCGCCTGAAGGGCCTTCTCCAGCTCCCGCTCGGTGCGGTCCGGACCGGTGCCACGCGGCGGAGTCGCATCTCGATACGTACGCCTCGGCCACCACGTTCTCCGGGTCGTCGGCGCCGAGCAGCACGGCGAGCCGCAGCATCGAGGAGTAGTGCATCTCGAACAGGCGGGCGAGGCCGGCCTCGCGCTCCGCGTCGGCCGGGTGACTCACCACGGGCGCGGGAGCCGGCTGTTCGACGAACGGTTTCTGCAGTTGCTGCACGGGGGCGGTGTTGCTGAGGGGCTGATGCCGCTGGGGGCTCGTGTTGCTCGGGTGCCTCGCGTGCCTCGCGTGCCGGAGTAAGGGGTCCGGGCGGTGCCGGGTCGAGGGGCGTCACACCGCGGCCGGTGCGGGCTCCTCGCTCGGCTGGTCGGCGGCCTCCCGGCGGTCCCGCAGCTCGCGCCGGACCAGGACCACCCAGCCCACCGGGACCGCGGCCGAGAACAGCCACCACTGGATGGCGTACGCGTAGTTCAGCGCGGCGTCCTCGTTGCCGGGCCTGCCCACCAGCTCGGGCACGTCGCCCTTCGGTTCGGGTGTCGTCTGCGCGATGTAGCCGCCGAGCACCTCGGCGCCGAGACGGCGGGCCTCCTGCTCGCTGTTGATCAGCATGACCTGCCGGTCCGGCAGCCCCTTGAGGTTCTTGATGCCGCTCGCCGCGGTCGTCTCGTCGGGCATCAGCCGCCCGGTGACGGTGATCTCGCCGCGCGGCGGCGCGGGGATCCTGGGGAACGCGGTCTGGCTCGGGCTGTTCGCGGGGATCCAGCCCCGGTCGACGAGCAGGACCTTGCCGTCGTCGAGCACGAACGGGGTCAGGACGTGGTAGCCGACCTCGTCGTCGGAGTTGGTGCGGCGGCGGACGACGACCTCGTGGTCGGTGTCGAAGCGGCCCTTCGCGGACACGTTGTGGTACCGGTCCTTCGTGGTGACCGTGTGCCCGGGGGAGGTCAGCGTCTCCACGGGCACCGGCTTCGAGGACAGCGCGTCGGCGACCAGCTGGTTGCGGGCGCTGCGCTCCTCGTAGCGGTGCATCTGCCAGATGCCCAGCCTGATCATCGTGGGGATGAGAAGGAGGGCGACCAGCGTGAGGATCACCCACTGCCGGGACAGAAGGAAGCGGTACACCCCACGACCGTACAACTCGGTCGTGGGGTGCATGGAGGTGGGGGCCGCTTCAGACCTTGTCGACGATGCCCGCCCTTCCCTCCGCGCGGGCGCAGTGCGCGCCGCAGTACCAGTGACCCTCGACCTCGACGCCCTGGCCGATGATCTGCACCCGGCAGTGCTCGCAGATGGGTGCCATGCGGTGGATCGCGCAGGAGAAGCAGTCGAATACATGCACCGCGCCCTGGGCGTGGATCTCGAAGGTCATTCCGTAGTGGTTGCCGCACACTTCACATGTCGCCATGCGCCACAGGGTGAGCCGTCGGTACGGCGCGGGCGAGCCGCCGCCGGGCGAGTCGCCCGGCAATCACCCGTCCGTACGGTCGCCGCGGGGGCGTCGCACGGCCGCCGGTCCGGTCCCCGGACGGTCACGGCGGGGACGCGCGGCCGTCCGGTCTCCCGACGGTCACTGCTCCGCGGCCGGCTCGACATCCCTGAGCAGCTGTCCGAAGGCGGCCTCGTCGACCACCGGTGTGCCGAACTGGCGGGCCTTGACCACCTTCGACGTGCCCGAGTCCGGGTCGTTGGTGACGAGCAGGCTGGTGAGCCGGGAGATGCTGGTGGCCACATGGAGTCCGGCCTCGGTCGCGCGGTCCTCCAGGAGGTCCCGCTCGATGGACGTGTCCCCGGAGAACGCGATCCGCATGCCCTGTTTGAGCGGTTTGCCTTCTTCGTAGCGTCCCGGGTTGGGGTAGGGGCACGCGGGCCTCTTGCGGGCGGGACGCCAACTGCCCGGCCGGTAGCCGCCCGAGCCGCGGTAGCCGCCGGAGCCCGCCTGCTGCCCGATCCGGGGCGCCGGGCGGTCCGACCACTCGGTCAGCGGCCGGCACTCGTGCAACGGCAGCCGGACGCCGCCCGCGGCCGCGGCCCTCAGGCTCGGCCGGAACGCCTCCGCCAGCACGCGCGCGTCGTCCAGCGCGTGGTGCGCCCGCTGCTGGACGACGCCGAAGTGCGCCGCCAGGGTCTCCAGCTTGTGGTTGGGCAGGGGCAGGCCCAGCTCCTTGGACAGCGCGATGGTGCACAGCCGCTGCCGCACCGGCGCCTCGCGCTCGGCGCGCGCGTACTCCCGCGCGATCATCTGCCAGTCGAAGACCGCGTTGTGCGCGACGAGCACCCGCCCGTCGAGACGGGCCGAGAACTCCTCGGCGATCTCCGTGAAGAGGGGCGCGCCCTCCAGTACGTCGCTCGTCAGACCGTGGATCCACACGGGGCCCGGATCGCGCTCCGGGTTGACCAGCGTGTACCAGTGGTCCTCGACCTCGCCGCGCGCGTCCAGACGGTAGACGGCCGCGGAGATTATCCGGTCGTCGCGGGCCAGGCCGGTGGTCTCCACGTCGACGACCGCGTATCCGGGCGGATAGACGGTCGGCCACCCCGTGGCGGAGGACACTGCGGTCGTGAGGTCTTCGAGCATGGTTCCTGAGGATACGGGCCACGACTGACAGCGCCGTCCCGTACCCGTCCGTCAGGTACCGTGCTGCGGCAGCGTGTTCGAGCGCTGACGAGAGCCGCCGGTCCGTCCGCTCGCCCAAGTGCCGTGGTGCGGGCAACGGTTCGCTCCTCGACGCCACCCCGTGTCGGTACGGGCCGTCCGCGTCGGTGGGCGCCGCCCGGCCCCAGGGGGTGCGATCCTCCGGGTGTGACCGAACCCACTCATGACGAGGCCCACGACCAAGCGCTCGGCGCCCGCCTCAACTGGCTGCGCGCGGCGGTCCTGGGCGCGAACGACGGCATCGTCTCGACCGCCGGTCTCGTCGTCGGCGTGGCCGGCGCGACGGCGGACCGCTCCACGCTGCTCACGGCCGGCCTGGCGGGCCTGCTGTCCGGCTCCATGTCGATGGCGGCGGGGGAGTACGTGTCCGTCTCCACTCAGCGCGACACGGAGAAGGCGGCCCTGGCGCTGGAGAGGCGGGAGTTGCGCGAGCAGCCCGAGGCCGAACTGGAGGAGCTGACCGAACTGCTGGAGGAACGGGGACTCACCCAGGAGGTGGCCCGGGAAGCGGCCGAGCAGCTGACGGAACGGGACGCGTTGAGGGCCCACGCGCGCGTGGAGCTCGGTATCGACCCCGACGACCTCACCAACCCCTGGCACGCGGCCTGGGCGAGCTTCCTGGCGTTCACCGTCGGGGCGTTGCTGCCGCTGCTGGCGATCGTCCTGCCGCCCTCGGACTGGCGGGTGCCGGTCACCGTGGTGTCGGTCCTCGCCGCGCTCACGCTGACCGGCTGGAGCAGCGCCCGGCTGGGGGCGGCCGGACCGGGCCGGGCGATGCTGCGGAACGTGGCGGGCGGGGCGCTGGCGATGGCGGTGACCTACGCGGCGGGATGGCTGCTGGGGGCGGCGGGGGTGTGACGGTGAGGCTCACCTCTTGGAACTCGCCACCTGAGGCGCACCTTCTGATACTCGCCGCCCGATGCTCACCTCCTGGAACTCGCCGCCTGAAGCCCTCTCCTGGAACCCGCGCCTGATGCTCACCATCTGATGGGCAGCGGCACCGCGGTCAGCAGCCCCGACACCGCGACCACCAGCCCCAGGGCGACGACCTCCGCGCGCGCGGGTGTGCAGGCGGTCAGCGGGCCGGTGGCGCGGGCCAGCCGGATCCGCGCCCAGAGAGCGAGCAGGGCGACGACGGCCACCAGGAGCACCTTGGCGAGCAGGGTGCGTCCGTACGCCGTTGTCGTCAGCTGCTCCAGGATCGTGTCCGCCGGCATGCGGCGCAGCGAACTCGTCAGCCCGCTCGCCGTGAGGGCGGCGAGCAGAACGGCCGCCAGGCGCGCGTACAGCCCGAGCAGCGCCGCGCCCATCTCGGCGGAGCGCCACAGGCGCAGGGTGCGCAGCACGGACAGCAGACCCCCCGTCCACAGGGCCGCGCAGGTCAGGTGCACCAGCGTGAGGCCGGAACCGAGCAGCGGGCTCGTCTCGGTCGGGGGATGCGCCCGCAGGGCTTCCGCCACCACCACCGCGGCCAGCGGCCAGACCTGGGTGGCGGGGCGGCGCGAGAGGGCGCACAGGCCGGCCACGAGGAAGGCGTTGACCTCCACCAGGGCGAGCTTGCCCGCACGGGACTCGTACAGGCCGCCGATGTCGATCGCGGCGACGCTGTCCGGCACCAGGTTGCCGGTCGCCACGACCGACGCGAGTCCGAGGGCCGCGAGGAAACCGGCGCCGGCCGCGTACGGAGCCCAACTGCGGGGCGCGGTTGGGGAAGCGACGGACACCGCGTCCGCCAGCCGGCGCGCGAACAGCTCGCCCAGCGGGACACTGAGCGCCGCGAACAGCACCGCGCGCAGGAGCGCGACGCCGCCGGCGCCGGGCGGGGCGGCCTCGCCGCTGCCGTGCAGTGCGGCGGACGGCCCGAGCAGCGGGATCAGCGCGCCCAGGGCCACCAGGACAAGAACGACGACGGCCCGGCCCGTGCCGGGGCGTGGTCTGGGGCCGATCGGGTCGGCCACCTCGGAGGTCGGTCGTATCAACGTCACCTCACGATCTTCACCAGCTATCACAGAACGGGGCAAGTCCGGGAAAACAACTGGAGGAACGGTGTTCCGCCCATAAGTCCGGCGTGATCCCCCAGGTGAGTACGTTTTCCGACCGCCCCATGACTCAGCTCCAGCGCGGCGCGTCCGCTCCCCATGGACCCGGCGGTCGCGTCCAGTCGGGTGGTCCGCCCGCGAAGGAGAGCGGTGAGCGCGCGTACCGCAGCCGCCCCAGCGCGCTGTCCGCCTCGGCCAGCCAGGGCCCGGCCCCGTCGTACACCGTCCCGCCCGCCCCGTCGTACGACGTCCCGCCCGCCCGGTCGTGCCCGAGGCCGTTCACCAGCCACCGCGCCGTTCCTGCGAGCGCCAGCCGTACGACCCTGCTGCCACCCTCGTGCGACTGTTCGGTCAGTGCCCGCAGCACCGCCGCGGCGAGCAGATACCCCGTCCCGTGGTCCAGCGCCTGTGCGGGCAGGGCACCGGGCTCCTCCGGGGACCCTTCGGCCGCGGCGATCCCGGTGGCCACCTGCACCAGGCTGTCGAACCCACGCCGCCCGGCCCACGGTCCGTACGCGCCCCACGCGGACAGTTGCGCCACGACCACCCCCGGCCGCCGCTCGGCCAGCGCCCGCGCAGACAGCCCGAACCGGTCCAGGGCGCCCGGGCGGTAGCCGGTGACGACCACGTCCGCCGCCGCGAGCAACTCCTCGAAGGCCCGCCCGTCGGCCGCGAGGTCGAGGGTCGCCGACCGCTTCCCGAAGCCCGTGTCGGCGTGCGCATCGGGGATTTCGGGCACCTGCGGGGCGTCCACCCGCAGCACGTCCGCGCCCAGGAGGGCGAGGGTGCGGGTGGCGACCGGGCCTGCGACGACCCGCGTCAGGTCCAGGACGCGCAGCCCGGCGGCGGGCAGCAGGGGAGTGCCGTCGTCGCCGGGGGCGATCGGCGCGAGCACGCGCGCGGGCGCCGAGTCCAGCCGCTCGCGCTCCACCAGCGGGCGTGCGGCCACCGCGGCACCCTGTGCGTGCGCGGCCCACTCCTCGGGTGTGCGCAGGGCCACGGCGAGGCCGCCGGCCATGTACACGGCCTCCTCGACCTCCAGGGCTGACCGCTCTGCGAGCGCCGACTCGACGGAGGGGACCCGCCCTTCGGGCAGCCCCAGGGCGGCGAGCAGCCGCTGTCGGTGATGCGGATAGTTCGCGTGCGTGCGTACCCACCCGTCCGCCGTCCGCCAGAACCGGGACAGCGGGGCGAAGGCGACCGGTGCCCGGCCGTCGATCAGCAGATGCCGCTCGCTGACGAACGCGGTCGCGACGGCCCCGTCGTCCACCCGCACCGCGGGCACCTCGGCGAGCCCGGCCCGCCGCGCCCCGAGTTCGGCGGCGGCCAGCGCGCAGACAGCGACGCAGGAGCGCGCCAACTCCCGTGCGGGAAGACGCCCCTGAAGAGCGCCCTCCCGCACGACGGTCGACACGCGGGAGAGCTGGGCGGGATCGCCGCCCAGCTCGGACCAGGCCACCTCGATGTCGGTCATGACTGCACTATGCAGTATTGACCGAATCAACAGATGAAGCCGGTCCGCCCAGGTCAACCCTGTTGATCAGCCTGATCACGCTGCCAGTTGATCCGGTCGAGCTACTTGGTCACGGCGTCCAGTGCGTCCGCCATGCCCCAGCCGTAGAAGCCGTTGCGGTTCTTCGAGCCCTCGCACACCGCGTCGACCTTGCCGTCACTGTCGATGTCGTACGGCTTCGTGCACGGGGTGCCGTCGGCCTCGGCGTACAGCAGCGCCTTGACCAGGGCCGACGAGGCGTACGGGTGGGTCGACTTGATCAGTGCGGCGACGGCCGCCACGTGCGGGCTCGCCATCGACGTACCGGCCATGTAGCCCCACTTGCCGCCGGGCAGCGTGCCCAGGATCAGACCGCTCGTCGCGGGCGGAGCCGGCGTCTGGTAGGCCGTCGAGTCGCCGCCGGGCGCGGCGATGTCGATGATCCCCAGGCCGTAGTTGGAGAACGACGACTTGAGGCCCTTGGCGCCGGTCGCCGCGACCGTCACCACACCCGGCAACTGGGTCGGTATGTCAAGGCACTTCGACGGGTCCACCACTCGGTCCGAGGGCGTGCCGTCGTTCGGCGAGGACGGGTCGGTTATCTCGTCGGCCGCGAGGTCGTAGTTCTCGTTGCCGGCCGCGGCCACGTTGACCGTGCCCTTCTTCTCCGCGTACCGCGAGGCCCGGGAGACGGCGTCCACGAGCGCCTTCTGGTCCGGGTCGTCGGTGCAGTTGAAGTACCAGGGGTCGGTGTAATAGCTGTTGTTGGTGACGTCGACGCCGTGCGTGGCCGCCCACATGAAGCCGCAGACCACCGCCTCGGTGTAGAAGTAGCCGGCGGTGGTGGACACCTTGATGCCGGCGACCTTCACGCCGGGTGCCACACCGGTCATGCCGACGCCGTTCTTGGCGGCCGCGATCTCACCGGCCACGTGCGTGCCGTGCGGGCTCTCCTCCGCGCTCGGCCGCCACGCCCCGGCGGTGGTGTCCGGCTTGCCCGTCACACAGTTGACGGAGGCGGCCCGGTCGAAGTTCGGCGCGATGTCCGGGTGTGTGTCGTCGACACCGGTGTCGATCACACCGACCGTCACCTTGCTGCTGCCCAGCGACTTCTCGTGCGCCTTGTCCGCCTTGATGGCCGGCAGGTCCCACTGCAGGGACTCCAGCGGGTCCTGCCCGGCGGCGGCCTTGGACTCGGCGGCGGCGACCTCCGTGGCGCTGAGCGCCTTCGGCGTCCCCAGGTCGGTCGTCGACTGCGCGGGCAGCGGCGCGTTGCGCGTGTTGCCGGCCGAGTCGACGCCCTTCACCTTGCGGACGGTCTTGGCGAAGTCCGGGTTCGAGGAGTGGACGACGATGACGCCGATCTGGTCGTAAGACGTCACGATCGTGCCGCCGGCCTGGGCGATGGCCTTCTTGATGTGCGCGGAGGGGCCGTGCCCGGGGCGGACGTTGACGACATAGCTGAGGGCGGTGGCGTCGGCCGTCCCCGCCGAGGTGAGGATGTCGTTCACGGCGCCGGTGACACCGGCCACGGTGCCGGGCACGTCGGTCGCGGACGACGCGGCCGCCGTGGACGTGGGCAGGAACGCCAGGGCCGTGGCGGTGGCCATGCCGAGCGGGATCGTGATCGCGCGCCGGTAGCGGGGGTGAGGCGCTGTCATGTGTCAGTGTCTCCAGTCGTTCGAGGAATCCGAGAGATGGGCGGTCCGTGCGGGAAGTGAGAAGGCACAGGGACGCCGTGGACAAGGCCGGGCCGGCCGCCGTGCGTCGGGCGGCTACTGCACCGCGCGCAGCGCGTTGACGATGCCGAACCCGTAGAAACCGTTGACGCGCCTGCCGCCCTCGCACACCGCGTCCTGCGTGCCGTCGCCGTCCTGGTCGTACGCGGCCGGGCAACCGGGGTTGTCCGCCTGCGCCTTGAGCAGCGCCTGGAGCTGGGCCGGGCCGGCGTACGGGTACTTCGACTTCAGCAGCGCGGCGACACCGGCGGCGTGCGGCGAGGCCATCGACGTGCCCTGCAGGAACGCGTACTGGCCGTTCGGCATGGTGGACAGGATGCGGCCGTCCTTCGACGGCGTGTCGGGCAGCTGGTAGCGCCGGTCGCCGCCGGGCGCCGCGATGTCGACGACGCCCTTGCCGTACGAGGAGTAGTACGACTTCAGGTTCTGCACGCCCGTCGCGCTGACCGTGACGACACCGGGCAGCTGCGTGGGCACGTCGAAGCACTCGTGCGGGTCGACGGTCCGCGTGACCGGCGTGGCGTCGTCGGGGCTGGTGTCGTCGACGATCGCGTCGGAGTCCAGGTCGTGGTTGGAGTTGCCAGCCGACGCCAGGTTGAGCGTGCCCTTCTTCTGGGCGTACAGCTGCGCCCTGTTGACCGCGTCGACGATCGCCTTCTGATCCGGATCGTCCATGCAGTTGTACAGCCAAGGATCGACGTAGTAGCTGTTGTTGGTGATCTCGACGCCGTGGTCGGCGGCGAACACGAAGGCGCACACGACACTCTCGGGGTAGAAGAGGCCGTTGTCCGGGTCGCTCACCTTGATGCCGGCGACCTTGACGCCCGGGGCCACTCCGGCGACGCCGATGCCGTTGCGGGCCGCGGCGATCTCACCGGCCACATGCGTGCCGTGGTAGTCCTCCGCGGTGTACGGGCGCCAGGCGCCCACGCTGGTGTCCGCGACGCCGCCGACGCAGTTGGCCGACTGAGCGGCGGAGAAGTTCGGCGCGAGGTCCGGGTGTGTGTCGTCGACACCGGTGTCGATCACGGCGACGGTCACCCTGGGACTGCCCGGGTTGATCTTCGCGGCCTTGTCGGCGCCGATCGCGCGCAGGTCCCACTGGTCGGCCTCCAGGGGCTCGCTGTCCGGCGTGCCGGCGGACGCGTTCGCCACCTTCGCTGCCTGCTCCTTCGACAGGAACCGGGCCGCGCCCTCGTCCGTCGTACCCGCGGAGGTCAGCGGCGTGGTGCGGGTGGCCCCCGCCGACTGCACGCCGCGCACCGCCCGTATCGCCTTGGCGAAGCCGGGGTTCGAGGAGTGGACCACGATCACGCCGATCTTCGCGTACGTCGTCACCACGGTGCCGCCGGCCGCCGGGACGGCGCGCTTCACCGACTCGACCACACGGCGGTCCACTCGGGTGTTGACGACATACGCCAGAGCCGGCGTGTCCGCCGTCGTCGCGGCGCTCTCCACGCGCGGGGCGGCCGACGCCGCCGCGGGAAGGAAACCGAGCGAGGCCGTCAGGGACAGCACAAGGGGCACGGCGAGGGCGAGACGGCGTCTGGAACGCAGATGAGGCATGGGGTCTCCACATCATCCGGAAACGAAACAGGCCCGAGGCACAGGTGGGCCCGGGCAGGTACATGACGGGTGGTGCACGCTCGAAGCTATCTTCCGAAGTCGCTGGCCAGCAATGACCTTTGGCAGGTGACTTCGGAAAGAAGCCCTCGTTGTTGAACCGGTCCTCGCGCGCCGCCGTGACCTTGGACAGGGAGCGTGAGGACACTCGCCCCTGATCCCCGTCACAACCGCATCCGCAACGCGAGGAGACTCCGTGGCCACCGACGCACCGCCCCCCTCGAAAGAGCAACACAAACTCCCCTCACCCGAGGAGTTCACCGAGGTTCAGGAGAGCGCGGAGTTCGGTGAACTGCGCCGCTCCTACCGCTCCTTCGCCTTTCCGCTGACCGTCGGCTTCATCGCCTGGTACCTGCTGTACGTCCTGCTGTCGAACTACGCGGGCGACTTCATGGGCACCAAGGTCGTCGGCAACATCAACGTGGCCCTGGTCCTCGGCCTCGCCCAGTTCCTCACCACGTTCCTCATCGCCTGGTGGTACGCCCACCACGCGGCCGCCAAGTTCGACCCCAAGGCGGAAGCCATCAAGTCCCGTATGGAGGGCGGCGCATGAGCCCCGCGATCACCACCCTGGCCGCCGGTGAGGCCAGCGAGCACCGCACGCTGATCATCTCCCTGTTCGCGGTGTTCGTCGTCGCGACCCTCGTCATCACGGTCTGGGCCGGACGCCAGACCAAGGACGCCGCCGACTTCTACGCGGGCGGACGGCAGTTCACCGGCTTCCAGAACGGACTCGCCGTCTCCGGCGACTACATGTCCGCGGCGTCCTTCCTCGGCATCGCGGGCGCCATCGCCCTCTTCGGCTACGACGGCTTCCTGTACTCCATCGGCTTCCTGGTCGCCTGGCTCGTCGCCCTGCTCCTGGTCGCCGAACCGCTGCGCAACTCGGGCCGCTACACGATGGGCGACGTCCTCGCCTACCGGATGCGCCAACGCCCGGTCCGCACCGCCGCCGGCACCTCGACGATCGTCGTGTCGATCTTCTACCTGCTGGCGCAGATGGCCGGTGCCGGTGTCCTGGTCTCGCTGCTGCTCGGCATCACCAGCGACGGCGGCAAGATCGGCATCGTGGCGCTGGTCGGCGTCCTGATGATCGTGTACGTCACCATCGGCGGCATGAAGGGCACCACCTGGGTCCAGATGGTCAAGGCCGTCCTGCTGATCGTCGGCGCGCTGCTGCTGACCTTCCTGGTGCTGCTGAAGTTCGACTTCAACGTCTCCGACCTGCTCGGCTCGGCCGCCGACAACAGCGGCAAGGGCGCCGCGTTCCTGGAGCCCGGCCTGAAGTACGGCGCCACCGGCACCACCAAGCTGGACTTCATCTCGCTGGGCATCGCCCTGGTCCTCGGCACCGCGGGCCTGCCGCACATCCTGATCCGCTTCTACACGGTGCCCACCGCCAAGGCCGCCCGTAAGTCGGTCATCTGGGCCATCGGCCTGATCGGCGCCTTCTACCTGATGACCCTCGCCCTCGGCTTCGGCGCCGCCGCGCTCATCAAGCCGGACGAGATCATCGCCTCCAACAAGGCGGGCAACACGGCGGCGCCCCTCCTGGCGCTGCACCTGGGCGGCGTCGACTCCAACTGGGGCGCCATCCTGCTCGCCACCATCTCGGCGGTCGCCTTCGCCACGATCCTCGCGGTCGTCGCCGGTCTGACCCTGGCCTCGTCCTCGTCGTTCGCCCACGACATCTACGCGAACGTCATCAAGCGCGGCCAGGCCACCGAGAAGCAGGAGATGAGCGCGGCCCGCTGGGCGACCGTCGGCATCGGCGCCGTCTCCATCGTCCTGGGCGCCCTCGCCCGCGACCTGAACGTCGCCGGCCTGGTGGCCCTGGCGTTCGCGGTCGCCGCCTCCGCCAACCTCCCGACGATCATCTACAGCCTCTTCTGGAAGCGGTTCACCACCAGCGGGGCCCTGTGGTCGATCTACGGCGGCCTCGTCACGGCGGTCGGCCTGGTGCTGTTCTCGCCGGTGGTCTCCGGCAAGCCCACGTCGATGTTCCCGGACGTCGACTTCCACTGGTTCCCGCTGGAGAACCCCGGCCTCATCTCGATCCCGGTCGGCTTCCTGCTGGGCATCGTCGGCACCTACCTCTCCAAGGAGGAGCCGAACAAAGCCAAGTACGCGGAGCTGGAGGTGCGGTCCCTCACCGGCACCGGCGCCCACTGATACCGACACCGGGGTCCATCCTTGAGCGGCCGCGTCGTGGGGACCTACGACGCGGCCGCGCCCTGTCCCGGCGCATCGGGGGCATCGGGCTCTGGCGATGTCAGTGGCGTCGCGTAGGCTCGCAGGTGTCGAACAACTGTGATCCGTTCATGTGATTCGCTCATGTGATCCGCGAGGGAGGGGGCCCACGTGCTCATCGACACCTACGGCCGGGTGGCCACCGACCTGAGGGTCTCGCTGACCGACCGCTGCAACCTGCGGTGCACCTACTGCATGCCCGAGGAGGGACTGCAGTGGCTGGCCAAGCCGGACCTGCTCACGGACGACGAGATCGTCCGTCTGATCGACATCGCCGTCACCTCGCTCGGCATCGAAGAGGTCCGCTTCACCGGCGGTGAGCCGCTCCTGCGCCCCGGCCTGGTCGGCATCGTCGAGCGGGTCGGCGCCCTGGAGCCGCGGCCCCAGATGTCCCTCACCACCAACGGCATCGGCCTGGGGCGCACCGCGACCGCCCTGAAGGCGGCCGGTCTCGACCGGGTCAACGTCTCCCTGGACACGCTCCGGCCGGACGTCTTCAAGACCCTCACCCGCCGCGACCGCCACCAGGACGTCATCGCCGGCCTGGAAGCCGCCCACGACGCCGGCCTGACCCCGGTGAAGGTCAACGCGGTCCTGATGCCGGGGTTCAACGAGGACGAGGCCCCGGACCTGCTGGCCTGGGCGGTGGAGCACGACTACGAACTGCGCTTCATCGAGCAGATGCCCCTGGACGCCCAGCACGGCTGGAAGCGCGACGGCATGGTCACCGCGGGGGACATCCTCGCCTCCCTGCGTACCCGCTTCGAGCTCACCGAGGAGGGCTCCGACGCACGCGGATCGGCCCCCGCCGAGCGCTGGATCGTCGACGGCGGCCCGCACCGCGTCGGTGTCATCGCCTCCGTCACCCGCCCCTTCTGCGCGGCCTGCGACCGCACCCGCCTGACGGCCGACGGCCAGGTGCGCACCTGCCTGTTCGCCCGCGAGGAGACCGACCTGCGCGCGGCCCTGCGCTCCGGCGCACCCGACGAGGAGATCGCCCGCCTGTGGCGCCTGGCGATGTGGGGCAAGAAGGCGGGCGCGGGCCTCGACGACCCGACGTTCGTCCAGCCCGACCGGCCGATGTCGGCGATCGGGGGCTAGGCCAGGCACCGGGGGGCCCGACCAGGTCAGGCCCCTGAGGCAGGCCCTAGGCCCCTTCCGGGGACTCCCACTCCTTCAGCGGGACCACGTCCTTCAGGAAGCCCCGCACCCCGAGGAACTGCGACAGATGCTCGCGATGCTCCTCACAGGCCAGCCAGGTCTTGCGCCGCTGAGGCGTATGCAGCTTGGGGTTGTTCCACGCGAGCACCCACACAGCGTCGACACGGCATCCCTTGGCGGAACAGATGGGGGTCTCGTCACTCACTGGTTCGTCTCACAGGTCCACAACAAGGCGACGCCGAGCAGCCACGGGGGGAGCTGCCCGGCGTCGGTCTGTCGCTCCGACGGGGGATGCGGAGCGCCTACGAAGTATGTCACGGGTAACCCGTCGCCCGGCACCGGAACAACATGATTGATCTGAGCTTTTCTTGAGCTTGGCGGCTGACTGACTTCCGCTTGCGGGGCGCCCACCGGGGACGCGCCATGATCACGCCCGGTCGGGCCGCTCGTTCCGCGCGCCCGGCGCCGGCTCGCCCGCCACGTCGTCGAAGGTGTCCTCCGCCCGCGGCGGACTGATCATCGGCGGCGTCGGAACGGTCACGAACGTGGACGGAAGCGACGGCGCGTTCTCCCGTCCTCCGTTGGCGACAACCACGGCGATATAGGGCAGGACCGCCCCGAGCACCAGCGCGACGATCGCGACGTGCCGTTCCACGTTCCACAGGCACACCGCGAGGATCACCGAGATCGTACGGACCATCATCGAGATGACGTACCTGCGCTGCCGTCCCCTCACGTCCTCCTGGAGGCTCGTCCGGGCTCCGGTGATCCGGAACACTTCGACGTTGCCGCCGCCATGCTGCTTCCGCATCACATTCCACCATCCCGCCCGTATCGGCCTGCCCACCCCGCACCAGGTCCGCCTCCGGTCGGGGAGCGGCACCCGGACAGCTCCCACGTTACGCCGCACCTGCGCCGTCTTCGAGACCGGGGCACCTCCAGCCAGGGCGAACGGACTCGGCCGTACCGCGTACGGCGGCACCCGGCATGCGCCGTAGCACGCCTGGGCCGACACTGGGCGTAATGCTCACGTAGAGCCGTACAAGGAGGCAGCCATGGGCTGGTTGTGGGCGATCATCGTGGGGTTCGTGCTGGGTCTGCTCGCGAAGGCGATCATCCCCGGCAAGCAGCACAGCCCTCTCTGGCTGACCACCATCTTCGGCATCCTCGGCGCGATCGTCGGTAACGCGGTCGCCCGTGCGTTCGGCGTCGAGGCCACGCCGGGCATCGACTGGATGCGGCATCTGTTCCAGCTCGTCGCCGCGATCATCATCGTCGCCCTGGGCGACATGGCGTACATGGCGACGCTCGGCCGCAACAAGTACGGAGAAAGAGCCTGAGGGCGGACAGCGCGACGGGAGCGGCCTCCCACCGGGGAGACCGCCCGCGCCGCCATCGGGAAAACGCGCTCAGGAACCCGTGACCTCGACCGCCGCCAGGTTCTTCTTGCCCCGGCGCAGTACCAGCCAGCGCCCGTGCAGCAGGTCCTCCTCGGCGGGGACCGCGTCCTCGGCGGCCACCTTCGTGTTGTTCACGTAGGCACCGCCCTCCTTGACCGTGCGGCGCGCGGCCGACTTGCTGGCGACCAGGCCGACCTCGGCGAACAGGTCGACCACCGGAGGGAGTTCGGCGACCTGGATGTGCGGCACCTCGGACAGGGCCGCGGTCAGCGTCCTCGCGTCGAGTTCCGCCAGCTCGCCCTGGCCGAAGAGCGCCTTGGACGCGGCGATCACGGCGGCCGTCTGGTCGGCGCCGTGCACGAGCGTCGTCAGCTCCTCGGCCAGCGCGCGCTGAGCGGCCCTGGCCTGCGGACGCTCCTCGGTCTGCTTCTCCAGTTCCTCGAGTTCCTCGCGGGACTTGAAGGACAGGATGCGCAGGTACGTCGAGATGTCCCGGTCGTCCACGTTCAGCCAGAACTGGTAGAACGCGTACGGCGTCGTCATCTCCGGGTCGAGCCAGACGGCGCCGCCCTCGGTCTTGCCGAACTTGGTGCCGTCGGCCTTGACCATCAGCGGCGTCGCCAGGCAGTGCACCTCGGCCCCGGGCTCCAGCTTGTGGATCAGGTCGAGACCCGCCGTGAGGTTGCCCCACTGGTCGCTGCCGCCCTGCTGGAGCGTGCAGCCGTACCGCCGGTACAGCTCCAGGAAGTCCATGCCCTGGAGCAGCTGGTAGCTGAACTCGGTGTAGCTGATGCCCTCCTGGGACTCCAGGCGGCGGGCGACCGAGTCCTTGGTCAGCATCTTGTTGACGCGGAAGTGCTTGCCGATGTCGCGGAGGAACTCGATGGCCGAAAGCCCGGCCGTCCAGTCCAGGTTGTTCACCATCACCGCGGCGTTCTCGCCCTCGAAGGACAGGAACGGCTCGATCTGCGAGCGCAGCCGGGTCACCCAGTTCGCGACCGTCTCCGGGTCGTTCAGCGTGCGCTCCGCCGTGGGGCGAGGGTCGCCGATCTGGCCCGTCGCCCCGCCCACCAGGGCCAGCGGACGCAGGCCCGCCCGCTGCAGCCGGCGCATGGTGAGGACCTGCACCAGGTGGCCGACATGGAGACTGGCCGCGGTCGGGTCGAAACCGCAATAGAACGTGACGGGACCGTCCGCGAGCGCCTTGCGCAAAGCATCCTCGTCAGTGGACAGGGCCCACAGCCCGCGCCACTTCAGCTCGTCGACGATGTCCGTCACGGTTCTCGTATCTCCTTGGATGATTTTCAGGCAGTCGAATGATCTTCGAGCGGTCGAGTGACAGCCGACTACGAGGTTATACGCCCTGACTGACAGAGCTCATATTGAAATCGGGGATCCGCAGCGCGGGCATCGCGGCCTTGGTGAACCAGTCGCTCCACTCCCGGGGCAGCGTCTTTTCGGTGCGCCCCGCCTCGGTCGCCCGCCCCAGCATGCCGACCGGCGACTCGTTGAACCGGAAATTGTTCACCTCGCCGCTCACCTCGCCGTTCTCGACGAGGTAGACACCGTCCCGGGTCAGGCCCGTGAGCAGCAGTGTGGCCGGGTCGACCTCGCGGATGTACCAGAGGCAGGTCAGCAGCAGCCCGCGCTCGGTGTTCGCGACCATCTCCTCCAGGGAGGTGTCCTCGCCCCCGTCCAGGATCAGGTTGTCGATGCCCGGTGCCACGGGCAGCCCGGTCAGCTCGGCGCTGTGCCGGCTGGTGAGCAGGTTGCTCAGCTCGCCCCGGCGCACCCACTCGGTGGCGGCCAGCGGCAGTCCGTTGTCGAACACCGACGAGTCACCGCCGGAGGAGTGCGCGAGGACGAAGGGCGCGGACTCCAGGCCCGGCTCGTTCGGATCGCTGCGCAGCGTGAGCGGCAGCTCGCTCAGCTTCTCGCCCAGGCGGGTGCCGCCGCCCGGCTTGGAGAACACCGTGCGCCCCTCGACCGCGTCCCGGCCCGACGCCGACCACATCTGGTAGATCAGCAGGTCCGCCACGGCGGTGGGCGGCAGCAGCGTCTCGTACCGTCCGGCGGGCAGCGCGATCCTGCGCTCCGCCCACCCGAGGCGTACGGCGAGCTCGGCGTCGAGTGCCGCCGGGTCGACGTCCTTGAAGTCGCGCGTGGAGCGCCCCGCCCACGCCGAGCGGGTACGGTCCGGCGACTTGGCGTTCAGCTCCAGCGTCCCGTTGGGCTGGTCGTGCCGCAGCCGCAGCCCCGTCGACGTACCGAGATAGCTGGAGACCAGCTCGTGGTTGGCGAAGCCGTACAGCTCACGGCCGCCCGCCCGCGCGCGTGCGAACGCCTCACCGAGCGCCGGCGCGAAGTCGGCGAACACGGCGGAGGAGGTCTCGGCGGGAGCGTCCTGGAAGTCGGGCGACCCGGGTACGTCCGTGACCAGCGGCCGGGCGTCCTCGGCGGGACCGGCCCCGCGCGCGGCGGCCTCGGCGGCCCGTACCAGGGGCTCCAGCTCGTCCGGGGTCACGGCCGACCGCGACACGACACCGGAGGCGGTGCCCTCCTGGCCGTCGACGGTCGCGATGACGGTGAGCGTGCGCCCCCGGGTGACGCCGTTGGTGGTGAGCGCGTTGCCCGCCCAGCGCAGGTTGGCGGTGGACTGCTCGTCGGCGATCACCACACAGCCGTCGGCCCGGGACAGTTCGAGGGCCCGCTCGACGATCTCGTGCGGCTTGTTCGTACGAGGACTCATCGACCGGCCTCCTGGGTCGTGTTGAGGATGTTGACACCCCTGAAGAGGGCCGACGGGCAGCCGTGCGAGACCGCCGCGACCTGCCCCGGCTGGGCCTTGCCGCAGTTGAAGGCGCCGCCCAGCACATAGGTCTGCGGACCGCCCACCGCGGCCATGGAACCCCAGAAGTCGGTGGTCGTGGCCTGGTAGGCGACGTCCCGCAGCTGCCCGGCGATCCGCCCGTTCTCGATCTTGAAGAACCGCTGCCCGGTGAACTGGAAGTTGTAGCGCTGCATGTCGATCGACCAGGAACGGTCACCGACGACGTAGATCCCGCGCTCCACCCCGCCGATCAGATCCTCGGTGGACATCCCGGCGGGGTCCGGCTGGAGCGACACGTTGGCCATGCGCTGCACGGGCACGTGTGCGGGGGAGTCGGCGAAGGCGCACCCGTTGGAGCGCTCGAACCCGGTCAGCCGCGCGATCCGCCGGTCCAGCTGGTAGCCGACCAGCGTGCCGTCCTTGACCAGGTCCCAGGACTGGCCCTCGACACCCTCGTCGTCGTACCCGACGGTCGCCAGGCCGTGCTCGGCGGTCCGGTCCCCGGTGACGTTCATCAGCTCCGAGCCGTAGCGCAGCTTGCCCAGCTGGTCGAAGGTGGCGAAGGAGGTGCCGGCGTAGGCGGCCTCGTAGCCGAGTGCCCGGTCCAGCTCGGTGGCGTGCCCGATGGACTCGTGGATGGTCAGCCACAGGTTGGACGGATCGACGACCAGGTCGTAGACCCCCGCCTCGACGCTCGGCGCCCGCATCTTCTCGGCCAGCAGCTCCGGCATCCGTGCCAGCTCCGCGTCCCAGTCCCAGCCGGTGCCCGTGAGGTACTCCCAGCCACGCCCGACGGGCGGCGCGATGGTCCGCATGGAGTCGAACTCACCGCTCGACTCGTCCACCGACACGGCTGTCAGCTGCGGATGCAGCCGGACGCGCTGCTGCGTGGTGACGGTCCCGGCGGTGTCGGCGTAGAACTTGTTCTCGTGCACGGTGAGCAGCGAGGCGTCCACGTGGTTGACGCCGTCGGCGGCCAGCAGCCGGGCGCTCCACTCCCCGAGCAGCCCCGACTTCTCCTCGTCGGGCACGGTGAACGGATCGATCTCGTACGACGAGACCCAGGTCTTCTCGGCATGCACGGGCTCGTCGGCCAACTCCACACGCTCTTCCGACCCGGCCGCCTTGATCACCTGGGCGGAGAGCTTGGCCATCTGCACCGCCTGCGAGGCGACCTTGGCGGCCGCGTCGAGACTCAGGTCCACCCCGGACGCGAACCCCCAGGTCCCGCCGTGCACGACCCGCACCGCGTACCCGAGGTCGGTGGTGTCCGACGACCCCGAGGGCTTGCCGTCCCGCAGCCGCCAGGACGCGCTGCGGACCCGTTCGAACCGGAAGTCGGCATGATCGGCACCGAGCGCACGCGCGCGTGCCAGCGCGGCGTCGGCGAGTGCCCTTAGTGGGAGTGCCAGGAATGACTGATCGACTTCGTGGGGCACGGGTGGGATTCCCTTCGCTGCGACCGTTGGTTCGTCCTGCCGGGGCGCGGTGACGCACAAACCGGAAGTGAAGCATGGCCCACATGCGCCGCACATGCGGAATTTCCCCGCAGGCGTACGGCCCCGCCGCCGAGAGCCGTGTGGAAGTACTGGTGGGGGAGGGGCGGTTGAGAATCCGGGGACGGGTGGCCGGGGCTCCTCCGGCACGGAACAGGCGACCGAGCGGGCGCCCGACTGTAGAAACCCGACAGTCACCCGCGCGAGCCACTGTCGGTGCCCGCTTGCCTACCGGTGCGGCCCGACCGATAGGTTTTCGGGGAAGCCGCCTGTCATCCACACACTCGGGCGGGTGTCTCAGACCGCTATCGAAAGGGTGATCCGTTGAGCCGCTCGGTTCTCGTCACCGGAGGCAACCGGGGCATCGGCCTCGCCATCGCCCGTGCGTTCGCCGACGCCGGCGACAAGGTCGCCATCACGTACCGCTCCGGAGAGCCGCCGGCCGCCCTCGCAGAATTGGGCTGCCTGGCCGTCAGGTGCGACATCACCGACCCCGAGCAGGTGGAGCAGGCCTACAAGGAGATCGAGGCCCAGCACGGCCCGGTCGAGGTGCTGATCGCCAACGCCGGCGTCACCAAGGACCAGCTCCTGATGCGGATGTCCGAGGAGGACTTCACCTCCGTCATCGACACCAACCTCACCGGCACCTTCCGGGTCGTCAAGCGCGCCAACCGCGGCATGCTGCGCGCCAAGAAGGGCCGGGTCGTGCTGATCTCCTCGGTGGTCGGGCTGTACGGCTCGCCGGGGCAGGCCAACTACGCCGCCTCCAAGGCCGCCCTGGTCGGCTTCGCGCGCTCGCTCGCCCGTGAGCTGGGCTCGCGCAACCTCACCTTCAACGTCGTCGCGCCCGGCTTCGTCGACACGGACATGACCAAGGCGCTCACCGACGAGCAGCGCGAGGGCATCGTGAAGCAGGTGCCGCTCGGCCGGTACGCGCAGCCGGAGGAAGTCGCCGCGACGGTGCGGTTCCTCGCCTCCGACGACGCCTCGTACATCACTGGAGCCGTCATCCCCGTTGACGGCGGACTGGGAATGGGTCACTGATCACCATGAGCGGAATTCTCGAGGGCAAGCGCGTCCTGATCACCGGTGTGCTGACGGAGGCCTCCATCGCCTTCCATGCCGCCAAGCTGGCCCAGGAGCAGGGCGCCGAGATCATCCTGACGGCCTTCCCGCGGCCCACCCTGACCGAGCGCATCGCGAAGAAGCTGCCCAAGCCCACCAAGGTCATCGAGCTCGACGTCACCAACGACGAGCACCTGGGCCGCCTGGCCGACATCGTCGGCGAGGAGCTCGGCGGCCTCGACGGCGTCCTGCACTCCATCGGCTTCGCCCCGCAGGACGCCCTGGGGGGCAACTTCCTCAACACGCCGTTCGAGTCCGTCGCCACAGCCATGCACGTCTCGGCGTTCTCCCTGAAGTCGCTGACCATGGCCTGCCTGCCGCTGATGCAGAACGGCGGCTCCGTCGTCGGCCTGACCTTCGACGCGCAGTACGCCTGGCCGCAGTACGACTGGATGGGCCCGGCGAAGGCCGCGCTGGAGGCCACCAGCCGCTACATGGCCCGTGACCTGGGCAAGCAGAACATCCGCTGCAACCTCATCTCAGCCGGCCCGCTCGGCTCGATGGCCGCCAAGTCCATCCCGGGCTTCGGTGAGCTGGCCTCTGTGTGGGACACCCGCGCGCCCCTGGAGTGGGACCTCAAGGACCCGGAGCCGGCCGGCCGCGGCGTCGTCGCCCTGCTCAGCGACTGGTTCCCCAAGACCACCGGCGAGATCATCCACGTGGACGGCGGCCTGCACGCGATCGGTGCGTGACGCCGCCCCGGTGGCTCATCCGGCCCTAGGGGTGGGGTCCGCGTCCGTTCGGAGGCGGACCCCACCCCTCACCCGTTCGGCTCACTCGACCAGGCAGGAGGGGCCCGCAGCCGGGCACTCTGGAGTACGCGCTCACCAAGCGCTTCCCTCCCCAGCCCGGCCGAGGAGGTCCCTTTGTGCGCCTGTCCCGCAGCCTGGCCCCACTGACCGTCGCGGTCTGCCTCGTGCTCTCCCTGGCGTACGACGCGACGCCGCACGCGCGCGTGCAAGCGCACAGGACCGCCTCGCCCGAGCCGTTCGGTGCCACCTGTCTCATCCGGGTCACCGGCTCCCATGTGACCGCGTACTGCCACAACCCGTATGTGCTGGTCGACCGGGTCAGCCTGCACATCGAGTGCGACCGGTGGTGGGACGTCGACAGCGACGGCGCCGAGGTCGCGGCCGGACCCGCGCAGACCGTGCGGCTGACCGGCCGCTGCTGGCAGGAGGTCCGCTCGGTGTGGGTCAGCCACCGAGGAGAGGACAAGGCCGGGTAGGACCAGGCCGGGTGGACCAGATCAGGCCGGACCAGGGCAGGCCGGACCGGATCGGCCAGGACCGCTCGGTCAGGACCCGGTCGGTCAGGATCGGCTCGGGTCAGCTCAGGCGGGAGCGCTGAAGCGGCCCGGACGGCACAGGAACGGGTAGCCGGCGGCCTCCGCTGCCGCCGCCTGCGCGTCACCGGCGCGGATCGCGTCGACGAGCCGCCCGTGGTCCATGTGCGTCTCCGGTGTGAGCTCCGTGCCGACGTCCTCGCGCAGCCAGTCCCGCAGCACCTCGCCCAGGTCGGCGTACATCGCGCTCATCACGTCGTTGTGGGAGGCCGCCACCACCGCCAGGTGGAAGGTCGCGTCCGCCGTCACGAACGCCTCCGTGTCGCCCGACTCCCACGCCTCCTCGCGCCGCACGAGAAGCGCGTCGAGCTGCTTGAGGTCCTTCTCCGTGCGCCGCCCGGCGGCAAGCCGCGCCGCCGACGACTCCAGGGTGGACCGCAGCTCCGCGATGTGCCGGGGGTCGGCGTCCGCGAAACGGCGGTGCATCACGCCCGCCAGCTCGCTGGTCGCCACGACGTACGTGCCCGAGCCCTGACGGATGTCCAGCAGACCGTTGTGCGCCAGCGCGCGGACGGCCTCGCGCACGGTGTTGCGGGCGACCCCGAGCTGCTCGACCAGCTCGGGCTCCGTCGGGATCCGCGAGCCGACCGGCCACTCGCCCGAGGTGATCTGCTGCCGCAGCGCGGCGATGACCTGCTCGGACAGTGCCGACCGGCGGGGATGACTCAGAGGCATGGCACACCTTCGCACGGGCGGATCCGGAGCGGACGCCTCAGGGATGGACAACCAATCATCCTATGATTCTATGATGGACGGCATGGCACGCGAGGAAACCCGGACGATGAAGTCCACGAGCGACCGCAACCCGGCCGTGAACGACTCCCGGAGAGCCGTCGTACCCACCGCACCCCGCACGCGCGCGTGGGCGACCCGTCTGGTCGTCGTCGGCATCGTGCTGTCCGCACTCAACCTGCGTCCCGCCATCACCAGCTTCGGCGCCCTTCTCCAAGAGGTCCGCGACGGACTCGGCATGAGCGGCAGCGTGGCCGGACTCCTCACCTCCGTACCCCCGCTCTGCTTCGCCGTCTTCGGCGTCGCGGCCCCGCGGCTGGCCCGCCGCTTCGGGCCGGGCGCGGTGGTGTGCGCGGGCATGGCCGCCATCACGGCAGGCCTGCTCATACGGCCGTACGTGGGCGCGGCCGGTACGGCGGGCTTCCTGGCCGCCAGTGCCCTCGCGCTGATGGGTATCGCGGTCAGCAACGTCCTGATGCCGGTCATCGTCAAGCGCTGGTTCCCCGACCGGGTCGGCTCCATGACCGGCCTCTACTCGATGGCCCTCGCCCTCGGCACCTCGGCCGCGGCGGCCCTGACCGTGCCGCTGACCCAGGCGCTGGGCAGTGACTGGCGGTCCGGGCTCGCCGTGTGGGCCGCGCCGGCGGCTGCGGCCGTACTGCCGTGGATTCCGCTCGTACGGGACCGGGGGCCGGCGCCGGCCGAGCAGGCGCCCGCGCGCGCGGAGCCGTCGCCCGCCGTACGGATCACGCGCAGCCGTACCGCCTGGGCGCTGGCCGTCTTCTTCGGACTCCAGGCCACCGCCGCCTACATCACCATGGGCTGGATGGCGCAGATCTTCCGGGACGCGGGCGTGCCCGCGGGCACGGCGGGGCTGCTGCTCGCCGTCACGATGGTCATGGGCGTACCGCTCGCCTTCGTCATCCCGCGGGTCGCCACCCGGCTGTCGCACCAGGGCCCGATCGTCCTCGCGCTCGGCGCCTGCGGTCTGGCGGGCTACGCCGGGCTGTACTTCGCCCCGGCCGGCGGCGCCTGGGCCTGGGCGGTGCTGCTCGGCGTCTCCAACTGCGCCTTCCCGCTCGCCCTCACGCTGGTCGGCATGCGGGCCCGCACCGCTGCCGGGGTCGCCCAGTTGTCGGCCTTCGCGCAGAGCACCGGCTATCTGATCTCCATCCCGGGCCCGCTTCTGGTGGGGGTCCTCTACCAGAGCAGCGGCGGCTGGGGCCTGCCGATCGCCCTGATGACCGCGCTGATGATCCCGCAGATGGTGGTGGGCGTCCTCGCGGGGCGCGACCGCACGGTGGAGGACGAGGCGGCACGCTGACGCCGTCCGGCGGGAGCCCGGGGCACCCCGCACCCGGGTATCCGGCCGCCCGCATCCCGGCCAGGCGGTGCGGGACCCCGGAAGAGCCGGTGCGCGGGACGGGTGCGAGACTTGCCGTATGCCAGTGCTCGATCCGAACCCCCAGAACGGCCAGAAGAAGATGCTGCTGGTCTTCGGCTCGTTCTTCGCCATCTTCGTGATCATCGCCATCATCGCGACGATCGCCTCCCCGTGACCGTGCCCGCGATCTTCCGCCGGGCCCGTGGTGGGGCTGGCCCCACCATCCCCTAGGGGGTCAGTGTCAGGGTCAACTGGGTGGATCTCCGGATGGGTTGGGGGGCGCGGATTCCGTACCTTCGAGATGTGACCGCGTAAGGCGGCCACGGACCCACTCGAAGACCAGCGGAGGCACCCATGTCGGCCCCTACGCACACCCGGCCCCACCCGGCCTCCCGGGGCGGCGTCGACATCCGGTTGCCCTGGTGGGCCCTCGCCCTGCCGACGCTGGCCTTCGGCGTGCTGCTCGGGCTGATCCTGAACCCGGCGGACGCCCAGGCGGCAACGGGCGACCCGGCTGTCACCCGGCTCTTCGAGCACCTCCAGCAGCTGATATCCCGCTGATCACCCCTTTGGCCGCCCGCCAACTACCTGCGCCCCATGGCCTGTTTCATGCGAAGCTGGATCCCATGAGCGTCGCAGAACCCCGCAGGATCGTCCTCTTCCGGCATGCGAAAGCCGACTGGCCACAGGTCACCGACCACGAGCGACCGCTCGCCGACCGGGGCCGAAAGGACGCGGCAGAAGCCGGACGGAGACTGACGGACACCGGTCTCGCCATCGACCTGGCCCTCTGCTCCACCGCGACCCGGACCCGGGAGACGTGGAAGCTCGCCGTCCACGAATTCCAGCATCGACCGAAGACGGTCTACGAGGAGCGGATCTACGAGGCCTCCCCCGGGGAGCTGATCGCGCTGCTGAACGAGACCCCCGACGACGCGCAGAACGTCCTCCTGGTCGGCCACAACCCGGGCATCCAGGGACTCGCCGACATCCTCGTCGGCTCGGCCGAGGGCGACGCCCGCGACCGGATGAGCAGCCGCGGCTTCCCGGCCGCCGCCTTCGCCGTCCTGTCGTTCAGCGGCTCCTGGAAGGCCCTGGAGCCGGGCGTGGGCACCCTCCTCGACTACTGGGCGCCGTCCGACTGACCCCGACTCCCGCGACCCGCGAGAGGGGCCCGGCGCGCGACTGCGCCGGGCCCCTCTCCCTTGTGACGGGTCAGTACCCCCCTGCGCCGGGCGCTCGGACCTCCTCGTGCGCGTCCGCCGCCTCGACCTCTTCGCGGGTGACGCCTAGCAGGTACAGGACCGTGTCCAGGAAGGGGACGTTCACCGCGGTGTGCGCGGCCTCCCGCACCACCGGCTTGGCGTTGAAGGCGACCCCGAGGCCGGCCGCGTTGAGCATGTCCAGGTCATTGGCGCCGTCGCCGATCGCCACCGTCTGCGACAGCGGGACGCCCGCCTCGGCGGCGAACCGGCGCAGCAGCCGCGCCTTGCCCGCGCGGTCCACGATCTCGCCGGTGACCCTGCCGGTCAGCTTCCCGTCGACTATCTCCAGCGTGTTGGCCTGGGCGAAGTCCAGCCCCAGCCGCTCCTTCAGGTCGTCGGTGACCTGGGTGAAGCCACCGGAGACGACCCCGACCTGGAAGCCGAGGCGCTTGAGCGTGCGGATCAGGGTGCGCGCCCCCGGGGTCAGCCGCACCTCGCTGCGCACCTTGTCCACGACCGAGGCGTCAAGGCCCCCGAGCAGCGCCACGCGCGCGTGCAACGACTGCTCGAAGTCCAGCTCCCCGCGCATCGCGGCCGCCGTCACCTCGGCGACCTCCTCCTCGCAGCCGGCGTGCGCGGCGAAGAGCTCGATCACCTCGTCCTGGATGAGCGTCGAGTCCACGTCCATCACGACCAGGCGCTGGGCCCGCCGGTGCAGGCCCGCCGCGACCACCGCGACATCCACACCGAGCACCGCCGCGTCCGTGACCAGGGCGGTGCGCAGAGGCTCCGTCTCCACGCCGGACACCGCGAACTCGACCGCCGTCACCGGGTACTTGGCGAGCCGGAAGATGCGGTCGATGTTGCCGCCGGACCGGGTTATCCGGGCGGCGATCGCCGCCGTCGCCTCCGCGGTCAGCGGATGCCCGAGCACGGTGACCAGGGAACGGCCGAGCCCGCGGGGCCGGTTGTCACCGAGCCCGGAGATGATCTCCGCCTGCATCTTCATGGACTCCGCCCAGCTGTGGACGGTGGCCCGCAGATCGCCGTCCAGCCCGCGCGGCGGCGCGGTCACCAGCGCGCACAGCACCATGCGGCCACGGGTGACGACCTGCTCGATGTCGACCACGTCGACGGAGTAGGCGGCGAGGGTGTCGAAGAGTCCGGCCGTGATGCCCGGCCTGTCCTTCCCGAAGATCTTGACGAGCAGGGTGGGGACGTCAGAGGACTCGGACGGCTCAGAGGGCACATGGGACGAGGTCTGCGAAGCGCTCATGGTGCCTCCACCGTATCCGGCACGCAGCGCCCGACGCTCGCGCGGTCCGTCTGACGGACACGGAACTCCTGGTGGCGGCCGGGTGGCGGGTGAGTGGCGTCCGGGTGGTCCCGTGGGGGCTCCGCCTCACGGGCGCCGGGGCGCGGACCTGCGGGGCCGGCATCGCCCGCGCCAAGGCCGACCCGGCGGATCGATCACCGGCGTCCCTTCGGCTTCCCGGGCGGCGGGGGCGGCGGCGGGGGAGACCCGTCGTTCCGCGCGGACGACGGGCGGTCTCCGGACCGTGGCTTGGGCGGCTTACGGGGGGACCGGGGCGGAGGGCCGATCGGCCGGGCCACCGTGGGCGCGCCGTACATGTCGTTGCCGGGTGTCCGAGGGCCGTCCGCCCACCGCTCCTCGTCGGACGGGCGCGCATCCTCCGGTTCCCGCAACTCGTCCGGCACCCGCAGATACGGGTTGGTCGCCGGGTTGGGCGGCCGGTAAGGCGAGCCGGGGGAGTACGGCCCCTCGGCCCCGCCCACCTGGTGCCGTCGAGGCCCCGCCGCGTACGGATCTTCGGGCTCGGCCTCGTACGACCGCACGGGCTCACCCCCGTACGGCCCCGCCTCTCCGCCCCTGTACGGCGGCCCTGTCTTCCCGCCCCCGTACGGCGGCCCCGCCTCTCCACCCCCGGACGAAGCACCCCCAGCGCTCCCCGCCCCGTCGCCCAGCGCCCACCGCGCCAGCGGCGCCGCCCGCTGCCCGGCCGCCCCGGTCGCGCGGGCGAGCAGCGCGCCGGCGGCTCCCGCGGCCGCGCCCCACACCGCGCCGAGGAGCAGTGCCATACCGAGTTGTCCGTGCAGTTCGATCCCGGCGCCGAACGCGTCGAAGCCCAGGACGGACAGCGAGGCGTCCACCGACACCTCCGTGAGCCACGCGAGCAACGGCAACGTCAGCGCGGTCGCGATCCCCAGCCGCAGCGCACACCGCCCCGCGAAACCGAGGGCCCCGTCCTCCCGTACACCTGTCGAACCGGACCGCACACCTCCCGCTCCCGCCGGCGTCCCCGCCCCTCCGGAACCCCCCGGCATGCGGACCCCTCCGGAACCCGCCGGCGTCCGCACTCGCCCACCTCCCGCTCCCGCCGGCATCCGCACTCGCCCACCTCCCGCTCCCACCGGCGTCCGCACCGCCACCAACACCCCCGCCAGCAGCATCATCAACGCCGCCGCGACCCCCAGCAGCCACACCCGCCCGTCCAGCTCGGCCAGCCGGCCCAGCGTGACGGTCTGGTCGGAGCCGTTGCCCAGCAGGTCGTCCAAGGGGTCCGGCAGGAGCCGGGTGAGTTCGCCGGTGGCCTTGCCGTCCCAGGGGACGAACAGGCCGATGGGAATGCCCAGCCACACCCCGTTCGGCGCGCCCAGCAGCGCCGCGCCGGCGATCCGCTTGGGATGGTCGTCCCCGATCGCCGCGTACGCCGCCGCCGCGAGCCCCGAGGCCACCGCCACCAGCAGCACCGTGACGAGGGCGGACACCGCAGGCCGGACCACCCGGTGCACGGCCTCCCAGCCGCGCGGCAGCGGTGTCCGGCGCGAGGCCAGCAGCGCGATCAGCAGGATCCCGGCCGACCAGCCGAGCCCGCCGAGCAGCGTCGGCGCGGTGTCCACCGTGAAACCGACCGACGCCTTCGCGCCGACGAGGCCGCCGATCTTGTCGGGCAGCAGCCCCCCGATGTCCCCGATGTCCCCCACCCCGGGGATCTTGATACCGCCGCCCGAGCCACCACCGGGCAGGTCGTCGAGCCCGAGAGAGCTCCCGTCGATCGTGATGAGGTCGTGCCCCGCCCAGGCCAGCCCGCCCAGCATCGCCACGAACAGCGCGACCACGGCGCCCGCGCGCGCGAGGAGTTCGGAGGGGGCGATCACAACTCCGGCCGTGCGCAGGGATCGTAGGAAGAACCACGACAACAGCAGCGCCCCCACCAGGGTGACCCCCAGTGGCGTGATCTCGATGGCGGTCGCCGTCTCGGCGCCCGTCAGGCCGAACGCGGACACATCGCCGGACGGTGTGACCGAACCACCCGCCCCAAGGGCCACCACCGCCGCGGTCATCGGGCCGAGCGAGGCCGTCGAGTCCGCCTCCAGCAGATGCAGGCCCAGCGCCGCGGTGCCCGCCATTCCGATCAACGCCCAGCTCACGGAGGCGATCGCGGACAGCAGGATGTCGCCCCACGGCAACCGCGCGCCGTGTTCTGTCGTCTCGACGCTCATGGACGCACTCATGGCAGACCCCCCGATCCGCGGCACGGCCGGTCGCCGCGCATGTCCCCCTCGCGTGGATTACCACTCTCCGGGTCGGTTTCAACCCCGTCAACGGAACCGGACGAAGCGTACGGACGTGGTCTTCTCAAGGCCCGACTTTCGGTCAGAGGGACGAGCCTGAAATAGTTCCCGACGATGTTCGACATCCCTAGACTCCCTGTGATGGGGGTAACTCGGGGGACTACTCAGTGGGGCATGGAGTGCCGGAACTCGTACTGGAATTGAACGGACGGACCTGGACGCTCGACGCGTCCAGGCCATACAGCCTCGGACGTGATCCGCAGGGGGACGTCGTGCTCGACGACGCCAGGGTGTCCTGGCGTCACGCCACGATCAGCTGGAACGGCCGCGGTTGGGTCATCGAGGACCACGGCAGCACCAACGGCACGTTCGTGCGGGGGCAGCGGATCCATCAGCTGGAGGTCGGCCCCGGCTCGTCCGTGCACCTCGGCAACGCGACCGACGGTCCGCGCCTCGACATCTCCGGCGCCGCGACCGCCGTCGCCACGCCACAGGCCCAGCCGCGGCAGCAGCCGTACGCGGCCCAGGGCGCGGGCCCAGGCTGGGCGGCGGCCACGCCGCAGCAGGAGGCGCAGACGCCGCAGCCGCAGGCCCCGCAGGCCGGCTGGCAGCAGCCGCAGCAGGCCGCGCCGCACGTGCCGCAGCAGCAGGGCGGCCCGGACGAGCCGTACGCGCAGAAGGTTCCCGGTGGTGGCGCGGGGGCGCCGCCGGTCTACGGCGACCGCAGCCCGACCACGTTCCACCAGTTCTCGCTGGGTCGCGTGATGCGCATCGGCCGCGCCTTGGACAACGAACTGGTCGTCTCCGACCTGCAGGTCTCACGCCACCACGCGGAGTTCCACGCCACGCCCGACGGCCGCTTCGAGATCCGGGACCTGGGCTCGCACAACGGCACGTACGTCAACGGCCAGCCGATAACCAAGGGCGGCACGCAGCTGCTCGGCCCGAACGACATCGTCGGTGTCGGCCACTCCACGTTCCGCCTGGTCGGCGACCGTCTCGAGGAGTTCGTCGACACCGGTGAGATCTCCTTCTCGGCCCGCCATCTGACCGTCACGGTCGACGGCGGCAAGCAGATCCTCAAGGACGTCTCCTTCGGCGTCCCGGAGAAGTCGCTGATCGCGGTCATCGGCCCGTCCGGCTCCGGCAAGTCGACCCTGCTCAAGGCGCTCACCGGCTACCGGCCCGCCAACCAGGGCGATGTCCTCTACGACAACCGGAACCTGTACAAGCAGTTCGCCGAGCTGCGCCAGCGCATCGGCCTGGTCCCGCAGGACGACATCCTGCACAAGGAACTGACCGTCAAGAAGGCCCTCAAGTACGCGGCCAAGCTGCGCTTCCCGGCTGACACCACGGGCGCCGAGCGCGAGGCCCGCATAGACGAGGTGCTGCGCGAGCTGAAGCTGGACGTCCACAAGGAGAAGAAGGTCACCTCCCTCTCCGGCGGCCAGCGCAAGCGCGTCTCGGTGGCCCTGGAGCTGCTCACCAAGCCGTCGCTGATCTTCCTGGACGAGCCCACCTCGGGCCTCGACCCGGGCATGGACCGCGATGTCATGCAGCTGCTGCGCGGCCTCGCCGACGACGGCCGTACGGTCCTCGTCGTCACCCACTCCGTCGCCGAACTCGCCCTGTGCGACAAGCTCCTGGTGATGGCTCCCGGCGGCGCGGTCGCCTACTTCGGTCCTCCCGAGGAGGCGCTGAACTTCTTCGGCTACGACACCTGGGCCGATGTCTTCTCCGCCTTCGAGAACTACCGCGACTACGACTGGGCGGGCCGCTGGAAGGGCTCGCAGCACTACCAGATGTACGCCGCGGACATCGACGCCGTTGCCCCACAGTCCGTACAGATGCCGCCGATGCAGGCCATGAAACCGCCCAAGCCGCAGGGCTGGATGTCCCAGTTCACCACGCTGGTGCGCCGCTACACCTCGGTGATCGCCTCCGACAAGGGCTTCCTGGCGCTGATGGTGATCCTGCCGGCGGTCCTGGGCGCGGTGAGCCTGCTGATCGACTCGGGCAACAGCCTGCTGCCCAACCCGCCCAACCCGAAGACCGGCGCGATCATCCCGAACGGCACGGCCACCACGGTCCTGCTGATCCTCGCGGTCGGCGCCTGCTTCGCCGGTGCGGCCAACTCCGTCCGTGAGCTGATCAAGGAACGGGTCATCTACGAGCGGGAGCGCGCCACCGGCCTGTCCCGCTCCGCGTACCTGATGTCCAAGGTGTTCGTGCTCGGCGTGATCACCCTGCTGCAGGGCCTGATGGTCGGCGTCATCGGTTTCGCCAGCCGGGAGATCCCGAAGGAGGGCCTGGTCCTCGGCAGCGCCACCATGGTGGAACTCTCCATCCCGATCATGGCGCTGGGCTTCACCTCGATGATGTTCGGCCTGATCATCTCCTCGCTGGTGAAGACGGCCGAGAAGACCATGCCGCTGCTGGTCATGTTCGCCATCATCCAGGTCGTGTTCACCGGCTGCCTGTTCACCCTGAACGGGGCGGTCGGCGTCAACGAGTTCTCGTATCTGATGCCGTCCCGCTGGGCGGTCGGCGCCGCGGGCGCCACGCTGGACTTCAACAAGATCAGCCCGCCCAAGGACGGCGGCGACACCGACCCGCTGTGGGAGCACACCGTCGGCGCCTGGGGCCTGGACATGGCCGCCCTGCTCGTCCTCGGCGTGATCTGCGGCTTCTTCGTGGCCCGCTTCCTGCGCCGCCACGAGCCCGAGGTCATGCGCAAGTGATCGAGGTCGTACGGCGCGCAGCGCTGGTACGACAGTGAAGGGCGGCGCCCCCGTGGGGGTGCCGCCCTTCGGCGTGAAGAGGTCCGCGCGGCCTCAGTACGCGCTGTTGACGTTGTCCATCGAGCCGTACTTGTCGGCCGCGTAGTTGCAGGCGGCGGTGATGTTGGCGACCGGGTCGTAGATGTTCCAGGACGTGCCCGGGACGTGGTACGCCTTGAAGGTCGGCGGGATGACCTGCAGCAGCCCCTTCGACGGGATGCCGTTGATGGCGTTGATGTCCCAGTTGTTGATCGCGTTCGGGTTGCCGGAGGACTCCCGGATGATGTTGCGGTACAGACCGTTGTACGAACCCGGGATGCCCTTGGACTTCATGATGTCCAGGCTTTCCCTGATCCAGCCGTTGAGGTTGTTGCCGTACTTCTTCGCGACGGGCTTGATGTGCGCGCGCTTGGCTGCCCGGCTCGCGGCCTCCTTCGTCTTGTGCTCCCGCTCGGCCTTCTTCTTCGCGGCGGCCCGGGCGGCCTTCTCCTTCGCGGCGGCTTCTGCCTTGGCCTTGGCTTCTGCCTTCGCCTTCGCCTCCGCCTTGGCCTTCGCCTCCGCCTCCGCCTTGGCCTTGGCGTCAGCCTTTGCCTTGGTCTTCGCCTGGGCCTCCGCCTTGGCCTTCTGCTGCGCCTCCATCGCCTTGCCCTGCAGGCTGGTACCGGCGAGCTGCTCGGTGACGTCCGAGTGCAGGGCCGTGAGCTGTGCGGAGCTGTACGCCACGCGTGCGGGGGCGCCCGCCGCCTCGGACGTGGTCGTCTGGCCGCCCGGGACCGCGGTGAAGGCGACGGTGGCGGCGCCGAGCGCGGCGACACCGCTGATCGCGATCTTGTGCGTACGGGTCAGGGCGCGACTTCGGTTCTTGACGTTCTTGAGCATGGCGAATGGACCTCTTCGAATAGCGCGGAGGTCGCTCTTCGTCCGGCGGGGACACGAGTGCTTCCGGCACAAACGCCGCGGGCGGAACCCACGGCGCTGAGCGACGGCAGCCATTCTTAGCGGCCGCAAAAACACCAGGCAAAGGTGTGACGTACGAAGCCGGGTAGTGGATCAGGGAAGGGCAAAACGGGACAGACCAAGACGTCTGTCCCGTTCACGCAGGGAGGCTTTGTCTCCTATCTCTGCTAGTACGTGATTTGCGCCCTATGTGCCGGCTCACATCGGCCCCCGCGGCACTCTCACCAACAGTTGCTGACGCAATGCTCTGTGTGAGGCTGTGGCGACAGGATGAGGTGCACATCCCCGAACTCGTGCCACAGGTAGCGCCCGCGCAGCGCCTCCTCGTAGCTCCGCTCGATCGCCGCCCGTCCCGCGACCGCCTCCAGCATCAGCAGATGCGAGGCCTGCGGCTCGTGCAGCCCGGTCAGCAGCCCGTCCACGGCACGCACCCCGCGCTCCGGGGTGACCACCAGATCGGTCCACCCGGCACGCGCGCGTACGACACCGTCCGGCCCGGTGGCCGACTCCACGGCCCGCACGGCGGTCGTCCCGACCGCCACCACCCGCCCGGCCCCCGCCCGCACCGCGTTGATCAACCGCGCCGACGCCTCCGGCACCGAGAACCGCTCCGGATACGGCGGCTCGTGCGCCTCGGCCGAGGCCACCCCGGTGTGCAGCGTGATCGGCGCGAACTGCACACCCCGGCTCACCAAATCCGCGACCAGCCGCGCGGTGAACGGCCGCGCCGCACTCGGCATCTCCGCACTGCCCGACCCGTCCCGCGAGGGCAACGCGAACACCGTCTGGTACACGGACAGCGGCTGGTCCCGCTCCGTGTACGAGTAGCGAATGGGCCGCCCGTGCTCCCGCAGCAACCCCGGAACCGGAACCCTCGCACCGCGGTCCCTGGCCCACCACAACCGCTCGCTGCCCGCGCCCACCGGCTCCTCCAGCACCAGCCGCACACCCGTCGGCAGCCACACCTCCTTCCCCGCAGGCCCTCCCGCACGCGCGCGCGTGGTGCCGCGTCCGTCCGGATCCCGCAGCTCGACCGCCCACCGCCCGTCGTCCCCGCGCGTGGAGAAGTGCACCACCACGCGCGCGTGCCCGATCCGGCCGTCGACCGCGGCGGCCAGTGTGGGCGAGGTGTTCACGACGAGCAGGTCCCCGGCCCGCAGCAGCCGTGGCAGTTCCACGAAAGCGTGGTGCGACACCTCCGTGCCCCGCGACACGAGCAGCCGTACGGCATCCCGGTCGAGCCCGGGTCCACGCTGCTCGACCGGCACCCGCGCCGACAGCTCCTCCGGCACCTTCCCCCACGCTCGAACGGGCTCGCGCGGGGTGACCTCGGTGGCCGGCGTCATCGGGACTCCAGCAGAGCGGGGGCACCGTAGCGCCCGCTCGCCGGACGCTCGTCCAGCAGCCGCAGAAACGCCGGGACCACACTCCCCGGCTCCGGCCGTGGGTCGTCGTCGTCCGGTACGGCCGCCGCGTACAGGTCGGTCGCCATGTCCCCGGGGTCGACCACCCAGACCCGCAGACCGGGCTCCTCCTCGCCCAGCACCGCCGAGAGGTGGTCCAGGGCCGCCTTCGACGCCCCGTAACCGCCCCACGTCTCGTACACCTCGGCGGCCGCGTCCGAGCTGACGGCGATCACCGCGCCCTCCTCGGAGGCCCGCAGCAGCGGCAGCGCCTCCTGGACCAGGCCGAGCGCGGCGACCACGTTCACCTCAAGGGCCCGCCGCAGTCCCTCCAGGGGCAGCCCCTCCAGCCGGACCAGTGGCTCGGCGCCCAGCGCGCTCGCGTTGTTCACCAGCAGATCGACCCCGCCCAGCTTCCAGGCCGCCGCCACCAGCTCGGAGCGGTGCCCCGCGTCCGTGACGTCCCCGGTCAGCGCCGTGACGCGTGTCCCGTGGGCCGACACGGCCTCGGCCGCAGCGGTGAGGGCCCGGGCGCCCCGAGCGTCCAGCACCAGATCCCAGCCACGGGCGGCCAGCGCCTCGGACAGCGCCCGCCCCAGCCCCTTCGAAGCCCCCGTGATGATCGCTACCGGCATGACCCACGTCCCCTCGTCCTCCACGCCTCCTGATCGGCGTGCCCCCAACGTAGGAACCGGACCGCCCGCCCCGCCTCCGACGGGGGCCGCAACCGTCGAGGCCCTTCGCCCTAGGTCTTCCGGCCCAGGCGAGCGCCGCCACAGGTCGGATACGGACTGTCACACCCCGCCGGTACCGTGAGGGCATGAGTCAAGGCCCCCGGTCCGGCCTCGCCGCGGTGAGCTCCGCGCTGCTGGCCATGAGCAGGCACCTGGAGGTGCGCGACGTCCTCAAGACGATCGTCGCCTCCGCCCGTGAGCTGCTCGACGCGCAGTACGCCGCCCTCGGCGTCCCCGACGACCACGGCGGCTTCGCCCAGTTCGTGGTCGACGGCGTCAGCGACGCGCAGTGGAAGGCCATCGGCCCGCTCCCGCGCCAGCACGGCATCCTCGCCGCGATGCTGCACGAGGCCCGGCCCGAGCGCCTCGCCGATGTCCGCAAGGACCCCCGCTTCGAGGGCTGGCCCTCCGCCCACCCGGACATGGTCGACTTCCTGGGACTGCCCATCCGCGACGGCGACGAGGTCATCGGCGCCCTCTTCCTCGCGAACAAGAACTGTCCCAAGCCGGAAGGCAGCTGCGGCTTCACCGAGGAGGACGAGGAACTCCTGGCCATCCTCGCCCAGCACGCCGCGATCGCCCTCACCAACGCCCGCCTCTACGAACGCAGCCGCGAGCTCACCATCGCCGAGGAGCGCTCCCGCCTCGCCCACGAACTGCACGACGCGGTCAGCCAGAAGCTGTTCTCCCTGCGCCTGACCGCCCAGGCCGCCGCCGCCCTGGTCGACCGCGACCCGTCCCGCGCCAAGGGCGAACTCCAGCAGGTGGCCGCGCTCGCCGCCGAGGCGGCCGACGAACTGCGCGCAGCGGTCGTCGAGTTGCGCCCGGCGGCCCTCGACGAGGACGGTCTGGTCGCCACCCTGCGCACCCAGATCCAGGTCCTCGACCGCGCCCACACCGCGCGCGTGACCTTCACGAGCCACGGCGTTCGCGCCCTGCCCGCCGCCCAGGAGGAAGCCGTGCTCCGCGTCGCCCAGGAGGCGCTGCACAACGCCCTGCGGCACTCGGGCGCCGCACACGTCGACGTGACCCTGGACCGGCGCGGCGGCGGAGCGGTCCTGCGCGTGACGGACGACGGCAGCGGCTTCGACCCGAAGGGCATACGCCGCGCGGGACGTCACCTCGGCCTGGTCTCCATGCGGGACCGCACGAGCGGCGTCGGCGGCACACTGGCCGTGGAATCGGCGCCCGGCAAGGGCACCACGATCGAGATGGAGGTCCCCGGTGGCTGAACCGATCAAGGTGTTGCTGGTGGACGACCACCAGGTGGTCCGCCGGGGCCTGCGCACGTTCCTCGAAGTCCAGGACGACATCGAGGTCGTGGGCGAGGCGGCCGACGGCGCCGAGGGCGTCGCCCGCGCCGAGGAACTCGAGCCCGACGTCGTCCTCATGGACGTCAGGATGCCGGGTATGGACGGCGTCGACGCCCTCCGCAAGCTCCGTGAACTGAACAACCCCGCGCGCGTGCTCATCGTCACCAGCTTCACCGAGCAGCGCACGGTCGTCCCGGCCCTGCGCGCGGGCGCCGCCGGCTACGTGTACAAGGACATCGACCCCGACGCCCTGGCCGGCGCCATCCGCTCCGTGCACGCGGGCCACATCCTCCTCCAACCCGAGGTCGCCGGCGCGTTGTTGTCCCAGGATGACAACAACTCGGGTCAGGGCAGAGGCGGTTCGCTCACCGAGCGGGAGCGGGAGGTCCTCGGCCTCATAGCCGACGGCCGCTCCAACCGCGAGATCGCCCGTGCCCTGGTGCTGTCCGAGAAGACGGTCAAGACGCACGTCTCGAACATCCTGATGAAACTCGACCTGGCAGACCGCACCCAGGCCGCCCTGTGGGCCGTACGCCATGGCGTGACCGGCTGAAACGCGCCCGGCGCCCGCGCTGGGCGGCAATATGGAGCGATCCACTCCGGTCTGAGATTCATACCGTCGTGGGAATGTCCCCCGGATGGCGCATCCTTCGCGGATCTCCGCCGTTCTCCAGTGCGTGCTGCGGCGACTGCCGCGGCAATCGCTAGGGAGGGCTCAGAAGTGAAGAACCTGAAGAAGGCAGCGGCCGTGACGATGGTGGCCGGCGCGCTGGTCGCCGCCGGCGCCGGAATGGCTTCCGCCACCGACGCGCACGCCGACGGCAAGGCCGTGGGCTCGCCGGGCGTCGCCTCGGGCAACCTCGTCCAGGCCCCGGTGCACGTCCCGGTGAACGCGGTCGGCAACAGCGTGAATGTCATCGGCGTGCTGAACCCCGCCTTCGGCAACCTCGGCATCAACCGCTGACACCGGTCGCCGAGCGGCCAGTGACCTCCGGCCTCCCGGACCCGCCCGGGAGGCCGGTCCGCTGTCGTCCGGCCGGTCGCACGGCAGTCGTACCCGGCTTCTCGCGCAGTTCCGGATCGCTCCCGCGTTGATCAGCGCACGACCCGCGGCCGGGCCGGACACTCTCTCGCCGACGCGTCCGCCTGGCGCGGATCGCCGAGACCAACCAGATCGACGACCCCGCGCGCCTGACCACCGGGCACCGGACTCGTCGGGGCCGTATCGCCGCGGGCGCGGGGGTGCCGACGCCGCCGTCAGATCACCGGGCGGGGCCTTGGGCAACGTCATCCAGTTCCCGATCCACACCCCGGTGAACGTCCGTGGCGACACCGTCGACCTCGTCGCCCTGCCGCCTTCGGCGACGAGCGCGACAACGGTCGACCCCGGCGACCGGCCGACGAGGGGCCCCGCGAGTCAAGGGACTCGCGGGGCCCCTCCGCGCTGCATCACCCGCCTCGCGAAGCCGGCGCTCACCGCACCCCGCGCTCCCGCTCCTCCACATACGCGTTGTAAGCCGCGACCTGCGCCCGCCGAGCCGTCCGCTCCACCGGCCGCAGAGCCTCGGAACGCGCCCCCATCTCCGCGGAACTGACCGCACCCCCGTGCCCGTTCTCGTACGCCAGCGACACGAGCAACCCCACCCGCTGCGCCAACTCCAGCACCCGCACCGCCCGCGGCGGATACCCCGGCGCGAGTACCTCCCGCCCCCGCTCGGCCCGCGCCCGATACGCCTCGACCGCCGCCTCGGCCACCGGCCCCGACCCGGCCACATCGAGCCGCGTCAGCACCTCGGTCGCCTCCCGCAGAGCCTCCGCCAGCTCCCGCTCGGCCTCCCCGAGCGACGGCACATCGGCCGGCGGTGCCTCCCGCACCGGCAGCACACGCCACACCACCTCGACATGCACATCACCCTCGGGACCGGCCTCGTACACCTCCGGCACCAGCCCGAGTGCGGCCCCGTGACAGACCACGGCCTCCTCCGCGTCCAATGCCCGGGCGTTGAACTCCGGCGGCCCGCTCAGCCCCAGTGGATGCCCGGGCGCGGGCAGCGCGACCCGCAGGCCCGTGACACCGAGCGATCGCAGCCGCCCCAGCGCGAGCGTCAGACCGACGGGCGCCGACTCACCCGGCAGCCCCTCCACCCGGTGCACGGCGTCCTCCCCGACGATCGAGAGCACGGCGTCGTCCGGCGAGACAAGTCCGGCCAACAGGGCATTTCCCCAAGAGGCAAGGCGTCCAGAGCGTGGTTCCGTGAGCATCCCCCCACCCTAAGGACCGGACCGATGGAATGTCCGGGGCCACCCGTGGCGTAGATTTCCTTGAGGGCTGCGCCCACCGGCGCGGCGGACCGAGCCACAGGCTTACGCGACAGCCGAGACCGGCCACACAGCAAGGGGAGACAACGCGCTCATGAGCGATGTTCTGGAGCTTCAGGACGTATCCGTGGTCCGTGAGGGCCGGGCTCTGGTGGACCAGGTCTCCTGGTCGGTCAAGGAGGGCGAGCGCTGGGTCATCCTCGGCCCGAACGGCGCCGGCAAGACCACCCTCCTGAACGTCGCGTCCAGCTACCTCTACCCCAGCAAGGGCACCGCCACCATCCTCGGCGAGACCCTCGGCACCCCCGGCACCGACGTCTTCGAACTGCGTCCCCGTATCGGCATGGCCGGCATCGCCATGGCCGACAAGCTGCCCAGGCGCCAGACCGTCCTGCAGACCGTGCTCACGGCCGCGTACGGCATGACCGCCGGCTGGCAGGAGGAGTACGAGGAGATCGACGAACAGCGCGCCCGCGCCTTCCTCGACCGCCTCGGCATGAGCGACTACCTGGACCGCAAGTTCGGCACCCTCTCCGAGGGCGAGCGCAAGCGCACCCTCATCGCCCGCGCCCTGATGACCGACCCCGAGCTGCTGCTCCTCGACGAGCCCGCCGCCGGCCTCGACCTCGGTGGCCGCGAGGACCTCGTACGCCGGCTCGGCCGCCTCGCGCGCGACCCGATCGCCCCCTCGATGCTGATGGTCACCCACCACGTCGAGGAGATCGCCCCCGGCTTCACCCACGTGCTGATGATCCGCCAGGGCAGGGTTCTCGCCGCCGGCCCGCTGGAGCTCGAACTCACCTCCCGCAACCTCTCCCTCTGCTTCGGACTCCCTCTCGTCGTCGAACAGGTCGGCGAGCGTTGGACCGCGCACGGCCTCCCGTTGTCCTGAAACCCCCTCCGGTCCTGTGAAGACCCCGGTAAGAAGCTCTTTCCGGGCCTTCGGCGCCCTGTCGGTGGCACGACTCGCAGCCCTACCATGACCACGTGAACGACATCGACGCATGGGTGTGGTGGCTCGTCGGCGCGGCAGCGCTCGGAATCCCGGTCGTGGTCACCGCGATGCCGGAGTTCGGCATGTTCGCGGTGGGCGCCGTGGCCGCCGCGATCGCGGCCTCGGTGGGCGGCGGCGCGGTCGTCCAGGTGCTCACCTTCGTGATCGTCTCGGTCGCCCTCATCGCCGTGGTACGGCCCATCGCCGCGCGACACCGCACACAGCGACCCCAACTCGCCACCGGAGTGGACGCGTTGAAGGGCAGACAAGCCGTCGTCCTGGAACGCGTCGACGGTTCCGGCGGTCGGATCAAGCTCGCCGGCGAAGTCTGGTCGGCCCGCTCCCTCGACACCGGCCACGCCTACGAAGTGGGCCAGGAAGTGGATGTCGTGGAGATCGAGGGAGCCACCGCGATCGTGATGTGACCTCGTACGACGTAACTGGACGGAACGGCCACGAGGTTCGCGGCGGTCTGTCACACTCGACCAGCAAGATCTTCAACAACCATAAGATCTTCCGAAAGCGCCGAGGCGGAGAAGGGTACGGGGAGCACGATGGAACCGGTCATCATCGTCTTGATCATCCTGGTGGTGTTGGTCTTCATCGCCCTGATCAAGACGATCCAGGTCATCCCGCAGGCGAGCGCCGCGATTGTCGAGCGTTTCGGCCGTTACACGCGGACACTCAACGCGGGACTGAACATCGTCGTCCCGTTCATCGACACCATCCGCAACCGCATCGACCTGCGTGAACAGGTCGTGCCGTTCCCGCCCCAGCCGGTGATCACCCAGGACAACCTGGTCGTCAACATCGACACGGTCATCTACTACCAGGTGACCGACGCCCGGGCCGCCACCTACGAAGTGGCCAGTTACATCCAGGCGATCGAGCAGCTCACCGTCACCACGCTCCGCAACATCATCGGTGGCATGGACCTGGAGCGGACCCTGACCTCCCGCGAGGAGATCAACGCGGCCCTGCGCGGCGTCCTCGACGAGGCCACCGGCAAGTGGGGCATCCGGGTGAACCGCGTCGAACTCAAGGCAATCGAGCCGCCGACCTCCATCCAGGACTCGATGGAGAAGCAGATGCGCGCCGACCGTGACAAGCGCGCCGCGATCCTCACCGCCGAAGGTACGCGCCAGGCCGCCATCCTCACCGCCGAGGGTGAGAAGCAGTCCCAGATCCTGCGCGCCGAGGGCGAGGCCAAGGCCGCCGCCCTGCGCGCCGAGGGCGAAGCGCAGGCCGTCCGTACGGTCTTCGAGGCCATCCACGCCGGGGACCCGGACCAGAAGCTCCTCTCCTACCAGTACCTCCAGATGCTCCCGAAGATCGCCGAGGGAGACGCCAACAAGCTCTGGATCGTCCCCAGCGAGATCGGCGACGCCCTCAAGGGCCTGTCCGGCGCCATGGGCAACTTCGGCGGCATGGGCGGCGGTTCGGGCGGCGGTGGCAACAGCGGCGGCACAGAACGCCGCGAGAAGCCGTCGATCGACTGACGCCCGCCAGAAACGACCGTTCCCCGCACTCCCTCAGGGGCGCGGGGAACCGCGCGGCCGGCCACGAACCACCCACAGCCGCCGAACGACCGCAGCCTTACGCCGCGTCTCGCGCCAGCCAGTCCGGCAGAGCCTCCAGCTCACCACGCCCGAGCGACAACAGCATCGCGTCCGCCGGCGTCGGCTCGAACGGCTCCCGCAGCAACGGCATCCCCGCCTGCTCCGGAGTCCGGTTCGCCTTGCGGTGGTTGTCCTCCGCGCACGAGGCCACCGTGTTCAGCCAGGTGTCCTGACCACCCTGCGACCGCGGCACCACGTGGTCCACGGTCGTCGCCCGTCGGCCGCAGTACGCGCACCTGTGCCGGTCCCGCACCAGAACGCCCCGCCTCGACCACGGAGCTTGTCTTCGGAAGGGCACCCTCACATACCTGCACAGCCTGATCACCCGGGGCGCGGGTATGTCCACCTCGGCTCCCCGCATACGCAGTTCGGGGTGGGACTGCTCGACGACGGCCTTGTCCTGAAGCACCAGAACGACGGCTCGGTTCAACGTCACCGTCGACAGCGGCTCGAAGCTCGCGTTCAGCACCAACGTGTCCCGCATGACCAGCCCACCTCCCGTGTGCACCCGCCCACCCCTCGGCGGACTGGGATCAACTCTGGCCGGGCACGCCGAGATGGACAACGAAATAAAAAGTGCCCGCCCCTGATCACTTCCAAGACCAGGGGCGAGCAAACGTTCCATGAACCTCAGCCTTCGGCGGGCACCTCGTACTCGCCGATCAACTGCGCACGCGCGAGAGTGTGGAACCGCAGATTGAAGCCCACGAAGGCGGGCGTGGCCTCCGCGTCCGGACCGAGCTTCTCCTGGTCCACGGCGTACACCGTGAACACATACCGGTGCGGTCCGTCCCCGGGCGGCGGTGCGGCTCCACCGAAGTCCTTCGTCCCGTAGTCGTTGCGCGCCTGTACGGCGCCCTCCGGCAGCCCCTCGAACTTGCCGCTGCCCGCACCCGCCGGCAGCTCGGTCACCGAGGCCGGGATGTCGAACAGGACCCAGTGCCAGAACCCGCTGCCCGTCGGGGCGTCCGGGTCGTAGCAGGTCACGGCGAAGCTCTTGGTCTCGGGCGGAAAGCCCTCCCACCGCAGCTGCGGCGAGGTGTTGCCGGCCGCGTGGACCTGAGCGTCCTTGAGTGCCGCGCCCTGAGCGACGTCCTCGCTCGCGACCGTGAACGACGGCACGGGCGGATGGAAGTCGTGGGGGAGCGGCCGCCTCTTGAGCTCGGTCACCTCGGTACCTCCTGACAGATGACTGGAATCAGCAGTTCCGAGCCTAGAACCAGTTGCGCTTGCTGCCGACCTCGGACAGCCACTGGTTGAGGTACGCCGCCCAGTCGGTGCTCTGGTAGTCGTGCAGACCCACCTGGAACGAGCGGAAGGTGTCGCTGCCCTCGCTGAACAGACCCGGCTTCTTGTCCATCTCCAGGATGACGTCCATCGCGTTCCCGTCGGCGACGAAGCTCAGCTCGACCTGGTTCAGCCCGCGGTACTGCTGCGGCGGAAGGAACTCGATCTCCTGGTAGAAGGGCAGCTTCTGCCGTGTGCCCCGGATGTGGCCCCGCTCCATGTCCGCGCTCTTGAAACGGAAGCCCAGCTGGATGAAGCCGTCCAGGATGGCCTTCTGCGCGGGCAGCGGGTGCACGTTGACGGGGTCCAGGTCACCGGAGTCCACCGCACGCGCGATCTCGAGCTCCGTGGACACCCCGATGTGCATCCCCGGCAGCGGGTGCCCGTCGATCGTCGTGATCGGCGTCTCCCACGGGATCTCCAGCCCGAACGGCACCACGTGCACCGCCTGGGCCTTCAGCTCGAAGGCGCCGCCGAGCCGCTGCTTGGCGAACTCGATGTCCTGCCTGTACTCCTGGTCGCCGCTCTCCACCTCGACCTTGGCCTGCAGCCCGACCGACAGACCCTCGATCTGCTGGTCGACGGACCCGCCCTGGATCCGCACCTCACCTTGGACGACACCCCCCGGCACGACGTTGACCTCGGTCAGCACCGTCTCCACCGAAGCCCCGCCGGCCCCCAGGCTCGCGAGCAGCTTCTTGAACGCCATGTCTCTCCCTCTCCAGGCGACCGGCAGCGCGCCGCCTGTTCCGTCGTCCTGCTTCTGCGTGTGGATCCTTGATCCCTAGAAACGCGATCCGGTCGCGGCCGGTTCCGCGTCCTCACCCTGGCAAGGCGAACGCCCCCGCACCACCCCGTCACGACCACCCGTCTGCACTACCCTCGGACGGCATGATCGCGAGCCCCGACCGTACGCCCCTGCCCAGAGAGTTCTTCGACCGCCCCGTACTGCAGGTCGCCCCCGACCTGCTCGGCCGACTGCTCGTCCGTTCCACCCCGGACGGTCCGATCACCCTGCGCCTGACAGAGGTCGAGGCCTACGACGGCCCGAACGACCCCGGCTCGCACGCCTTCCGCGGCCGCACGGCCCGCAATGACGTGATGTTCGGTCCCCCCGGACACGTGTACGTCTACTTCACCTATGGCATGTGGTTCTGCATGAACCTGGTGTGCGGCCCCCCAGGCACGGCGAGCGCGGTCCTGCTCCGCGCCGGCGAGATCGTCGAGGGCGCCGAACTGGCCCGCACCCGTCGACTCTCGGCCCGCAACGACAAGGAACTGGCCAAAGGCCCGGCCCGCTTGGCCACGGCGCTGGGCGTGGACCGAGCCCTGGACGGCACGGACGCCTGCGCCCTTGGCGAGACGCCGTTGAAGATCCTCAGCGGCACCCCGGTCGCCTCCGACCAGGTACGCAACGGTCCCCGCACCGGCGTTGCCGGCGAGGGCGGCAACGGAGAGGTCCACCCGTGGCGCTTCTGGATCGCCAACGACCCGACGGTGAGCCCCTATCGGGCCCACGTACCGAGGCGCCGCCGAAGTTGACGCGCCCAGGGCAGGCGCGTAATGTAGCCCGAGCCGCTGAACCGGGTACGGCAATCGCCAGCAGCCGGAGCGGCCAACCCACTACCTACGACTCCCTCCAGCGAGGGCGAGTTCGACGTGCCCGCACGTCTGAATTCGGAACTCGCGGAACTCGATTATGAGTTGGCTCGGGAATCGGCTAACGTAGTGAATGTCGAAAGGCCGACAGCGAAAGCCCAAGCCTTCGGCAGATCCCGCCGACAGGGAATCGGATCAAGAAAACGATCTGATAGAGTCGGAAACGCAAGACCGAAGGGAAGCGCCCGGAGGAAAGCCACGAGAGAGTCTCTCGGGTGAGTACAAAGGAAGCGTCCGTTC
>JODI01000057.1 GCA_000720805.1 Streptomyces violaceoruber
TTCTGGGGCCGTAAGCGCGTCGCCTGACGTATCGCCAGGACACCCACCCCCAGAACACCCAGCTCCAGAGAACACCCACCTCCGGCCGCACACCGCCCTTCGGTTGCCGAGCCGTGCCCTTGTGCTGCCCGCTGCCCGCTGTCCGCGTGCCGGGCCGCCAACTCCCTCACGACCATCGGGAAGGACCCGAGTTGAAGCCGAACAGAAAGCACAGAAGACAGCTGAACGGTGATGCCGTCGCGGAGGAACTGCTCGTCGCCGCAGCGGTCACCTGCGGGGCGGCTCAGGCGGCGCCAGCGGCCCAGAAGCCGAACCAGCCGACGAACAACGGCCCCGCACCGGCCGGGACTCCCAGACCGTCACCCTCATCACCGCTGACCGGGTCACCCTCGACACCGACGGCAAGGTCACCCGTGTCACGCCCGCCAAAGGCCGCACCCTGACGCCACCGCGCGGGCCGGCTGCGGCCCGGCCGGTGCAGTCGTCGCGCTCCTTAGCGACCGAATTCTCCCTGATCAGGGGGTATCTCAGCGGTTCAGCGTCCCCCGTTGCCCGCCATGGCCGGCCGCTGGGACGGATCACCTCACGAGCTTCGGCCCACCGACGCGAACAGGCAGGTAAGCACTATGCGCAGCACCCGCAGGATCTCCCGTTTCGTCACCGCCTTTCTCGGCGCGGCCTTCCAGGTGATCGTCTTGGGCGGCACTGGGCACCAGGCACAGGAGGCGGGCGTGGTCCGGCGTCGCCACACGGTGTCAACTTGACCCTCACCGCGCTGCTCGCCGTCCACGCCCTGCGCGTGGGTGAGATCCGCCGCCTCACCCTCACCGACGTCCGCGACCTCGACCGAGCCCGCCTATACCTGCCCGGCCGCCCCGTGCTGCTCGCCCCACCGGTGCTCGCCGCCTACCTCGCCCACCGCCACCAGCGCAGCAGCACCTGGTCGGCGATGCCGGCGTCGGTACCCAGTTATCCGATCGACTGCGCGAACATTCGGTTCGGGTCGCGCCGATCTACCGTCGCCTTAGTACTGCAACGGTGCTTGCCGTGACTGCTGGCCAGGTCACGGCAAGCACCGTTGCAGTACTAAAGCGCGGAGAAAGGGGCGCACTTCTCGGAGAGCACGACAGGTGTGACGCCTGCGTCGACGTCCTTTGAATACATGCGGCGGGCGCTCCCCCAGGGGAACGGGGTCAGGCCACCGCCTCGCGCGAGCGGTAAGTCCATCTCCGCCACACCGACCCGCGCCCGGAAGCGGCCGCCGCACGGGGCCGCGCAGTTCGGGCGTGCGAGCGCACCCGGCTTCCGACGACGAAGCCGCCACAGCGCGGCGTCAAGACAACGCCAAGTGGTGCAGGGCCGGTGTGCCCGCCACTCTGCGTCCGTACGGCTGATCGACGCTGGTCCGGGAAGCGCTCGCGGAGCGTTGGGCTGTCCCGCTTGCGTTCGCGCCGGCGCGCCCCGGGGTGTCAGGCGCTGCCGGTGTCCGCGCGGGGCGTCACACGGGCGGCGCCCTCCTTGAGGACGAGGTCGATCAGTCCGGGGAAGCGCTGGTCGAGTTCTTCCTTGCGCAGGGTGTTGAAGCGGCGGGTGCCGACGTCCTGCTGCCGGATGACGCCGGCCTCGCGCAGGACGCGGAAGTGGCGGGTGAGCACGGAGGCGGTGGCGTCCTGCCTGAAGACGCTGCAGGCCAGACCGGGAGAGGCGGCGAGTCCGACGACGATGGCGAGCCGGGTCTCATCGGTCAGCGCGCTCATGACCTTGAAGAGGTCGAAGTCGTCGATGTCGGGGTGGACGAGCGGGGATGCGGTACGGCTGGCCATGGGAGAAGGGTAACGCGCCCCTTCATGTTCGCGTTAGTGCGTACATGGGCTACAGTGAAGACCGGAGTGACGCCTTCACCAACGCCTTGATGGCGTGGGCTTCATCCAGAACGGAGCACATCCCATGACCGCAACAGCGGCGAATGAGTCCAGGACGTCCCAGAGCGAACCGGCCGCTGAGGTCGTCGGCCGCCTGCGCGCGACGTTCAACGCCGGCGTCACCCGCCCACTGGACTGGCGCGTCAACCAGCTGCAGCGACTGCGGGCATTGCTGGTCGAAAACGAGAAGGAGCTGCTCGAAGCGGTCTGGGCGGATCTGAGGAAGAACGCCGCCGAGGCGAAGATGGCGGAGATCGACCTCACCGTCGGTCACATCGACGAGACGCTGGCGAGTCTCGAGGGCTGGCTTCAGCCGCGCCCGGTGGAGGTCCCTGCCTTCCTCGGCCCCACGACAACGGCTCACACCAAGTACGACCCGCTCGGGGTCGTCCTGGTGATCGGCACGTGGAACTTCCCGGTGCACCTTCTCATCGATCCCCTCATCGGCGCCCTGGCCGCCGGAAACACCGTGGTGGCCAAGCCGAGCGAGATCTCGGTGCATACCTCGGCGGTGCTTTCCCGCCTCCTGCGCCAGTACTTCGACGCCGACGTGCTCACCGTGGTCGAGGGAGGCGCCGAGCAGACCACGGCCCTCCTGGCGCAGCGTTTCGACCACATCTTCTACACGGGCAACGGCACGGTCGGCCGGATCATCATGGCCGCAGCAGCCAAGAACCTCACCCCGGTCACGCTGGAACTCGGGGGCAAGAATCCGATCTTCGTGGCGCCCGACGCTGACGTGGACGAGGCCGCGCAGCGGCTGGTCGGCGGCAAGTTCATGAACGCGGGACAGTCGTGCGGAGCCCCGGACTATGTTCTGGCTGATCCCGCCACCGCTGCCGCGCTGGTTCCCGCCCTCCGCAAGGCGCTCGAAGCCCAGTTCGGCTCCACTCCGCAGACCGCCCCCGACTACGGGCGGGTCATCAACGAGCGGCATTTCGACCGGCTCACTCGTCTGCTGGATTCCGGCAAGGTGGCGGTGGGAGGCCGGCACGACCGCGAGGACCTGTTCATCGCACCGACGGTGCTCACCGACGTCGACCCCGCATCACCGGTCATGCAGGAGGAGATCTTCGGTCCGATCCTCGCCGTCGTCGAAGTCGAAGACCTCGACGCCGCCATCGCCTTCATCAACGAACGCGACAAGCCGCTGGGGCTCTACGCTTTCACCACGTCCGAGGCCACCAAGTCGCGCCTGGCGAACGAGACGTCCTCCGGCGCCGTCACCTGGGGCTCGCCGGGGATCCAGGTGCTCATATCCGGCCTGCCCTTCGGCGGCGTCGGCGAAAGCGGCATGGGCCGTTACCACGGCCTGTACTCCCTCGAGACATTCAGCCACCTCAAGAGTGTCGTGGACGTGCCGCTCAGCTAGCCTCGGCTCCCCCGAAGCAGGCTGTCAGGCTGGTGAGCGGCAACGCACAAAGTGCTTCTGACAAGCGAGAACGAGGACTGCCGAGGTCCCTGTGCCGGCCACCGCCGGAGCCACTTTCAGGTTCCTGGCCTCGTGGTCGGGTTGAGGGCGGTGGTCGCGGGGGCGTCTCACAGGCCGGGGCGCGCCCTGGATCGACGTGAACATCGAAGCCCTGAACCCGGCTCCGTGCTCTCCCGAGCCCGGGCTGGCCAGCACCTTCCCGCCCCTACGGGCACCGCCCTACGGGGGTCGTGAAGACCGGCGCGCACCCGAGGCGACAACCGGGCGCTCAACTTGCCCAGACTCCGAAAATCCCTACCAACACTCACCGTAAACAGGTCCGCCAGCAAATGACGGTCCTTACGCAGGGGCGGGGGCTGGCGCGGTGGCGGATCAGGGGGTCTTCGAAGATGTGCGGTGCGCTGGCTCGGTCTGTTGACGGGACGTCACGGTTCGTGTTGGGCCGGGTGGCTTGGCCCTGGATGCGGGATGCCCGTGGCTCCTGCGTGATCATTTCCGTTCTCTCCGCAGAACGATCACGCAGGAGCCACGGGCTTGCTTACTGTAGGAGTCCTTTCACTATGAGCGCCCGATGAGGTCGCGTGCCCTGGTGCCGTGCATCGCAAGGCGCCGGAGAGCCCTGGATGGGGGTCCCCCCGCTCGAGCGCAGTCGAGAGTGGGGGAGGAGCTGCCTGGGCTCTCCGGCAACACGGCGGTGGGGCCCCTGCCGCGCGAGCGGAGCCGAGCGTGGGGGAGCGGTGCCAGGCCGCGTGACCCGGCGGCATAGTGAAAGGACCCCTTGATCGACGGGCCCACCGGCCTGCCTCTTGCCTCAAGGCGGCGGTGAGGGGAACCGTCAGGGTTCCCCGGGATGTGCCTCGTCGGCGAGAAGGCCCAGCAGGATGATGCCGAGCGCCCCGGCGAGGCGCTCGTCCAGGTCGAAGGGGGCCGGTTCCTCGCGGATCCAGCGCAGGATCGTCGAGAAGTAGCAGGCGGCCAGCAGTTGGCCGGCCTGGTCGCAGTCGACGCCCGCCCTGATCTCCCCGCGTTGCCGCCCTTGCTCGACGATCCTGCCGAGTTCGATTTCCAGGGACGGGTCCTGCAGGAGGTGCCCGTACCGCGCTGAGGCGTCCATCAGGACGGTGGTCTCGGCACGTGAGGCGACGTTGAGGTCGCCCATCTCCTTCAGGTAGCGGCGCAGCCGGTCGCCGACCGGCAGGTCCTCGGCGTGCTCCGCGCCGAGGATCTCAGCGACGCGGGCACGGCGGCGGACTCCCCATTCCTCGAGGAAGCCGACCTTCTGTGCGAAGTGGTTGAAGACGGTGGCCCGGGCGACATCGGCGGCCTCGGCGATCTGCTCCATGGTGGTCGCCTCGTATCCCTGGGCGACGAAGAGACCGACCGCCGTCTCGTACAGCTGGTCGTGCAGCTTCCGACGCCTGCGCTCCTGGCGCCCGACGGTCGCGCCGCCCTCGGAGGCGGCTGCCGCGTCCCGGATCTTCATGGCCCTCAGTACAGCACAAGGCCGCACGCCTCTTGACCCCTCCCCGACATCTATCTAGATTCCTCTCCACTGCTGGACCCGAGTCCAGCAGTGGATGAAAGTCTCGCACTGCTGATCGCGGGACTCTGACAAGGAGGCAACGTGGCTTCCGTGACATCCCGGACGGGCCGTGTCGATCTCGGACACGGCTGTTACGCCTGGATCGCGGGCGATGTCGGATGGGGCATGAGCAACGCCGGGCTGATCACCGGCCGGGGCGCGTCACTGCTCGTCGACACCCTCTACGACCTGCGGCTGACCAAGACCATGCTCGACGCGCTGGCGCCGCTCACCGCTCCCGCACCGATCTCCACCGTGGTCAACACCCACGGCAACGGCGACCACTGGTTCGGCAACCAGCTCGTGTCCCACGCCGAGATCATCGCGGCCCGCGGGTCCCTGGTGGACATGCGGCAGGTGGGCCCGGCCGAAATGCGCGCACTGACCGGCATGGACAGCCCGGCCGGACACTTCGCCCGCCGGATCTTCGGCCGCTTCGACCACACCGACATCGAACCCGTCCTCCCGAACCGGGTCTTCGACGGCGAGACCGTCCTCGACATCGGCGGCACGGAGGTCCGCCTCATCGACGTGGGGCCCGCGCACAGCGCCGGCGACACGATCGTCCACGTGCCGCGGGCCCGGATCGTCTACACCGGCGACATCGTCTTCGCCGGAGCGGCGCCGGTCGTCTGGCACGGTCCCTTCGCCCGCTGGCTCGCCGCCTGCGACCTGCTGCTGGGCCTCGACGCCGACATCGTCGTACCCGGCCACGGCCCCGTCGCCACCAAGCAGTCCGTCCGCGAGATCCGCGACTACCTCGAATACGTCCACGAGCAGGCCACCGCCCGCTTCACCGCCGGCATGCCCGCCATGGACGCGGCACGCGACATCCGCCTCGGCCGCTTCGCCGACCTGGACGAGAGCGAACGCCTCGCCGTCAACGTGCACACCGTCTACCGGGAGCTCGACACCTCACTGCCCCCGCTCGACGGCCCCGGACTGTTCGGCTGCATGGCCGAGCTCTCGCCCGGCCTCTGACGACGCTCCCCGCGCCGACGAATTCCCCTCCGCTCCCCTCGGGCCGTACGACCCGCCAACCCCTCCAAGGAGGAGACATGGTCTCCACTCCTGCCTACGACCCACCGCTCCCCGCGTCCGAGACCGCTCCGGCCGCTCCGGTCCGGCACACCGGCACGATCGTCGCCGGCTGTCTGGCCGTCTGCCTGGCCCAGATCGGTCTGGTGCTGCCTGCCGCGATCAACGGCGAGATGCAGCGCGCGCTCCAGACGTCCGGCGCGGAACTGACCTGGATCAGTGACGCCTTTCTGGTGCCCGCCGCCATCCTGGCGCTGACCTTCGGCGTCGTGGGCGACCGCTACGGCCGCAAGAAGCTCGTCGTCGTCGCGGCACTGCTGGCCGCCGTCGGCTACCTGGTGTCCGCCACCTCCGCCACCCCGGCCCAGCTGATCACCGGCCAGGCGATCTCCGGCATCGGAGCCGCCGCGCTCTTCCCCGCGTCCCTGACGATGATCACTGCGATCACGACCACCCCGGCCGCACGCGCCAGGGGCCTGGCCTCCTGGACCGCGGCCCTGTCGCTCGGCGCCTTCATCGCCCCGCTCATGTCCGGAGGCATCGTCGAACACGCGCCCTTCCAGTGGGCGTTCGGCGTGACCGGCGTGCTCTCCCTGATCACCGCCGTGGCGGCCTGGCTGCTCGGCACCGAGTCCAGCGCCCCGGAGGGCCGCTCGCTGGACTGGCCCGGGCAGATCACCATCGCCGTGGCCCTGCTCGCCCTGCTGTACGGCATCATCCAGGGCCCCTCGGACGGCTGGGGCTCGGCCCCCGTCGTCGCGTCCTTCGTCACCTTCGCCGTCTTCATCGCCGTGTTCATCGTGGTGGAGAACCGCAGCGCGGCCCCGATGCTGAGGCTGAGCCTCTTCCGTATCCCGGCGTTCGCCGCGTCGGCCGCGATGGCGGTGATCGGCATGCTGGGCTTCCTCGGCGGCGCGTACGACCTGAGCATCCGCCTCGGTGTCATCCAGCACCGGAGCCCCTTCGAGGCCGCGATACCAGTCATGATCATCCAAGCGTGCACGCCGTTCATCTGGCCCCTGCTGGTCCGGCTGCTGCACCGCATCGGACCCGGGCCCATGCTCGTCACCGGCTTCCTGGCGATGGCCACGGGCCAGCTGTGGCTGCGGGCGCTGCCGATCCACGAGACCGCTCTGCCGCCCATGCTGGGCCCGCTGATCCTGAACGGTGTCGGCTTCGGCCTGGTCGTCGCCGCGATCACCGCCGCCGCCGTCAACGTCGTACCGCAGAACCTGACCGGCATGGCAGCGGCCACCACCAGCCTGGTCCGCGACCTCGGCCAGACGCTCGGCCCGGCCGTCGTCGGCGCCGTCGCCCTCGGCATGGCCGCCAGCCGGCTGACCGGGAGCCTCGCGGATGCCGGACTGACCCCGAAGGAGCACGGCATCGCCTCCGCGATCCTGCACGAGGGCGGCCCGATCGCCCTGCACAGCGTCGACCTCGGGCCACTCAGCGCCAAGCTCGCCCCCTACACCACGGATGCCCTGGCCCACGGCTACGACAACGGACTGATCCTCACCGCCGCCGCCTGTGTGACCGCCGCCGTGATCGCAGCCGTCTTCGTCGGCTTCCGACCGAGCGGCACCGCGCCGGCCGAGGCGGAGGGGAGCGCGGCGTGAAGTTCGCGAGCTTCGTCCACGAAGGGAAACGGCAGTCGGGAGTCGTCGACGACGGCCGGCTCCACCCCTTCGAGCACCCCGTCGACCTCCTGGACCTGATCGTGGAGGGCGAGGAGGCCCTGCGAGGGGCGGGAGAACGCGCCCTGACCGCCTCCCTGCCCGTGCCCCTGGCCGACGCGCACCTGCTGCCTCCGCTGCAGCCGCCCACCGTTCGCGACTACATGACCTTCGAGAGCCATGTCGCGGGAGTCGCACAGGGATACGGCGACACCGTCCCCGAGGAGTGGTACGCCGCCCCCGCCTTCTACTTCACCAACCCGTACGCGATGATCGGCGCCCACGACGACGTGCCGGTACCTCCGGGCTGCGGGCGCTTCGACTTCGAACTCGAAGTCGCCGCCGTCATCGGCAAGGCGGGCCGGGACCTGACGCCCGCGCAGGCCCGCGATCACATCCTCGGCTACACGATCCTGGGCGACTGGTCCGCCCGCGACCTCCAGGGCCGCGAAATGCGGGTCAAACTCGGCCCGGCCAAGGGGAAGGACACCTCCACCACCCTCGGCCCCTGGCTCGTCACCGCCGACGAACTCGAACCCCACCGCGACGCCGACGGCTTCCTCGACCTCGCCCTCACCGTCGCCGTCAACGGCGAGACGGTCGGACAGGACCGACTGGCCAACATGGCCTGGACGTTCGAGGAGATGGCGGCGTACGCCTCCCGCGGCACCTGGATCCGCCCCGGCGACGTCCTGGGCTCCGGAACCTGCGGCAACGGCGGCTGCCTGGCCGAACTCTGGGGCCGCCACGGCATCCTCGAACCCCCGCCCCTCGTCCCCGGCGACAGCGTCACCATGACGGTCGAGGGCATCGGCACCATCAGCAACACCGTCGTCGAGGGTGTCGCCCCGGTGCCTCTGCCACCTGCCCGCCGCAGGTGATGACCACCGTGCGATGAGCTCTGGCACCACCCCGGTGCCGGACACCGTGTCCGGCACCGGAGAAAGGCATGAACAACGTGGACAAGGTCATGGCCTCGGCCGCCGAGGCGGTCGCCGACGTACCGCAAGGGGCGTCGCTGGCGGTGGGCGGCTTCGGGCTGTGCGGCATACCCACCGCGCTCATCGACGCCCTGCACGCCCAGGGCGCCGGCGGACTGCGCGTCGTCTCCAACAACTGCGGCGTGGACGGCCAGGGTCTCGGCGTCCTGCTGGCGGCCGGCCGAATCGCCCGGGTGACCGGCTCCTACGTCGGCGAGAACAAGGAGTTCGCCCGCCAGTACCTCGCCGGTGAACTCGAGGTGGAACTCACCCCGCAGGGCACCCTCGCCGAACGGCTGCGCGCCGGCGGCACCGGCATCCCCGCCTTCTACACCCCCGCCGGGGTCGGCACCCAGGTCGCCGACGGCGGCCTGCCCTGGCGCTACGCCCCGGACGGCAGCGTCGCGGTGGCCTCCCTACCCAAGGAGACACGCACCTTCCGCGGCCGGGCGTACGTCCTGGAGGAGGCCATCACCACCGACTTCGCACTGGTACGCGCCGCCCGCGGCGACCGGCACGGCAACCTCGTCTTCCACCGCAGCGCCGCCAACTTCAATCCCCTGGCGGCCATGGCGGGCCGTATCACGATCGCCGAGGTCGAGGAACTCGTCGAACCCGGCGCCATCGACCCCGACGTCGTCCATCTGCCCGGCATCTACGTCGACCAAGTCGTGGGCCCCGTCCGCGCCGACGCCAAGGGCATCGAGAAGCGCACCGTCCGCACACGTGAGGAGCGGCACTGATGGCCTGGACCCGCGACCAGATGGCGGCCCGCGCCGCCCGCGAACTGCCCGACGGCTCCTACGTGAACCTGGGCATCGGACTGCCCACCCTCATCCCCAACCACCTCCCGCCCGGCGTCCACGTGGTGCTGCACTCGGAGAACGGCATCCTGGGCACCGGCCCCTACCCCTACGACGACGAGGTCGACCCCGACCTGATCAACGCGGGCAAGGAGACCGTCACCGTGCTGCCGGGGGCGTCCTTCTTCGACTCGGCTCTGTCCTTCGGGATGATCCGCGGTGGCCGCATCGACGTCGCCGTGCTGGGCGGCATGCAGGTCTCCGCGGCCGGTGACCTCGCCAACTGGACCGTACCCGGCAAGATGATCAAAGGCATGGGCGGTGCCATGGACCTGGTGCACGGTGCCCGCAAGGTCATCGTCCTCATGGAGCACACCGCCAAGGACGGCTCACCGAAGATCGTTGACGAGTGCACGCTCCCGCTGACCGGGCGCGGCTGCGTCCACCGGATCATCACCGACCTCGCCGTCCTCGACATCACGGCCGACGGCCTGTCCCTCGTCGAACTCGCCCCTGAAGTGTCCCTCTCGGACGTCCGCGAGCGCACCGAACCGGAGGTGGGAATGGCGCTCTCCGTCCCCCGCAGTTGACCCCGCCACCAGGAAGAACCCTCCGCATGTGTCCTGTCCTCACCCAGCCCTCCAGCAGGCAGCGGCTCACTCCGGGGCCGGCCGGCGCTGCCCAAGATCGTCCCGCCAGCCGACCGAAACGCGACACATAGGTGGACACGCGACTTCCTGCGCAGGACACCGGCGGGCGTGTTCGCGGATCCGTCAGGACGGCACGTCGCCGCCCCGCAGTACGGGCGTACGGTCCGACCGCAGTTCCAGGTCGAACACCGCGTCCCGCTCGCAGCACAACCGGCCGTCGCGCACCGTCAGTGGGGCGGCCTGAATGCAGGAGCGCTGCCCGTCGGCAAGGTGTGTGAAGTAGAAGAGGTGGGCGTCCTCGCCCTGGGACAGCGCGAAGGCGTGATGGCCGATCGCCTCGTCGCCCGGACGGCTGCCCTTGCCCGCCAGCAGCGGCTCGTCCTGCCGCGTCCAGTGGGTCAGGTCGTCTGAGCGGTAGACCAGCAGCCCGGACCAGTAGTCGGTGACCATCCAGTAACCGCCGGCGTGACGGAAGACGTTGGGTCCCTCCTGGGCCTGCTTGTCGAGCGCCGGGCCCACGTCCTGCCACTCGTACAGGTCCGCCGAGTCCGCCGCGTGTATGTGGGAGCCGCCGGTCTCGTCCTTGAACCACATCCGCCAGCCCCCGTCGGGCAGCGGCCATACGGACGCGTCGATGACCCGGTCGCTGCCGAGGTCGACCAGCGACTCGAAGCGCCAGTGCTCCAGGTCGCGGGAGGTGTAGTGCAGGATGTGCGCCTCGCCGCCCCAGTCGGTCGGCACCCCGGACACGTAGGACACGTACATGTGATAGGTCCCGTCGTGCCACAGGATCTCCGGTGCCCAGTAGGTGTTGCGGCCCGGCTCGTAGGTCAGGCCCTGGGCGATTCCGCGGTATGTCCAGCTGCGGCCGCCGTCCGCGCTGGTGGCGATGCCGATGTCGGTGCCGTGGACCCAGCCGAAGCCCTCGGTGGTGAGGTCGGCGCGGCGGGCGGTGTAGAACATCCACCACTCGGCGGTCTCCCGGTTGCGGATCAGCGTGGGATCGGCGGCGCCGTCGTGGACCGGATCGCGGAACAGCGGGGCGTCGGGGGAGAGGTTCAATGCGGCTCCTGGATTTTCTCGACGCCGATCGTCGTCCGCGTCGTCGCGGGGGTCGTCATGCGGCGCTTGCGGAAGTGAAAGCGTCCGCGACAGCGGCGCCCTCGCGGACGAAGACCGGAACGCGCTCCAGCGGGGCGGCCACGTCGGGTGTCGTGCCGCCCTCGTGGAACTCGCCCGTGGCGGTGTCGGTCCAGCGGGTACCGTCCGGCAGATAGACGGTGCGGCTGCGGGCGCCCCCCTCGGTGACCGGCGCGACCAGGATGTCGGGGCCCAGCAGGAACTGGTCGTCGACGGTCCAGGCCTGGTCGTCGCCCGGGAAGCCGAAGAGCAACGGCCGCATGACGGGGGCGCCGGTGCGGTGCGCCTGCTCGGACAGCTCCAGCAGATACGGGCGCAGGCGCTCGCGCAACCGCAGGTGTTCGGCGAGGATCGGGTACGCCCGCGGTCCGTAGGACCAGACCTCGTTCGGCCCGCCGGTCATGTCTGCCGAGAAGGCGGGCCAGTTGGGCTCACGGTCGCCGTGCAGGCGCATGACCGGGCTGAAGGTGCCGTACTGGAACCAGCGGACCAGCACCTCCTGATACGCGGGATCGGCCGGGTCGCCACCCGCGAAGCCGCCGATGTCGGTGTTCCACCACGGGATGCCGCTCATCGCGACGTTCAGCCCGGCCCGCACCTGCTGGGCCAGCGACTCGAAGGTGGGGCGGATGTCGCCGGACCACAGGGCGGCGCCGTAGCGCTGGCTGCCGGCCCAGGCGGAGCGGACCAGGATGAACGGGCGGTCCTCGCCGTCCTCGCCCAGCCCGTCGGCGACGGCGCGCGCCTGCATGAGCCCGTACAGATTGCCGACCTGGACTCCGGGGCCCGCGGAGTAGACCGCGCGGGCGGCGAGTTCCGGGGGCAGGTCGGGCTCGCAGGCGTCCAGCCAGAACGCGGTGACGCCGAGTGCCCGGTAGTGCTCGCGCAGCTGCTGCCAGAGGTGGCGGCGGGCGGCGGGGTCGGTGGGGTCGATGTACGCCATCGGCTGGTGGTTCTCGCCGTGGCCCCGGGAGGGCCAGGGGAAGGTCAGCAGGCCGCCGTGGCTGTCACCGACGAGGTGTCCGGCGGCCAGCAGGGCGTCGTGGTTGCCGCTCCCGGGCTCCACCGTCGGCCAGACGGACACCGCGAGCTTGACGCCGAGCGAGTCCAGCTCCTTGACCATCGCGTCCGGGTCGGGCCAGTCGGTCTCGTCGAAGTGCCAGTCGCCCATACGGGTCCAGTGGAAGAAGTCGCAGATGATCACCGACAGCGGCAGCCCGCGCTCCTTGTACTCGCGGGCGACGGCCAGGAGTTCGTCCTGCGTGCGGTAACGCAGCTTGGACTGCCAGAAACCGGCCGCCCATTCGGGCAGCAGCGGCGGATGGCCGGTGGCGTCGGCGTACGCCTCCATGATCTCGGCCGGAGTGTCGCCCGCCGTGACCCAGTAGTCGATCTGACCGGCCGAGTCGGCGACCCAGCGCGTGGTGTCCGCGCCCAGCTCGACCCGGCCCGTCGCCGGGTTGTTCCACAGCAGCCCGTAGCCACGGGAGGAGTGCAGAAAGGGGATGGCGGCGATGGTGTTGCCCTGGACCAGGTCGACCACCAGGCCCTTCTGGTCCAGGCGGCCGTGCAGATGCTGGCCGAGGCCGTGGATCCGCTCGCCGTCGTACGCCTCGAAGCTCTGCTCGATGCGATACGTGCCGTCGCCGAGCGGTGCGTATGCGCGCGGCTCCGGATACCAGGTGTACGGCCGCTTGTCGGCGAGCAGTTCGCGACCCGTGGCGGTGTGCAGGAAGCGCAGCTTGCCGCTCTGATCGGCCTCGACCGTGAGCCTGCCGTTGACGAGGCGGGCGGTGCCGTCGTCGTACGCGGTCACAGTGGCGGGCGGGCCGGCGGCGGGGACGTCGAGGGCCCCGGGGAGCGTGTCGTCGATCTCGCCGGAGGTGACGGCGTTGCCGGCGTGGGTGACGGCGGTGCCGTCGAGGCTGCGGCCGGAGATCGCGCCGTCACTCTCTCGGACGGCGCGGGCGCGGACCCGAACCGAGTGCGGGCCCCACGGCTCGACGACCAGGACCTCGTGCGGTGCGCGCCGTTCGAGGGCGCCGCGCTGTGCGCTGAAGAGAGCCATGGATTGAGGCGTTCCTTATCGGTTCTGGCCGCTGGTGACAGCCAGGCGGATGACGTTCCAGGACAGCGGCGGCAGCGTGGAGGTCAGCACGTCACCGGTGACGGTGCTGGCGTCGACCGTGCGGGGGGCGACCCGTTCGGGTTCCGTCAGGGTGTTGCGGGCGTCGGGGTCGTCGTCGCTGAGCAGCAGGTGCTCCACGACCCGGACGCCGCCGAGCCCGCGCAGGTCGACTTCGAGCGGGAGCTCGGCCGTCCGGCTGCGGTTGACGGCGAAGACGGTGATCGTGCCGGCTTCCTCGTCGTGGGTGGCGGTGGCGTGCAGCAGGTCGACCTCGCCGAAGCGTCCGGTGCTGTGGGTCGGGCTGTCCACCTCGACCCGCAGCACCCGGCCGCGTCCGTACCGCGAGGCCTGGGCGAAGGGGAAGAAGGTGGTCTGCCGCCAGGAGGGGCCGCCCGGTTCGGTCATGATCGGGGCGATGACGTTGACGAGCTGGGCGAGGGAGGCGGAGGTGACCCGGTCGGCGTGCCGCAGCAGGGCGATCATCAGCGAGCCGACGAGGACGGCGTCGGTGAGGGTGTAGCTGTTCTCCAGCAGGCGGGGGGCCCGGGGCCAGTCGTCCTCGGGCCCTGCCGGGGGCGGCGAGGCGGGTTCGTTGTGCCAGACGTTCCACTCGTCGAAGGAGATCATGATCTTCTTGTCGGACTTCAGGGTGGCGCCCACATGGTCGCAGGCGGCGACCGCCGCCTCGATGTAGCGCTCCATTTCCACCGCCGAGGCGATGAAGGAGTCGAGGTCGGGCTTCTCCCGGTCGAGGCCGTAGTAGGTGTGCAGGGAGATGTACTCCACCTTGTCGTAGCACTCGGTCAGCACCGTCGACTCCCAGCTGCCGAAGGTCGGCATCGCGAAGCTGGAGGAGCCGCACAGGACCAGCTCGAGGCCGGGGTCGATCTGCTTCATGAGATTGGCGGTCTCACGGGCCAGGGGGGCGTACTCCTGCGCCGTCTTGTGGCCGATCTGCCAGGGGCCGTCCATCTCGTTGCCCAGGCACCACATGCGGATGCCGAACGGTTCCTTGTTGCCGTGCGCGGCACGCAGGTCGGACAGCTCGGTGCCGCCGGGGTGGTTCGCGTAGTCCAGCAGCCGGCCGGCGTCCTCCACGCCACGGGTGCCGAGGTTGACGGCCATCATCGGCTCGACGCCCGACTTGGCGCAGAAGTCCATGAACTCGGCGAGGCCGAACTCGTTGGTCTCGGTGGACCGCCAGGCCGGCTCCAGCCGCCGCGGCCGCCCCTCGACCGGGCCGACGCTGTCCTCCCAGCGGTAGCCGGACACGAAGTTCCCGCCCGGGTAGCGGACCGTGGTGACACCCAGCTCCCTGACGAGGGCGAGTACGTCCTCGCGCAGACCGGCCTCGTCGGCGTCGGGGTGGCCGGGCTCGTGGATGCCGTCGTAGACGCAGCGGCCCAGGTGCTCGACGAAGGAGCCGTAGAGCCGCGGGTTGACGGCACCGATGCCGAAGGCGGGGTCGAGGGTGAAACGGGCAGGGCGGGGCGAAGACATGGTGCGTCCTTGGAGGATCGGAAGTGACGGTCTTTACTTCAGGCCCGAGGTCGAGACCCCGGTGACGAAGCCCTTCTGCAGGACCAGGAAGAGCAGCAGGACGGGGATGATGTACATGACCGCGCCGGCCGCGAGGAGGTTGTTGATCGACGCGCCGGTGGAGGGGACGACGTACTCGGTGGCCACCGCGACGGCCAGGGTGGTGTGGTCCGTACTGAGCAGCAGCGACGGAGCGATGTAGTCACCCCAGGTCCAGGTGAACGACAGCACCACGCTGGTGGCCAGCACCGGCCAGGACTGCGGCAGGAAGATCCGCCAGAAGATCCGGCCGTAGCCGCAGCCGTCGACGATCGCGGCCTCCTCCAGCTCGCGGGGCATGTTCGCGAAGAACTGCCGGAACAGGAAGATCAGGTAGGGGGCGCCGGCCAGTCCCCACAGGACCCAGGGCCAGTAGGTGTCGACCATCCCGGTCTTGGCGAAGATGATGTAGGTGGGGATGAGGGTGATCATCGCCGGCATCATCATCGTGGACAGCAGAACCCCGAAGAGGAACCCCTTGCCCCGGGCGCGCAGCCGGGCGAACCCGAAGCCCGCCCAGGCCGAGCTGAGCGTGACCAGCACCGAATAGATGACGGCGATGGTCAGGGAGTTCCTGGCGTAGGCGAGGTAGGGGATCTGCGTGAGGGCCCGGGAGAAGTTGCTCCACTCCCACTCGTGGGGCGTCCAGTGCAGCGGGTAGGCGGCCAGCTCGGAGGTGTCCTTGAGCGCGGTGATGACCAGCCAGCCGAAGGGGCTGATGAACAGCGTGGCCAGCGCGATGAGGATCAGATACATGCTGGTGCGACGAGCGAGAATCATTTCTTGGCCTCCGGCTCGAAGTTGTAGAACACCGCACCGGAGCTCAGCTTGAAGATCACAGCGGTGATGACGAGGATCACGGCGAACAGCACCCACAGCAGCGCGGAGGCGTAGCCGAAGCGGCCGTATGCGAGGTACTGCGCGAACACGTTGATCATGTAGAGGTAGTCGCCCTGAGGCACTGTGGTGACCCCGGCGGTACCCGGATTCGCCGCCAGGAGCAGGGGCATCGCGCTCTGCAGGGCCCCGATGACACCGGTGATGACCTGGAAGAAGATCACGGGCGACAGCAGGGGGATGGTGATCTTCCGGAACACCTGCCAGGCACTTGCTCCGTCGAGGCGTGCGGCCTCGTGCAGTTCCTTGGGCATGTCCTGCAGCCCCGCCAAGGAAATGATCATGGCGTTTCCGCAGCCCCAGAGGGTGAGCATCATCAGTACGTACCGGGCGTAGGGATCGGTGAGCCAGGAGACCGGGTTGATGTCGGCGAAGCCGAGGAGGCCGTTGGCGGCGCCGGCGTCACGGTCGAAGATCATCTTGAAGGCCATCGCCGCACCCACCGGCGGGAAGACCGCCGGCAGGTAGAGCAGGGTCCGGAAGACGCCCCGGCCCCGGATCGGGCGGTTGAGCAGCACCGCGAGGGCGAGTCCCGCGATGATGCCCAGCGGCACGACGACCGCGACGAAGACTCCGGTGCGGACCAGGGTGTCCCGGGTGACCGGATCCGAGAGCAGTTCCTTGTAGTTGTCCAGTCCGATGAAACTCGCGTTCTTGGAGATTCCGTCGGAGTTGGTAAGGCTCAGCCACAGGGCGTACCCCAGGGGATACAGCGTGAGGCCGAGGAACCCGAGCGCCCACGGCGTGACACAGAGATAGAAGACCCGTGACTGTTGGCGGGCCATTGCGCCCCCGCGGCCGGCCCGCCGGTCTCTTTCCCGGTCGGCGGTCACCCGCGTGCTTCCGGAGGGCTTCGCGGACTGGACGGAGGCTTCGGCGAGCCGGCCCGTACTCACTTGACCAGCTTCTTGCCGTTCGCGAGCTGCTTGTTGATCCCGGAGTTGAGCTGGTCCGCGAGCTTTCCCACGGCCAGGTTCCCCTTGATCGCCGCGGGCATCACCTGGTTGACCACGGCATCGAGGGCGTCGAGCCGAGCGTAGGGGGTGAACGAGATCACCGAGAAGAAGGGCAGCTCCTTCTCCTGCACCGCGTAGGCCTCCTTCTGGTAGGCCTCGGTCTGCGGCAGCAGGGGGCGCAGGGACTTCAGTGCGGGCAGACCGCCGCCGCTTTCCGCACGCGCCTTGGCAGGCGCACCGCCGAGGAAGTACTCGTACGCCGCCCAGGCCGCGTCCTTGTTCTTGCCGGCCTTGGGCATCCAGTAGCCGGTCGCTCCGGAGCAGGAGCTCACCCGGGTGCTGCCGAACTGCGGGGCGGGGGCGAAGCGCGCGGTCTTCGCGCTCTTCTTGTCGGTGGCGACCATGCCGCCGAACCAGTAGCCGTCGGTGGCGATCGCCATGCGGTCGGCCTGGAAGGTGGGCCAGTCCCAGCCGTTGGGGTCGGGGTTGGCGATGCTGGGCGTGATACCGGCCTTGGCCAGCTTCAGATACCAGGTGAGGGCCTTGATCCCCTCCGGGCTGGAGAAGTCGACGGCGGAGAAGTCGTCGGTGAAGAGCCGGCCCCCCTGGGAGGCGATCATGGTCAGGAAGTTCGCGGTGTTGCCGGCGAAGCTCAGCCCGTAGACCTTGGCCTTCTTGCCGGTCTGAGTGAGGGCCTGGCCCTTCTCGAAGACCTCGTCGTAGGTCATCGGCTCGGTGTCGCTGGGGTAGTCCACACCGGCCTTGTCGAACAGCCCGGTGTTGTACCAGACCATGTTGTCCTGGGAGTAGTCCTTCACCATCCCGTAGCGGGGGCCCTTGCCCTGCGTCGTACCGTCGTAGCGCCAGACGTCGTTGACCGGGTCCAGGTCGCTGACCTTGAGGATGCTGCTCTTGGCGAAGTAGTCGTCCAGGTCCTCGGCGACACCGTGCGCCGCGAGGTAAGGGGCTTCCACGGCGCCCTGACCGCGGACGATGTCCGGGGGGCTGCCGGCGGTGAGCATGGCGGTCAGCCGGGTGAGGTCGTACTTGAGGATCGTGAGTTTGAGGCCGAGCGCCTTCTCGGCCGCCTTGATGGCGGCGGGGTCTCCCAGCTCCGTGCCGCTCGCCATGATGGTCACCGTGGCCTTGCCCCCGGCCTTGCCCCCGGACTTGTCCGAGGACACCGAGCCGGCGCACCCCGTCAACAGGCCACCTCCGGTGGCCGCCGCGGCGACGCCGACCGAAGTGGTGAGGAACCCACGACGTGTCATCGCAGTTCCGGCTATGGACCGCATAATTGCCTGCCTTTCAGGGGCTGTTACGGGCTTTGCTGGTACGACGGGGGGTGGCGTTTCGCTGGTACGACGGGGGGGTGGCGTTTTGCTGGCGCGACAATGCCGTCCAGCGCCAGGATGAATACCGAAGTTGTGGACGCACGTCGGATCGATGACGTCAGCGCAGCTCAGGCGGCGGCGTGAAGGCCGGGGAGCACGCTTGATCGAATGAAATGAATGTGCGGCAGACCGGCTTTTGACCGGTCAAACGCTGCGGGGCAAGACGTTAGCCACGGGTGTCGGGTGCGTCAAGAAGTCGTGTCAATCTCTTTTTGAGGGTGACCGGAGACCCGCGGGAATCCTGAATGGTGCACGCCTTGACTGCGCTCTTCGGCCGCTGTAAGAATCCAGGCCGGTCAGCGTTTTACCGGTCAAACGAGAGGCGGTACCGCTCCGTGGTCACCATGGCCGACGTCGCGAAGCGCGCCGGCGTCACCAAGCAGACCGTCTCCAACGTGGTCCGGGGGCGGTCGGTCGTCAGTCCCGCCACCAAAGCCAGGGTTGAGGCGGCGATCGCGGAGCTGGGGTACACCCCCAACCTGGTCGCCCGGAGTCTGGCTACCGGCACGACGATGACCGTCGGCTTCATCGTGCCCACCATCGTCCATCCGTTCTACTCGGAGGTGGTGGAGGAAGTGGAGACCCTGCTGGAGGAGCACAGCTATCACCTGCTCCTGGCCACGACCCGGGGTGACGGCGAGCGCGCCCGCCGCCACCTGGCCTCGCTGTCCAGCCGGTCCGTGGATGCCCTTCTGGTGGCCGGCGACTTCGACCTGAGTGACGGCGTCCCGCTGCTGGACGACCACGGCCTGCCGGTCGTACTGTGCGCCTGGGAGATCGACCCGCCGGACACGCTGCCCGTGGTCACGGTCGACTACGAGCAGGCCGGGTATCTGGCCGGCCGTCACCTCCGGGATCTCGGCCACCGCCGGCTGACGGTGATCGCCGACCTCCCGGCACACCGCATCAGGGTCAGCGGCGCTGTACGGGCCTTCGCCGAGGACGGCCTCGACGTCCCCGAGGGCTCGGTGTTCCCCGCACCCAGGGCGACCCCCGAGTCCGGATACGACGCGGCCATGCTCGCCCTGAGCGCCGCCGACCGCCCGACGGCGGTGTTCGCGTCCACCGATGCCATCGCCCTGGGCGTGATGGAAGCCGTACGGCGCCACGGCCTGCGGGTACCCGAGGACGTCTCGGTCGTCGGCATCGACGACATCCCGCAGGCCTCGCACGCCCATCCGCCGCTGACCACCGTGGCCCTCCCGAAACGGCGGATGGCCCAGGAGGCCACCGGGCTTCTGCTGGGCGCGCTCGCCGAGAACCGGCTCGTGCCACCCTCCCTGACCCTCATCACCCCCGAAGTCCTGGTCCGCGCGAGCTCCGCGCCGCCGGCCGGCTGACCTCACCGGGCGGGCCGTGCGCCCCGCCCCCACCACGCCCGCACCCGCCCTTAGGAGAGCTCTGCCATGAGCGAGTCCACCGCGCACGACTACCTGGAAAGCCACTCGCCGGGTCACGGCCGCGCGGAGCCCCGTGCCGCCTTCACCTCGGACGCTCCCGTACTGGACCTGACCGGCACCTGGCGGTTTCGTCTCGCCGCGGGCCTGCCGCAGGTCACCGAGGGCTTCGAGGCGGACGGCTACGACGACAGCGGGTGGGACACGATCGCGGTGCCGTCCTGCTGGCAGATGGACGGACTGCCGGGCGAGCCGCGCTTCGGGGCTCCGGCCTACACCAACCAGACCTTCCCCTTCCCGATCGACCCGCCGCACGTCCCCGACACCAACCCGACGGGGGAGTACCGCCGCGAGTTCGCCCTCCCCGCCACTTGGCCGGCCGGGCGTACGTTGCTGCGCTTCGAGGGCGTCGACTCCTGCTTCGCCGTCTGGCTCAACGGCACCCTCCTCGGTGACGGCAAGGGCAGCCGCCTGCCCACCGAGTTCGACGTCACCGACACCGTCAGGCCGGACGGGCCCAACACCCTGGCCGTACGGGTGCATCAGTGGTCGGCCGCCAGCTACCTGGAAGACCAGGACATGTGGTGGCTGTCGGGTATCTTCCGCCCCGTCGCCCTGCTCTCCCGCCCGGACGGCGCGCTCACCGACGTCTTCGTCCACGCCGACTACGACCACCTCACCGGGCTCGGCACGCTCTCCGTGCACACCACCGGCGCGCCTGCCCGCCTGACCGTCCCCGAGCTGGGCATCACCGACGCCGACCCCGCCGGGCCGCACACCGTCGCCGGGACCGTGCCCTGGTCCGCCGAGCAACCCAGGCTGTACGAGGCCGAGTTGGTGGCCGACGGCGAGCGGATCCCGCTGCGGATCGGCTTCCGCAGGATCGAGGTCCACGACGGCCTCATCCTCGCCAACGGGCGGCCCGTGCTCTTCCGCGGCGTCAACCGCCACGAGTGGAACCCCGACACCGGGCGCACCCTCAGCCACGAGGACATGCTCGCCGACGTCCTGCTGATGAAGCGCCACAACATCAACGCCGTACGCGCCAGTCACTACCCGCCGGACTCCGCGTTCCTCGACCTGTGCGACGAGTACGGGCTGTGGGTCATCGACGAGTGCGACCTGGAGACCCACGGCTTCGGCCTGGTCGGCTGGGAGGGCAACCCCAGTGACGATCCGCGCTGGCGCGAGGCGTTCCTCGACCGGATGCGCCGCATGGTCGAACGCGACAAGAACCACCCGTCCGTCGTCATGTGGTCGCTCGGCAACGAGGCCGGGCACGGTTCCAACCTGCGGGCCATGGCCGAATGGACGCGCGAGCGCGACCCGGAGCGGCTCATCCACTACGAGGGCGACGACAACTGCGACTACGTGGACGTCTACAGCCAGATGTACACCGACCACAACGGGCTGGGCGTCATCGGCCGCGGACACGAGCCCGTCACCCGCGACCCGGCCCAGGACGCCAGGCGCCGCGCCATGCCCTTCATCCTGTGCGAGTACGCGCACGCCATGGGCAACGGACCCGGCGGCCTGAGCGAGTACCAGGACCTCTTCGAGAGCTGTCCGAGGCTGCACGGCGGCTTCGTCTGGGAGTGGATCGACCACGGCATCCGGCGCCGCACCCCGGACGGCCGCGAACACTTCGCCTACGGCGGCGACTTCGGCGAACCGGTGCACGACGACAACTTCGTCTGCGACGGCCTCGTCTTCGCCGACCGCACCCCCTCGCCCGGCCTCACCGAGTACAAGAAGGCCGTCGAGCCGGTCCGGATCACCGTCGACCCGGCCGGCGGGACCATCCGCGTCCGCAGCCATCTGCACACCCTCGACACCGCACATCTGCGGTTCCGCTGGACGGTCGAGGACCAGGGCCGGTTCCTGGGCGACGGGGAACTCGCGGTACCGCCCATCGCCGCGGGCGCCGCCACCGAACTGACCTGGCCCGAGGCTCTCGTCAAGCTCTGCGACGCCCCCCTGGAGGAGGGCGAGGAGCGCTGGGTGACGGTCACGGCCGAGCTGGCCGAGGACGAACCCTGGGCCCCGGCCGGGCACGAGATCGCCTGGTCCCAGGCCGCGATCGTCGGCCCGGCGTCCCAAGCCCCGCCGCTGGGAGAGCCGCTGTCGCCGGTCCTCGCCGACGGCACGTACGCTCTCGGCCCGGCGGCCTTCGACGCCGTCACCGGAACGCTGCTGCGGCTCGGCGGCGACCTCGACGTCGACGGCCCCCGCCTCGACCTCTGGCGCGCCCCCACCGACAACGACCTGCGCACCTGGGGCGGCCCCCTCGCCGAGGCCTGGCGCAACGCGGGCCTGGACCGCCTCGAACACCGGACCGTCCGCGTCCGGCCCCACGGCGGCGGCCTGGACGTCACCGTCCGCACCGCCCCCGCCGGCGCCGACTACGCCATGCGCACCGTCTTCCGCTGGGCGGTCGATGCCGAGGACCCCGGGCAGTTGAGGCTCTCGCTGACCACCGAGCCCGTCGGGACCTGGCCCTGCCCGCTCCCGCGCATCGGCATCCGCCTCGCCCTCCCGAAGGACATCGAGACCGTCGACTGGTTCGGGCTCGGCCCCGGCGAGGCGTACTCCGACACCACCGCCGCCGTCCGCGTCGGCCGCTTCACCGCCCGCGTCGACGACCTCCAGACGCCATACGTGCTCCCGCAGGAGAACGGCAACCGGCGCCAGGTCCGCCACGCCCGCCTCACCGGCGGCCACGGCAGCGGCCTGGTCATCACCGCCAGCCCCCACCTCGACCTCACGGTCCGGCCCTGGACCAGCGAGGATCTCACCGCGGCCCGGCACACCACCGACCTGCATCCCCGTGACCGGGTGTACGTCAACCTCGATGCCGCCCACCAGGGCATCGGCAGCGGCGCCTGCGGCCCCGCGACCCAGCCCCAGCACGAGCTGATCGCCCGCCCGGTCACGCTGACGATCGGCTTCCGGCCGTGCTGACCCTGTGGTACCGACAGCCCGCCGACGGCTTCCTCCAGGCACTGCCGCTCGGCAACGGCGCCCTGGGCGCCATGGTGTACGGCCGCACCACGAAGGAGCGCATCGACCTCAACGCCGACACCCTCTGGTCCGGCGGCCCCGCCGACCACAACGACGACGGGGCCGCCCGGCACCTGCCCGCCCTGCGTCAAGCGGTGCTGCGCGACCGCGACCACATACGCGCCGAAGAGCTGGCCAAGCACATGCAGGGCCCGTTCACGCAGGCGTACCAGCCGCTCGGAGCCCTGCTGCTCGACCTGGACCACGCCCACGAGCCCATCACCGACTACCGCCGGGCGCTCGACCTCGCCGAGGGCGTGAGCACCGTCGCGTACACCGCCGACGGCGTACGCCACACCCGCGAACTGTTCGTGTCGGCGGTCGCGGGTGTCCTCGTGGTCCGGCTGGACTGCGACCGCCCGGGGGCGCTGTCCTTCACCGCCCGCCTGCGCTCGGCGCACCCGGATCACACCTTGGCCGAGGACCCCGGCCCGGTCATCACGGGCCGTGCCCCGGCGGACGTCCGGTTCGAGGACACCGGCCCCGACGCCGTCACGTACACCCCCGACACCGGGACCGGATTCGCCGCCGGCCTGCACGTCCTGCCCGGCCCCGGCGGCGGCACCGTCGAGCGCACCCCGGGCGGCGGCCTGCGGATGGCCGGGGCGACGTCCGCCACCGTGCTGGTGGCCGCCGCCACCGGCTTCCGGGGCTGGAACCGGACCCCGCTGGGCCCGGAATCCGGCCTGGAGGCCGAAGCCGTACGGCAGTTGGAGGCCGCCGCCGCTCTCCCTTACGACCGGCTGCGCGCCGACCACACCGCCGACCACCGCGCCCTCCAGGACCGGACGCTGCTGCGCCTCGACCACGATCCGGCACTCGCGGCCCTGCCCACCGACGAGCGGCTCGCGGCCGTCCGGGCGGGCACCGACGACCCGGGCCTGTCCGCGCTGCAGTTCGCGTACGGCCGTTACCTGCTCATCGCCTCCTCCCGCCCCGGCACCCAGCCGGCCAACCTCCAGGGCATCTGGAACACCGAGGTCCAGCCGCCCTGGCAGTCCAACTGGACCACCAACATCAACCTCCAGATGAACTACTGGCACGCGGAGACCACCGGCCTGTCCGAATGCCACGAACCGCTCCTCGACCTCATCGGGGACCTCACCGAGGCCGGTCGGCGCACCGCGTACGCCTACTACCGCTGCCGCGGCTGGACCGCCCACCACAACGTCGACATCTGGCGCAGCACCAACCCCGTCCAGGGAAGCCCCAGTTGGGCCAACTGGCCGATGGGGGCCGCCTGGCTCTGCGCCCACCTCTGGGAGCACTACCGGTTCACCGGCGACCGCCGCTTCCTCGCGGAGCGCGCCTACCCGGCCATGCGCGAGGCGGCGGTCTTCCTCCTCGACTTCCTCACCGAGGACACCGACGGGCACCTCGTCACCTGCCCCTCCACCTCACCCGAACACCGCTTCCGGGCCGAGCGAAGCGAATCGGGATCCTCCCGTACGGAGTCTGGGGGAGGGGCTTTGGTCGCCACCACCGCGGCGGCCACCATGGACCTCTGGCTCACCGACGAGCTGTTCGCCAACTGCCTCGCCGCCATCGACGCGTTGAGCCTCACGGACGACGTCCAGCACGCCCTGCGCACCGCCCGTGAGCGGTTGCGCCCCGTTCCGTACACCCCCGGGCAGCCGCTCGCCGAATGGTGGGAGCCTGTCGAGCCCGAGGACCCCGGCCACCGGCACCTCTCCCACCTCTACGGCCTCTACCCGGGCAGCCACATCGACCCCGAGCGCACCCCGGGACTGCTCACCGCCGCCCGCGCCGCCCTCGACCAGCGCCTCACCCACGGCGGCGGAGGCACTGGTTGGAGCCTGGCCTGGGTCGCCGCCCTCGCCGCCCGCCTGGGCGACGGGGACCGCGCCCACCACGCCCTGCGCACCCTGCTGGCCGGATCCACCTCCGACAACCTCCTCGACCTCCACCCGCCCGAGCTCTTCCAGATCGACGGGAACTTCGGCGCCACGGCCGCCATCGCCGAGTTGCTGCTCCAGAGCCATACGGACGAGCTGCGGCTGCTCCCCGCCCTCCCCTCGGCCTGGCCCTCAGGCGGAATCCGCGGCCTGCGCGCCCGGGGCCGCGTCGGGGTCGACCTGGACTGGTGCGACGGCTGCCTCACCACGGCGGAGCTGAGCATCACGGCCCCGGGCACGTACACGTTCACCGCACCTACCGGCGGCCGGCCGCTACGGCTGACGGACGACACGGGCGCATCCGTCGCGGCGGACTGCACGCTCTTGCCGGGCGGGTTCGTACGAGCGGCCTTTACGGCACACCGGCCATCGGTCCTTCGCGTTCGCCTCGAATAGAGGCCGTCCGAAAAGCCGATCAGCGGGGCATACGGGCAGGTAGCGGGATGGCGGCGCATTCTCGGGGGCTGGGGTGGCGAGCCGCGCGCCCGTTGCTCGCCGGGCATTTACGCATGCCTCCCCTTCGCTGAACTTCTCGATCACCTGTGCCCCTTCGCCCTTGTTCCGGCTCTCCCGGACCTCTCGGCAGGTCGTGACTCCTGCGACTACTGCGGGCACTCCGTCGCCACAGGGCTCGCGCCCCGTAGGCGATCCCGTGGTACGTCTTCGCTGTACGTGTCGAGCACGACGTAGGCCGCCCACTTGTCTCCTTGACCGCCCTCGCTGGGCGACGCTCCGCGTCACGGAGGTCGCCTGGCCCCACAGGTGCGAGGCCCGGCATGACGCGGCATCGGTCACAGGTGTCGTTCCGACGGGTGCGCACTCTCACCACTGGAGATCGGGCTTCAAGCAATCCAGCCTTGGCCATGTCGCGCGGGTCTCGCGGCACCCCGCTCCCGGACACCTCCGGAAATATCCAGCCCATCCGTGCGGGAACGCGTTGAGGTTCCCCGTGATGCTCCGCTCAGGCAGTGCGGTGACCTACTTCCGCCGCACCGCCGCCCGGAACACCGAACTGGGTGGCAAGCAGGCCAAGAAGGGTCAATCGGGCGCAGACGAGATGTGACTGGCCATGAGAGAAGGGGGGCGACCCCCTCGACTCATGTTCGTGCTGACGCGAACATGCGCTACATTGAAGAACCGGATGACTTCCCTCCCGTTATCCACCCCTTTACGCAAGGACGCTCATGCCTGTCAGTGCTGCAGAAATTTCTCCTGTTCCGTCACTTTTCTCCCCGGTCACCCTCGGGAAGATCGAGCTCGCCAACCGCATCGTCATGGCACCGCTGACCCGGGTCCGGGCCGGTTCCACCGGCATCCCCGGGGACCTGATGGTCGAGTACTACAGCCAGCGGGCGAGCGTCGGAATGATCATCACTGAGGGCACCTATCCCGACCACGCGTCGCAGGGATGGGTCGGCGCGCCGGGCATCGCCACCGACGAGCAGGCGGCCGGCTGGCAGCGGGTGTTCGAGGCGGTGCACGCCGAGGGCGGCCGCATCGTCCTGCAGATCATGCACGCTTCACCGAGAAGGGCGAGCAGCCCTACCCCGTACCGGAAGCGATGACCACCGCAGAGGCCCGGGCAGCCCTGGAGGACTTCGTCGCCGCGGCCCGCCGGGCCGTCGAGGCGGGAGCGGACGGCGTGGAAATCCACGGCGCCAACGGCTATCTGCTTCACCAGTTCCTCTCCCCGGCGGCCAACCAGCGCACCGACGAATACGGCGGCTCGCCGCAGAACCGGGCGCGCTTCGTCGTCGAGGTGGTCACGGCGGTCGCCCAGGCCGTCGGTGCCGAGCGGGTCGGGCTGCGGATCTCGCCGGAGATCACCCTCGCGGACGTCTTCGAGACCGACCGGGACGACGTCCTGGCCACCTACGGCGCCCTGGTGGACCAACTGCGCCCGCTGGGCCTGGCCTACCTCTCCGTCCTGCACACCGAGCCGGGCGGCGACCTTGTACAGGAGCTGCGGCAGCGCTTCGACGGCAAGCTGATCGTCAACAGCGGCTTCCTCGGGGGGCAGACCACCCGCGAGGACGCGATCCAGCGGATCGAGGCCGACCACGCCGACGCCGTGGTCGTGGGCCGAGCCGTCATCGCCAACCCCGACCTGGTGGAGCGCTGGCAGGGCGGGCACCCCGAGAACGAGCCGCGGCCGGAACTGTTCTACGTACCGGGGCCGGAGGGCTACACCGACTACCCCTCCCTCCAGACGGCCTGAGGACACGCGGCTGCACCGGTCCGTGCTACGGCCCGCCGCTCGCGACGGGCCCGCCGCCGCTGCCGGACCCGCCCCGCGTTCCGTTTCTCCGGCGGCCGAGCACCGTGCCGCAGCCGCCTCCTCAGGTCCCCTCTCACGCCGGTAAAGGCCGATTCGGACCGGTACCGGCGCCACCACCAAGGCCACGGCCCGCACGCCCATCTCCCTCACCCCGACCACAGGAGCAGACATGACCACCCTCGGCATCATCGGAAGCGGAAACATCGGCACCGCCGTCGCGCGCCTCGCGGTCGCGGCGGACATCCCCGTCGTGATCTCCAACTCCCGGGGCCCGCAGAGCCTCACCGGCCTCATCGACGAGCTGGGCCCGCTGGCCACGGCCGGCACGGTCGAGCAGGCGGCCGGCGCCGGTGACCTCGTCCTGCTCTCCGTACCGCTCGCCGTGCACACCGCCGTCCCGGCCGCACCGCTCGTAGGCAAGACCGTGATGGACACCAGCAACTACTACCCGTCCCGCGACGGCCGGATCGCCGAACTCGACGACGACAAGCTCACCACCAGCGAGCTGGTCCACCGGCACTTCGACGGAGCCCGGCTGGTCAAGGCGTTCAGCAACATCCTGGCCCACCACATCCCCCAGCTGGCCCGCCCCTCGGAGAACCCAGGGGCCGCCGACCGCACCGCACTGCCGATCGCCGGTGACGACGCCGGCGCGAAAGCCGACGCGGCGACGCTGATCAACCGACTGGGATTCGACACCATCGACACCGGCTCGCTCTCGCAGAGCTGGCGCTTCGAGCCGGACGCCACCGCCTACACCCGCCTCTACCTCACCGATCCCGCCACGCCCGACGAGCAGATCTTCACAGCGCCCGGCCGCCCCGTTCCCGCCGCCGAGCTGCGAACCGCGCTCCAGGCAGCCGAGCGGGTACGGGTGGCCGACCGCGTCATCTGACCCCGACAGCACCCACAGCTCAGTCAGCACCAAGCACGGTCCTTCTCCATGCGGAGCAACTGACATCCCGTGCCGACCGCGACGCAGCTCCGTGCCCGGACCCGCATCGGCCCGTGGGGCGGCTGGGATGTGCGCCGTCCATGGTCTTGGGGGGCCGTGGAGACGGTGGGCTCCTCACGGTAAGAGATGCCTGTTGTGGTGCCGGATAGCGAGGAGCCGGTCGGGTGCCCACGCCCGGCTGGTTGTCGGTCAACCGGGCGGCGGCCTGGGCGGTCCGTCGCGACGGCCACGGATGACCAGCTCACGCCATGCCGCATTGCGGACCTCGTGATTGGCACCCACGGCGAGCAGCAGCGTGCGCGGCTCCTCCAGAGGCAGAATCCGGTCGGCCGGCCCGTCGAAGCCGCGTGCGTCGAACGGCACGCGGGTCGGCGCCTCGGCCGGCACGGTGAACGCCTTCTCCGCCACGTCCAGCGGCGTCCACGGCCAGGACGAAGTACACGTTGCGGAACTCCCGAACAGGCGGTGCGCCAACGGAAGTCGGCGCGTGAACGCTCTCTCGCGACATGGCGAGGCGCACCGACCGAACACCGGGTCTCAGGGGTCCTTGCACTATGCCCGCCCGGGTCGCGCGGCCTGGCACCGCACCTCTCCGGCGCCTTGCGATGCGCGGCACCAGACGACGCGACCTCATCGGGCGCTCATAGTGCAAGGACCCCTCAGGCCCCACCGACGGGCGATCCGTCGATGGGCGATCCGTCGGCCAGCTCCAGGCCAGGGGGTAATTGACAGGGTACGAACGTACCTCTTAACGTACCCGCATCCAGTGCAATGCCGTCAGCTCAACGAGGAGCACCGATGCAGCACGTGTACGACATAGATGTCCGGGTTCCGATGCGTGACGGCGTGGCCCTGGCTGCCAACGTGTGGCATCCGGCCGAGGGGCAGGCTCCGACGCTGCTCGTGCGCATGCCCTACGGCAAGGACGCGATGGGCATCAGCCAGGGCGGGGTCGTGCCCGACCTCCTGGCTCTGGTGGAGGCGGGCTACGCGGTGGTGGTGCAGGACTGCCGGGGCACTCACCGCTCGGAGGGCGAGTTCGTTCCGCATATGGCCGACCGGGCCGACGGTGAGGACACCGTCGGCTGGATCGCCGACCAGCCGTGGTCGGACGGCACGGTGGGCATGTACGGGCCGTCGTACCTCGGGATGGTCCAGTGGGAGACCGCCGTGACCGGTGCCCCCGGCCTCAAGGCGATCGCGCCGGCCTTCACCTCGATCGACAACTACGAGGCGCCCTGGTACGGCGCGGGCGGTGCGCTGTCACTGAGCCTGGTCACCCTGTGGAACGCCATGATGTACGCGGCCGACGCGCAGCGGTCCCTGGCGGCCGGCGAGGACACTTCGGCCCAGCTGCAGCAGCTCGGCCAGGCGCTCCTGTCCGCCGACGCCCTCAACGACGTACTGCCGACGGCCGAGGTTCCGGTCCTGAAGGCGTACGGCAAGTGGTGGGACGACTGGATGGCCCACCCCTCCCACGACGGGTACTGGGACGCCATGGAGCTCACATCCGAGCTCAAGAACGTCACCGCCCCGGCGCTCAACATCGGCGGCTGGTACGACCTCTACATCGGGCAGACCGTACGCACCTACGCCACCGCCCGCCGGCAGGCGGGCAGTGCGCAGGCGCGCGAGGGACAGCGGCTGATCATCGGTCCGTGGGATCACATGTCCGCGAGCGGCGTCTATCCCGACCGCTCCTTCGGCCCGCTGGCCAGTGCCCAGATGCTGGGCCTGACCGGCCTGCATGTGAAGTTCTTCGACCGCTGGCTCCGCGGCGACACCACCGCCCTCGACGACGTGGCACCGGTGAAGATCTTCGTGATGGGCATCGACCAGTGGCGTGACGAGCAGGAGTGGCCGCTCCCCGACACGCGGTGGACCGACTTCCACCTCACCAGCGCCGGACACGCCAACACCGCGGGCGGCGACGGTGTGTTGACGACCGAGCCGGCGGCCGGGGCCGGGTACGACACCTACCTCTACGACCCGCGCCGCCCGGTTCCCACGGCCGGCGGGGCGTCCATGCCGGTGACGCTGGAACTCTGCGGCCCGGTCGACCAGCGGACCGTCGCCGCCCGCGAGGACGTTCTGTGCTTTGCCACGCCCGTGCTGGACGAGCCCGTGGAGGTCACGGGTCCGGTCAGCCTGACCCTGTTCGTCTCCTCGTCGGCGGTGGACACCGACTTCACCGCCAAGCTCGTCGACGTCTTCCCCGACGGCAAGGCGATCAACCTGTGCGACGGCATCCTGCGCGCCCGCTACCGGGGCGGCCTGGCCACGGAAGAACTGATGGAGCCCGGCACGGTCTACGAGATCACCATCGACATGACCGCCACTTCCAACGTGTTCCTCCCCGGTCACCGCATTCGGGTGGACGTCTCCAGCAGCAACTTCCCCCGCTACGACCGCAACACCAACACCGGCGGCGTCATCGCTCGCGAGAGCGAGGAGCAGATGATTCCCGCGGTCAACCACATCCATCACGGACCGAACCACCCCAGCCGTCTGGTCCTGCCGGTCATCGACCGCAAGGACCAGCAGTGAGCGCCGCCGACCGGGTCGCCGAACTGACCGCGCGATTCGCGGCTCCCTCCCTCAACGTGGCAGGGCTGCTGTGCGACCAACACCCCGCCGACCGCCTGGCGTTCACTGTTGTCGATGCCGCTGGTGTGGCTTCCACGCTCACCTACGGCGAGCTTGCCGCGGACTCGCACCGCTGTGCGCGGGCGCTCCAAGGGCTTGGCGTCGGTCCGGGTGACAGGGTGGCGACCCTGATGGGCAAGAGCACCGACCTGGTCACCGTCATCCTGGCGATCTGGCGGCTCGGTGCGGTGTACGTCCCGCTGTTCACCGCGTTCGCGCCCCAGGCCATCGCCCTGCGCCTGGAGGGCTCGGGTGCGCACGTCGTGGTCGTCGACCCGGACCAGCGCCACAAACTCGACCCCGGCCCCGACATGCCGGACGACCCCCAGCGCCGCGTCGTCGTCACCGGAACCGGCGCGCAGCACGGTGACGTGTCGCTGGCCGACCTCGTCGCCGCCGCGTCACCGGAGCCGGTGCCCGCCGTCACCACCAGCGGGGACGGACCTCTGGTGCACATGTTCACCTCCGGCACCACCGGCAAGCCCAAGGGGGTCATCCACCCCGTCTCCTACATCGCCGGATGGCAGGTCTACCTGGAGTACGGCCTGGGTGTCACCCGGGACAGCAGCTACTGGTGCGCCGCCGACCCCGGCTGGGCCTACGGGCTGTACGCGGCCATCGTCGCTCCGATGGCCGCCGGCATCCCCAGCCTCCTGCTGTCCGGCGGGTTCTCCCCGGAGACGACCTGGCGCACCCTCGTCGACCACCAGGTCACCGACTTCGCCGCCGCCCCTACCGTCTACCGGGGAATGCGCTCCTCGACGCTGCCGGTGCCGCGGGGGCTGCGCCTGGAACGGGCGTCCAGCGCGGGCGAGCCCCTGACTCCCGAGGTCAACGAGTGGGCCGGCTCCGCGCTCGGTCTGGCCGTGCACGATCACTTCGGCCAGACCGAGGTCGGCATGCCGTTGGCCAACCACCACCACCGCGAACTCGCCCGCCCCCTCAAGGCCGGGTCGATGGGCAGGCCGGTGCCCGGCTGGAGCCTGGCCGTCCTGGCCGACGAGAAGGACGAGCCCGCCGGACCGGGCGTGCTCGGCCGTGTCGCGATCGACGTCGCCGCCAGCCCGCTGATGACCTTCCGCGGCTACCAGATCCCCGGGCAGAGCGACGCCAAGTTCACCGCCGACGGCCGCTGGTACCTCACGGGCGACGCCGGGCGCATCGACCCCGACGGCGACTTCTTCTTCTCCTCCCGCGACGACGACGTCATCATCATGGCCGGCTACCGGATCGGGCCGTTCGAGATCGAGAGCGTCCTCGCCCAACACCCCGCCGTCGCCGAGTGCAGCGTCATCGGCGCACCCGACGACGTCCGCGGCGAGGTCATCGAGGCGTACGTCGTCCTCCGTGACGGCCACGACGGCTCGCCGGACCTGGCGACCGAACTCCAGCTCCTGGTCAAGACCCGCTACGCCGCCCACGCCTACCCGCGCACCATCCACTTCATCGACGCCCTGCCCAAGACCCCCAGCGGCAAGACCCAGCGCTACCTGCTGCGCAACCGCCGCCGCACCGAACTCGCCACCCCGGAGCCACGTTGACCGACCCCGAACCCCTGCTCGTCGAGCAACGCGGCCCCGTCCGATGGCTGCGGCTCAACCGCCCCGAGCGGCGCAACGCCCTCGACGTCACCCTCGTGGAGGCCCTGGACAAGCAGATCACCAGCGCCGAGGCCGACCCCGGCACAGCGGTCATCGCCGTGGCCGGCAACGGGCCGAGCTTCTGTGCCGGCGGGGACTTCCACCAGTTCCTGGAACTGCACGAACGCGGTCAGAATCCGGTCGACTTCCTGACCGACGTGTCGGCCTGCTTCAGCCGCATCGCGGCCAGCCCCAAACCATGGGTCGCCGTCCTGCACGGTCACGCCGTCGCCGGGGGCCTCGAACTGGCACTGGCCTGTGATGTCGTCGTCGCCGCCGACACCACCCTCATCGGCGACGGCCACGTCAAGCGGCGGCTCGTACCGGCCGGCGGGTCCAGCCTCCGACTCCCCGGTGCGGTCGGACGCGGACTGTCGCGCTGGCTCCTGCTCACCGGCGAACTGCTCCCGGCGACCGCTTTCGCGAGCACCGGCTGGATCCGAGCAATCGTGCCCGAGGCCGACCTCGACGCCACCGCCACCCGCATCTGCCGACAACTGGCCGACCGCCACAGCCCCGCCCAGCAACACCTCAAGACGCTGCTGCACCGCATCGACGGCCTCGCCCCCGAGCACGCCCTGCGCGAGGAACTCGCCACCTTCGCCGACAACTGGCAGGCCAGCTCCGTGGCCGACGCCCTACGCGCCTTCCTCACTCCCCCCACCACGAAAGCAGACACCAAGTGAATCGCTACCAGGGGCGGGTCGTCGCCATCACCGGGGCCGCACAGGGTCTCGGCCTCGCCATGGCCACCCGGTTCGCCGCCGAGGGCGCCACCGTCGCGCTCGCCGACGTCAACGAACACGCCCTCACCGACGCCGTAGGCACAATCGCCGACGCCCACGACGCGAAACACCGCACCGACGTGGTGAACGTGACCGACTCCGCCCAGGTCGACGACTGGGTCACCGGCATCACCGCCGATCTCGGCCGCCTCGACGTGCTGGTCAACAACGCCGGCATCATCCGCGACAACCGCATCGAGGACATCACCGACGACGACTGGCACGCCGTCGTCGACGTCAGCCTCACCGGCGCCTTTCACTGCGCCCGCGCCGCGTTCGCGCCCATGAAACGCCAGGGCTACGGACGCATCATCAGCTTCTCCTCCATGTCCTGGCGCGGGAACTTCGGCCAGACCAACTACGTGGCCGCCAAGGCCGGCATCGTCGGCATGACCCGCACCCTCGCGCTCGAGGGCGCCCGCCACGGCATCACCGCCAACGCCATCGCCCCAGGCCTCATCGAGACACCCATGCTCGCCTCCATGAACGGCCCCGCACGCGACAAACTCACCAACAAGATCCCCATGCGCCACACCGGCAAGCCCGAGGACATCGCCGAAGCCGCGGCCTTCCTCGCCGGCGAAGCCGCCGGCTACATCACCGGCATCGTCCTGGACGTGGACGGCGGAATCTCCATCGGATCCTCCATCCGGTAACCGCGGCAGCGAGTCCGCCGGACGAGAAGGACGACCGGGAAGTACTGATGCAGGGTGTGCTGGTCACCGCGTTCGAGGGTCCTGAAGGTGGGCGAGGGTCTCGGCATGGAAGGAGCCCATGCGTCCGGCGCCGACGAGGCCGATGGCGAGGGGCTGGCGGGCGGTCATGCGGGTTCTCCGTCCGTGCGTGGGTGACCGTGGGCGGAGGGTTGGGTCGAGAGGGTTCAGAGGGTGAAGGCCGAGCGGAAGCGCTCCAGGGCGCGCTCGCTGTCGTCGTCGGAGGCCCACGCCTCCATGGCGACCGTGCCGTCGTAGCCGAGGCCGGCCAGGGCGCGGGCGACGGCCGGGTAGTTGATCTCGCCGGTGCCGGGTTCCTGGCGGCCGGGTACGTCCGCCACCTGGATCTCGCCGATCAGGCCCAGCCCGTGCGCCCGGCGGACCAGTTCGATGAGGTTTCCCTCGCCGATCTGGGCGTGGTACAGGTCCAGGTTCATCCGCAGGCCGGGGCGGTCCACGGCCGCGACCAGGGCGAGCGTGTCCGCAGCCGTCGCGAACGGTACGCCCGGGTGGTCGACGGCGGTGTTGAGATTCTCCAGGGTGAAGGTGACCCCGGCGCTCTCGCCCAGCTCAGCCAGGCGGGCCAGGGTGCGGCGGGCGGCGCTCCACATGACTTCCGTGGCCTCGCCGGTCACCGGCACCACCGGCAGGCCATCGCCGTCCAGTCCGGTGCCGTGCAGGTTCAGCCGGGGGCAGCCCAGGTGCTCGGCGGCCTTGACGGATTCCTCGGCGGTGCGCAGCAATTCGGCGGCGCCGTCCTCGTCGGTGAGGTTGCCCCGGATGTAACCCGTCATCGACGAGAACTCGGCCGGGGTCCGCGCGAGCGCGTCGAGATCGTGCCGGGTCCAGTCCCAGATCTCGACCTGGAAGCCGGCCTCATGGATACGCCGCGCCCGCTCGTCGATCGGCAGGTCCCGGAAGACCATCTCGGCACAGACCGCCAACGTGTACATGGCTGCCCCCTTCTCAGTTCGTTCTCAGTTCGCGGGACTCCGGGTCCTCTAGAACGTTCTAGAGGGCAGTACGCCAGCCGCCCGGCCTCGCTGTCAACCCTTCGTGCGGCGTAGGCCTAGAACGTTGCAGTACCCTCGGAAAGCTACGATCCTCGCCGGGAAGGACACCTTGACCACGTCGACGACCACGTCGACCGGCTCGCCCAGCCCGACCGGAAGGACAGCCGTGCCAGCCACCCCCGCGGTCCCCGACGGGAAGCGGCCGACCCTGGCCCACGTGGCGACACGCGCGGGCGTGTCCGTAGCGCTGGTCTCCATCGTGATGCGCGGGGCCAAGGGCGCGAGTGACGCCACCCGCGAGCGGGTGCTCAAGGTCGCCGAGGAGATCGGCTACCGGCCCGACACCCGTGCCCGGCTGCTGCGCAGCAGCCGCTCGCGCCTGCTCGGCGTGCAGTTCGGGCTAGGCCACCCCTTCCACACCGACCTGGTGGAGGGAATCTACGCCGCCGCCGAGCCAGCCGGCTACCAGATCGCCCTCAGCGCGGTCGCGCCGTCGCGCGGCGAACGGCAGGCCGTGGAAGCACTGCTCGCCGACCGATGCGAGGCCCTCATCCTGCTCGGCCCGCAGGCCCCGGCCGCCCGGCTCGCGGATCTCGCGGCCCAGGTCCCGGTCGTCTCGGTGGCCCGGCGGCTTCGACCCGTCCCACTGGGCGTGGACGTCGTTCGCAGCGCCGACGACAAGGGCGCCCGCCAGGCCGTCGAGTACCTCGTGACGCTCGGGCACCGTGCCATCGTCCACATCGACGGCGGCAGGGCGCCCGGCGCCGCCGACCGGCGGCGCGGCTACCGCACCGCGATGCACCGCCACGGCCTCGCCGACCACGTCCGTGTCCTGCCCGGCGGGCTCACCGAGGAAGACGGCGCACAGGCCGCCCGCACCCTGCTCGCCGAACCCGCCCGACCGAGCGCCGTCCTCGCCTTCAACGACCGCTGCGCCACGGGCGTCCTCGACGTCCTCCTGCGAGCCGGTGTCACCGTCCCCGACAAGGTCTCCGTGGTCGGCTTCGACGACACCCGCCTGGCCCGTCTCGCCCACATCGACCTCACCACCGTCGCCCAGGACATCCCCCGCCTGGCAGAACTCGCCGTCGGCCGCGCCATCGCCCGCCTGGACGAACAGGCCACGCCAGACCGCGAGAGCGTCATTCCACCCCACCTCGTCACTCGCGGCACCACGGCCCCGCCCAGCAAGGACAGGACGCGCTGAGCCGACCGGCCCCGACCAACCGGCGTGTCCACCGCACTTCGGGGATCCGCCCGAGCGGCCGGTGGGAGGCGGATCGGGCCGGGATGCTCGCACTGCCGCCCGTTGACCCGCCGCCCTGGAGGCGGTTCCGGATCCGCCTGGGGCGTGACCACTACGTCCGCGTCGACACCTGGCGACCACTCCGTCGACCCCGCGATGATCGGCGGGATGGTGACCGTGCTCTGCAACAACGACGAGGCCATCGTCCTGGCCCTGGGCGGCGAGATCGTGGCCGGCATCCCCGCTGCTGGGCCCGCCACCGGACTCTCACCGACCCGCATCAGTTCCTGCTTGAGCTTGCGCATGGAAACCGATCGGTTTACGATGATGAAAACCGATCGGTTTCTCACTCTGTGGAGGCAGTCATGACCGCATTGAAGGGCGCGAACGTCTTCGTTACGGGCGGCAGCCGGGGCATAGGCAAGGCCCTGGTGGAGGAGCTGTACGCGCGTGGTGCCGGCAAGGTCTACGCCACGGCCCGTGACCCGCGCGGCGTGACGCACCCCGACGCCGTCCCTGTGGCACTGGAAGTCACCGACCCGGCCTCCGTGGCGGCCGCCGCCGCACAGGCGCAGGACGTCACCGTACTGATCAACAACGCGGGCGCCTCGGTCGGCGCGTCCTTCCTCGACTCCCCGGTCGACGACGTGCGTCGGGAGTTCGAGACCAACTTCTACGGCCCGCTCCTTCTCACCCGGGCCTTCGTGCCGGTCATCGAACGCAACGGCGGCGGTCACCTCCTCAACGTGCACTCCGTGCTCTCCTGGATCGCCCTCGGCGGCTCCTACAGCGCCTCCAAGGCCGCCCTGTGGTCCCAGACCAACTCCCTGCGCCTAGAACTCCAGCCGCGCCGCATCGCCGTCACCGGACTCCATGTCGGCTACGTCGACACCGACCTCGCGGCCGGCGTCGACGCCCCCAAGTCCGACCCCCGCCACGTCGCCGCACTCGCCCTCGACGGCATCGAGACCGGCGCGCACGAAGTCCTCGCCGACGACATCTCACGACAGGTCAAAGCCGGCCTCGCCGGCGACCTCGAAGGCCTGTACCCCCAGCTGGCGAAGTAGGGCGCGAACACGGCAGGGACCGCAGGCCGCGCGCCGGCGGCGGCGCCCCTCCCTGCGTACCCACGCCCGAATCACCCATCCGCAGTTCACACACGAGGAGTCGGCGAGATGTCCATCCAGGAGCCGCGTCCCACGATTCACATTCCGGGGACCACCAGCCACACCATCGCCCCCCGCGCAGGACGCCACAGCCGCGAGGGAACCCTGCGCTACCTGAAGGCAGGCACCGGTGACTCCCTGGTCCTCCTGCACACTCTGCGGACGCAGGCCGAGCACTTCCGCCATCTCATCCCGCTGCTCTCGGACCAGTACACCGTGTACGCCCTCGATCTGCCCGGAATGGGCTACTCCGAGATCGTGCCCGGCGCCTCGTACGATGAGCCGGCACTGCGCGCGGGCGTCGAGCGGCTCCTCACCGAACTCGACCTCTACGACGTGACATTGGCCGGGGAGTCGTTGGGCGGGGTGCTCGCCCTGACCACCGCGGCCGAACTGCCGGAGCGGGTACGACGCGTCGTCGCGGTGAACGCGTACGACTACCGCGACGGCATCGCTCGCTCCAGTGTCCTCGCGCGCGCGGTGATCGGCGGGATCATCGCTCCTGGGGTGGGCCCGCTGATCGCCCAGCAGGAACCCAAGCCTGTCCTGCGCAGAATCCTGCAGGGCGGCGTGGGTGACAAGACCGCTTTCCGGGAGGACTACCTGGACGAGCTCCTCCAGTCAGGCAGGCGTCCCGGCTTCCCGACCGTCGCCCGCGCTCTGTACCAGAACATGCCCAGCCTCATCGCGGCCCGCTCGCGCTACCCCGAGGTCAAGGCCCCCGTCCACCTCGTCTACGGGGAGAACGACTGGTCCCGGCCCTCGGACCGCGAGGCCAACAAGAGGCTGCTGCCTGCCGCCGGTTTCACACAGGTGCCGGGAGCGCACCACTTCATCGCACTCGAGAGCCCGGAGGTAGTGGCCGACCTGTTGAACGCGACGGCATGACCACCCCAGGGCGCCGTGGCCACCCCCGTTCCGTTCGGGGTGGAGCGGGATGAAGTGCGATTCCACGATGTCGCGCGACGGCGTCGTGGTGGGTGAGGGGCCGGTACTTGGCGGTGATGCCGATGGAGTGGGCGATGTTCCGGCTCAGCTGTGTGCCGCATCGGACTCGGGGAGACGCCGGCACTGGTGACCCGACGTCGGCGCTGACCTTCCTCGGAATCGTCGGTCACAGACCGAGCCGCTGCGCTCGCCGCTTGTCCTGTAGGGAGCGCGACTTCGTGAGCACTGACTCCTGCGGAAACACTGGGAGCCGCATCCGGTGAGCAGCACATGTGTTGGCTGATCATGGGCAAAATCGTCTGCCAGGTTCTGAGAGGTAGTCACCGCCGGTAGCAGGGCCACTCTGATGTCGGGGCCGTCGGCGTTCCAAGAAGGATGCGTTCTTCATACTCTCCGCGGGAAGCTCGGGGGGGAGCTTCAATGGCCGCGACGATCGCCGGTTACCCAAACCGGCGATCGTCGTCTATGTTGCAGCCGATTGGCAGGGGAAGCCGGGACCTCGGAGAGCTTGTCGAGCCTCGTGTGTCCGCATGCTCTGGCGGCCTACTCAGCGACCCTGGCCGGCTTCGTGAGGCGCGGGTCGAGGCCGTACTGCTCGTGGGCGCCGAGGTTCTCGCGCAGGGTGGGGCCTTCGTAGTCGTCGTGGAACAGGCCACGTTCCTGCAGGAGCGGGACGACCTGGTCGACGAAGGCCTCGAAGCCGTCGTGGTAGCTGTCGATGGCGATCGAGAAGCCGTCGCAGGCCCCTGCCTCGAACCACTGCTGCATGTGGTCGGCCGCGTCGGTGGCGGTGCCGGCGACCACCGGGTGGTAGTCGATGACGCCGTGGGCGAGCACGTCGCGCAGGGTCCAGCCTTCCCGGGCCACTTCGAGGGCGCGGGCGGAGCGTGGGTCGTGCGGGCTGGGTATGGCGTCGGCGAGCTGGTCCGCGGTCAGGGGCTCGTCGAGCTGGGCGGGGCCGAGCGGGAGACCGATCATGGCGCCGAGGTAGCGGACGCGTTGGTCCAGGTCGACGACCTCGTCCAGGAAGCGGCGCCGCTGAAGGGCGGCCTGGCGGGAGGGGGCAATGGTCGGCATGAAGCCGACGAGCATCTTCACCTCGTCCGGGTCGCGTCCGGCGCGCTCGGCGGCGTCCCGCAGAGCCTGGCGCTGGGCCCGGGCGTCCTCGATGGTGTACGGGTTGGCGTAGACGCCGCTGGCGTAACGTCCCGCGAGTTCCAGGCCGTAACTGCCGCCGCCTGCCTGGAAGATGACCGGCTGGCCCTGCTCGGACGGGGGGATGGGCAGCGGGCCGCGGGAGGCGGCGTGCTTGCCTTGCAGGTTCACCAGCTGGATCTTGTCCATATCGGCGAACCGCTTGCCGTCGACGTCGAGAAGCCAGGCGTCCTTCTCCCAGCTGCCCCACAGTGCCTGCACGATCTGGATGACCTCGTGGGCACGCTCGTACTTCTCCGCGCGCGGCGGGATCGTCGCGCCGAAGTTCGCCGCGGCGGCGGGGTCGGACGTGGTCACCGCGTTCCATCCGGCGCGACCGTGGCTGATCACGTCCAGGGCCTTGAACTGGCGGGCGAGATTGTAGGGCTCGGTGAACGTGGTGGAGGCGGTGGTGACCAGACCTATCCGCTCGGTCTCACGCGCGAGGACGGTCAGGATCAGCAGCGGGTCGATCATGTGGTGCGGGGCGTGGTGGTCGAGGTCGACGTCCAGGACCGGGGTGTCCGCGATGAACAGCAGCTGGATCTTGCCGCGTTCGGCGGCCTGCGCGTAACGCACGAACTGGTCCATGTCGGTGTAGCTGTTCAGGTTCGCGCCCGGCAGCCGCCAGGCCCCGGGTGCGGCCCCGTATCCGCCGCTGAACTGCATGCCCAGGACCATCTGTCGGCTTGTCACGGTTACTTCTCCAGGATGAGCGATGAAAAGGGGAGAACACCTCCACTTGCTTTCTCGAGGGCGGAGGCATCTTCGGGGTTGTCAAAGGCCGTGCGGGTGCCTGGGTTTGGGGCCGGCCGAGTGTCGGCCCCAAACCCAGGCATGGCACTGGATGGTTCCTGCGGGCGGAGGAGCTACGGCCTGTCGAGAACTCCCGGGGTGTCATGCAGGACCACGCTCCGCTGCAGCGGAACCCGCTCCGTGCGGAGCGTGTTCACCGGTGCCGCCGGGTCGGCCATGCCGAAGGAGATGCCGAACAGCAGCTTGAGCTCCGCGGGGACGCCCAAGAACTCGCGGACGGTGTCGGCGTAGACGCCGAGTACGGTCTGCGGGATGCCGGCCAGCCCCCGGGTCGCCAGCGAGAGCAGGAAGTTCTGCGCGTACATGCCGATATCGCCGGCCGTCCGTACCCCGTCGCCGAGGGCCGGCATGAACAGGAAGGCGGCATGGGGAGCGCCGTAGAACTCCAGGTTCTCGCGAACCGCCGCCCTCCTGCCGTCTCGGTCCGAGCGCTCGACGCCCCGGGCCCGGTAGACACTCGCGCCCAGGGCTTGCGAGCGCTCGAGGTAGAGGCCCTCGCCGTAGCCATCGGTGAAATCCGGGGAGGTCCGCCCCTCCTCCTCGGCCCGGAGCAGCTGTTTGGCCAGGGCGTCCCGCGCCGCACCCGAGACGACGTGCACCGTCCACGGCTGGGTGTTGCTGTTCGAGGGGGCCGTCTGTGCGTCTTCCAGCACGCCGCGGATGTCCGAAGGGGACAGAGCGGTGGGCAGGAACCGCCGGGGGGAGCGTCGGGAGCGTGCGATGTCGGTGAAGGGTGATGCGGTACCGGGCAAGGCGATTCCTCTCCGCGGCGCGCAGTCACCCACGGAGGCTGCGGCACAGCGCGGTACGGCAGGGCCGTGCGACGAGGCAGCTGACGTAAGGGCCGGGCGCGGGACGCACCCTTCGCGGGTACCGGCAGGCATGCGGATGCTCGCAGGCAGCGGAGTGCCGAGACCGCAGGTCGCAGCGTGGGGGACTGCGCGCTCTTCGTGTTCGTCGTGTGTTTTCGTGGGCTGCCGACGCCGCCGCTCTCGTGCCGTTGCGTGCGCGAGAGTCGCGTCGGGTGTCTCAGCGGTGGGCGGCGCGGTTCATCTCGACGACGTCGTCGACGGTGGGGTTGGCCGGGAGGGCGGCGAAGCGTTCCGGGAGGCTGTCGCGGATGGCCGCGTCCTTGACTCGGTCGGCCGCGGCCAGGGCCGCAGGCAGCTCGTCGAGAGTCAACTCGGTGCAGTAGGCGGGGCTGTTCGGCTGCTGGCGCCAGGAGTCGGCCAGCGTGCCGGCGTCGTAGGGGTCGAAGCCGGTGTCGTCCACCAGGCTCATGGCCACCTTCCGCGCCTCCTCGGAGTCGCCGGCGACGGGGATGGCGAGGCGGCCGGGTGTTCCGGCCGGAACACCCTTGGTCCGCTGGGTTTCGGCCAGCGCGGCGTTCCACGCCTTGACCACGGGGCGGCCGAGCAGCTCGGCGGTGTACACGCTCTCCACCTGGCCGTGGTCCACCGCCTCGATCGGCTCGCTGAGCATGCCGGGGTAGTAGTTCGAGGTGTCGATGACCACCGTCTCCCCGGGCACCGACGCGAACAGGTCCGCCAGCTGGCTCGCCACCCCGAACGGGATCGACAGGACGATGACGTCCCGGCCCTGGACGGCGGCGTCGGCGAGCTCCACCGCGCGGGCCCCGGACTCCAGCACCTCCGCCCGGACGGCCTCGGGGCCGCGGGCGTCGGCCACCTGGACCTCATGACCGGCCGTGCTGAGCTTGGCAGCGAGGTTCCCGCCGATGGCACCGGCGCCTATGACAGTAATTTTCATGATTTGTTCCTTAGAAGGTTGTGCCGCCCCTGGGGCAGCACGATGTGATGGATGGATGGTGGTGCCGCCTGGCGTTGCGGGGGCGGAGCGGGGCTGGGTGCCTGGCGGATTACGCCTGGGGGTCCTGCTGGCGGTAGCCGCTCGCGATGAGCGTGCGGAGCCGGTCGAGCGACTCCTCCTCGGTGCCGGTGCCCTTGATCCAGGCAACGGAGCAGGCCGCGAGGAACAGGTCGTGCCCGCGCACCGACGCGCGCACGCGCCCCGCGAGCTGCGCGGCTTGCACGTACTGATCGGTGGCGGTGATGAGGATGTGGCAGGGAATGGTGAGCGGGTTGTCCGGCTCCTGCGCCCGGGCGGCGGCCATGAGCGGGTCCGGCAGACCGCTGAAGGCGCTGAAGTACTCCTCCATCGCCCGCAGCCACTGCTCCAGCGCCTCGGCGGGGTCGCCGAGCTGCTCGATGTCAGCCTGGCGGGCCACCAGCTCCTCGGAGCGTGTCTGCAGCACGGCCGCCAGCAGCGCTTCCCGGGTGGGGAAGTGCCGGTACAGGGTGCCGGGTCCGACGCCCGCCTCCTTGGCCACCGCCTCAAGGGAGGTGCCGACCCCGTGCTGCAGGAAGTGACGCTGCGCGGTCTCCAGGAGGGCCGCGCGGTTGCGCTGGACGTCCGCGCGGGGCTTACGTCCCCGCTGTTCGCCGGCACTCATGCGCCCTCCTGCCTGCCGTGATCCTGCGGCCGCATCAAAACGGATGCTGCCTCCGTACATGTCTGAGAGTAAAGCGGAGGCAGCGTCCGGTCAAACTGGCGGCCTGAGGGCGGAGCTCGGACATCACAGGGGGCCTACATATTTCGCTGTGGAGCGCAGGGCACAAGCCGTGCGGGCTGCACCATTCCAGGTGCCCTTGTCCGGCCCCTCCCGCGCCGAACCGGCCCAGTCCCCCGGTCCAGGACGTCAGGGGGTGAGCTGCTGGTGTCCGATGACGGAGAGCAGTTCGAGTTTGCTGTGGCTCTCCGTGCCGGGGCGAGTGGTCAGCACCACCAGGGTCTGGGCGCGGTTCTCGGTGTACAGGAGCTGGGGGTCGACGTCGATGCGACCGAGTTCGGGATGGAGGATGGTCTTGCAGTCACCGTAGCGAGCGACCTCCTGAAGCTCCCACATGCGGACGAACTCGGGGCTGTGCTCCTGGAGTTCGGCGAGGATCCGGGCGGCTCTGGGGGTGTCGCTGCCGGCCGTCAGCGCGGCCCGCAGGCGCGCCGCCTGGGCGCGGCCGTGGCGTTCGTGGGTCTCCTCGGGATACACCAGACGCTCGGCCGGGTCCATGAACCAGCGGTAGTAGCCGCTACTGGCCAGACCGGTGTGGCGGGTCTGGTCGCCGAGCAGCGCGACGGCCAAGGAGTTCATCGCGAGGGTGTCGACCAGGTCGGTCGTTACCAGGGCCGGGGAGTCGTCCAGGCGATCCAGGACCCGCATCAGCGTCGGGCTGACATGCTCCGAGCGCAGGAAACGGGCCGGTGCGTTGTGACCGATGAGGACGAAGAGATGGTCGCTTTCGTCCAAGGTCAGCCGCAATGCCCGGGCGAGAGCCGTGGTGATCTGGACGGAGGGCTGCGGAGCACGCTGCTGCTCCAGCCGGGCGTAGTAGTCGGTGGACATGCCGGCGAGCTGGGCGACCTCCTCGCGGCGCAGACCCTGCGTACGCCTGCGCGGCCCCTCGACCAGCCCGACGTCGCGGGGACGCAACATCTCACGTCGGTGGCGCAGGAATTCCGCCAGTTCTTTCTTGTCCATGCCCCCCATCCTCGCCGCATCCTGCCTGGCTATCCAGAGACTGCCGATCCATGGCTGAGCCCACCTCTCTCACCCGCGCGAAGCCGCAAATTCACCGACTGTCGGCGGTACGCCGCAGGCTGTCGGTCTGGAAGACGGCCCGCCGCGACGATCCCCCCGTCGAGGACACCCAACGCTTTGACCGGCCCCGGGACTCGTCACCCGGCCCGGCCGACACGACGATGTTCGCCGTGTCAGACAGGCGCTCACGTGCCTCTCGGCGCTCAGGACGGAGCCGGTCGCCTCCAGTGCGACGACCGGGGCGAAGCCGAAGGCGCTTCCTTACCGTTCCGCGTCTCCGGTGAGGACCTCCCCGAGGCGGGTCCAGCTCGCGATCATCCATGATGCGGCCCGACAGGACCCGCCCGCGTGCTGTTGTTCCGCGTCTGCCACAGATCGGTCAGCTGCCGCTGAGCATGGCGAGGACTTCGCCGTAGGAGCCGTTGGCCACCGCGTCGCGGAGGAACCTGGCTCGCTCCACGACCAGCTCCTTCGCGTCGGGCTTCTCACGCAGCAGGCCGAGAACCTCGGTGAGGAAGTCGTCCAGCGGCATGGACTGGTCGTTGTCCTGCTGGCCCATCAGGGTCGTGCGCACAGCCGGCGGGACCACCTCGATCACCTGGACGCCGGCATCAGCACCGGCGAGTTGGATGCGGAGGCTCTCGGAGAAGGAGTGCAGCGCGGCCTTGGTCGCACTGTAGGTCGGCGTGAACGGGAGCGGTACGAACGCCAGCGCGGAAGTGACGTTCACGACGACCGCGTCGTCCTTGCCCACCAACAGCGGCAGGAAGGCGTACGTCATCCGGATCGTGCCGAGCAGATTGGTCGCGACGTGATCCTCGGCGGCCTGGAGTCCGGCCGGGTCGAGGACGCTCTCCGGCAGCTGAATTCCGGCGTTGTTGACCAGGACGTTCAGCCCCGGGTGGCTCGCCGCCACGGTCTCACGGGCCCGGGCGATCGAGTCGGGGTCCGCGACATCGAGGACGAGGGGCGCCCGCGAAGGGGCGGGAGAGGACGGTTTATCCATGGACGGGTGGTCTCTGCCTCGTGAAGCGAACGCCGGCCGTCGGGCTGGGTCCTGCAGAAGCTGGGCGGCGACCGCGGTCCCGGCCGAGGCGTCGTCCACGCCGTCGACTGCGAGGAAGCACTCGCCGGGGCGCCGCTGCTGGCCCTGGACCAGGCACTGGACGCCGCGGAGCATCCCGGGACCCGGCTGTGCTCCCTGTGCAGCCCATGCTCGACGTCCCGTACGAGCTGGTTGAGCACGTCTCGTAGCTCACGACCGCAGCTCTTTCCTGTGCGCGATCTCCATGGTGGCCGGCTGGGGAGGATTGTCGGTCCATGGACATGTGATCCTCTCCCGCCCCCGCCGATACACCCCCATAGTCGAGACTGCCGGGCGCGCCCGGCCCCTGCGGCGAAGGAGAGTATCGCCGAGGTCAACGGCGCCTGCGACCAGGTGCTGGCCCTGCTGAGCGGTGCCAAGACCTGATCCAGCAACGCACAAAATGGAGAGCCGAACGTGAAACCCACGCATGAAGACACCGTCGAAATCAGCAGGGCCGTGGCGCTGTGGGCGCACATCATGGACGACCACGAACTGGACCGTCTCGGCGAATGCCTCACCGAAGACGCGGTGTGGGACGGCAGCGTCTTCGGCGGCGACCCGGTCGTCGGGCTGGACGCGATCGCGACCTTCATGAACGCCCCCGGACACGCGAAAGCCCACCACACGACGAACATCGTCGTGTCGGAAGGCCCGGGCTACGAGGTGCGGGCCCGATCCAAAGGTCTGAGCCTGCTGGAGGGCGGCGGTGTCGCCAGCGTCGTCTACGCCGACGACCTGCGACGCACCGATGACGGCTGGCGCATTTCCCGGCGGGTCATCCATCTCACCTGGCCACATCGCTTCTAGGGGTGCTTTCAACAAGCCGGGTGCTTGCGGGCGAGTGTCATGCAGTGGGCGAGTTGCAGTAGGCGTCGTGCATGTCGTCGCGTGCTTCCCACTGGATCCACAGGCGGCGAGGGCCATGGAGCCAGGCGTTGGCGGACTCGGCGTCCCAGCGGACCTTGCCCGGACCCGAGCCGTGCGGCTGGCTCCGTCGAGCGATCTTCGGTGTGATGCCACGCTCGCGCAGTCGGCGGCGATAGAGGTCGTAGTCCTAGCCGCGGTCGGCATACAGCATCCTGGGTTTGCGCCGGGGGCGGCCCCGCTTGCCCCGCACCGACCCAAGGCTGTCGATCAGCGGCAGAAGCCCGGTGACATCGTGGCGGTGACCGCCGGTCAGCGACACCCGCAGCGGAGTGTCGCGGGCATCGGTCAGCACGTGATGCTTCGAGCCCGGCCGCCCGCGGTCAACCGGGCTCGGACCGACTTTCGGGCTGCTTCGCCCCCGCTGGGCCTGCACGTGCGAGGCGTCGATGGTGGCGCGGGAGAAGTCGAGACGGTCCGCCGCCCGCAACCCGTCCAGCAGCACCCGCTGGAGCTCCTCCCACACCCCGGCCTCCTGCCACTCGGCCAGCCGCCGCCAGCAGGCAGGACCGGAACCGAACCCCAACTCCTGCGGCAGGAACTCCCACTGGACACCTGTGTACAGGACGAACAACACACCCTGGAGCGTCCTGCGGTCATCGCTCCGCTTACGCCCCCGGTACCGGAACCGCCGCTCACGCTTCGGCAACAGCGGCTCGATCACCACCCACAACTCGTCACTGATCTCCCACGGCTTCCGCCGCGCCATGGTCACACCCCACAGAAAACACGGGATTACGCACATCTCCACCGTGCCACAACACGATCTTCCTGCAAGGACCCCTAAAAAAGGACGTAACACCGCCATGCACGCTTTCACCACCGCCGTAGCCGTCGGGTCGGAGGAGCCGCTCAGCCCCGGCTACGACGCGGCAACCAAGGACGACACCGAGTTCAACCAGCACTTCCGGCACGGCTTCACCACCATCGACGACGTACAGATGCACTACGTCATCGGCGGCGACGGCCCGCAGGTCATGGTGCTGCTGCACGGCTGGCCGCAGAGCTGGTACGAGTACCGCCCGATCATGCCCTCGCTGCTGCCCGGCCGCACCGTCATCGCCATCGACCTGCCCGGCATGGGCGACTCGACCGGAAACCCGCCCTCCATGACCAAGACGGTCCTGGCCACCTACGTCCACAAGCTGCTCAACCACCTCGGCCACCACGAGAACGTACACGTCGTCGCCCACGACCACGGCCTCAACGTCGCCTACCCACTGGCCGCCCAGCACCGCGACCAGGTGGCGGGCCTGTTCCTCATGGACGCCGCCCTCGTCGGCAAGAACCTGAAGTTCGCCACCCTCGAATCGACGTTCTGGCACTTCTCCTTCTTCATGCAGAATCCGCTCGCCGAGGAACTGGTCACCGGCCGGGTCGAAACCTTCCTCACCCACTTCTTCCAGAGTGTGAAGACCGCCGGCGAGAACGTCTCCGACGACGAACTCGCCGAGTTCGTCCGGGTGTACTCCCGTCCCCAGGTCCTGCACGCCGGCTTCGAGCTCTACCGGACCCTGACCCAGGACGAGGCCGACAACACCACACTCCAGGACACCCCGCTGACCATCCCGGTCCGCATGATCACCCAGGCTGGCCTCGCCGACATATTCCTGCCGACCATCCAGGACGCCGCCCCCCACGCCGCCTCCGCCGTCGTCCCCGGCGCCGGACACTTCCTCGTCCACGAAGCACCCGACCGCGTCCTGGCCGAGATCAACGCCTTCTACCCCACCTCAACCCACTGACCAAAAAGCACCACACGACCACATGACGCCCAAACCACCCGATGCCAGAACTCGCGCGGTCCCTGAACGGCGACCTCGAAAGCCGGCACACCGAGGCCAACGTAAACGGCGCCTGACGACGTCTCAGCCGGATCACACCTGCCGGCATCCGCGTACGAGTGGATCCGCACCCCGGTCGGGGAACACGTCCAGGTGCAGTCCGCGAGTGGTGGGACGGGCGTGGCGACCGCGCTCGTCGGCGGCGCACCGATTCTGCCGGTCCGGCCCGGCGAGCTGTCCGGTCCGTCCCTGGGTGTCACGCTGGAGGCGTGGGGGCCGGCGGCCGGGCCGGTCCGTGGGCAGACCAGCCGAGCTGGTGATCACCCGACCGAGGCCGTCCATGCCGCTGCACTTCTGGAACGACGCAGGTGGCAGCCGTCACCGCGTCGGCCCCGTCCCTCCTCACATGGAAATTGCGCGGTTCAGGCGGACAAGGTATTCCGCGTCTGGTTGCACGCCGGCCCCGAAGCGTTCCCGGATCACGGCAAGCTCGAGGTCGCGCCGCTTCGGTGATCGCGCCGCGTCGGCCGTCGCCAGTGCGTCCGGCAGCTCCTGACGGGTGAGATCCGTGCAGTAGGCGGGTGTGCCGGGCTGTTGCCGCCACGATTCCGCGAGCGGCCCCGCATCAAAGGCGTCGAACCCGGTGTCCTCTACGAGTGCCATGGCCAGGTCACGCTCGCGCGGACTGTCGGCCGCGACGGGGAGCGAGATGCGGTCCGCACTTCCCGCCGGCTTGTTCCTGTGCGCGAACGACTCGGCTCCGATCGAGTTCCACGCCTTGACGATGGGCCGGCCCAGCTGTGTGGCAACCCACATGCTCTCGGCCTGGCCGGCCTCGATCGCCGCGATTCCGTTGTCCCGGTGCGGGAAGTAGTTCGACGTGTCGATGACCACCGTGTCAGCCGGCACCTTGGCGATCAGCGGCGCGACCTGCGGAATACGATCGAAGGGAATGGAGAGGATCACGGCGTCGACGTCCACTACGGCTTCCGCCGCGGTCACCGCGCGTCCGCCCGAGGACAGCACGTCCGCCTCGATCGTCTCCGGGCCGCGCGAATTGGCCGCCTTCACCTCGTGCCCGGCCGCGCTCAACCGCCTGATCAACGTCGTGCCGATGTTCCCGGTGCCGAGAATGCCGATCTTCATGGTGAGACTCCTTGTCCGGAACGGAACCCCGGTTTCGGTGACCGGGATTCCGGGGCTTGGTCCCTGCGGCGCGACTGGGCCTGCGGCCGACCGCGGACGCGGTGGCGTGAGTGGGTGATGACGACCTTGCCGAAGTGAGCGCCGCTCTTTGTGTTTGTGGTGTGCCGGCGCTGCCGCCGTCGTGTCCGTTGCGCGCACGAGTGCCGCGTCGGGTGACTCAGCGGTGGGCGGCGCGGTCTATCTCAACGACGTCCTCCAGGGTGGCCGTGGCCGGGAGGGCGGCCAAACGCTCCGGCACACTGTCGCGGATACGGGCGTCCTTGACACGGTCGGCCGCGGCCAGCGCCACGGGAAGCTCATCGAGGGTCAGTTCGGTGCAGGAGGCGGGGCTGTTCGGCTGCTGGCGCCAGGAGTCGGCCAGCATGCCGGCGTCGTAGCCCGTGTCGTCCACGAGCCGCATGGCCGCACGCCGCGCCTCCTCAAAGTCGGCCGGTGACGGGGATGGCGAGGCGGCCGGACGTTCCGGCCGGAACACCCCGGGTGCGCTCAGGAGGGCAGCGCGGTTGCGCTGGACGTCCGCGCAGGGCTTGCATCCTCGCTGTTCACCGGCGCTCATGCGCCCTCCTGCCTGCCGTGATCCTGCGGCCGCATCAAAACGGATGCCGCCTCCGTATGTCTGCGAGAGTAAACGGAGTCGGCCTCCGGTCAAACCGGTGGCCCGACCACGGAGCCCGGACAGCCCAGAGGCCCACCTGTCTGGCCGCCGCAGCGCGCAGGACAAGAGCCGTGCGGAAGTGGGTGCGCGGGGTGCTGCGCCGCCGGTCCCGACGGCTTCCGGCGTCCTGGACCGTGAACCGCATGCATCACCAGCGCCCTGACCGGGTTCGGCACACAGGTCTCCAACTTGTTCGGCCCCTCCCGCGCCGAGCCCGGCCCGGTCCCCCGGTCCAGGACGTCAGGGGGTGAGCTGCTCGTGCCCGATGACGGAGAGCAGTTCGAGCTTGCTGTGGCTCTCCGTGCCGGGGCGAGTGGTCAGCACCACCAGGGTCTGCGCGCGGTTCTCAGTGAACAGGAGCTGGGCGTCGACATCGATGCGACCGAGTTCGGGATGGAGGAGGGTCTTGCAGTCGTCGTAGCTCTGTGCGACCTCCTGAAGTTCCCACATGCGGACGAACTCAGGGCTGTGTTCCTGGAGTTCGGTGAGGATCCGGGCGGCTCGGGGGGTGTCGCTGCCGGCTGTCAGCGCGGCCCGCAGGCGCGCTGCATGGGCGCGGCCGTGGTGCTCGTGGACCTCCTCGGGATACACCAGACGTTCGGCCGGGTCCACGAACCAGCGGTAGTAGCCGCTGCTGGCCAGACCGGTGTGGCGGGTCTGGTCGCCGAGCAGGGCGATGGCCAAGGGGTTCATCGCGAGGGTGTCGAGCAGGTCGGTCTGCACCAGGGCCGGGGAGTCGTCCAGGCGGTCCAGGACCCGCAGCAGGGTCGGGCTGACGTGTTCGGAGCGGTGGAAGCGGGCCGGGGCGTTGTGGCCGATGAGGGCGAAGAGATGGTCGCGTTCGTCCAGGGTCAGCCGTAGTGCCCGGGCGAGGGCTGTGGTGATCTGGACGGAGGGCTGCGGGGCACGCTGCTGTTCCAGGCGAGCGTAGTAGTCGGTGGACATGCCGGCGAGCTGCGCGACCTCCTCGCGGCGCAGACCCTGTGTACGCCTGCGCGCCCCCTCGACCAGCCCGACGTCACGCGGCCGCAGCGCCTCACGCCGATGGCGCAGGAATTCCGCCACTTCCTTCTTGTCCATGCCCCCATCCTCGCCGCATCCCGCCCGGCTATCCAGAGACCACCGATCCATGGCTGAGCCCTCCCCTCCCACCCGCGAAGCCGCTCACACGGCCGACGCGAGGGCGTTCGCAGCGAGACGCCCCGATGATCACCTGCCCCTGCGTGACCCGCTGGGAAGTTCGCCGGCTGTCGGCGGTACGCCGCAGTCCGTCGGCATGGAAGGTGGCCTGCGGCGAGGGTCTCCGTCGAGGACTCCTGACGCTTTGGAATGGCCCCGGGCCTCGTCGCCCGGCCCGGCCGATAGGACGAGGTTCGTCGTGTGACGGCCCTCGCGTGCTGTTGTTTCCCGTCGGAAATTACAGGTCGGTCAGCTGCCGGCGATCATAGCGAGGACGTCGTCGTAGGAGCCGGTGGCCACCGCGTCGCGGATGAACCTGGCACGCTCGACGACAATCTCCTTCGCGTCGGGCTTCTCGCGCAGCAGGTCGAGGGCCTCGGTGAGGAAGTCGTCCAGCGGCATGGCGTGTTCGCTGTCCTGCTGGCCGAGCAGGGTGGTTTGCACGCCCGGCGGGACCATCTCGACCACCTGGACGCCTGCGTCGGCACCGGCGAGCTGGATGCGCAGGCTCTCGGAGAAGGAGTGCAGCGCGGCCTTGGTCGCACTGTAGGTCGGGGTGCTCTGATAGGGGACGAACGCCAGCGCCGAGGTGACGTTCATGACGACCGCGTCGTCCTTGCCCACGAGCAGGGGCAGGAAGGCGTACGTCATCCGGATCGTGCCGAGCAGATTGGTCGCGACGTGATCCTCGGAGACCTGGAGTCCGGCCGGGTCTAGGAGGTTCTCCCGCTGCATGATGCCGGCGTTGTTGACCAGGACGTTCAGCCCGGGGTGGCTCGCCGCCACGGTCTCACGGGCCCGGGCGATCGAGTCGGGGTCCGCGACATCGAGGACGAGGGCGTCGATGCCCGGGTGCTCGGCCGTGATCGGACCGGCGCTCCCTGGCTGATCCGCAGACGACGCTCCTGCCGGTCAGCGCCTCCAGAGCGGGAGCAGCGAGCCACCGGTAGGAGACGGCCCGGCTGGTAGCGGACCATCCCTGCCCCCGACACCCGGCCCGATCCTCGCCCGCGTACCCGCACTACGGGCGTGCAGCCCCTGCGGCCCCAGGTCCTGGAGCGCGGCGGCGTCAGCGACTGCCCGGCCTCGTCCTGGAAGACGATCCAGGCACCGAGAGCCGCCGCGGTGCTTTTACCCGCGGCCAGACGTCCTTCTTCCACAACTAGACCGCCGCGTCGTCGCGTTCGATGGCCCGGCGGGCGGGCTGCTGCCACGACCAGCCGTGCCGTCTCAGGAGCCGCCACGTGCCTTGGAGCGTGTGCGAGACGTGGAACATGCGACCAATGAGCGTCTTCACCCGGGCCAGTGTCCACCGCTGATCTGCCCAGCCGTGTGCCAACGGCCCACGCTGCAACTCGCTTTCAAGCCGGGCCACTTGAGCATTGTTGAGCTTGGGTCGTCGGGGTGATCCCTCGGAGGCGACACCGGCCGCACCGCGTTCGCGCCAGGACCGGCGCCACCGCTCCACGAACCGCTCGCTCACTCGCAGCGCGGCGGCGACCTCCGGTTCTTCTCCCCGCGCTCGAAGCGGTCCCCGGCCTGCAAGCCGGACCCCCTCCCGCGCTGCCTTCCCAGCGTCGGTCAGCCCGCCGCCCTGCGCTTATCTCACAAGCCCACAGCTACCTGACCATCGCAGAGGCGTCAGGAGAACGCCCCGACATCACCCGATCAAGTTCAGTAGTATCTCTCTAAATTCCTTGAGAGTGTGAGAGAGCGCGAACGATCAGGCTCCTGACAAGCCAAGGAGCGCGTCGGCGTTGCCATGGGCGATCCGCGCCCGATCGGCGGGAGAAACCGGCAAGTTGTTGAGGAACGCCGTGGCCTCGTCATTGGGGCTGTACGGATAATCGACCGAGAAAAGGATGCGATCCGCACCGAAAGCGGTCAGGGCGGCAAGGAACGCGGATTGGTCGAAGAAACCACTGGTCGTGATCCACACCTGATCCAAGATGGTCTGCGATACGTCCCGCTTCAGCCCGATTGCCTTTCCCGGTCCGAACATCGCATCGACGCGCTGGAGCATCATCGGCAGCAGCTCGCCCATATGGCCGATGATCAGCTTCAGATCCGGATTTCGGTCGAGTGCACCCGACACGGCCAGGCGCAGAATGTGAAGCCCCGTTTCCGCATGCCAGCCGAAACCGGCATTAGACAAGATGAACGCGGTAAAGTCCGGCAGCCCCTGGAAGTAGATGTCGCGCACCACACGTGGCGCGGGTCCGGGATGAATATAGAGGGGGGCGCCGATGGCCTCGGCACGCGACAGGATCGGAGCGAAGCGCGGGTCGTCGAGGAACAGTCCGTCGGTGGTCCCGTTGATCGAGGCGCCGCGGAAGCCCAATCGGGTCACGCACCGTTCCAGTTCGTCCGCGGCCGCCTCGGGATCCTTCATGGGGAGGTGCGCGAACGCCGCGAACCGATCCGGATGCCGTTCGACGACCTGGGCCAGTCGGTCGTTATAGTCGCGCGCAAGGCTCACACCCTCCTCACCGGCCAGCATCTCGGCGCCCGGGCCCACGGCCGACAGCACCTGCATGGTGATTCCGGCTTCGTCCATCGAGCCGATGCGTTCCTGCCGCGTATCGTCCAGGGCCCGGTCGAGCGCACTCGGCGCCTCGTCTGCATCAGAGGGCGCCCATCCGGCCGGCACCCATCCGGATGCGGCGACGTCCGCAGCGGAAATCCTCTGCGCCAGATCAGTGAAAAGGACGTGTTCCTCTAGAGCAACGATTCGCATGATCTTGTTCTCCGTCCAATGGGAATGTGAGTGCGACACAAGGGGGCGGCGCTCGGCGGTCAGCGGCTCGGCTCGTAGGTGAGTTGCTTGACATGCCGCAGGGTCAGGGCGGTTTCCACCACCTGCACTCCGTCGAGGCCGCCGATCTTCTTGCTGAGGTATGTGTAGAGCTCGCTGGTGCTCGATGTGGCGACGGTGGCGAGGAGATTGGCCTGGCCGGTGGTGGCGCCGGCGAAGCGGACCTCGTGGTGCTCTGCCAGTTTCCGTCCGGCGGCGTCGAGTGCGGAGGGGGCGACGGTGAGCCAGAGCATCGCGCTGATGCCGTGTCCGAGGGACTCGCGGTCATGCTGCACCTTGAAGTAGAGGATGCCCGTGGAGCGCAGACGCTCCAGGCGCCGCTTGACAGCCGACTCCGACTGGCCGGTGCTGGTCTGCAATTCACTGAAGGTTGCCCGGCCGTCGCGCCGCAGCACGGCGAGCAGCGCCTCGTCCTCTCCGCCGAGAGTGATGGGGCGGCTACCGGTTCGCCGTACGGGAGACGCAGTGCCGCCTCCTGGTCGGGTTCGAGCGCCTGAGTCTTGTCGAGCCAGCCGAGGGGACCGCCGTAGAAGGTGTGCAGCAGGCAGTGGGCGCTGACCGACATGACCTGAGGTGTGCGTTGCAGGCGGTCGAAGAGAAGTTCGTCGCGATCCTGTCGGCTGCGGGGTTTCATGGCACACAGCACTTCGGTGCCGCCGGAGATGAGATCGACGTGTGAGGTGTCGGGACGCCGGGCCAGCGCGGTGGCGAGTTGTTCGGCCACGTCGGGAGTGCAGCGCAGCCGGACGATCCAGCTCTGGCGGCCCAGCAGGCTCTCGTCGGTCATACCGACGATCCTGAGTCCGGCGGTCGTGCGCAGTTTGCGGAAGCGGCGCGCGACGGTCTGGTCGGACACTCCGAGGATCTCGGCGATACGACTGAACGGCGCCCGCCCGTCCACCTGGAGCGCGTGCAGCAGCTTCAGATCGAGCGCGTCGGGTGAAGGGGAGTGCATCGATGGCTCCTGCTTCGGCCGGGTGATGTTCACGTCGTGTCGTACGACAGCGCTGTGTGGCCCGGGACGGGAAGGGTCCGGTCCCTGGCCACTGAGCGGCGCCGTGCCCGTCCCCACGGTCGGCGCCTGTACCGGCGCGGTGACTCCGCTCCTGAGCCATGCCGGTACGTCTGGTGTCACCTCGGTGCGGGTCCGGGGCTCACGAGGGGCGGCTGCCGGTGGCCGGCAGCGTCTGAGTGCCGGCGGTGGGCATGCCGGGTGTGCGAGGCCCTTGTACGGAGGCCGCAGGGCCGGGTGCCGGTAGGACCGACTGCTGCTGTGGCCGACGCAGCAGGACGAAGCCCACCACCGCCGCCAGCAGGGTCAGGACGGCCGCGACGACCAGGCAGAGCTGAAGACCGTCGATGAACGCCCGCGACACGGCGCCGAGGACACGCGGAGTGTCCGCGCCCAGACGAAGCCTGCCGACCGAACGCAGTCCGCCGGCGTCCGCTGCCTCGGTGACACGCCGGATCGTCGCTCCGCCCAGCCCCGCGTCGGTGAGATGTCCGGGCAGAGCGTCCACAGCCCGAGAGGACAGCAGCGCGCCCAGGACAGCGGGGCCCAGGGCGCCGCCGAGCTGACGGAAGGCGTTGTTGGCGGCAGCGGCCATACCGGCCTGGTGGAACGGCACCGAACTGACGGCGGTGGCGGTCATCGGGGTCAGGACGAAGGACACGCCCAGACCGAGCAGGGCCATCCGCCAGGCCAGTGAACCGAACGAGGTGCCGACGTCGATCGTGGTCAGCGACAGCAGCGCGACCGCCACGACCAGCAGGCCGCCGGGAATCAGCACCCGAGGAGAGACCCGGTGCACCAGGCGCCCCATGGGGACACCGAGGACAAGCGGCACCATGCACACCATCAGCAGCCGCCAGGCCGATTCGAGAGTGCTGAGCTGCTGGACCATGCCGAAGTAGAGGCTCAGGGCGAAGAAGAACCCGATGAGCCCGAGGAAGCTGATCATGGCGATCAGTGAGGTGGCGGTGAAGGAGGGGCTGCGGAACAGTGTCAGGTCCAGCATCGGGCTGGAGCTGCGCCGCTCCACCCGTATGAAGGCGACCGATGCGGCAACGGCGGTGGACAGGGCAAGCATCACCTTGGTGGCGGTGAAGGAGTCGGCGCCGCCCTCGATGATCCCGTAGACCAGAGCGGTGATGGCCAGCGCGGCGGTGATCTGGCCGGGCCAGTCCAGTCGGCGCGTGCCTGGGGCACGGGAGTCGGTGAGCAGCTTCGTCGAGACGACCAGCGCGAGCAGCGAGGCGGGGACGGGCAGCAGGTAGAGCCAGCGCCACGCGAAGTGCTCGAGGATCACGCCCGCGATGACGGGGCCGAGTGCGAGGGCGGCCACCAGGGAGGTCGCCCACACGCCGATGAAGTTCCCGCGCTCGCGCGGATCGGGAACGGCGTGGCTGATCAGGGCCAGAGTCGAGGGCAGCAACGCGGCCGCGCCCAGACCGGCGAAGGCCTGTCCGGCCCAGACGACCTCGATCGACTGGGCGCACAGTGCGACCAGGGCACCCAGACCGCTGAAGGCCAGGCCCGCCTGGAAGACCTTCTTACGGCCGTGCACGTCACCGAAGACACCCGCGGTGAGGATGAGCGCGGCCATGGGCAGCACGAACGCGACGCTCACCCAGGACAGCTGCGAGGTCGACGTGTCCAGCGCCCGCTGAATGGCGGGCAGGCTCGCCGAGACGGTGGTCACCGGCAGATAGGCGACGAACACGCCGACGCAGGCCATGACGAGTGTGGGCACCCGCCGCTCCTGCGGCGGGTTCGCCGTGGTCGTGACGTTCACGAAAGACTCCCTTCCTTAGGTGCCAGGCGCCGTGGTCGGCTGGCTTCCGCCGCAACGTTCCGGCTTGCCGGGGAGCCGAGGCCAGCCACGAGCGCCGGATCCCGGAAATCCGACATCGGGGCCTTCGGTCCGGAGGAAGCCCGACACGGCAGAGAACAACGGCTGGCAGCTCCCGGCGTGCCCGATGAACTGGCAGAGCCGCGGGTACCGCCGTTCCGGCCGCGCTGCGATGCGGGTCCGGGGACGGCGCAGGCGCCGTCCCCGGCGAGGGCAAAGGTCGTCATGATCAGTCCTTGTGTGGGAGGGGCCGTCCCGGAGGGCGTGCCAGGTCACGGCGTCACCAGCGGGTTGAGGGCACGATGCACGTCGACTGCCTGGGGACCCGGCCGGTGGATCGGGCCCGTGCCCAGGGTCAGGGACAGGCCCGTGCCCTGGTTGGCGTGGGCGATGATCTCCGCGGTGATGGAGACCGCCGTCTCCTCAGGCGTGCACGCTCCGAGGTCGAGACCGATCGGGGAGCGCAGCCGAGCCAGTCGGTCCTGCGCGACGCCCGCCTCGCGCAGGAGACGCAGGCGTTCGTCGTGAGTCCGGCGGGATCCCATCGCGCCCACGTAACCGACGGGCAGATCGAGTGCCAGCTGCAGCAGGGGGATGTCGAACTTGGCGTCGTGGGTGAGGACGCAGACGGCGGTACGGCCGTCCACCTCGGTGCGTTCCAGGTAGCGGTGGGGCCAGTCGACCACGACCTCGTCCGCGTGGGGGAAGCGGGCCGCGGTGGCGAATACGGGGCGGGCGTCGCACACGGTGACCCGGTAGCCGAGGAAGCGGCCGGCCTGGCTGAGCGCGGTGGCGAAGTCGACCGCGCCGAAGATCAGCATGCGGGGGCGGGTCGCGGCCACATGGACGAGGACGGAGAGCCGGTCGGGGCAGGTGTCCGCATCCCCGCCGAGCGAGACGAGCGCGGTGCGTCCCGCCCGCAGCTTGGCTGTGGCGCGGTCCGCCACCGCCTGGCCTGTCGGCCCTGCGGCCAGCGTCCCGTCGGCGATCCAGCTGTCACCGAGAACGCTCAGGGTGGCGCCGATCAGTCCGTCGGAGCCGCCGACGACCTGTGCCACAGCGGCGGGCCGGCCCCCAGCAACCTCGGCGAGGGCCGCGCCGAGATGCGGCCGGGTCGCGGGGGCGACGCGCTGGACGAGGACGTCGAGTTCGCCGCCGCAGGTCAGACCGACCGCGAAGGCGTCGTCGTCGGAGTAGCCGAACCAGGCGCGCTGGGGTGGACCCTGGTCGTGGAGGACCTGTCGGCACAGTTCGTAGACGGCGCCCTCGACGCAGCCGCCGGAGATGCTGCCGACGGCGTTGCCGTCCTCGTCCACCGCCACCGACGTACCGACGGGCAGGGGCGCGCTGCCGGTGACGCCGACGACGGTGGCCAGGGCGAAGGGGCGTGCCTCGCGGCACCAGCGGTGCAGTGTGTCCGCGATGTTCAGCATGGGTCGTTCTCCGGGTTCGCCGTGGGGAGGGAGGGAGTACGGGAGTGCGGGCGGGTTGCCGCCACGCGCGGACGCTGAGCGCATACGCGGGGAGACCCTGGTAGGTCCGGCGGTCGGACGGGGGCCGACGTTGGTCGGTGCGACGTCGGTCGCACCGACCAGGCACTCCTGCTCGCAGTGATCCTGACGGGTTGACGGCCTACATCACGTGCTCGATCCGGATGGGCAGCCGGTTCTGTCGCTGTCCGGTGGCGTGAAAGACCGCGTTCGCGACAGCGGCTGCCGCGCCGATCATCGTGACCTCGCCGAGGCCCTTCACACCGACGTCGTTGAGGAGCAGATCGGGCTCGTCGATGAAGTCGAAGTCGATCTCCTGTATGTCGGCGTTGACCACGAAGGGGTACTCCTCCAGCGTGGTGTTGAGGAATCCGCCGAAGCGCGGGTCGACCTCGCTCGACTCCCGGAGCGCCTGGCTGATACCCCAGGTCACGCCCCCGCGGACCTGACTGGCCGCGGTGACCGGGCTGGCGACCCGTCCGCAGTCGACCACACAGAGCGCCCTGGGCACACTGATGCGCCGTGTCGTGGCCTCGATGCGGACCTCGACGAAGTGAGCGACCCAGCTGAAGGCCGTGAAGTCCGGGAAGACCGGACCCGCGGCGGAGAACAGGCCGGCCCGTGAACGGTCCAGCATCTCGGGGGGCTGGCCCGGTCCCACGGAGGTCACCTCCACGTCCGTCGCCCCGCCTCCGGTGGCCCGGACCGCGGCTGCCACATCCACGGTCCCGGTGTCGCCCGCGCCGAGCTGCTTGCGCAGCTCGCGCAGTGCCTTGTGCACCGCGGGCAATGCCGTCGTGGTGCCCCACGCACCGGCGGTGAGATGCTGCGGCGCGAAGCGCGTGTCACCAACCTGCACGACGACGTCCCGCACGGGAACACCGAGGTCCTCCGCGACCAGGAGAGCGATGGCCGAGCGGATGCCCTGCCCCATCTCGTGACCGTCGACGCCAACGGTCACCCGGCCATCGACCGCCGCGGACATACGGGCCACGGCCGGAGCGACCAGGACCGGGTGGGCGCCGACAGCGACGCCAAGGCCCACGAACGATCCGTCAGCGGCACGCATCGACCCCGGCCGCGGATCGCGTTTGTCCCATCCGAACCGCTCCGCACCCCGCGTCAGACACCGCGCCAGGTGGCGGGAGGAGAAAGGCAGCCCGGTGACCGGGTCCGTGCCGGTGTCGTTGGCCAACCGCAGCTCGACGGGATCCCGGCCGGTGGCGTAGGCCAGTGCGTCGATCGCCGACTCGAACGCGAAGCTGGCCGGGCCCTCCATCGGAGCCCTCATGAATCCCGGCGTCTGGACATCGGTCTGAACCAGGCGCTGACGTCCCCCGAAATTGGGTACGCCGTACAGCCTCGACGTCATCTCCGTGAACATGGCGGGGTACAGGTCGTGGCGGGACGTCTGGTGCTCCGCGTCGTGGAGGGCGGCCAGGAGCCGTCCCGACGGGTCGGCGCCGAGCCGGATGCGGTGACGGCTGACCGGCCGGAAGCTGCCGGCGTGGAACGTCTGCGGGCGCGGAACGACCAGCTTGACCGGACGCATCAGTCGGCGTGCGGCGAGCGCCAGCGGCCCGATGTGCGGCTGCAGTGCGTTGCGGGAGCCGAAGCCGCCTCCGGTGTAGGGCGAGATCACTTCGACATCCGCCGGATCGAGGTTCAGCTGCGTGGCAACTCCGTGGCGCAGTGCGCCGGCGTTCTGGGTGCCCTCGTGCACCACGAGCCTGTCGCCCCGCCATTCCACGACCGAGCTGGTCAGTTCCATCGGGACCTGGTGCTGGGCCGGGTGCAGGTAGGTCTCGTCGATCTGCACCGGGCTCGCTGCGTATGCGCTCTCGGCGTCGCCCACCTTGATGTCGGGAAACCAGGGCAGGGCTTCTTCCTGGATGACGGAGGTGGCGCCTTCGTCGTCGAGTCCGACGGCGAACGGCTCGGTCTCGTAGCGTGCCCGGACGAGTTCCGCCGCCTCGGTTGCGGCGACCAAGGTGTCGGCGACGACCAAGGCGATCGGCTGTCCCCGGTAGGCGACGACATCGCTGAGCAGCGGCTGCAGGCTCTGGAAGGAGAAGCCTCCACCCATCAGGAACCCGGGTCCACGCAGTTCGTCCTCGGTGAACCGGGTCAGGACCAGACGGACTCCGGGGACCGCCTCGGCCGCGGCGGTGTCGATGGCCAGGGTGCGGCCCTTTCCGATCGTGGCCAGGGCGAACATGGCATACGCCAGGTCGTCCGGGACGCGGTCGGCCCCGTAGCGTGCGGTGCCGGTGACCTTTTCGTGGGCGTCGACGCGGCGCAGGTCTGGGGTCTTCATCGGGCGGCTCGCTTCCCGGCGGTGAGCAGTGCGTCGGTGACGGTGCGGATGCCCAGTTCGACCCGGAACGCGCCGGTGCGAGGGGCGCGGGCCTCGTGGAAGGCGACTTCTCCCGCGTGGCGGGCGGTTTCCCTGGTGAGTCGCTCGCCGATCAGCGAGCGTTCCGCTTCCGTCGCCCGCCAGGGGCGCGTGGCGACCCCTCCCAGACCGATCCGGCAGTCCGTGACCATTCCTCGTGCGTCCAGCGTCACGGCGGTGGCGGCCGAGGTGAGGGCGAAGGCGTAGGACTCCCGGTCACGGATCTTGTGGTAGGTGGAGCCGCGACCGGCGGGTGTCGCGGGAACGCGGATCCGCAGGATCAACTCATCGGGGGCCAGGGTGTGTTCGAGCAGGGGGTTGTCTCCCGGTTCGACGTGCAGGTCGCCGAGCGGCAGCGTCCGCTCGCCGCCTGGGCCGACCACGTCGAGTACGGCGTCGAACGCGATCAGGGCTACGGCCCAGTCGCCCGGGTAGGTGGCGATGCAGGTGCCACTGGTGCCCAGCAGCGCGTGGGTGCGGTCTAGTCCCTCGAGAGCCGCACAGCCGCTGCCGGGATTCCTCTTGTTGCAGGGGAACTCCGCTCCGCCGCGGAAGTAGCCGCATCGCGTGCGTTGCAGCAGGTTCCCGCCGACCGTCGCCATGTTGCGCAGTTGCTGGGACGCCGCCCGCCACAGGGATTCCGACAGCGCCGGATAGTCACGGCGTACGACCGGATGGTCGGCGACCTCGGCCATTTTCACTCCCGCACCGAACGACAGTTCGTCCTCACCCGTGCTGATCTCGGTCAGCTCGGCGAGACGGTGAATGTCGATGACGGCCGGCGGCGCCTCGATGCCGAGCTTCATCAGGTCGTACAGGGTCGTGCCACCGGCCAGGATCTTGGTGCCCGGCTCGGCGGCGGCCAGGGCATCGACGGTCCCGGCGACGCTGTCGGGCACCACATAGGCGAATGAGCGCACCGTCTACACCTCGCTCTGCGCGGCCTGGGCGGCTTGGTCGGCCACCCGGCGTATGGCGGCGGTGATGCCGACATACGCGCCGCATCGGCACAGGTTGCCGCTCATGTACTCACGGATGTCGCCGTCGGTCCCGGTGTGGCCTTCGGCCAGGCAGGCCAGGCCGGACATCACCTGCCCAGGTGTGCAGTAGCCGCATTGCAGGGCGTCGCAGTCGACGAACGCCTGCTGCAACGGGTGCAGTGTGCCGTCGGGGGCCGCGACGCCTTCGATGGTCGTCACGTCCTGTCCCGCGACCTGGACCGCAGGGGTCAGACAGGACACGACGCGACGGCCGTCGATGTGCACCGTGCAGGCGCCGCACTGCCCCTGGTCGCACCCCTTCTTGGTTCCGGTCAGCACGAGACGCTCGCGCAGCACGTCGAGCAAAGACTCACGAGGATCCAGAGCGAGGCACACTTCCTCGCCGTTGACGGTGAAGGCCGTCTCGACAAGGCCGGTCGGCGGTCTAGCGGTCGTCGATATCCTCATCATGACTTCGTCATCCTTTGCGACAGGGCCCCGACGAGGAGGGAGCGGGAGGGACTGGCAACCGCTTTCCTCTCGATTCCGACGCCCGAGTAGTCCTTCGTCATCATTGCTCGCCATCCGGAAAGGTCGATGTCGGCGATCAACTCAGCGGCCGTGGCTTCGAAGCCCAGCCTGGTCCGGATCCGCGCCGGGGGTTCGCTCTGGCGAGTCGATACCCGGGTGCGCAGTCGTGATCTCGTCGAGGAGTTCCCTGCGCCGGCCGGCGACGACCGTCTTGGTGTCGGCCTCGTGCAGGCGCAGGGCCGGCCCGGTGCCCGATGCCCGAGGTTCCGCCGTTGATCAGGATCGTGTTGCCGGTCATTTTCATGGGGGCCTCGCTCCTTCGTTGTGACGGGCCGGTGAGCGCCTCCGGCCTCGACCGTAGGGGCGCCCACGCAGTGGCGGGAGGGGAAGGTTTATCCATGGATCGGCGGTCTCTGCCTGAGGTTCCGACTAGGCTGTGGGCGGTGAAGTGGTCGGCGAGCGCGGTGAGTTCGGCGGCGTCGTGGCCCAGGCGCTTCGTCTCGTACACGGTGAGGATGACGCGACAGTGCGGGGCGTGGGCCTTGACCTGGCGGGCGAGTGCGAGCGCGGCCTCGAACCGGGGCCGTACCCGGACACGGGTGCTGATCTTCTCGGAGAGGGCTTTGTCGCGTGGGATGCCGTGCTTGGCGAGGGCCTCGAACTGGGACTGGAGTTCCTGGGCCGTCGTCGGGCGATCTGTCCGCCGGCTCGGGCAGGCAGCCCGCGCAGGTGACCTCAGGAAGGACCGTTCGAGACGGTCGGCGTCGACTGAGACGAGGGCGAGGGCGGTGACCGAACCGCCCAGCGCCTCCAGCGTGGCTGTCAGCTGAAAGACCGCGCTGCCCGCCGCGGGACTTCGACCCGAACGGTCATCGAGTAGGAGACGCTGGGTGTGCTCACGGGAAGGGCCCTCATCTGTCCTGGTGCACGGCGGCCTGGAGGATGCCGCCGGTGGGTGACGTATATGCCGTCGAGGGGTGACTGCACTCGACGGGCACGGTTACTTGCCCGCGCCGACCTTGGCGGTGTCCGAGTCGGCCTGCGGCGGCGTGGTGGTGCGGGAGTGCAGGACCTTGCGGGCCTGTTCGGTGTCGAAGTCGTTCTCCCACTTGCCGATCACGATGGCGGCGACGGCGTTGCCGAGGACGTTGATGAAGACGCGGCCCTCGTTGAGGATCCGGTCGACGCCGACGATCAGGGAGAGGGCGGCGAGCGGGATGTGGCCGACCGCGGTGACGGTGCTGGCGAGGACGATGAACGCGCCGCCCGCAATCCCGGCGGTGCCCTTGCTGGTGAGCATCATGACGCCGACCATGACCAACTGCTGCTGCCAGGACAGGTCGATGCCCATGGCCTGGGCCAGGAAGAGGGAAGCCATCGTGAGGTAGACCGCGGAGCCGTCCAGGTTGAAGGAGAACCCGGAGGGGATGACGATGCCGACCACGGGCCGGCCGATGCCGAGGATCTCCAGTTTGCGTACCAGCTGGGGCAGTACGGCCTCGCTGGAACAGGTGCTGAGGGCGACGAGCAGTTCGGCCTTGAGGAAGCGGATGAGGCCGAACAGGCTCAGGCGGCAGGCCCGCATGATGGCGCCGAGGACGACCAGGACGTAGACGACGCAGGTCGCGGTGAACAGGATGATGAGGTAGCCGAGCTGTGTGAGGCTCTCGGCGCCGTAGGTGGCGACCACGGTGGCCAGGGCGCCGAAGGTGCCCAAGGGTGCGAGCCGCATCACCCAGCCCACGATGCGGAAGACGACGTCCGACAGCGCCTTGATGCCGCGGGTCAGCGGTGCCCCTTCCTCGCCGGCCATGTTCAGGGCCACACCGAAGACGATCGAGACCATCAGCGCGGCCAGGATCGCGTCCCCGGTGATCGCGCCCAGCAGGGAGGCGGGGATGAGGGAGGAGACGAAGCCGGTGAAGGTGGCGTGCTCGGTGGCGGCCTTGGGCACGTCGTCGGCGTTCAGTGACGAGGGGTCGACGTGCAGGCCGGAGCCGGGCTGGAAGATGTTGGCGACGACCAGCCCGATCAGCATGGACACCAGGGACAGCACCAGGAAGTAGCCGATCGCCTTCACACCGATCCGGCCCGCCTTGCGCAGGTTGTCCATGGAGGCGATGCCGGTGGTGACCACACAGAAGACGACCGGGATCACGATCATCTTGACCAGCGCGATGAACCAGTCGTTGAGCGGCTTCAGGTCCTCACCCAGCCCGGGCGCGAGGATGCCGACGGCGATGCCGAGGACGGCGGCCAGTACGACCTGGAACCACAGCTCCCGTATGAGACGGCTCAGCCGTGACCGCTGCGGGCGGCCGGCGGCGGTGGTGGCGGTGCTTGTCATCGTTGGTGCTCCTTTGCACGACGATCGGGTGTAGCCCTGTCCCGTGGGGGTTCGGGGACGCGACACGGCCCGGGCGTCCCCGCTCTCGTGTGTGGCGCCCGTATCCGGCGGCGTCGGCCGACGCCGCCCGCCCGGTGGCGGGCGCGTCCGCGGTGGGGTGGCGGTCAGCTGTGCAGGGCGCGCAGCACCTTGTAGAAGGCGGCCTTGCTCTCGAAGCCGATGCCGGGGGTCTCGGTCAGGCCGACGCGGCTCTTCTCGACGACGGCGTCGTCGGCGAAGCCGCCGGTGGGCTGGAACTCGCCCGGGTAGGACTCGTTGCCGCCGAGCTTGAGGGCAGCTGCGATGTGCAGGGAGAACTGATGCCCGCCGTGCGGGATGCAGCGCCTCGATGACCAGCCGTGCTGACGGAGCATGTCCTGGATGCGCAGGTACTCCACCAGACCGTAGGAGAGCGCGGGGTCGACCTGGATGGTGTCGCGGTCGGGGCGCAGGCCGCCGTAGCGGATCAGGTTGCGGGCGTCCTGGAGGGAGAAGAGGTTCTCGCCCGTGGCGATGGAGCCGGTGTAGTGCTCGGCGACGGTGGCGTTGAGGTGGTAGTCGAGCGGGTCGCCGATCTCCTCGTACCAGAACAGCCCGTAGGGCTCGATGGCCCGCCCGTACTCCAGGGCCGTATTGAGGTCGAAGCGGCCGTTGACGTCGACGGCCAGCCGGGAGCCGTCGCCGTCCAGGACGTCGATGACGGCCTCGATACGGCGCAGGTCCTCCGCCAGGTCGGCGCCGCCGATCTTCATTTTGACGACGTCGTAGCCCAGGTCGAGGAAGCCGCGCATCTCGTCCTGGAGGTCGGTGAGGGTCTTACCGGGGGCGTAGTAGCCGCCGGCGGCGTAGACGAAGACGGAGTCGTCGGGCTGCCCGTCGCCGTAGCGCTCGGACAGATACCGGTACAGCGGCTTGTCCTCGATCTTGGAGGCCAGGTCGAACAGGGCCATGTCCACCACACCGACCGCGACCGAGCGCTCGCCGTGCCCGCCGGGCTTCTCGTTGGTCATCATCACGTCCCACGCCTTGGCGTGGTCCAGGCCGCCCCGCTCGTCAAGCAGGCTGCCGGGCTCGGCCTCCAGGAGGCGGGGCAGGACCCGGCGGCGCAGGATCTCGCCGGCGCTGTAGCGGCCGTTGGAGTTGAAGCCGTAGCCCACCACGGGCCTGCCGTCCCGGATGACGTCGCTCTCGATCGCCACGATCGAACAGTCCATGGAGCTGAAGTCGATCCAGGCGTTGCGGATCGATGAGCTGATCGGAACGACGCCCTCGTAGACGTTGGTGATCTTCACTGCGGAGCCTCTCTCATATCTTATAAGATGCAACGCCTGTTAGAGTGAGCTGGTCCGCTGCGGGATGTCAAGGGGTGGGGAAGCTCCGGAAAGGAATGGTCAGGGGGCTATGGCAGGACAGAACCTGTTCTTCAGCAAGAGCGACCTCGCCTACGCAGAACTCCGCGATCGGATCCTCTCCGGCACTCTTCCTGCCGGGTCACGGCTCGCCCAGTACGACCTCGCCGAGTCCCTCAAGATGAGCATCACGCCCCTGCGCGAGGCCATCCGCCGCCTCAGCAGCGAGGGACTCGTCACCGTCGAAACCCACCGCGACGTCCGGGTTTCCGTCATGAACTCGATCGAAGCCCGCCAGCTGTTCGAGGTCCGCCTGTCCCTGGACCCGACCGCCGCCGAACTTGCCGCCCAGCGACGCACCGACGACGACATCGCCGCCATGCAGGCCGCTGTCGACAGGCTCCTCCCCGTCACCCGCCAATGGGGGGAAGAGGCGCTCACGGCCCACCGCGCCTTCCACCAGGCGCTGTACCGGGCCTCGCACAACGACGTCCTCATCCGTCTCCTGGACGACCTGTGGGACAAGTCCGACCGCTACCGTCGCCTCGGCCTCGAACTCCCGCCCGGCGACGAACCCCGCACCCGGGACCTGCAAGAACACCACCAACTTGTCTCCCTCATCGTGGATGGCCGCGCCGCCGAAGCCGCCCAGCTGATGCGAGGCCACATCACCCACAGCCTCACCGCCACCGCCATCAGTGCCCTCGAAGACCGCGAGGGCCTTCGCGTGACGTGACGCGCGGCGACCGGCGCCGTCGTGATGCATCCGGTGCAGCCTGGCCTCCTACGAGCGTCCGCGTCGGGCACCGCGTGCACGGCGTCCCGGACACCGGGCAGAACGTGGCCTGACGGTGCTGGATAGAGATCTACTTCGGCCTCACCGACGACCCCGCGGACCTCCACGAGCTCCTCCAGGTGACAGCGTTCACCGGAGCCGTTGCGGTGAGAGTGCGCCCCCCGTTCCGTCACGGAACACCAAGGCCGTTCCAAACCGGAAACAGGCCCTGTGAGCGATTCCTGAGTGAACGGGTCCGATCCGGGGGCGGCCACGCCAAGACTGCGCTGAAGCAGTCGCACTGTGGGCCGCAGTCAGGGGCACGTCTCCCGATCTCACTGGATTGGCGTGTGGCGTCGTCCGGGTACTCGATAGCCCACCGGAGCACCGACGAAAGTGCTGCTGCAGGCGATGATCCGCAGGCGGAGAACAGCCCACGCACGAGCGGCCCGCTTCTTTACATCCGTTTCGCCCCCGAACCCTGCGGCAGTGAGCCCTCCGTCCTGTCGCGTGGAGAGCCAGTGTTGGCCATCTTTCTCCAGGCCGGGAAGATCACTGGGCACAGTGTGGCGAGCAGATACACACCGCCAACCTGACGCCTGTCGGCGACGCCGATTCGTAATCACCGAGCTATACCTTAAATCGACCTATGGATAGATCACTTAGTAGTTAGTTCACCTGATCGCATGAACTCCGCCGTCCTAGTTCGGCATTGCGCAGGACCGGGTGGTGTTGGGGCCGATCGTTCTTCGGGCGTTGGCAGGTGGGCCGTACGGGGCGAGGACCGCCGTACTCCCTCCTGCAGGGTGTTGGCCCGTTCCTCGTCGGCACGAGGCTTCGGCGCTCGGGCGCGTGGCACGCGCCCGAGAGGCGGGAGCTTCTGTGTTCGCCCGGCACGCCGGGTGAAAGGACAACACCATGGTCGCGAAACGACCTGACGGCATTTTCCCGCGTATCGGCACCGACGCCTATGGCCGGAACCTCGCGGACGCCATCGAGAACACCTGCGCGGAACACGGGGTCGTCCCGCCTCCCCGACAGGCGATCACCGAGGGGCTGGCCACCGCTCTCCCGGACACCGAGATCAAGGGTCTTATCGCCAGCCGGAGCGGCAAGAAGGTGCTCAAGCCCTGATGGCGTCCCTTGTCGTGGTGTAGGCGACCTTGCTCGACGCGTTCCGGTAAGCCGCGCGTCGGCCACCCCATGGGACACGGCTCCCGGGTCGCGCAGCGGCTGACCTGCCGTCAGCACTATGCGCGGCCCTGAACTGCGCCTACGCGGCGATGACCTGCGAATTCCGGCGCCTTGATCCGCTACACCACGTGGCGGGACGCCACCCAACACGTCCCCTGCCCAGCCAAGGACCGTGAGTAGGGCAATCGTCGATGTTTTCGCGACGTAGGCCAGGCGGTCCGAGGTGTCGAGCGTGTCCAATACCGTGTCGAGGACATCGGACTCGGCCTTCCAATGGGGGCTTCGGCCGTCGTACTGTCGGCCACCCCATGACTTATCTGGTACCCACCGCTCGACCAAATCCGTCACACCCGGTTCAACGGAGAACCGGGCCATGAGAAAGGAGCTGGGAGTGAGGGGGGCTCGACTGCGGCGGTTCGCTCGAGGGGCGGAAGAGTACGGGGGGGCTTGGCCGGTGAGGGCAAGCATCGGCATCCAGGCCAGCAGGTCCAAGGCGATCTGGACGATCTCCAGCCAGATCTTGTTCTGCGCGGCGTCGCGCAGGGGGAGATTGCGCAGGCCGGTGGCGCGGGCGGCGCGAATACGGTCCTTGGGGCGGGCCCGCTGACGGTGCCGCAGCTCCAGCCCGGCGATCGGAGCGTTCTTGTTGTTGGTGGCGAAGCGGGTCAGCCGCACGCCGTCGGCATCGGTGAGTCGCAACTGGGCGCCGGGGTGCGGCCGTTCCTTTCACACGACCAGCCGCATCCCCTGGGGCCAGTCCTTGAGGCAGTCGCCGTCGAGCTCGGCCACCCAGGCCCCGTCGCGGATCTCGCCGTCGGGCTCGACGGCCGGCGTCCAGGCCGATGCCGGGACCTTCAGGACTGCCTGGTGGATGGCATCGGTAATGGTCATGCCGACCGAGTACGACAGCCACCGGCCGCGGGCGGCAAGGCAGTCGGCGAACTGGTGAGTGCCGCCACCGGAGTCGGTGCGGATCAGCGTCTGCCGTCCCCGCCGGTACTTCTCCGGCAGCCGCGCCAGCGCGAGCCGGGCAGCTTCGAGGTGGTAGGCGGCGGTATTGCTGCCCGCCTTCCCGGGCCGCAGCAGCCCGGCCACCGGCTCCCCGGACCCGCCCCGGCCGTGGTCGACGAACCCCTTCAGCGGATGGTGTCCGAAGGCCTTCTTCCAGGTCGCGGCCGCATCCTGCTTCTCGGAACGCGCTATTACCAACACCCCGTCCAGGTCCACGACCACCTGTCCGGCCGCGTCCGGCGCCGCGTCACCGGCCAGCATCCATACATGTTCACGGACTTGAGCGCGGGCCTGGCGCAGTGCGGTCAGCGCGAACTTCCCGCCCGCTGCCAGCGTGTCGATCAGCCGGGACACCGTCGGATCGGAGGCCACCGGCCCGAACACCGCCGGTTCGGCCCGCAACGTGCCGACGTCTGCCAGGCAGGCTCCGCCCAGCGCGACCGCGAGCGCCACATCCAGCAGGATCTTGCCCGGATCATGCACCGCCTGCGGCTTGCGCCACGGCGTCAACGCCGCCGATATGACCTGATCCGGACCGGTCTTGGGGACCGTCTCCACCAGCAGTCCTCCGCCGGCCTGGGAGACCACCGCGCGCCCTCCGCCTTCAGTACGGACACGAGGGTAGGACCCGAGACGCTTCTTCACCCGGAGAGTGCTTCTTCCCTGCGGCGACCTGGACCCTGGACAAGTCCCATCGTTGCAGGTCAGGAGCACTCTCCGGGTTTTTGGTCACCCACCGGACGCCCTATCGCGTGAAAGCGCGAGATTAGTGGACGATCACGGGCTCGCCGTCCGACGGTGCCAGAGGCGAATTCGGCATCAGGAACGCCGCGAGCACCGCGCCGACCACGAAGATCCCGGCACCCCACGCCAGGGTGGCCGTGTAGCTCTCGACCCCGGCCTGGGCCACGGTCAGCGCGCCGGGCTTGTGTGAGGACAGGTAGTCGGTCGCGGCGGATGAGGCAACGGTGGTCAGTAGCGCCGTGCTGATCGAGCCGCCCACCTGCTGGCTGGTGTTTATCAGCGCCGAGGCGACGCCCGCGTCCTCGTGGTGCACGCCTGCGGTCGCACCCTGGAACGCGGTGGTCATCACCGCACCGATGCCGAGGCCCAGCAGGATCATGCCCGGCATGATGTCGGCGACGTAGGTGCTGTCCAGCGCGAGCCGGGTCAGCAGGGCCATACCGGATGCGGAGACCAGGAAGCCGGCGCTGACCACGACCTTCGGGCCGACCCTGGGCAGCAGCAGTGAAGGCACCGTGGTCGACGCGGCAACGATGCCGCCGACCAACGGCAGGAAGGACAGACCGGCCTCGATCGGCGAGTAGCCGATGCTGGCCTCCAGGTAATAGGTCAGGAACAGGAAGATCGAGAACATCCCCATGCCCAGGACGAACACGGCCAGGAACGAACCACCTCGGGTCCGGTCCAGCACGACTCGCAGCGGCAGCAGCGGATGCGCGACCCTGAGCTCCAGCCAGACGAACACCGCGAGCAGCACCACGCCGCTGATCATGGAGCCGAGGGCGACCGGGTCGGTCCAACTGGTGGATTCGACGTGCGCGAATCCGTAGACGATGCCGAACAGTGCGGCGCTCACCACGACGGTGCCAGGAATGTCGATCTTAGGTCGTTCGGTGACCACGGGCTTGGCGAGCAACAGCAGCGCACCGGCCAGCGCGACGCCCGCGAAGATGACGTTCACGTACATCACCCAGCGCCATGACGCCCACTCGGTGAGCATGCCGCCGAGCAGGAGTCCGACCGCGGCGCCGGCACCGGACAACGCACTGAAGATGCCGAACGCCTTCGGCCTTTCCGCCGGGTCGGTGAAGGTCACGCTGAGCAGTGAGAGCGCCGCGGGCGCGAGCAGCGCGGCGAACAGACCCTGAGCCACGCGTGCCGCGACGAGGATCTCGAAGCTGCCGGCCGCGCCGCCGACGACGGACGCGGCCGCGAAACCGATCAGGCCGGTCACGAAGGTGGTACGCCGGCCGAACAGGTCACCGAGCCGGCCCCCGAGCAGCAGCAGGCTGCCGAACGCCAGGGCGTAACCCGTGATGACCCACTGCCGGCTGCCGTCGCTGAAACCGAGGTCATGTTGCGCTTCGGGCAGCGCGATGTTCACGACGGTCGCATCGAGCGTGACCATGAGCTGCGCCACACCCAGCACGACGAGCACCCACCAGCGCGTGGCATGTGAGCCACGGCGGCCCGAGTCTGGTTTCCCGGAGGCGGGTGCTTCGGGGTCGAAGGTGGTAGTCATGTCTTCCCTTTGCTGCTGGTCGTGGCGGTGGGCACCGGTAGGAAACCGATCTGTTTCCACTTAGGAAAACAGATCGGTTTCCTTGGTGCAAGTGAACGGTGGGCCTCTCACCTGTGAGTGATCCGACAATGAGGCCGGCCGCGTCGGCCTCCGGTGCCGTCTCGACGCGCGATCGGTTGCTCGACATCGCCGCGCGGCCCTTCCGCGGAGTGGGCGTCCGCAGTGGTGTCGACGAGTCGTGTCGCGCCGCCGGGGTATCGAGGCGATCGATGCGCCAGCTGTTCGACTGTCGCGGTGCCCGCCGTGCTCGCCGTCATGGGGCCGAAGGTCAAGGCCTTCTCGCTGCGCCGCCGCGAGAAGGCCGGAGACCTCCGCGGGTCAGCTCCGGCGCGCCCACTTCTTGGACGTGCTGCACCGCTCCCACGTCGGCGTGGAAGGCCGGGTGCGCACCAACAAGGCCATGGGGCTGGACAACTTGACCTCCGCATCGTGGGAGGTGAACCGCGGATGGGTGCTCGCCGCGCACCTCGCTGTCGATCCCGACGCGTGGCTGCGGCTGCTGGCCTTGCGCGACATGGACAACCTGGCCTGCGCGGGGCCGGACACCATGCGCCTCCGCCTCAATCGCTCTGCGCGCCCGCCTCGCCGACCGCGCCCGCCGCCGCTTCCTGTGGTTCGAACGAACCTGGCCCAGGGCTGTCAACGGCCTTCGTTCTTCCCGCCGTGACTGAGTGAGGGGGGTCACCATCTGCTTGTGCTGGTGGACGGCGCTGCCCGCCGTCACCTGAAGACCAGACGCTTGCCCGGCACGATACGGAAAGGAGCAGACCCTCAAGACCCTCGGGGTGCCATGGAACCCCGGCGCTGCCGCAGCGAAACGCGAAGGCGCCACCTGCGATGACGCGGAACAGGGCGAACCGGCGGCACGGTCATGCACTCACGATCGCTGAAGAATCGAGGCCGGCCTTCACGTTCGAGTCGAGTTCGGCTGACGTCGAACCTGTGGACAATGCCACGCTCGCCGAACTGCGCGCTGTGTGCAATGAGATGAGAACGCGGCATCTCGGAGCACCCGTCGTTCACCTCTGGCTTGGTCACCTGGGCAGGTGTCCGGTCAGGGTCCCTGTGCGCGCAACCGTCGCTCAGATGTGGGAATGGTGAACCGGCGATTGACCTCAACGCGCTCAGACCGCTGGAGTGACGAGGGCACCTGAGTACCGGCGCCGGGCTTGACACCTGGAAACCGATCGGTGCACCCTAGAGGAAACCGATCGGTTTCCGAGTCTCGTGGCCCACGGACAGCGGCACAGTGTCAGCCGGTCGGCGCCGTCGGTCGCCAAGCTGATGCAGCGACAAGCCCCGAACGTGCCGCGTCCATCGCGTGCTGATCGCGTGCGTACTCAACTTCTGGAGTGAATAACCATGTCTTCTCACGCCACCTCCACCATCTTCGTCATCGGCGGTACAGGGGCCCAAGGGATTCCCATCGTCCGCGCCCTTGTCGCAGACAAGAAGTACTCCGTCCGGGTCCTCACTCGGGATGCCACCTCCCCCCGGGCCCAGGAACTCCTCGCACTCGGCAACGTCTCCGTCCTCGAAGGGTCATTCGCCGACGAGGACGTGCTGCGCGAAGGATTTCGCGGCTGTGACGGGGCGTTCGTCAACATTGACGGGTTCAACACCGGCGAGAAGGCCGAGACCTACTGGGCCATCCGCACGTATGAGATAGCGATCGAGGAAGGAATCAAGTTCTTCGTCTACGGGAACCTCGACTACGCCCTCAAGAAGTCGGGCTACGACTCCAGGTTCCGTACCGGCCACTATGACGGCAAGGGCCGCATGGCCGAATGGGTGCTGTTCCAGAACGAAAAGAACAGGGACCGGATGGGAGCGGCGGTCTTCACCTCGGGCCCCTACATCGAGATGGTCATCTCACCGCTCACACCCATGACGCCCAGCATCGAGGACGGGGTCGTCACCTGGCGAGTCCCACTCGGCGACGGGGCCGTTCCGCACGTGGCCCTGGAGGACTGCGGATTCTATGTCCGCTGGCTCTTCGACCACCCGGAACGGGCCAACGGCATGGACCTCGAAGTCGCTATCGAGCACATGACCTACACGGATATGGCCGCAGCATTCGAGAAGGTCACCGGGCATCCGGCGCAGTACATCGACACCGATCTGGACACCTACTGGAACAGCCCGGACCTGAGCGGGCTCGCTGACCATCCTGCCGGATACAACGCCGATCCCAACGACAAGAGCACCATGAGCTTCCGCGACAATTTCACGGGCTTCTGGAATGTGTGGAAGCACGGAATCATCACCCGGGACTACGCCCTGCTCGACGAAATTCACCCCAACAGGATCAGGAGCGCTGAGGAGTGGTTCCGCCGCGAAGACCAGCTGGGAAGGGAGCTCGGCAAGGGAAGTCTCTGGGAGAGGGTTCAGCCGGAGAACTGGACCATGGAGTCCGCGGTTCTCAAGAGCAGCGCGGATCTCAGGACGGGCACGCTGTAGCAGGACGATCTGGTTCTGGCCGAGGAACCGGCGGCCCGGGCGGCCGTCTGTGTCGACAACGCCCGCCGCTACACCCGTGAACGCGGTACGGCGGTGATGCCGCGGCGCGGCCTGCTGCCTCAGCGGCTGCCCGAGCAGGCGGCGGTGGAGGTCGCCTCCCGCTGTCTCCCGGCCGGCGCGCACGTCGGCGTGGGCAGCGACTGGTTCGACGTGATCCCGCTGTCGGGGGCGCGGGTGGCACCGGTCGTCGGCGACATCGTCGGACACGGCATCGGTGCCTCCGCGACCATGGGCCGTTTGCGTACGGCCGTACGTACGCTCGCCGACATCGACTTGCCCTCCGACGAGCTGCTCACCCATCTCGACGACCTGGTCGCCCGCCGTCCACTGAGCAGGAGGGCGACCAACCGGCCGACTGGTACCCGAAGATCGGCGGCGAGGTGGGCGCGACCTGTCTGTACGCCGTGTACGCCCCGATCTCCCGACGCTGCTCACTCGCCAGGGCCGGACATCCGCTACCGGCCGTGGTGAGTCCCGACGGCAGCGCTGAACTCGTCGACCTCCCGGCAGGCCCTCACTGGGGCTGGGAGGCCTGCCCTTCGAGGCGACCGAGATCGACCTGCCCGAGGGCAGCCTGCTCGCCCTCTACACCAACGGCCGATCTCGTTGAACCGGTGGATCACGTCCCGCACCGTGTCCTCGTCGGCCTGCACCAACTGGGCGATCCCCGGCACGCGGTTCCCGCCGGCCGACGCCAGCAGCATCATCGCCCGCCGGTAGCGCACCGAACTGGTGCTGCCCCGGCGCACGATCCGCTGTAACTGCCGGCCCTCCTGGTCGGGCAGCCTCCGAACCCTGACCGGCTCTGCCGTTTCCGCCTCCCGGCACCGTGCCTGAACGTCCCCGGACATCCAAGCGCGCCACACCCCAGGAAGCCACCAGCAACCCGGTGAACCCATGCGGTCACAGCACTAGCGAGGTGCCGCGAGTACGTCCCGGAGTACGTTCTCGAGCGTGACGCGGGCCAGCTCGTGTCTCAGGGTCTCCTCGATGCCCTCGTAGATGCCCTGCATCGCCGGCTGGATGCCGTAACCCACCACGCATCCCTGGTCCGGGGTAGTGCGGTGCATCGCGAACAGCGGGCCGGGTTCCACTGCCTCATACACGTCGAGCAGGGTCATCGACTCCAGCTCGCGCGCCAGCGACCAGCCCGCGCCCACGCCCCGCCGGGACTCCACGAGCCCGGCCCTGCGCAGCTCGCCGAGCAGTCGCCTGATCACCACGGGATTGGTGTTCGCGCTGGTCGCGATCTGCTCGGAGGTGGCGACCTCATGGCCCTGGCGCTGGTACAGACCGATCCAGGCCAGCGCGTGGGCGGCAATGGTCAACCGGCTGTTGGCACTCATGAACCCGTCCTCTCGGCCGCAACGCTTTATGTTACGACAGCACAGTCGTAACAGTGAAGGTTGCAACAGCCTGTCGTAACAATTAGCGTTGCGACTGCCAGGAAGGGTCAATCAACGAGGTGAGAAGAATGAGCAAGCCACTCATGGGCAAGGTCGCCCTGGTCACCGGGGGGTCGCGCGGGCTGGGAGCCGCGACCGTACGGCTGCTGGCCGAGCACGGCGCCGACGTCGCCTTCACCTACGTCAGCTCCGAGAAGCAGGCGCAGGCCGTCGTCGACGAGGTGCACGGCAAGGGAGCCAAGGCCGTCGCCTTCCAGTCCGACCAGGCGGACATGAGTCGGGCGCCGGCGCTGATCGACGACGTGGTCGCGCACTTCGGCGGCCTGGACATCCTCGTCAACAACGCGGCGATCTCCGTGGCCGGCACGGTGGACGACCCGGACGCCGACACCGCCGCACTGGACCGGATGCACGCCACCAACTACCTCGGCGTGATCGCCGTCATCCGGGCCGCCTCCCGAGTGCTGCGCGCGGGCGGCCGCATCGTCACAGTGAGTTCCGGACTCGGCTCCCGGGTCGGTGTCCCGGGAGTTGCCGACTACTCGGCAACCAAGTCAGGGATCGAGAGGTACACCATGGGGGTCGCACGAGACCTCGGGCCCCGGGACATCACGGCCAACGTCGTGGAGGCCGGACTGATGGAGAGCGGCATGGAACCGCCGGACCCCGAGACCCTCAAGGCCCTGGTCGGCTCGCTGTCCCTGCAACGTATGGGGCACCCCGACGAAATCGCCGCGGCGATCGCCTTTCTGGCGAGCCCCGCCGCGTCGTACGTCACGGGCGCGGTGCTGGACGCCCACGGTGGTTACAACGCCTGAACCGGAACCCGTGCAGCGCGCCCCGGAGGACATCGCGCCTTCGGGGCGCGCACCCAGGAGAGCGGCTCCTGACGAACGATCTCCTCCGCGGACTGCCGCCCACGACCAGGGCGAGTTCCCCGAGTACGGGTCACACCAGCCTTTCGACCTGCCCCTTCAAGTTGGCGGAGGCTCAGTGCTGATCGCCCCACATCGATGTGTACGCCGGGTCCACGGCAACGATCGACAGGCCGTGTTCGGACGCCATGGACACGAGCCGGGCCTTGAGCTTGCCGGTGGGGACGTTGGAGATGAGCTGCCGGAAGCGCTTACGTCTGCCGTGCTTCTCGCGGGTCTTCTCGGCGGCGAAGTCCAGGTTCTCCAGGCCGATGGCTTTGGCGCCGCACCGGTCGGCCCAGTGCGGCAACTGGCTGATGGCGTGCCGGACCTGGGCGTCAGAAGCGTTTGCCGGACTCGCCGTCCGCGGTGAGGAACCACCGTTCGGCTTCCCACCGCTTACGCCACTGCTCGGCGGTGAGCTGGGCGGCTTCGAGGTTTATGAAGCCGCGCCTGGCCGCCGCCAGGGGATCGAGGAAGGCGACCGCCAGGGGCAGCTGCTTCCCGTACGGCAGCCGGCTCGGCCAACACCGGCCACGACCCGGAACCGCCGGGCCGGTAGGCATCGGCGCGCAGCACCGTGCCATCACGCATCTGCGCCGGGACATCGAACTCGATCTGCATCTCCGCCATGTGCCGCTTCTTTGCGTGCCAAGACGTCTTCGCTCGTCATGGTCGAGTCGGCCCCGCACGCACCACCCCCGAATGGAGGTGGCCACGGCGCTCCCGGGGCAGTCACGCCAGCGGGTTCAGCAGACCGGCCAGCACGTCGGGCCTCTCCAGGGCAATGAAGTGGCCCGCTCCCTGCACCTGTGTGAAGTCGGCGGCCGGCAGCAGCTTCTTGTTGGCTTCCCGGTCCGAGGGCCGGGACCAGTCCTTCTCGCCGTAGACGAGGTGGACGGGGGCCTTGACCTCGGGGTAGCGCGAGCGGGCCGCGATGAGGCTGGGCAGGCTCTGGTACACCGCTCGGGCGACGGTCGGGTAGCCGGGGCGGCGGCCCACCTGGAGAAGTTCGTCGACGTAGTCGTCGCGCAGGGCGGTCTTGTCGCCCAGGCCGCCCTGAAGGACCTTGCTGAGGACGGGCTTGGGCTCCACCCCGGCGATCACCGGGCCCACTCCCGGTGCGAGGACACCGGTGACCACGAACCGGGCGAGGAGGCTGGACCGGGCGATTCCGCCTCGGAAGTCGTAGGTGTTGACCGCGACGACGCGCCGGACGCGCTCCGGGAGATCGGCCGCGGTGGTCAGGGCGAGCACCGCGCCCATGGACTCCCCGACCAACGTCACGTCGTGGAGGTCGAGTTCGGTCAGGAGCCGCTCGACGCCCGCGCGCATCGCCGGCTCGTCGTAGGACGCGCCGGGCACGATCTCGGAGTAGCCCATCCCCGGCAGGTCGAGGGCGTACACGGTGTAGTGGTCCGCGACCAGCGGGATGAGCTGGCGGAAGTGCTCGGCCTGGGTGCGCACGGTGTGCAGCAGGACCAGAGGAGCGCCGGTGCCCGCCCTGAGGTAGCGCAGCTGTCCTCCGCGGCCGCTGCGAGAGGCGATGGTGTGGCTGGTGGTCCCCGGAATGTGAATCGTGGGATGTGACTCGTGGCTGGGCATGTCGCCGTCTCCTGTGTGAAGGGTCCTACGTGGTCAGTTGGGCATACCGTGCCGCGAGCTCGCCGGCGAGGCCGTTATTGACCTGGCGGGAGATGTCGTCGGCGAGGATTTCGTGGGCGCCGGTCTCGATGCCGTCGAGAGCGAGAGCGAGGGCGGCGACGTTGCGGGGCCGGACTTGGGTTCGCTGACGCCCGCTGCCAGGTCCGTGTCGACGTAGTCGACTTGAAGTGTTGGTCTGCGACCGCAGAGCCGCCTTGGAGGCGTTGTAGGAGCGGGCCGCTCAAGGCCACCCAGGACGGCACCGGGTGCGCGTCGAGGCCGCTGCACCGACGTTGTTGATCAGTATGGCCTTCCGTGGCGGCGGCCGCCACGGAGACAGGGCGGTGATCTCCAGCGCCACCGGGACCGCGTCGGGGTGCGTCATACCGCGCGGCCGGCGAGCCGTGGCGTACACCTTGTCGGCGCCGCGCGTGTACAGATCCTCCGCCGGCGCCTTGCCCAGGCCGCGGCTGCCGCCGGTGGCAAGGGCGTTCGCGCCCTTCAAAGCGGTCATGAGTGCCTCCACAGAGCGGTAAACCGACCGCTTTCCATCATGGTAAACCGGTCGGTTTCCAGGCGCAAGCCTGTCAAGGTCCCAGCTTCACGGAGACGTTCCGTACCCGTGGATCCCAGGGATGACGAGCCCTCCACCTGTCTGTCCGGCCTGGTCGAGGTCGGCGTCGGCCAGGCCGAGTTGGAGCCTGACGCCCAGCTTCCCGGCCATGTCGTAGAGCCACTCCGGGACGGTGTCGGGGGTGAGGTGGAGGCGCGGGAGTGGGGGCGGGGAAATGCCTTCGACGCCGGACAGGGTGCCCGTCAGGCTCTCGACGTACATGGTGACGCGGCCGCCTCGCGGCGTGGACGTCGAGCCGGGCGCTCCGTCGATGTGCTGGATCTGCGGGCCGACGGTCCGGGGTGCCGGTGGCGACCATCAAGACTACCGCCGGGAGGGGCTGCTCCTCGAGGGACGGGCGCTGAACCCGACCACGGTCGAGTACGACGAGGGGCACATCCAGCGGCTGCGTCTGATCCGTTCCCTCATCCAGCTCGGCGGGCTGTCCGTCGCCCGCACCCGGGAAGTGCTCGAAGCCGTCGAGCAGCCGCTGGACGCGTTCGAGACCTGGCCGTCGTCCACCACGCCCTGCCCGTTCCTGCCGCAGGGACGAGCGGGAAGGGTGGCGAGGACCATGCGGATGCCGCCGACGAGGCGGCATCCGGCAGAGCCGTCGCGCGGGTCGAGGCCCTCGTCGAGAACATGGGCTGGCAGATCTCCGGCGCGTCAGCGCACCGCCCGGCACTCGCCGAAGGTCTCGCGGCGCTGAGCCGCCTCGGCACCGACTGCACGGCCGACGACCTCATCCCCTACGCACGGCTCGCCACCTCCACCGCGGACCTTGATTTCGCGCAGCTCGAAGGGATCGAGGACCAGATCGCCCTCGCCGAGCGGGCGGTGGTCCTCAGCGTGCTGTTCGATCCGGTCGTCAGGCTGCTGCGGCGCCCGGCCCAGGAGGACGCCAACCATCGCCGCCATGGTCGGCACGCGTGGGGGAGGGGGGAGTCGCCGGCGGAGAGTCCCAGGCGTGGTGCCGACGGGTCAGCGGCACCGTGCTCGCGGGGTTCAGTGCACGGTGGCGGGTATCGGCGATGTCGGCGGTCGGCATGTCGGCCTCCTTGATACCGAACCGTGGGCGGCTCCACCAGCGCGGCGCTACTGACCACCGTCGCCTCATCGGCCGCGACCGACTACCTCTCGTCGCGCAAGCCGGGTCCACCGAGCGCGGTGGGCGATCACGGGCTCGCCCTCCGACGGCGCCAAAGGCGCATTCGGCATCGGAAGCGCCGAAAGGACAGCACCGACGCCGCTCCTTCTCCCACGGAGATCCATCAGAAGGGCCCTGGCCCGGTCTGGAGATGATGCCTCGGCCTCATTGCGGCCGCGCTCTTCGGCTTGGGGTGACCCCCAGGGACGGCACCGCGTCCTGACGCCGTGGATCACCTCGGCAGATTTTATAAACCGATCGGTTTCCGATGGGCTGGAATCGAGCTAACCTCGCAATATGACCAGTGAGGCGAAGTCAAGCTCCCGAGCGCGGCTGCTGGAGGCGGCGGCCACGCTCACCTATCGAGACGGTGTCGGCATCGGCGTCGATGCGCTGTGCAGGGCGGCGGGGGTGTCGAAGCGCTCCATGTATCAGCTGTTCGAGAGTAAGGGTGAGCTGCTGGCGGCGGGCCTGGAGGAACGTGCCGCCGACTATGTGGCGACGCTCCTGCCCGCGGCCGACGGCCGTTCACCCCGTGAGCGGATCCTGCACGTCTTCGAGCAGCTCGAATCACAGGCGGGTGCACCCGACTTCCAGGGTTGCCGGTATCTCGCGGTGCAGATCGAGCTCAAGGATCAGAGCCACCCTGCGAGCCAAGTGGCCCACGGGGTCAAGGAGAATCTGACAGCCTTCTTCCGCGCCGAGGCCGAGCGGGGAGGGGCGAGCGCCCCGGACCTGTTGGCCCGGCAGCTGATCCTGGTCTTCGACGGCGCCAGCGCTCGCGCGGGAATCAAGGCCGACACGCCGGCGGGGCTTATCGCTCCCACGGTGACCGCCCTGCTCGATGCGGCGGAAATGCGCTGACGTAGCGCGCGTGCGAGCACTCCCTGGGGCGGATGCACCCGCCGAAGGTGACGTCGGCCTCCGGCGGCACCCGGCCGGTGCGCGACCCTACGTAACGTCGCCCGGCCGGCTCCCGCCGAGAGGCAAGTGGGGTGGCCTCTCGGGCTTGCGATCGGAAACCGATCAGTCTACGGTGATAAAACTGATCGGTTTCCCGCCGTGGGGCGGGTCTCACGACGAGACTCACGAGGAGTGCCGGATGACGACCCCCGCGCACGACACCGAGGGGCAGTCGGCGGAACCGAGGCTGCCGGCGAAGCTGGCCGCTCACCCGTCGGTGCGGGCTGTGCTCGCCCGGCGCAGGGCCGGTGACGCGGTGAGACCGCCGACGGTGATCGACGCGGCCTGGCTGCGCGAGCTGTGCCTCTCGGCCGGCGCGGACGACGCCGCCGCGGTCAGCCTGGACCACCCCGACCTGGCCGGCGAGCGCGAGTACGCACAGTCCGCGCTGCCCGGCACCCGCACCCTGATCGCCATGGCGGTCCGGATGAACCGCGACAACTGCCGCTCCCCGGCCCGCAGCGTGGCCAACCAGGAGTTCCACCAGGCCGACGAGCAGGCCAACCACGCCGCCCGCAGCGTCACCCGGGCACTGCAGGACGCCGGATACCGCGCACTCAACCCGTCGGTCGGCTTCCCGCAGGAGATGGACCGCTTCCCCAGGGAGCGGATCTGGGTGGTGGCGCACAAGACGGTCGCCGTGGCCGCCGGACTCGGCGTGATGGGCCTGCACCGCAACGTCATCCACCCGAAGTTCGGCAGTTTCATCCTGCTCGTCACCGTCCTGGTGGACGCGGAGGTCGGCGAGTACGGACAGAAGCTGGACTACAACCCGTGCATCGACTGCAAGTTGTGCGTCGCCGCCTGCCCGGTCGGCGCCATCGCCAAGGACGGCGCCTTCGACGCGCTGGCATGCACCACGCACAACTACCGCGAGTTCATGAGCGGGTTCACCGACTGGGCGCAGACCGTGGCCGACAGCGAGGACGCCGCCGACTATCGCTCGCGGGTCACTGATTCCGAGAGCGCCTCCATGTGGCAGAGCCTGAGCTCGCCCCCCGGCTACAAGTCCGGCTACTGCCTTGCCGTCTGCCCCGCCGGCGAGGACGTCCTGGGCCCGTACCTGGATGACCGCAAGTCGTTCATGGACACCGTCCTGCGACCGCTCCAGGACAAGCAGGAAACCCTGTACGTCCTGCCGGGATCCCACGCGCAGGAGTACGCAAAGCGCCGTTTCCCCCACAAGCCCGTCAAGGAAGTCACCGGTGGTTGGCATCCTCCGGCGAAACGTTCCGCGTCCCCCGACCGAGAGACACGTACGTCATGAGTGGCATTCCCCCCTTCCGAGTCCTGCGCGCCAAGCCTCTGTGGATCGCCAACGGCGTCATCACGGGCGTACTCGCGCTGCTGTTCACCGTGTTCTACGTCGGCGCCAACATCGATCCCGTCGATCACATGACCAAGCTGCCCGTCGGCCTGGTCAACGCCGACAAGGGAGCAGCCGTCGGCGGAAGGCAGGTCAACCTGGGGACAGGGATCACCGAGTCGATCAAGAAGTCCGCCGTGAGCGGGGACAGGATCGACTGGAAGGTGATGGACGAGAAGGAGATGAGGGAGGAGCTCGGCAAGGGCAAGCTGTTCGGCGCGCTCGTCGTGCCGGCCGACTTCACTGCCTCCGCCACCGCGCTGACCGGCACCGCGGCCATCGGGACCCCGGTTCGCCCGACGCTGACGGTGCTGACCAACCAGTCCGCGGGAAGCATCGGCTCCGGTCTGGCTCGGACGGCGACGACCCAGGCGGCTGAGAACGCCTCGCTCCAGGTGGGCAAGGAGCTGACCGCCCAGACGGGCGCCCGGCAGGCGAAGCTGCCCGCCGCGGCCCGCCTCCTCCTCGCCGACCCGGCCGCCGTCACGGTCGAGGACGGCCATCCCCTCGGCTCGCACAGCGGCCTGGGCCTGACGGCGTTCTACTACGCACTCACCCTGGTGGTCTGCGGCATGCTCTCCGCCAACGTCATCAGCGGCCAGGTCGACCACGCCCTCGGCTACACCCACAACGACATGGGCCCGCTGCGCCTCAACCGCCCGCTGATCCGGGCGACCCGGGTCCAGACACTCGCCATCAGCAGCACCCTCATGGCCGGACTGTCCCTGCTGATGGGCACCCTGGTCATGGCCGGCGCGGTCGGCATCATGGGCATGGACGCCGCCCACCTGTCGCTGCTGTGGCTGTACTCGGTGTGCGCCATCGCCGTCACCGGCATCGGCGCACTCACCCTCCTGGCGGTCTTCGGCACGCCCGGCATGCTGGTGGTCACGCTGGTCTTCATCGGGATGGCGGTACCCACGGCCGGTGCCACCACCCCCATCGAGGCCCTGCCCGGCTTCTACCGCTTCCTCGCCGAGTTCGAGCCGCTGCGCCAGCTCACCGGCGGCCTCCGCTCGATCCTCTACTACGACGCCCAGGGCGACGCCGGACTGACGCGAGGCTGGGTGATGATGGCCGTCGGCCTCGCGGTGGCCACGCTGTTCGGCTTCGGCGTGACGGGCTGGTACGACCGCAAGGGACTGCACCGCATCCCGGTCGAGACGAAGCCCGGCAAGACCGCCGTCCCGGCGTAACGGCAGGTCACCCAGGACGGGCCACTCCTCGGAGTGGCCCCGGTGTGTGTCACCCTGCCGGGGACGACAGGCGCGCACACCCTCATGGCTCGGCGGCGACCCTTCCCCCAGGCCGTCGCCGAGCCCCTGTCCGGAACCCACTGGAAACCGATCGGTTTTCATTTTCTCCGCTTCGGGTTAACCTCGCGATATGACCACCGAAGTGAAACTCAGCCCCAGGGAGCGACTGCTGGAGGCGGCGGCCACAGGAGTCCTGACCCGTTCGACACCGCCCCGGCCTTGGCCGACTCGGGGCCGAACAGAGGGCCATTGCCTCTGACTGGCTCCGAGCATCCCGGGTCGAATCGGGGTCGAGTCAGAGCGGTTTCCTCTGACTGCCTCCGATCGCCTCTGCAACCCGACCTAGCAGGTCACAGCCGATCCGGCCCATATAAGCGCAGGTCAGACGGGTGCGTCAGAAATACCTGGGCGTACAGCCCGACTCGTCCGCCCGTACCGTCCTCCGAGCTGATCGTGTTGTCAGTCCCACCTGTCATCATCCCGCCATGTTGTACGACGCCTTGGTGGCCGAATCCCGTAGGAACGACTCGCTCGACGACGTAAGGGCCGCCGCGCTCCACCGCGTCCGCTGGCTCGTCGACCTCCTGGAAGGCCAGCGGACCGAGTTCCGCCGTTTCATGGGCCACGAGCACCGGCGATCCAGGGCGGCGGGCGCGGCGACCCAGGCCGAGATCGACGGGCGGCTCGCAGCCTGCGCGGACGAGGAGGGCAGGGCCGCGGTCCTGTGCCTCATGATGGCCGACCGCTTCGACAACACGAGCTATTGGCAGTACGACGCCGAGATCGGGCCCCTGATCGCGCGGGTGCGCGGCTGGACACCCGACGAGGTCGCCGTGATGCTGCTCCGCGCCACCGAGTACGCCATGGGCTACCGGTTCGCCCATGCGCTGGGGCTCGTGCTGAACGCCGTCGACCAGCTCGACGCCGACGGCCGCCGTGCGGTCACGCCCTGGCTGCGGCACGCCCACACGCAACTCATGGACACCACTGTCGAGGCACGCCTGCGCACGTCGCTCGTCCAGCGACTCCGCGCGCTGCTCGCGAGCGTGGACGAGGCGCACATCCCCGAGGGACTCATCCCCGCAGACGCTCCCTGGGCCGCCCCGCTGAGGGACCGTGCTAAGACCTCACCGACACCCGAACTGGCGTGCCTCGTACGGCACTTGGTGAGCCTTTCGGGACCGCGTCCCACGCAGAAGTGGCGGGGGACGTGCCTCGAACTCGCGGACGCGGCGTCGGCGCGGGACGTCGTGGCCGATGTCCTGCGGTCACTGGCCGGTGACGAGGTGCTGTGCAGCACGGGAAGCGGTGCGCACACCGCCTGGATCCACGGCGATCACCACTACCACTACGTCGTCCACCAGAACGACGGGGACCTGGCGCGCGGCGTCGTCTGGGCCGCCGCGCTGACCGGCGGCCCGGCCGCGGTGCGACACCTCGGCGCACTCGCTCTACGGACCGGCGGCCAGGGAAACGGCGTGATCGAGGACCTCAAGCTCGCGGGCGCGGCGATCAACGCGCTGGCCGAGACCGACGATCCGGCCTCGCTGGACACCCTGTGGCGATTGCGGTCCCAGATCAAGCACCGGGCTCTGCGCAAGCAGCTCGACACCGCGCTGGTGACGGCAGCCGGCAAGCAGGGCATCACGGCAGGGCAGCTCATCGAGCGCAGCGTGCCGGACCACGGCCTGGCGCCGGACGGCTCGCTGGAACGGGAGTTGGGCGAACACCGGGTACGGGTGGCGATCGAGGACGCGACGACCGTACGGCTCACCTTCACCCGCCCCGACGGAGGGACCACCCGCACCGCTCCGGCGGCCGTGAAGGACGGCTTCCCGGACGAGCTCCGGGAGTTGAAGGCCCTGGCCAAGGAGGTGCGGGGCACGCTGTCGGCCGAACGGGCCCGCGTAGAGGCGCTGATGTCGGCCGGCCGCGAGTGGCCGTACGACGAGTGGTGCCGCTACTACCGCGACCATCCGGTCACCGGGGTTCTCGCCCGCGGCCTGATCTGGGAGTTCCGCGACGTCGGGAACGCTGACGGCGAGTGGCATGCGGTGGCACCGGCACCGATGGCGGAACCGCCCGGCGAGCCCGAGCGCGGCGTCCCCCGCGATGGCGGTCGCGCCCGCGTCCGGCTGTGGCATCCCATCCGGGCGTCGGCGGACGAGATCAGGGCGTGGCGGGAGCGGCTCGTCGCCGAGCGGCTGCGACAGCCGTTCAAGCAGGCCTTCCGGGAGATCTACCTTCTCACCCCGGCGGAGGAGGAGACCGGCGTCTACTCCAACCGGTTCGCCGCCCACATCGTCCACTACCCGCAGCTCTACGCGCTGTTCAAGGAACGCGACTGGCAGGCCAACTTCCTCGGCCGCCACGACGGCGGCTACGACGGAAAGGCGCGGACCGAGTTCGGCGACGGCGACTGGCGGGCCTGCTTCCACCACGAGCCCGCCGCGGACGACGACAACGGCGGCTACGCGCCGGAGCACGCCGCGACGGACCAGGTCCGCTTCGAGCGACGCGAGGGCAGACGCTGGCGGGAGGTACCGCTGACGGAGGTGCCCCCGCTGGTGTTCAGCGAGGCGATGCGCGACGTGGACCTCTTCGTCGGCGTGACCTCGATCGCCGCCGATCCCGACTGGACCGACCGGGGCGAGGACCGCCACGCCGCGTACTGGCGCACGGCCACGTTCGGCGCGCTGACGGCGAGCGCCGAGGTCCGCCGCGAGACGCTGGAACGGATCCTGCCACGCCTGAAGATCGCCGGCCGGTGCTCGCTCGACGGCCGCTTCCTGGTGGTCCGGGGCGACCTGACGACGTACCGGATCCACCTGGGCTCGGCCAACATCCTCATGGAACCCGACGACGCCTACCTGTGCATCGTCCCGGCGCGGCGCTCGGGGGACGGCAAGGTGTTCCTGCCGTTCGAGGACGAACGGCTCTCCTTGATCCTCAGCAAGGCGTTCCTGCTGGCCGCAGACACCAAGATCACCGACGAGACCATCCTCCACCAGATCAAGCGAGGTGCCTGATGGCCACCGTGACGTTCCGGGACGAGACCGCGACGGGCAAGCCGCTCACCGACTGGGAGGTCGCCGGACTGCCCGAACAGATGCCCGTCCGGCAGCTGAGCAGGCTCCGGATCCGCGAGGAGGCCGCCCGCCACAACACCCGCCCCAGCGACCGCTTCAACGGCCTCGTCCGCCCCGACGACGCCGAGACGGACCTGAACGGCTACCGCCTGCGCGAGCCCCGCCGCATCGACTGGCAGCACCAGGCCGAGATCGCCGAGCGCGCCTTCCTGAGCAACGGGGTTCTTCGTGCTGGCCGGCGAGCGTCAGGTCGTGGATCTCGACGAAGTCGTGGATCTCTCGGCCGATCCCGACCTGGTCTTCATCAAGCTGATCGCGCTCGTTGGCGGCTGGGACCTGTCGATGATCGCCTCCTTCCCCAGCGGCTGTGCAGTCCACATCCATCCACCATCAGCGTGCCGCCTCCGGAGACGTGACAGTCCGAATTGAGGACTGAGCGGAGGCGGCGGTTACACCTCTCGTGGGGCAGGGCAGTGGGATCTCCGCCCACACGACCTTGCCGGACGGCAGCCATGGTTCGGTGCCCCACCGTGCTGCCAGCGCATCGATGAGGATCAGTCCGCGGCCGCTCTCATCGCCGGGGTGCGCGCTACGACGGGGGAGGGGTCGGCGGTCGCCTCGCGGGTCGGCGACTTCGATACGGAGCGTGTCCGAAGGTTCGACAGCGAGGGTGAGTCTGAAACCGCGTCCTTTCACGAACCCATGCGTGACCGCATTCGTCGCCGACTCGGCGACGACCAGCGCCACGGATTCGCTCACCTCGCAGCTGGGTGGCCAGTCCCACTCGCTGAGCTGATGCACAGCCAGGAGCCGGGCAAGGCGGGCGCCGCGAGGCGTGGCGCTGTAGAGCCGGGTGAACCGTCGGGTGGAGATTTCTGACTTCATGTCACTGAGCGTGGCCGCCCCGCTCTACCCTGACCAGGAAGTCTCTCGGTACGCAGGGTGGGTGTACCGGCACGGACGGTGCCCTGTGCGGGGTGTCGGCCGTCACCTCGTGAAGTGAGCGCGACAGCAGAGCGGGTGCTGGGATGACGGCAACGGAGCCGCAGGAGACGTACGACGAAGGCGACCAGGCGAGCGACCTGAACCGAGCAATGAGCAATGCTCAGGACCTGTGGATCGGTCTTCGGGATGGGACGCGAAGGGCGTACCTTCCCGAATGATCCTGTGATGGTCACCGAGTAGGCCCGCGTTCGCAGCGCGGGTCGGGAAGGCGCGCCCGTGCTCAGCGTAGTGAATGCCGACGGTTCCACCGAGTCCGGCTCCCTGATCGACGAGATCGTCCGCGAGGGCGCCCGCTTCGAGAACGGTCAACTCGTCGAACGCCCCGAGGAACCCGCCGCAGCATGACGCACCTCAACCGACCTGAAACTCCTGGCAGTTGCCTTTGTAACCAGTGCCGGTGCCGCTAGGCTGCTGTGTCGTGCAGGAGACGCGTCTCGACACTGCTCGGATCCGGGCGGCTCGCCGGGTAATCGACCCGATGTTTCTCGACACTCCGTTGTACCGCTGCGAGGCGCTGGAGCCCCACCTGGGATGCGCGGTGAGCGTCAAGCTCGAAACGGCGAATCCGGTCCGCAGCTTCAAGGCCCGCGGCACCGAGGTGGTCGCGAGCCGACTCGCCGGTGACGGCTCGCGAGCCGTGGTGTGCGCGAGCGCGGGCAACCTGGGTCAAGCCCTCGCCTGGTCCGGTCGTGGCCGGGGGCTCGACGTCACCGTCGTGGCATCCCGCTTCGCGACTCGGGCCAAGCTTGATCGCATCCGCGCATTGGGTGCCGGGTTGGAGCTGGTGGACGGCGACCACGAGATGGCTCGCGAGCGGGCAGCAGACATCGCGCGCCGCGGGGGCATCCGGCTGGTTGAGGACAGCCTGGACATCGAGACCTGCGAGGGCGCTGCGACCATCGGCCTGGAGCTGGTGGACACCGCATCGTCGTTCGACGCCGTTCTGATCGCTCTCGGCGGCGGGGCGCTGGCCACCGGTGTGGGTCATGTGGTGAAGGCTTTGGCGCCCGGGGTCGAGGTGATCTGCGTCCAGCCGCTGGGCGCACCGGCGCTGACACGCTCCTGGCACCGGCGGCGCGTCGTCACCACCGACTCGACCGACACCATAGCCGACGGCGTTGCTGGCCGACGTCCCATCCCGGCCGTCCTGGACGACCTGCTCCTGGTCGCTGACGACGCCGTCCTGGTCCAGGAGGCGTCGATCATCGCCGGTATGCGGATGCTTCTCGACCACGCCGGCCTCGTCGTCGAACCGTCGGCCGCGCTCGGTATCGCGGCGATCCTCGAAGACCGTGACCGCTTCGCCGGCCGACACGTCGCCACCATCGTGTGCGGCAGTAACGTCGACGTAGACGCCTACCACCAATGGGTCGGCCCGGCTCCCATCCACAGGTCTTGACAATTGCTCCGAACCGGCACGGACGTGCGTGAAACCCGTAGTCGAACTCGACCGTTTGTCGGGCGAAGGCACTCCACTCAATCGGCGCACTCCTTACGGACATGGTCGCCGGTATCGCCTGGCAGGAGATCGGCGGACAGCCCGGCATTCCTGGACGACATGACCGACACCATCCGCGAACAGGCGGACTCTCCCTTGAGTCCGATCGCTCCTGAAACCCTGCCGTGGCGACTCGGCGGTGACCCGGACAACACGTCCGTGGGCCCCATCGCCATCCAGGTGCGACGCGGCGCCGAGGTTCTCGGTTACGACCCCGAGCACCTCACCGACCAGCAGCGCGGCATGGTGGAAACGGCCCTGCAGGACCCCGCGCAGAACATGTTCATCGCCTCGGAGTACCTGGCGCAGCTCAAGGCGGAGAGTGAGTTCGCCGATGTGCCGGCCGAGGAGATGACACCGGCCCAGTACCAGGAACTCGCCGCGCGTTACAACGGCGGGCCGTACTGGGAGACGGACGACGCCCAGGCGTACTTCTGCTGGACGGCACTGACCATCACTCCGTCAGGCACCTGGGACGACGACGGGTACGCCGGAATCGTTCTGTCGTGCGTCTGCGTCGTCACCATCGCGGCCGCCGGAGCCGCGGCGGCACTGTGGCTGGTGCCTTCGGTGCGGAGGGCCATGCCGTGGCTTCCCGCTCTGCTGCTGGGCGTGGTTGCGGGAGCGCGATGGGCCGTGGGCGGTCAACCCACCCGCAGCGTCGCGCGTACATCCGCCCGCGCCCCAAGCGATCCGGACATCCCGGACGGCCGCTCGACCGCAAGGTGTTCATCGCACGGCTCGAGGAGATCCGTAGGATCCGCAACAACGTCATGCACGGCGGCAGCCCCGAGTTCCGTGCCGCGGCCTTGATGATCTCCTTGTTCGCCGCGATCCAGTCGGCCCGGTCCTGTGCGGTGGACGGTGGACGGTGGACTCCAGTAACTGTCCTGCGCGCCCGGGAGGTTGGAGACCTGGAGGCGGATGTCCCGCAAGGCCGGAGGGACGATGTCGTCGCCGGCGATGGGGAGTAGTCCCGCTTGGGGCCGCTGCCGGGCAGCCGCGTCAGCGGGTTCGTGCTCGCCTCGGCTGCCTTTCGCCGCAACTCCGAGATCGCCGAGACGACGTCGACACGTTGGATGCAACCCATCCGGAAGTCCGGCAGCAGGTCGTAGGCCTGCTTGAGCTCGTGCACGCAGATCTCCCGCGCCTCGTGCTCGTGAAATTCGCCAGGTGGAAGTCCCCACCGGCGGCGTCGTTCTGCCGGTTCGCGTCGTCGCGGATGTCGTCGACATCCATGGTCAGCTCGGCGAAGAAGTCCATGACACGGCCGCCAGTGACTCACCGCCTGGAACGACGTATTGGACCCTTGGTTCTCGGATTGACATCTCAGGCAACCGCCATCCATTCAACGTGCGTGTATTCGGCGCGTGAAACAGGTCACATGCCCTGAAGGGATCGCCACTCCCTGCTCATGTCGCGTGGGAAACCTTCAACCTCGCTCCGCTGTGATGTTCGACTGAAAGTCACAAGCTCGGGCGCCCCGGGCGGATTGCCCTCGCGGCATCCCAATCTGCTGTCGCTGAAGGTTCTTGCCACCTCACTGACGCCCATCCGGGCCATGACCATGAGGAGACAGAGGCCTGCATGTGGGCATGTGGGCACGTGGAGAAGTGGCTGAAAATCTCCGACTTGATTGCGGCAACTCGCCAGGAAGCCGGTTAATGCGAGGAAGAGGTCACAAACGGCGATGAAGGAGACGCGCAGAGGACTTTGAGTGACGGCGGCCTTCAGTAGCTGCTGCCCGGCGAGTTGTAACCCTTCTCGCGCGTCCCGCGTTGATCTAGGCTCCTCGCGACCGTGAAGCGTGGGGGCACGTGCAGTCCGGCGTTCTCGGATCCGGATCCTCCTTGCGGTCGTGGGCGTTCGGCGCTCATGGAGGGGGAACGGGGAGGGGGAAGTCATGCGAGTCGATGCCGTCGTTCGTCGTTTTCGGCGCCGTGCTGTCAGTCCGTCAAGGGTTCTCCGGAATCCCTGCTCAGGACTCTGAAATCGAACCGAACCTCAACTCGGCAACGGGATTCCAGGAGCCGGAAAAGTGTCAGGCAGCAGCAGCCTGTTTCCGGCAGGGGCCGCCCGTATGTCCCATCTCCGGCATGTCCGCCTCTCCCCTCAGAACCCGCCCTATCCGGTACTTTCCGTGGCATCGCGTCCCCGGATCCATTCCTCAGCAACACGCTCACCCCCCCCAGAAAGGACGGACATTGGACGAGAAAGTCCTCGACGCGCAGAAGTGGGTCAACTCCACCTACGGCGGCGTCTCCGGATACGTGCGCTGCCCGGAGGACGGCCGTACCGGGTGGTCCACCATGTACGCGTTGACCATGGGGCTCCAGCGCGAGTTGGGCATCAGTCCGGTGGTCGCCAGTTTCGGTCCGACCACGCTGGCCAAGCTCTCGGCGCTCGGTGACATCGGGTTCGGGTGGGACAAGAACGCGAATATCGTGCGCATTCTGCAGCACGGGCTGTTCTGCAAGGGGTATTGGGGGGCCAACGGCTACGGCGAGTACGGGGCCGTGACCACGGAGGCCGTCAAGGCTCTCCGGGTCGATATGGGGCTGCCCGACGGGGGGACGGGTACGACCGGCGGGGTCACCACCGCGAAGATCTTCAAGTGCATCCTGAACATGGACGCCTATATCCGGGTCTCCGGCGGTACGGACGAGGTGCGCTCGATCCAGCGGTGGCTCAACGGGCGTTACTGGACGAAGGACGCCTACAGCATCGGGCCGGCCGACGGGATCTACTCCCGTGACGTGCAGAAGGCGCTGATGATCGCCATCCAGTACGAGTTGGGGATCGCCTCACCCAACGGCAACTTCGGGCCCGCCACTCAGGACGGGCTGAAGACGAAGAACCTCGGCGAGGGCGACTCCGGGTTGTGGGTCGAGTTGTTCTCGGCCGCCTGTGTGTTCAATTCTCCCGTGCCGACCGGGACGAGTGACACGGGCACGCCCACCACCTGGCGCAACAGCTACGACGGCAAGCTTCGCGAATGGGTCGAGATATTCCAGCGGTTCTCCAAGCTGACCGCCAACGGCCGCGCCGACTTCCAGACCTGGGCGCAGTTGCTGGTCTCGACGGGCGACCCGGACCGGCCCGCCAGCGGCAGCGACACGCGGTTCGAGATCACCGCGTCCCGCGCCCAGTGGCTGCGCGACAACGGCTTCGCGGTCGTGGGCCGTTACCTCTACGACCCTCCCGGCTCAACCCTGGACAAGGAGATCAAGCCGGGAGAGCTCCAGACCATCTTCAGCAACGGGCTGAAGGTGTTCCCCATCTACCAGGACAACGCCCGCGCACTGGCCGACTTCACCTACGCCCAGGGCTACCAGCACGCGCTCAACGCCCACAAACTGGCCTCGGAGTACGGCCTCAACCGCGGCACCGTCATCTACTTCGCGGTGGACTACGACGCCACCCGCGAGGAGATCGACGCCGCCATCGTGCCGTACTTCCACGGTGTGGCCGCTGGACTGGCGTACAACGGCAAGCGCTATGTGCACGGCGTCTACGGGTCGCGGAACGTGTGCACGGTCGTCAGCCGGCAGACCGGCGCCCGCTACTCGTTCGTCTCGGGCATGTCGTGGGGCTTCTCCGGCAACCTCGGCTTCCCGATCCCGGCGAACTGGTCCTACAACCAGATCAAGGAGTTCAAGGTCACCAACGGGTCGGACACGTTCGACCTCGACCGTGACGTCGTCTCCGGCGCCGACCCCGGCCAGAGCAGCGTCAACAAGCCGTCCGGCCCGGCCGACGAGTTCATCAACTACGTCCAGCGGCTGTACGACCTCGCGCTCACCTACACCGGCAGCGACCGGAACAAGTCCCAGCTGGTGATGGAGTACATCCGGCACCAGAAGTACGGCGGCGGCGACTGGGAGTTCCTGATCGGCGGCGTCGACGGCGGGTTCGTCGACTACGCCAACAGCAACGGTTTCTCGGTGATGACCGACTTCACCGACCCGTACACCGCGTACGAACTGGGCGCCGAGCACCTCATGGCCTCCGCCAACGGGCACTTCGTCGCCTGGATGCCCTCCAACCCGAAGTCGGTGAACGAGGGCGACATCGCGGGCTGGGGCGGCGACCTGCTCACCCTCTACGTCGACTGGCGGCGCGCGTCCGGCCAGTATCCCGACGGCCGTGACTTCGTGCAGCTGAAGATGGCCAAGGTGGGGGTCGCCTCCAGCTTCGGCTACAACGACCTCATCGAGGACGCCGACGCCTGGCTGCTGGCCAAGGCGGTCCGCGACGGCAGGACGATCGTCCAGGCCGTCCGGGACCTGTACAACGGCGGCGGCGGTCTGCGGCGGTTCAACAGTTACTGGTCCGGACGCTTCAACGGGAACACGGAGGACGCCAAGTTCCTCGCGCACAATATTCTGACCGCCGCCGATGACAAGGAAGTCGTGGCCGGCCAGGTCGGTCTGGTGACGGTCCGCGGCGGCATCGCGACCCTTCCGGCCATGCTCGGCTACGACGAACTGGAGCCGTTCGAGCAGGGCTTCGTCGATGTGCTGCTGGCCCGGACCGGAACCGAGCAGCGCCTTCAGGCGACGTATGAGGCGAACCACGAGAAGTACCTGAAAGCCGCCAAGGCCCGCGCGGCCCGAAACTGAACAGCCGCGGCTGAACGGCCGTGACCGAATGGCCGCGGTGAACGGCCGTCACCGAATGGCCGCGGCTGAATGGCCGGCACCGAACGGCCCGCAACTGAACTACCCGCAATGGAACGAAGGGACCCGGTCGTCAGTGGACACCCTCTCGGCACCGGACGCCATCGCTGTGCCCCTGCTTCTGCTGGCCGTGCTCGGACTGCGCGTGTGGAAGACCGCGCGCGGTCCGCGTCCCCGCAGGTGGGAACGCCCCGGATGGTGGATCCTCCCCGCGGTGGTCCTGGCCGCCGTCGGCTTCGTCACCTGGTTCGTCGGGATCTTCTCCGGTGGGCTCGACCCCGGGGAGGCCTGTGCGCAGCGTGGCATCCGCTACGACTACGCCTACCGGGCGGAGCACTGGCGTGAACCGTCGCGCTGGTTTCCGCTGCACGACAAATGCAACGCCCATTACGACCTGGTCCCCGCCTTCGTCAATCCCACTCTCGTCGCTGTCGCCGTCCTGCTCCTCGTTTGTGTGGCGGGGGCCGTCGCGGCAGCGGTCATCGGAAGGAACAAGCGTGAGACACGAGTTTGACCGGCGCGGCGTCCTCATGGCCGGTGCCGCCCTCGGAGCCACCACGGCTCTGACCGCAGCCCTGCCCGGCACCGCCCACGCGGACCAGATCGCCCAGGCGGCCGAGGGTGCTCAGCCGCCCGCGGCCCCGCGTTGGTCCGGCGGGACGTCGGCGAACGGCTGGCCCGTCCTGGAGGAGGCGAAGGCGTTCCGGATCGAGGGCTCCGGCCAGTCCGTGCGCCTCGCCGACGGCGACGCGGCGGTGATCCTGCTGCACGTGGCCCGCCGGTTCCACTACGAGGTGGACCAGCTGCGCGCCGGCGACGTCACCGGCCACTCCACGGACCGCACGGTCACGCAGGAGTACGAGTCCAACCACCTGTCGGGCAGTGCCCTGGCGATCCGGCCGCACGCCTACCCGGCCGGCGTCAAGGGCGGCCTGTATCCGCAGGAACTGGTCGTGGTGCGGGACATCCTGGCCGAGTTGGACGGCGTGATCGCGTGGGGCGGTGACTTCGGCATGCCCAAGGAATCCCACTTCGAGATCGCGTACCGTCCGGGCCACCCGAAGGTGAAGGGCGTGGCCCGCACGATCCGCGGCTGGCGGGACGGCCCCGGCAACGAGGGCGCGGGCACCGTCGACGCCTTCGACCCCCGCCGACGTCGGCGGGCCCAGGCGTTCGCACGGCGCGGCGCCTAGTCAGGCCGGTTTCTGTCCGGTGCTGCCCCGGCTTGACGCCGCCGACCGCCGGGGCAGCGTCCCGTTCGCCTCCTCACTCGTGCGCGACCGCCGTGCGGGACCGCCGTGAGAGACTGCCGTGCGTTGACCGCCGTGATGGGCTGCGTCGAGGGCTGCCGTGCGGGACAGTGCTCCGTGTCCATGTCCCGCGTCTTCCACGTCTACGTGGGCCCGCACCGAATGCGCTGCGTGCCTTTGCCGACGCCGTGCAACCTTCCACCCGACTCGGGCGTGACAAGGCGGTGAGGGCACGACCCCTCAACCAGTGATGTGGAGGGGGCAATGCGTGATGCACGCGTCTTCGACGACTTCTACGCCGGCCATGTGCGTCGGTTGACCAGCCAGATGTACGCGATGACAGGCAGTCTCGCCGAGGCCGAGGACCTGGTGCAGGAGGCCTTCGCCCGGGCCTGGCAGAACTGGGAGAAGGTTTCCGGCTACGCGGATCCGGAGGCATGGGTGCGTTCGGTGGCCTGCCGTATCCGGGTGAGCCTCTGGCGGAAGGCGGCCAACCGGCTCACAGCCCACCGCCGCCACGGCATACCCGACGAGGTTCCGGGCGTCAGCTCTGACTACGTCGCCATCGTCGCGGCGTTGCGGCGCATCCCCTACGAGCAGCGGCGGGCGATCGTGCTGCATCACCTGGTCGGGCTGTCCGTCGAGGAGACCGCGCGGGAAACCGAAGTCGCGCCGGGAACGGTCAAGGCCCGGCTGTCGCGCGGACGCCAGTCGATGGCGCGCCATCTGTCCGACCTCGCGGGCGAGGGCCCGGACGGTGCCGCCCGCCCACCCGGTTCGCCCCCACCCGGTTCACGGCCGGCCGTCTCGGCACCCGGCATCGCTCCCGCTGTCGCAACCGACGTCCCCGGCTCCGCCGGCCAGGAGGTGCACCACCATGACTGAGGACTTCGAAGCCATCCTCCAGGCGGGGTCCCAGGAGCTCGCCACGCGAACCGGCGCCCGGCCCGCCGCGATGGTCCGGGCTCGCGGCGACGTGCTGCGGCGCCGTCACCGGATGGCGACCGCCGCACTGGCCGTCGCCCTGGTCGCCGCGGTGGGCGGCGGTGCCTTCGCCGTCACCGGCCGTTCCTCCCACGATTCTTCGCCCGAGGCGGTCGTGAGCCCGACCACAGCGCCCACGTCCACGGCCCCGCCGACCGTGACCCCGACGAACTCCGCCGGGAAGCCGGACGGCTCGGCGGCCTCACCCCCGTCGCCCTCGTCACCGGCGTGCCGTTCCCTGGTGGTGCCACAGGAGGTCAAGGACGCGGTGACCCTGGCGTACCGGCGATCGCAGCCGGGACTGGTGCACATCGCCCCGGTCAAGGGCACCTTCTACTACGGCCAGTGCGACGGCGTCTTCTACGCGGGGACCTCCTTCACACCGACGGCCGACGCCACCGAGAACGAACTGGTCCAGCTACAGGACGCGGGGGGCGCGGAGAAGTACTTCACCAAGGCCGAGGGCAGTGCGTGGTCCTTTGTGGACGGTGACGGGCTCCCGCGCGATCCCCGGGGCTGCGCCGCCATCCCCGAGATCCCGGCACGGCTGGCCGCACTCTGGGGTGACTGCCTCGGCCGGCCCTGAAAACAGCCGGACGGCGCACCGCCGGATCTCAGGACGTGGCCGATGACCCGTCGGCGGGGAGGGCCGACGGGCCATCGGCAGACCCGGTCGTTGGTCAGGGGGCGATGTCCCACTGCTGGCACGTGTTGTCGAGTTGCTGCCACCGCCGTCCAGCTGTGGCGCGGCTCAGTGTCAGGTCAACGTCAGTTCCAGGATCGTCACCGACAGCGGTGGCAGTGTGCTCGTGAAGGTTGCCGCCGCGCCCGTCACCGTGGTGGATCTCGGTGCGAGTGTGTCGGGCTCGGTCAGGGTGTTGGTCGTGGTGGGGGACGGGCCCGTCAGGACGGTGGCCCTGGCGTTCTTCTTGACCCCCTTCGCCAGGCCCTGGAGTTCCACCGGCACATCCACCGTCTGCGTCCCGTAGTTCACCACCGCGAGGTACAGGTGATTCCCGGAGCGGGTGGCGACCGTGGCCAGGCCGGGTAGCGCGCGTGCCGTGGCCGGAAGGACCGTGTCGCCCAGGTTGCTCGTCAGCATCTGCTGGGCCCAGTAGCTGGGGGAGACGTAACTGGACTGGTTGTCGTAGGCGATCAGGTTGGTGGCCCAGACGTTGTTCTTCACGTGCGAGAAGAGCGGGGCGTAGCACTCCATCAGGACCTGGTCCGAGTTGCGGATCAGACCGGCCAGCCAGGCCGCGTCGCCCAGCGCGGCGTTGAGGTCGGGGGTAGGGCGGCCCTCCTGGGCGGCCCACTCGCCTACGAAGACCTTCGTCGAGGCACGGTCGCGGTTGTCGTACTTGTGGGTGGAGGCCTGGGCGGCGGACGGGGCCAGGTAGTAGTGCTCGTCGATCAGGTCCGGGGTGCGGCTGGTGACGGTCGTCGTGGCGATCAGCTTCAGGTGCGGGTACTTCGCCTTGATCGCGTCGTGGAAGGCCGTGAACCGGGCGTCGTAGGAGCCCGAGGAGTCGAACCAGTCCTCGTTGCCTATCTCCACGAACTCCAGGGGGAACGGCTTCGGGTGGCCGTCGGCGGCACGCTTCGCGCCCCACGTGCTGGTGACCGGACCCGTGACGTACTCGATCTCGTCAAGGGCGTCCTGGACGATGGGGTCGAGTGCGGCGCCGGTCACGTGTTCGCCCTTCAGCGTGTAGCCGGCGAACACCGCCAGGACCGGCTGGGCGCGCATGTCCTCGACCCAGTGCAGGTATTCGAGGAGGCCGAGGCCGTCAGTGGACCAGTAGCCCCACGCGTCGTCCAGGTGGCCGGGGCGCTCCCAGACCGGGCCGATGGTGTTCTTCCAGTTGAAGCGGGTTGCGATCGTGTTGCCCTCGAGGAAGTTTCCGCCGGGGAAGCGCAGGAACTTCGGCTTCAGGGCGACCAGCTTCTCCATCAGGTCGATGCGCAGGCCGTTGGGGCGGTTGTTGTAGGTGGGCGGGAAGAGGGAGACGTGCTGGAGCCACAGGGTCTCGCCCGCGGCGGCCGGGTCGGTGGTCGTGACGGTCAGTCTCGCGTCGCCGGTGACCGGGGCGTCCGCACCTGTGAGCAGGGTCAGTTCGAAGGGGCGGTCGGGGAATGCGGTGCCGATGTCCGAGATCCGCGCGGAGGCGTACACCGTCGCGCCGTCCGCCGACTCCATGGCCACCGTGAGCGGGCCGATGCGGCGCGACGCCTTGGCGAACAGGCGGGCGGTGTAGGTGGTTCGGGGGCGTACGGGTATGCCCCAGAAGCCGTCGTTGGACACGCCGGCCCGGTTCCCGGCGCCTGTGCCACCCGGCAGCGCGACCTTGAGGGAGCGGTTCAGCGCGGCGTTGAGCGGGGTGGCTGTGTCCAGCGTCAGGGTCGTGCCGCCCACCGCGGACCAGTGGACGGGCGACGTGTCGCTGGCCATCATCGACCGGTTCTGCACCAGTTCGGCATAGATGCCGCCCTCGCCGGAGTGGTTGATGTCCTCGAACATCAGGCCCGGGAGGATGGGAGACACCGCGTGCGCCGGGTTGGCGACGTCCACGCTCAGCAGCGGTGTCGTGGTCTCGACGGGCACTCCGGCCAGCGTCGCCACCTGGTCCGAGGTGAGGGCGGTCGGGAACAGCTGTACGTCGTCGATCAGGCCGTGCCACTGGTCGACCTGACCGCCGCCGTAGAGCGCGCGGCCGATGGCGGTGGCGCCGGTACCGGCCCAGCCCGCGGTGTAGGCGGTCTCGCCTTCGAGTACGCCGTCGACGTAGAGGCGGGTGGCGCCGGCCGAGGGGTCGCTGACGCCGACCAGGTGGGTCCAGGTGCCGGCGGTGGGGGCCGAGGCAGCCGCCGCCACGGCCGCGTTCTGGGTGGCGTCCGAGTTGAGCCGGGCGAAGGCGAACGTGCCGGTGTCGTCTCGTAGCCCCAGGTAGAAGGCGCTGACGACCTTGCCGTCGATGCTGACGGCGGTCTGGTAGCCGCCCAGCTGGGCGAGGTTGACCCAGGCGGCCACCGAGAACGCCTTCGAGGTGTCGACGACTGGTCCGGACGTGGTGGCGTTGCCGCCCGCCGTGAGGCTCAGGCTGTGGGCGCCGACCTTGCCGGTGTCCCAGCCGGCCGCACCCTGGAGGGTGGCGGTGTGAGCGTTTCCGGACGAGTCGGCGGCGGAGGTACCGGAACCCTCGTCGAAGCTCCAGTGGGCGGCCGCGGCGGGGAGGTCGACGGCGGTGGTGTCCGCGGTCGTGGCGGAGCGCTCGGCGGCCGAGGCGGAAGCGGCGGGAGCGGTGGCGGCGAAGGTCCCGGCCAGCGATGTGACACCGAGGGCGGTCAGGACGGTCCTGCGGGACGGTCCGGGTTCTGAGGGCATGCGCGGATCCTTTGTTCGGACGAGTCGAGGCGGATCGATGAGCGGATCGATGAGGTGACCAGTCCCGCCCGCGGTCTGCGGCGAACGCGGGCCCGTCGGTGGGGAGGCCCGACGGGCCCGCGGTGGCTCGGTCGTTCGGTCAGCGGGCCTCGGTCCGGAGGCCTCGGTCAGAAGGCGTCCGTCAGGAGGCGTCCGTCAGGGGGCGATGTCCCACTGCTGGCAGGCGTTGTCGAGTTGCTGCCACTGGCGGACCGCGGTGCCGTTGGCCGTCGCGCAGTTCGCGACGTCCAGCGTCATGCCGGTGTTGACGTTGGTGAGGGTGTAGTGGCTGCCGGCCCTGGTGACGTCCCACTGCTGGCAGGTGTTGCCGAGCGACGCCCACAACTGGACGGCGGTGCCGTTGCTCTGCCCGCAGTTCTTGTCGTCCAGGACCGTGCCGCTGTTGACGTTGGTGATGGTGTAGTGGCCGTTGCCCGCGGCGGCGAACTTCCACTGCTGGCAGGTGTTGCCGAGCGATGCCCAGATGTCGATGGACGTCCCGTTGGCGGTGCCGCAGTTCACCGCGTCCAGGACCTTGCCGGAGTTGGTGTTGGTCAGGCGGTAGGCGGTGCCGGCGACGGGGAAGCCGGCGGACGGGGTGGTGTAGCCGACGGAGGTGACGTTGGCCTGTACGGCGTTGTCGGCGGCGTCCGTCGGGTAGCCGGAGGTCATGACGCCCTCGAAGAAGGAGCCGTCGGACCCGTTGCTGTCGTCACCGCCGGTGCCGAGGACGATGGCGCCCTCCATGTGCATCGGGGTGTATCCGCCGAGGTTGGGCAGGGCGCCGTTGTACCAGGTGGTCAGGGCACCCGACTGTGCGTTGCCGCCCTTGATGGCGTAGGCCGTCGTGCCGTTGTTCTTCTCCATGGCGGTGACGTACTCGCTGGAGTTGCCCTTGTTGTTCGTGTTCGAGCCGTTGCCGCCGGCGAACAGACCGTTCTCCAGGTCCGCCTGGACCCACGGCCCCGATCCCGAGCAGGGGGAGAACCAGCACTCCGTACCGAAGTTGATCGCGTCCATGTGGCCGTTGCCGGTGTCGTTGCCGGACGTCTCGGCGTTGCCGTAGTCGAAGCAGCACCGGTTGTTCACGTGGTGGCCGCTGGTCACCATGTACGCGCCCTCCGGGGAGCCGCCGGTGGCGATGCCCGTGGTGCTGTTGTCGCGGTAGCCGACGCCGGCCGACACGAAGACGCCGTACGCCGCATGGCCGCCGACCGTGACCGGCAGGGCGTTGGCGATCGCGCCGACGTCCTGTCCGCCGTTACCGCCGGGTCCCTCGATGGTCAGGTCGTTGTGGTTCGGGCTCTGGTCGTAGATCTTGGTGATGACGCAGGTGGTGCCGGAGCAGAAGGAGTCCTGCGCCGCCGCGTTCGCGTAGCCGCCGGCGGAGAGTACGCCGATGTTGGTGGTTGCGGAGTCGGAGGAGCGCTTGACCTGGTAGAGAGCGCCGTTGTAGGAGGCGTAGAGCGCCCGCGTGGTGCTGTGCGCCGCGGCACAGGGCGTCCCCGCGGAGGCGTAGATGTCGCACGGCAGGGACGAGGCGGCCTGGGCCGCGCCCGCGGTGCCGATGACCCCGGCCAGGACGCCGGCGAGCAGCGCGAGGACCGCGCCCACCACCCTCAGCCGGAGTCCTCTCAGATGTCTGGCTGTCACTGTGAACCTCTTCCGTGTGCGTGGGGGGAAATGTGAGCGCTAACAATGAAGACGTCTCTGATGCCGCCACTCATCCGAGCTGCATGGAGACGGGGGTACGGTCGGCTTGTCGGTCGCTCTGTGGAGCTGGACCGCGGTGTGGTGCCTGCACCGTTCTCAGTGGTCGGTGACTGGTCGACCGGTCCCGGTGACTGGTCGACCGGTCTCGCGACACCATCTTTTTACGCCGCGGTGAACTGCGGGCAACACAGTGGGGACAGTCAAGAGTGTGGAAACAAAGGTCATGCGCTCCTTTGGCTCCGGTGTTCGGTCGGCAACCACCCCGCCGCGCCATGGGTGTGAATGAGCAGGTCAGGGCGGCTTGTGGTCCTGACGGGTGCGGTTAAGAATTCCGAAAGACAGTGGGTGGAGCGATTGACCCGCCCAAAATGTGTGCGCTAACAATTCCCCACGACGCCTCCGGTGCCGACCGGGGAACGCACAGCTCGAAACGTGAAGCCGCATGAGGAGGTGGAGCATGGAAGGGGATCGTGATCGTGCCCCCGTGATGGCGGACGTGGCCCGGATCGCCGGCGTCTCGCACCAGACCGTCTCACGCGTCCTCAACGACCATCCGAACGTGCGGCCCGCCACCCGGGACCGTGTGCTCGTGGCGGTCCGCGAACTCGGCTACCGCCCCAACGCCGCCGCCCGCACCCTGGCGACCCGCCGCACCCGCACCCTGGGTGTGATCAGCTTCAACACCACGCTGTACGGCCCGGCCTGCATGCTCTACGGCATCGAACAGGCGGCCCGGCAGCACGAGTACTTCGTCACCGTGGCCGCCCTCGGCACGCTCGACCGGCGTTCGCTGCTGGACGCCGTCGACCGGCTTCGGGACCAGGGCGTGGCGGGGATCATCGTCATCGCGCCGCAGACCGCCGCGGTCGGCGCACTGGCGAACGTGCCGCCGGAGGTGCCCTTGGTCGCGGTCGGCTGCGGCACCCATACCGCGCTGGCCTCCGTCGCCGTGGACAACGAGGCGGGCGCCGAACTCGCCACCTCCTACCTGCTCGACCTCGGCCATCACACGGTGCACCACCTGGTCGGGCCGCGTTCCTGGCTCGACGCCCAGGAGCGGGAGGCCGGATGGCGCAACGCCCTGGAGAAGCGGGGCGCCGCGGTGACCGAGCCGCTGGTCGGCGGAGACTGGACGGCCCGCACCGGATACGAGCACGGTCAGCGGATCGCCGCCAACCCCGAGGTCACCGCGGTGTTCTGCGCCAACGACCACATGGCGCTCGGCCTGCTGCGCGCGCTGCAGCAGGCCGGGCACCGAGTGCCCGAGGACATCAGTGTCGTCGGTTTCGACGACACGCCGGAGGCCGAGTACTTCGGCCCGTCACTGACCACCGTCCGCCAGGACTTCGACGAACTCGGCCGACGTGCCCTGCGTGCGCTGATCAAGATCGTCGGTGATCCCGACGCCGGGATCCCGGCGGCCGACGGGACACCCCACATCGTCATCCCGCCCAGTCTGGTGGTGCGAACCTCGGCGACCCGCCCCAGACACTGACCCGCCCCAGAATCTGACCCACCCCAGACACTGACCGACGCGCCCCAGACGCTGACCGACGCGCACCGGCCGAACCGCCGTCGGAGTCTCGCCCGTCGCCTCTCGCCCGCCAGCTCGCGGCCCGCGGCCCGCGGCCCGCCGCCCCGCCACGGTCACCGCGGCCGGCACCCACCCGGCGACATTCCTCTGCCATCTACGCCATCTACGCCATCTACGCCACCCACCGGTCCGCTCACCGGCCCACCCGCGATCCCCTGCAACCAGGCCGACCACCCGTCGGCCGATCGCTCGTCGATCGCTCGCCGATCGCTCGTCGATCGCCCGCCGGCGACCCCCGAGTGGACCACCAGCCAACCGCCCCAACCGTCCCCCCGCCCCCGAGTACCGGTGTGCCGTCGGCCCGGCCCGGCGGACGGGACCGCGATCCAGTCATCCCGAGTTGCCCACATCCGTTCCCGGCCGTGGGCTCCCCCCGACACGCCTAGAAGGGCGCTGATCAACGATGATTCGCACCAGACGAGCCCGCACTGTGGCCGCCGCGACCGCAGTGCTCATCTCGCTCACCGCTGCCGGCTGCTCCAAGAGCGCGGGCGGCTCCGACTCCTCCAGCGCGGCCGGACCGAGCGCGGGCTCCGGCGCGGCCCCGGTCGCGCTGGCCGGTTCGGTCACCTTCAACCAGACGAACCTCGCCAAACTCGACGCGGCGCTGAAGTCGGCGCTGGCCGGCAAGGACGTGTCCAAGGTCGACATCGCGATGGTCGTGAACGTGGCCGCCGACTACTGGAAGGCCGGTCAGGTCGGATTCCTCAAGGGCTGCTCCGACCTCGGCGTCCCGAAGAGCAAGTGCACCTACTTCGCCCCGGCCAACGGCAAGTTGACCGAGCAGAACTCGGAGTTGGAGACCCTGCGCTCGCAGGGCGTCACCGGCTACTCGATTTCGGCGATCGACCCGACGTCGGCTGCGGGGACCATCCACTCCGACGTGCAGAAGGGCATCAACGTCCTGGCGGTCGACTCGCCGCTGCCCGGTACCGACGCCGCCTCGCTGTACCTCGGGACCCCGAACTACACCGCCGGCTTCCAGGCGGGCACCGCGATGAAGCAGGTGCTCGGCGGCAAGGGCAAGGTGGCGATCCTGGTCGGCTCGCTCACCGCGTCGAACGCCACCCAGCGCATCGCGGGCTTCGAGGCCGCGCTCAAGGGCACCAAGATCACGGTCGCCCAGAAGGTCAACGACAACCTCCAGGCCAGCACCGCGACCTCCGACGCCGAGACCATCCTGGCCAACAACCCCGACGTCAACGGCCTGTACGGCGTCTACTCCTACGACGGCCCCGCGCTGGCACAGGCGGTGACCTCGGCGGGCAAGACGTCCTCGGTGCACATCGTGTCGGACGACTCCGACGCCCAGACCCTGAAGTTCATCCAGTCCGGCGTCATCTCCGGCACGGTGGTGCAGATGCCGTACCAGCAGGGCTACACCGGGGCGTACATCCTGGCCGCGGAGAAGGTGCTGGGCAAGGCCAAGACGATGGCGCTGGTCAAGCCCTACCTGGAGAAGGACGGTTCGACCCTGAGCTCCGGCGTGGGTCTGGTCACCAAGTCCGACCTGAGCGCGTACCAGTCCCTCCAGTCGAAGCTCGGGATCGGCTGAGCATGACGGCCACGAAGAGCGCCCCGGGCCGCGCGATCACGGCGCGGCTTCGAGGAGTACACAAGTCCTACGGCCCGGTGCGCGTCCTCGACCTGCCGGAGCTCGACCTCTACGCCGGCCAGGTGATCGGCGTGGTCGGCGAGAACGGCGCCGGAAAGTCCACGCTGATGGGGACACTGGCCGGATCGGTCCACCGGGACGGCGGCGAGATCCTGATCGACGGCGAGCCTCTCGTCGCGGGGTCCACCGAGGCCGCCGGGCAAGTCGGTGTCGCCCTGGTCTCCCAGGAGTTCCCCCTGGTCGGACAGCTGTCGGTGGCGGAGAACCTGCTGCTGGGCCGTCGGCCGCGGAAGTCGAAGCGGCGGTTCCTGGTGGACCGTGCCGCACAACGGGCCGAGGCCGAGGCGATGCTGACGGAGATCGGTCTGTCCGCGGAGGCGATCGCGGTGGGCCGGGAGGTGCGCACCCTTCCGGTGCCGACACGGCAGCTGATCGAGATCGCCAAGGCGTGGGGCCGCGAGCCCAAGCTGCTGATCCTTGACGAGCCGACCTCCTCCCTGGGCCCGGTCGAGGCCGAGATGGTGCTGGGCCTGGCCCGGCAACTGGCCGAACGCGGCGGCACGGTGCTGTTCATCGGGCACCGGCTCGACGAGGTGCGGGACATCAGCGACCGCGTCCTGGTGTTGCGCAACGGCAGGCTGGTCGCCGACCTCGAACCGGATCAGGCCACCGAGGAACGGCTGATCCGGGAGATGGTCGGCGGCGAGGTCACGCAGGGCGAGCCGAAGGCGCCGGCGGCGAGCCCGGTCCTTCTGCAGGTCGAGGGCCTGACCGCGGACGGTCTCGGTCCGGTGGATCTGGAGGTGCGCGAGGGCGAGATCCTGGGCGTGGCCGGACTGATGGGCTCGGGCCGCAGCCGCCTCGTCCACACGATCGCCGGCGCGCAGCCCTCGACGGGCGGCCGGATGCGGCTGGGTGGCGAGCCCTACCAGCCGCGGGGCGCGGGTGACGGCGTGGCGGCCGGGATCGCACTGATCCCCGAGGACCGCAAGGAGCAGTCGCTGGTGCTGTTCGCGTCCATCCGGTCGAACGTCGTCGTCTCGGTGCTCAAGCGGATCAGTACCCGGGGCCTGCTCGGACCGGGGCGGGAACGCGCCGAGGCACGGAAGATCACCGAGAACGTGAACGTGCGGATGCAGTCGGTGGAGCAGCCGATCGGCTCGCTGTCCGGGGGCAACCAGCAGCGCGCCATCTTCGGCCGCGCCTTCGCCGCCGAACCGCGTCTGCTGCTGCTCGACGAGCCGACCCGCGGCGTGGACGTGGGCGCGAAGGCGGAGATCTACAAGCTGATCGACCGTGCGGCCGAACAGGGCATGGCTCTGGTGGTCGCCTCCTCCGAACTGGAGGAGCTGCTGTGGATCTGCCATCGCATCGCCGTGATGAACCACGGGCGGGTGATCACGGTCCTCGACCGGGCCGACGCCACCAAGGAACGCATCATGACGGCCGCGGCCGGAACGTCCCCCCTCAACCAGGCAACGCCCGGCCAGACCAAGCCCGGCCAGACCAAGCCCGGCCAGGCAACACCCGGCCAGGAACAGCTGACGAACGGAGCCACAGCATGAGCGCGCAGAGCACGCTCGTACCCGACGAGGTCGCGCCGCCTTCCCGCCCGGCCGTGTCGAACCTCGCCCGCAGGCTCGCGGCCTCCCCGGAGGCCGGCGTGATCATCGCCTGCGTGCTGGTGTTCGCCGGGATCGCGGCCAACGCGGACACGTACACCGCGGTGGGCAACCTTCAGGTGATGGGCCGTGACCTGTCGCAGGTCGGCATCCTGGCGATCGGCGAGTCGCTGGTCATCCTGACCGGTGGCATCGACCTCTCGGTGGGAGCGCTGGCCGGTCTGGCCGGCATCCTGGCCGCCTGGATGAACGTGAACGAGGGCCTGCCCGCACCCCTCGCCATGCTGCTCACGCTCGTGATCTGCGGCGGGGTCGGCCTCTGGCACGGCGTCATGGTCACCCGTCTGAACGTGCCGCCCTTCGTGATCACCCTGGTCACCTACACCGTCGCCCAGGGCCTGGCGCTCGCGATCACCAGCGGCTCGCCCATCAACAACCTGGACCCGATGTTCAGCAACCTGAGCCAGTACTACATCGGCCGAGTGCCGGTTCCCGCGCTGTTCTTCGTGGGAGCCGCCGCCGTCGCCTGGTTCGTGCTGGAGCGCACCTACGTGGGCCGCCAGATCTACGCGGTCGGCGGCAACAAGGAGGCTGCCCGGCTGGCCGGCATCCCGACCGCCCGCCGGATCACCTCCACCTACGTCGCCAGCGCCGCGCTGGCAGGGCTGGTCGGCATCATGGTGATCGGCCGGATGAACGTGGCCGATCCCTCGGTCGGCGCGGGCTGGGAACTGACCGCGATCGCCGCCGCGGTGGTCGGCGGGATGTCGCTCTCCGGCGGCGAGGGGCGTATCGCCGGCATCGCGGCCGGCGCGATCCTGCTGGAGTTCATCACCAACGGCCTGCTCGCGCTCAAGGTCAGCCCGTACGACCAGCAGGTGGTGCAGGGAGCGGTCCTCGGTGTCGCCATCCTGCTCGACCGGGTACGCGCCCGCTACTTCGGCCGGAGCCGGAGCTAGTACGTCGGTCCAATCCGCCGGTCCCGGCGCAGGTGCCGCCTCGGCGTCTTCAGGAGATCGAACAGTGATCGACATATCGAATACCTCAATGTGGAGGAGCTGATGGTGAACGCCGGAGACGAGACAGCCGGGAACCCGGAACCCTGCGTCGTAGGAGTGGACTTCGGGACGCTGTCCGGGCGGGCCGTGGTGGTCCGCGTCCGGGACGGCGCCGAACTGGCGGTGGCGGAGCACCCGTACACGCACGCCGTCCTCGACCGCGAGCTCCCGGACGGCACCCGGCTGCCCCCGGACTGGGCCCTGCAGGTGCCGTCGGACTACATCGGCGTCCTGCGCACCGCCGTACCCGAGGCCCTGGCCATGGCTGGGGTACGTCCGGACCAAGTCATCGGCATCGGCACGGACTTCACCGCGTGCACGGTCCTGCCGACCCTCGACGACGGCACGCCGTTGTGCGAGCTGCCCGGCCTGGTCGACCGCCCGCACGCCTATCCCAAAGAGTTCGCCAAGGCGCTGCAGGTGCTGGAGGAGGACCCGGAGGTCTACCGCCGGACCGAGCGCTGGCTGGAGGCGGCGGACTGGATCGTGTGGCGCCTGTGCGGCAGGTACGTCCGCAACGCCTGCACCGCCGGCTACAAGGGCCAGTTGCAGGACGGCGCCTACCCCTCTGCCGACTATCTGGCGGCTTTGAACCCCGCCTTCGCGGACTTCGTGACCGCCAAGCTGGAGCAGCCGATCGCCCAACTGGGCGAGGCGGCGGGCACGTTGACGGCGGAGGCGGCGGTCTGGACTGGTCTGCCGGAGGGCATCACGGTCTGTGTCGGCAACGTGGACGCGCATGTGACGGCGCCGGCGGCGAAGGCGGTTCAGCCGGGGCAGATGGTGGCCATCATGGGCACCTCCACCTGTCACGTCATGAGCTCCGACCGTCAGGCGTCGGTGCCGGGCATGTGCGGGATCGTCGACGGCGGCATCCTGCCGGGGCTGTGGGGATACGAGGCCGGACAGAGCGGTGTCGGTGACATCTTCGGCTGGTTCGTGCGCACCGGGTTTCCCGCGTCGTACGCCGAGGAGGCCGCCGCACTGGGCCGTGACCCGCACGAGCACCTCACCGCGCTGGCCGCCGGGCAGAAGGTCGGCGAGCACGGCCTGATCGCGCTGGACTGGCACAGCGGCAACCGTTCCGTGCTGGTCGACCACGACCTGAGCGGTGTGCTGGTGGGTCTGACGCTGTCGACCCGCCCGGAGGACGTCTACCGGGCGCTGCTGGAGGCCACCGCGTTCGGTACCCGCACCATCATCGAGGCCTTCGAGAGCGCCGGAGTGCCGGTGGAGGAGCTCATCGTCGCGGGCGGCCTGATGAAGAACCCGCTGCTGATGCAGATCTACGCCGACGTCACCCGCCGCCCGCTGGGTGTCATCGGCTC
>JODI01000058.1 GCA_000720805.1 Streptomyces violaceoruber
CCCCCGCCCCGACCCCGGCTCCGGCCCCTCCCCACGACCTCACCCGCCAGCACCTCGCCCTCACCCAGACCGCCCTGCTGTCCGCGCTGGTCGCCGGTACCCCCGTACCCGAAGGATTCGACCGGGTGCGGGTGGGCGTGCAGGCCCGTGCCCTCGCCGGGAAGCGGGCGGACGTCGTGGCCAAGGTCGCCCCGGACCTGCCGTCGATCCTCGGGACCGCCTACCGTCCCGCCTTCCTCGCCTACGCCCACCGCCACCCGATGCCGGACGGCTACCGTCGGGACGCGCTGAACTTCGCCGAGCAGGTTCTCCTCGCCGGACACCCGGAGGACCCGGCGGTACGGAGGCGGTTGCGGGAGTGGTGGCTGGAACGCTCGGGGCCGGCCCCACGGTCCCAGCACCCCACGGTGAGGCTGGCCCGCGCCACCCGCAGGGTGCTGTTGCGCCGCTGAGACCGCCGCCCCCACCGTCCGCCTCCAGGTGTGCTGCGGCTAACACCCCGGCGCCCGACCTGACCTCAACGCCCGATTCCCTCACCTTCGGCCCGATATACCCGGCGCCCCCCGTATCCCATTCACACCGTTCCATCCCCTTTACAACGTTTCACCTCCGTACGGCAGTTGACGCAGACCCCGCAGTAACATGTCAACCCCGCACCTGAACCCACTAGCGTGCGGTGCCGCAACAGGAGGCACCATGCGACCGCGACCCCCCGTCAACGGCAGAGGCATTTTCACCGGCACCGGAATCATCATCATCGGCCTGCTGGCGACCCTCCTGGCGTTGATCTTCCCGATCTGGTCGTACGCCGACCGGTCCGGCACGGGACCGGACGTATTGAACGCCCAGACCGTGTCGACGAGGTACGGGCCGCTGTCCGGCCTCGACCGGGACTTCGTCACGAAGGTCCGGCTGGCCGGCCTGTGGGAGCTGCCCGCCGGTCAGCAGGCGCAGATGAAGGGGACGACACCGGCTGTACGGACGGCGGGTCAGCACCTCGTCGAGGGGCACACCTTCCTGGACGAACGGGTCCGTGACGTGGCCGCCAAGCTCGGCCTGGAGCTGCCCAACGAGCCGAACGACCAGCAGAAGCAGTGGCTGGCCACGCTGGACGGGGCCCAAGGGGTCGACTACGACCGGCAGTTCGCCAACATCCTGCGACTGGCGCACGGCCGGGTGTTCTCCGTCGTCGCCCAGGTACGGGCGAGTACCGGCAACTCCCTCGTCCGCGCCCTCGCCGACGACGCCAACACGACCGTGCTGGACCACATCAAGGTCCTGGAGGCCACGGGGTACGTCGACTTCGACGCGCTGGCCCGGGACCTGGCCGCCGGCAGCACTCCCCCGATCACCAACTCCCCGGCACCGCCCGGCTCGACGACCGGTCTCGGCCCGGTGATCCCGGTGACGCCCTCGCCGCTCCCCAGCTATTCACTCCCGCCGCCGGCGTCCAGTCCGCCCCCGCAGGCACCCGAGACCTCCTGACCGGACACACCGGAACGTCACATACCGACAACACTCCGTCCGGATCGTGGGCGAGGCATGGCGTCGCACGGCCCCGTCGCATAGAAAAATGCATATGTTATGGGTCCTCCTCCTGCTGCTGGCCTGGGCCGCCGCCGGCACGGCGTGTACGCGGCTGTGCCTGGCCGCCGTGCACGCGGCGTCCGCGGACGACGCCGACGACGAAGAAACGATCGCCGACCGCGCCCACGATCTGACGCTCTACGAGGCAGCCTTCCTGTCCGGCGGCCCCCGCAGGGTCGCCGATCTGACCCTGGTCTCCATGGCCCGGCAGCGTCGGCTGCTGCTCGCGCACACCGGCTGGGCGACCGTCGTCGACCCGCGTGGGCAGGACGAGATGGAGCGCTCGGTGATAGGAGCCATCGGTCCGGAGGGACAGTCGCGGATCGCCCCGGTGCGGGCCGCCGCGGCCACCGCGGACGCCGTGCACGGCATCGCCGACCGGCTGGTCAGCGCGGGGCTCGCGGTTCCCGACGGGGCCCGGGCGGGGGTAGCCGCCGGAATCCGCCAAGTGCGGCTGGCCGCGGTGGCCGTCGTGGCGTTGGGCGCGACAGCGCTGCTGACGCCCGGTCAGTCGGAGATGCCGCGTGGCCTGGTGGCCCTCTGGTTCGGACTGCCCTTCGCACTCACCCTGAGCTGTCTCGCCCTCGCGCGGATCGAGACCCACCCGTACTCGCGCTGGGCCTCCCCGGCCGGTCAGCGGCTGCTCGGCGCCCTGACCCGGCGCGGCGGGGACGACCGTACGGATCTCACCTCCGTCGCCGTGCACGGCGTACGCGCGATCGGCGAACCGGACCTGCGCGCGGCCTTCGCCCACCGCGAGCCGCAGCACTGGCGCGCTCAGGGGTCCTGACGCTGGGGACGGTCGGGATCCGCGTGACCTTGTGAAGCGCGGGGCCCGGACAGACCGGGCCCCGCACACGTGGGTGCTCACGCTCCCTCCTACATCGTGCTTACGGGCGGGCGAGGCGATCAAGTCAGTGCAGCTGATCGTTCTCCCGATACGTCGTCGCGCAGCAAGTCGGTCGCCACGTCTTCGAGCCGCCGGCAGGTCAGGCCGGAGCCGAAGCCCAGCTCTTGGGGCGGGTACTCCCACGGACCTTTCAGCGAGGCAGCGGGGTCCGGCGCCCGGGGGGCGTACGGAGGCATTGGGGCCGACACCTGGCGGGCGGTGCTTGCCTTCACCCGCAGCCGAACGAAACATCCCTTTTGTTGCTTCCGTGCACCGAAGGGATATACGCGATGAAAGCCGCCGCCCTGTACTCGGCCGTCGGGGCCTTGCTCCTGACCGCGCTCGTCGCCGCCCCGGCGGACGGCGCCGCGGCGGTCCCGGGGGCGGCCGAGCTGCGCGGCACGGCGGTGGCCGCCGCGCGGGCCCGGGCGGCGGGCATCGACTTCGGCACCTGCCCCGCCGAGGAGGACCTGCCGAGCACCGTCCGGTGCGGCACGGTCTCCGTTCCGCTCGACTACGCCCGTCCCGACGGCCGGCAGATCAGGCTGACCGTCAGCCGGGTGCGCGCCACCCAGGAGGACCCGCACAACAGCAGGCACCGGGTGCCGCGGCAGGGCGCCCTGGTCTTCAACCCGGGCGGGCCGGGCGGCTCCGGGATGTACTTCCCGAGGATCGGCACGCTCCCCGAGTGGAAGCGGCTGGCGGCGGCGTACGACCTCGTCGGCTACGCCCCCCGCGGGGTGGGCCGCTCGGCGCCCCTGTCCTGCCAGGACCCCAGGACGTTCTTCCGGGCGCCCTCACCGGCACCGACGTACCCCTCGGAGTCGTACAAGAAGGAGCGCGTCGCGCAGGCGAAGGCGTACGCGCGCGGCTGCGCGCAGCGGGCGGGCGACACGCTGCGGCACTACACCTCGCTCAACAACGCCCGTGACCTGGACGTCCTGCGCGCCGCGCTCGGCGAGCAGAAGCTGACCTTCATGGGCGCGTCGTACGGCACCTACTTCGGGGCGCTGTACGCCGCCCTCTTCCCCTCGCACGTGCGGCGGATGGTGTTCGACGCGGCGGTGGACCCGGACCCGGAGCAGGTCTGGTACCGCCTCAACCTCGCCCAGTCGGTCGCGTTCGAGAGCCGTTGGCTGGACTTCCGGGAGTGGATCGCGCGCCACGACGACGTGTACGGGCTGGGTGACACGCCTCAGGAGGTGCTCGCCGGTTACGAGAAGGCGGCGGCGCTGCTGGCCAAGGAGCCCGCGGGCGGGAAGGTCGGGCCCGGGCAGTTGCAGAGGGCGTTCCTGTCGGCCGGGTACTACGACGACTACTGGCCGCTGCGCGCGCAGGCGCTGTCGGCGTATCTGAAGGGCGACCCGAAGCCGCTGATCGAACAGGCCGTGCCGCGTGCGGAGGCGGCGGTCGAGGCGGAGAACGCCCAGGCGGTCTACACCGCCGTGGAGTGCAACGACGCGCCCTGGCCGACCCAGTGGACGGTGTGGGACCGGGACAACACCCGGCTCGCGCGGGTGGCGCCCTTCGAGACCTGGGACAACGTGTGGACGAACCTGCCGTGTGCGTACTGGCCCGTGCCGCGTCAGCAGCCCCTCGATGTGCGCACCGGTCCCGGTGAGCTGCCCCCCACGCTCATCCTGGCGGCCGAGCGGGATGCCGCCGCGCCCTATGAGGGGGCCCTGGAACTGCGGCGGCGGCTGTGGGGCTCGGTGCTGGTGACGGAGCGGGACGCCGGTACGCACGGCATCGCGGGCGGGCCCAACCGCTGCGTCAACGGTCACCTCGACGCGTATCTGCTTCAGGGCCGGCTGCCGGGGCGTCGTGCCGCGTGCGCGCCGCACCCGGAGCCCGTGCCGGCGGCCGGCCCCCGAAAGGCGCCGGCCGCCGAGCTCTCGCACTGATCAGGCGAGACCCGCGACCAGTTCGGCGACGGACTTGCGGCGCCCGGTGTAGAAGGGGACCTCCTCGCGGACGTGCATCCGGGCCTCGGATGCGCGCAGGTGGCGCATGAGGTCGACGATGCGGTACAGCTCGTCGGCCTCGAAGGCGAGGATCCACTCGTAGTCGCCGAGGGAGAACGAGGCGACCGTGTTCGCGCGGACGTCCGGGTAGCCGCGGGCCATCTTGCCGTGGTCGGCGAGCATGCGGCGGCGGTCCTCGTCGGGCAGGAGGTACCAGTCGTAGGAGCGCACGAAGGGGTAGACGCTGACGTAGTCGCGGGGCGTCTCGTCGGCGAGGAACGCCGGAACGTGCGAGCGGTTGAACTCGGCGGGGCGGTGCAGCGCCATGTTCGACCACACCGGCGTCAGGGCGCGGCCGAGCCTGGTGCGGCGGAAGAGGTTGTACGCCTCCTGGAGCTGGTCGCTGGTCTCCGCGTGCCACCAGATCATGAGGTCGGCGTCGGCGCGCAGACCGGACACGTCGTAGGTGCCGCGGATCGTCACGTCCTTGGCGGCGAGCTGGTCGAACAGCTCCTGGACCTCGTCGGCGTAACCCGCGCGGTCATCGGGGAGCACGTCCTTCAGCTTGAAGACGGACCACAGGGTGTAGCGGATGACCTCGTTGAGGTCCTTGGCCAGCTTGCCCTTGTTCGGGATCCGGGCGGCCTCGGGGGTGGGGGCGTCGTCACTCATGGTCCTTATTCTCCTGCTCCGCCGTGCAGACTCTGCACCGGGTTGGCCGTGAGTTCCCGCACCGCGCTCAGGTCGCCGCCGATCTGGTCCACCGCCGCGTACGCGCTCGCGATGCACGCCGGGATGCCGACGCCGTCGTACTGCGCGCCGCAGACCGCGAGACCCGGGAGATCGCCGACGTGCTCGCGGATGCGGGCCACGCGCGCGTGGTGGCCGACGGGGTACTGGGGCAGGCCGTCGGTCCAGCGGGTGACGCGGGTCTGAAGCGGGGTGGCGTCGAGGCCGGTGGCCTGACGGAGGTCGTGCCGCGAGACCTCGACGAGGTCGGTGTCGTCGCGCTGGAGGATCTCCGTCTCGCGGTGGCGTCCGACGGAGGTGCGCAGCACGAGGAGGTCCGGGTTCTCGTCGGCGATCCAGCCCCACTTCTGGGACGCGAACGTCGACGCCTTGATGGTGCGTCCGTCGACCGGCGGGACCAGGAAACCGCTGCCCTCGGGGAGCGTGACGTCGGTGCGGCGGTAGGCGAGGGTGACCAGGGCCATGGAGGCGTACTCGATGGCGGTGAGCTCGGCGGCGGCCTGCGGGGACTCGGTGCGCAGCAGCGCCGCGGCGGCCGGAGCGGGAACGGCCACGACGACCGCGTCGGCGTGCAGGACCCGGTCGCCGGCCACCACCCGCCACCCGGACGGCTCGCGGCGCAGCTCCGTCACCGCCGACCCGGTCAGGATCTCGCCCCCGCGCTCCCGCACCGACTGGGCCACCGCGAGCGGCAGGCTGCCCACCCCGCCCTCGATGCCCATGAACACCGGCCCGGTCTGCTGGTTGGCCGCCGCCTTCGCCTGGATCTCCCGCACCGCCTCCGTCAGGGAGTCGTGGGTCAGCGCTGCCTGGTAGAGCTGCGGGACCGCCGAGCGCATCGAGATGCGGTACGCGTCGCCCGCGTAGACCCCGCCGAGCAGCGGCTCGACGAGGCGGTCGACGACCTCGCGGCCGACGCGGTCCGCCACGTACTCCCCGACCGCCACGTCGTCGCCGACCTCCGTGCGGGGCAGGTCGGCGTCGCGTTCGACACGGGCGAGGCCCTCCTCGGACAGCACGCCGGCCAGGGCGGCGGCGGTGCCGGGGACGCCCATCACATGGCCCTTGGGCATGGGGCGCAGGGCACCGCGGGTCCACAGGGAGGCGCTTGCGGTGGCGGGCGGCTGGAGACGGCCGGTCAGGCCGACCTCGCGGGCGAGGGCGACGGCCTCGGGCCGGCGGGCGAGCATCGACTCGGCGCCGAAGTCGACGCGCGCGCCCGCGATCTCGCCGGGCAGCAGCTTGCCGCCGACGCGGTCCGAGGCCTCCAGCACGGTCACGCCCACCCCGCGTCGCAGCAGCCGGTGCGCGGCGGCCAGTCCCGCGATGCCGGCTCCGACGACCACGACCCGATCCGCGGAGGGCCTGGCCCGTCCCGCACCCGTTGCGCTCATGACCCCACCCTCTCAGACCCCACTGACACTCCCGCCGCAGCCCCGGTGTCCTTCACGAGTCCTGACCGTGACCGCATCGGGACCACGGCACCCCAACGTTTCGTCCCGGTCCGGCGTCGAAGGAGCGTCAGCCGTCAGCCGTCAGCCGTCAGCCGTCACGACCCTCGGGGGTAGCCCACATGCGCGCACGACGTTCCGTACGACCCGTCCAGGCCCTGGCCGGACTGCTGCTGGCCGCGGCCCTCGCGCTGACCGGGTGCAGCGACGCCGGCGATTCCGGTGCCGGCGCGACGTCCGACAAGGCCGCCGCGCAGAGCGACGCGAAGGGGGTCGCGCCCGGCAGCGCGGCGGACAGCGGCGACGGCTCGGGGGCGGGCGGTGCCGAGGCGACCGCGCCGCCCAAGGTGACCGCGAGCCACATCATCCGCACGGCGTCCCTGACCGTGCAGGTCAAGGACGTCCCGAAGGCCCTGGACCAGGCCCGCTCCACCACCGAGAACGCGGGCGGCTACATCGGCGACGAGTCCACCACCCGGGACGGGGAAGGCCGCGAGCGCACCCGGGTGGTGCTGCGGGTCCCCGTCGACCGGTACGACGCGGTCCTGGCCGACCTCCAGGGCGCGGGCAAGCTCCTCGAACGCACGGCGAAGGCGCAGGACGTCACCGACCAGGTCGTCGACGTGGACAGCCGCATCACGTCGCAGCGCGCCAGCGTGGCCCGGGTGCGGGAGCTGATGGACCGGGCGACCAAGCTCAGCGACGTGGTGACGCTGGAGGGCGAGCTGAGCCGGCGCGAGTCCGACCTGGAGGCGCTGCTGGCTCAGCAGGCGTCCCTGAAGGACCGCACCAGCCTGGCCACCATCACCCTGTCCCTGGCCGAGACACCGGTGAAGAAGGCCGCGAAGGAGGACGACGACCCCGGGTTCGTGGACGCGCTGGCGGGCGGCTGGGACGCCTTCGTGACGATGCTGCGCTGGCTCGCCGTCGCCATCGGGGCCGTGCTGCCGTTCGTGGCGGTGGCCGCGCTGATCGTCCTGGTGTGGCTGCGGGTCGTCCGGCCCCGCCTGCCGCGCGGGACGGCGCACGCGCCCGCGACGACCGCCCTGGGCCCGCTGCCGACGGCCCGGCCCGCCCCCGAGCCCACCCGCCCGCAGGAGGGCGGCGACCGGAACTGAGCCGCCGGAAGGGAGCGGCGGGACTGAAATGCCCTGACCCTCCGGCGTGTTCGCATGAGCATGAGCCGTACGAGGAGTGGGCCGGAAAGTGAGTCGGCGAGTGGGTCGGAGCAGGGGCGGGAGCGTCTGGTCGTGGTCGGGGCCGACGCCGCGGGAATGTCCGCGGCGTCCCAGGCGCGCCGCCTCAAGGGCCCCGAGGAACTGGAGATCGTGGCGTTCGAGCGGGGCCACTTCACCTCCTACTCGGCGTGCGGCATCCCGTACTGGGTCGGCGGTGACGTCGCGGAGCGGGACCAGTTGATCGCCCGTACGCCCGAGGAGCACCGGGCCCGCGACATCGACCTGCGCATGCGCACCGAGGTCACGAAGATCGACGTGGCCGGCGGCCGGGTGCGCGCGCGTGACGTCGATTCCGGGGCCGAGTCCTGGACCTCGTACGACAAGCTCGTCATCGCCACCGGCGCCCGCCCCATCCAGCCGGACCTGCCCGGGATCGACGCGCCCGGTGTCCACGGCGTGCAGACCCTCGACGACGGTCAGGCGCTCCTCGACACGCTGGCACGCACGCGTGGCCGCCGCGCGGTCGTCGTCGGGGCCGGCTACATCGGCGTCGAGATGGCCGAGGCGCTCATCAACCGCGGCTACCGGGTGACGGTCGTCAACCGGGGCAAGGAGCCGATGTCCACACTCGACCCCGACATGGGCCGGCTGGTGCACGAGGCGATGGAGGGCCTGGGCATCACCATGGTCGACGACGCCGAGGTCACCAAGGTGCTCACGGGTGACGACGGCCGGGTGCGGGCGGTGGCCACTCAGGACGCCGAGTACCCGGCGGACGTGGTCGTGCTCGGCATCGGCGTACGCCCCGAGACGGCGCTCGCGCGGGCCGCGGGGCTGCCGCTCGGCGCCCACGGGGGCCTGCTGACCGACCTGGCGATGCGGGTGCGCGGCCAGGAGAACATCTGGGCCGGCGGCGACTGCGTGGAGGTCCTCGACCTGGTCTCCGGCCAGGAACGGCACATCCCCCTGGGCACGCACGCCAACAAGCACGGCCAGATCATCGGCACGAACGTCGGCGGCGGCTACGCCACGTTCCCGGGCGTGGTCGGCACGGCGGTCAGCAAGGTGTGCGATCTGGAGATCGCGCGCACGGGACTGCGCGAGAAGGACGCGCGTCGGGCCGGCCTGCGGTTCGAAACGGTCACCGTGGAGTCCACGAGCCGCGCCGGCTATTACCCCGGCGCCTCCCCCATGACCGTGAAAATGCTCGCCGAGCGCCGCACGGGACGGCTGCTCGGCGTGCAGATCGTGGGCAGGGAGGGCGCGGCCAAGCGGGTCGACATCGCCGCGGTGGCCCTCACGGCCGGCATGACGGTGGAACAGATGACGGCCCTGGACCTGGGCTACGCGCCCCCGTTCTCCCCCGTCTGGGACCCGGTGCTGGTAGCCGCGAGAAAGGCCGCCGCGAAGGTGCGTGCCTTCTGAGAGCGCCGCGGGACGACGAACCCGGGCGCCCGGCTACGCCGTCCCGTTGATCCGCTCGATGGCCTGCCGAGCCTGGTCCGCCGGAGGCCGGGGCGGCAACGAGGACACCGACGCGCTGCTCGTCATGGGCGTCGGCGCCGCCGCCGGCTGCTCCCCCGCCGGCCTCGCGTGCGCGGCGGACCGCGTGGAGCGCAGCCGGTTGCTCACCGCCTCGTCCAGCGTCACCGGCCGCTGCATCTGCGCGGCCATCCGCCCGGCCTCCTGGCCCAGCCGGGCCACGTCCTCCCAGGGCAGTCGCACCACCAGGGAGATTTCCGCTTCCCCGTCGGGCAGGGCGTGCATCGCAGGAGTAACTCGGTCGTTCATCGCCTGTTCCTCACGTCGTCCCCGCGACGCACCTTCCCCGTGCCGCGGGCGGTTGAGGAGACATACGCAGGCGCGGACGGCGGCGTTCACCGATTCGCCGCCCGCATCGGGGGCACTACTTCCTTGTGGTCATCCCCGTCCATGACGTGAACCCGGTGCGCCGCACCCCCGTGGTGACGTACGCGCTGATCGCCGCCAACGTCCTCGTGTTCCTCTTCACGCCCGGCCTGGCCGGTTCCGTGACCGGGGACAGCAGCCTGTCCCAGTTGTGCCACCTCCAGGCGTTCCTGGACCACTACGCGGCCGTGCCACAGGAGTTGATCCACCATCAGATGCCGCGGCTGGTCCCGACGGGCGACGTCGGCGTGGGCGCCCGGGGCGCGGGCTGCGTGGTCGGACCGCCGGGCTACGACAAGTCCCCACCGCTGTCCGTGTTCACCGCGATGTTCCTGCACGGCGGCTGGCTGCACCTGCTGGGGAACATGCTGTTCCTGCTGATCTTCGGGAACAACATCGAGGACCGCATGGGGCACGTGCGGTTCGCGCTGTTCTACGTCGCCTGCGGCTACGCGGCCTCGTACGGCTTCGCGCTCCTCAACGCCGACTCCTCGGACCCGCTGATCGGCGCGTCGGGGGCGATCGCGGGTGTCCTGGGCGCCTATCTGGTGCTGTATCCGAAGGCCAGGGTGTGGGTGCTGGTGCCGTTCCTGGTCTTCCTGCCGCTGAGGCTGCCGGCCTGGCTGGTGCTGGGCTTCTGGTTCGGGCTCCAGGCGGTGTACTCGTCCGGCGAGGGCGTCTCCGCCGCCGGCACGGTGGCGTACGCGGCGCATGTCGTCGGCTTCGTCGCGGGGATGCTGCTGGCCTGGCCGCTCAAACCGGGCACGCCCCCGCCGCCGGAGCCGCGCGGCCTGCTGTTCGGCAGGCGGGCGAGGCCCCGGCACACGTGGTGAGTCAGCGGGCGGTGCGCTCGTGGACGTACTCGACGAGGCGGGTCAGCGCGTCCGGGTCGGTGGACGGCATGACGCCGTGGCCGAGGTTGAAGACGTGGCCCTCCAGGCCCCTCGCCGTGTCGAGGACCTCGCGGGTCTTGGCCTCGACGGCCTCCGTGCCGGCGAACAGGACCGTCGGGTCCAGGTTGCCCTGGAGCGCCTTGCCGGGGCCGACGCGGCGGGCGGCCTCGTCGAGCGGGACGCGCCAGTCGACGCCGACGACGTCCGCGCCGGCCTCGCCCATCAGCTTCAGCAGTTCACCGGTGCCGACGCCGAAGTGGATGCGCGGGACGCCGTACGGCTCCACCGCGCGGAACACCTTCGCCGAGGCGGGCAGCACCGAGCGGCGGTAGTCGGCCGGGGCGAGCGCGCCGGCCCACGAGTCGAAGAGCTGGACAGCGCTCGCGCCCGCCTCGATCTGGACCTTCAGGAAGGCGGCCGTGATCTCCGCGAGCCGGTCGAGCAGGTCGGCCCACAGTTCGGGGTCGCCGTACATCATCGCCTTGGCGTTCTCGTACGTGCGCGACGGGCCGCCCTCGACGAGATAGCTCGCGAGGGTGAACGGGGCGCCGGCGAAACCGATGAGGGGGGTTGACCCGAGCTCGGCGGTCAGCAGGCCGATGGCCTCGGTGACGTAGGAGACGTCCTCGGGGGTGAGGTCCCGGAGCTGGGCGAGGTCCGCGCGGGTGCGGATCGGGTGCGCGACGACCGGGCCGACGCCGGGCTTGATGTCGAGGTCGACGCCGATGGCCTTGAGCGGGACGACGATGTCGCTGAAGTAGATCGCCGCGTCCACGCCGTGCCGACGCACCGGCTGCAGCGTGATCTCGGTGACCAGATCGGGCCGCATGCAGGAGTCGAGCATCCCGATGCCCTCGCGGACCTTGCGGTACTCCGGCAGCGAGCGCCCGGCCTGTCGCATGAACCACACGGGCGTGTGCGGCACGGGCTCGCGGCGGCAGGCCCTGAGGAAGGCGGAATCCCTGACTGCGTCGGACGCGGCGGCCGGCGGCTGCGTCGACCGCGGGCTGGCGGGGCTCTCGTTGGCACTCACGGGGCAAGTCTCGCACGGCCCCGGAGCCGGCCCCGACGGCAACCCCGACGCCCGGCAACAGGGTGTCTCTCCCTGCACGACGCGCCCGTTCCCCTTAATCTTCCCCGCATGGCTGCGGCTCAGGGACGACTGTCGGACGGCGCTGGCGGAATGGACGAGGCGAAGGGCACCGAGGAGGGCAAAGGGCACGAGGACACGGCGGCTCCGCTGCCCTTCCGGGCGGCCGTGGAGGCGCTGAGAGCCGCGCGGCTGCGGCCGCAGGTCGAGGTGGAGCCGACCCGGGCACCACAGCGGCTCGCCCCGCACGCGTACGCGCTGGAGGCGACGGTAGTCGACGGCGACCAGGACCTCGCCGACGGCCGGCTGGTGCTGCTGCACGACCCGGACGGGCACGACGCCTGGCGGGGCACCTTCCGGCTGGTGACGCTGGTGCGTGCGGAGCTGGAGCCGGAGATGGCCGCCGATCCGCTGCTGCCCGACGTCTGCTGGTCCTGGCTCACCGGGGCGCTCTCCGCGCGCGGGCTGGCGTTCGGCGAGCCGAGCGGCACCGTCACGCGGGCCGGCTCCCACTACTTCGGAGGGCTGTCCGAACGCCCGGCGGCCTCGCAGATCGAGATCCGTGCCTCCTGGACGCCCCGGGAGGGCCGGGGCGGGGTACCGGACACCGCGGCGCACCTGGCCGCCTGGTGCGATCTGCTGGCCCAGGTCGCGGGTCTGCCGCCGGCCGGGCCGGGCGACGCGTCGGTGGTCACGCTGCCGCAGCGCCGGGGTCCGCAGTCACGCTGAGTTCCGCGGAGGGGTGACGATCGACGGTTCCTTTGTCATCACTTTGTCGATACGGCCACTTTCGGCCGCGTATCGACGCAGAGCGAAGCCGTTCGATCTTCGGGTGATCGACCGCGTGTCCGAATTGCACAGATTGTTACTCACTAGATCGTGATCATTCTCTAAAGGCGAACGGGTTTGGTGCCGAAGACGACTGTGACCCGCCCCCGTCCCCCACCCCCAGGAGGCCTGGTGTCCGTTCTCCTCGAGCAGCCCGCAAGCCTGGTCGCCTACCGCCCGAACAAGCCGACCGCCATGGTGGTCGTGGCCGACCCCCGCGTCCGCTCCACCGTCACCCGCCACCTGTGGGCGCTCGGTGTGCGCGACGTCATCGAGGCCTCGTCCGTCGCGGAGGCTCGTCCCCGCATCGGCAACCCCCGCGACATCTGCGTCGCCGAAGTCCACCTGCCCGACGGCTCCGGCCTGACCCTCCTTTCCGAGACCCGTGCCGCGGGCTGGCCCAACGGTCTGGCCCTGTCCGCCGCCGACGACATCGGCGCCGTACGCAACGCGCTGGCCGGCGGAGTCAAGGGCTATGTCGTCACCGGCACCCGCACCAACCTCGGGCTCCCCACCCGACCCGGCGCCGCCCCCATCGGCGCCGCCGCCGCCCGTATGCACCGCCGCCCCCCGGGTGCCCCGAGCCACCCGGGCGGCTACCGAGAGCTCTCCGGCCGTGAGGTCGAGGTGCTGAGACTCGTCGCCGAAGGTCAGTCGAACAAGGCGATCGGCGTCTCGATGGGCCTGTCCGCCCTGACCGTCAAGAGCCACCTCGCCCGCATCGCCCGCAAGCTCGGCACCGGCGACCGCGCCGGGATGGTCGCGGTGGCCCTGCGCACCGGGATCATCCACTGACCGACACCCTTCACGGACGTGAACCGGCTCGGCCGCCGGCCCTCGTCCACCTGTCCCACCCGTCATGAACCGGATCTTTCACCGAGCTGACTGGTTTACGACCCCCAGGCACCCGCCGACGGAACGTTCCGTCGGCGGGTGCTGTCCATACACGGATACCCTTGACAGGTGACCGACGCCCAAGACACCGCAGCAGACGTTTCACTGCGAACCACCGGAGGCGCCCCTCCGGACGACGGCGGATCTTCTGTGACGGGGGCGCCGAACTCCGAGCCCGGCCCTGAACCGATCCCGTTGCTGGAGCCCCGCGAGGGCATTCCACCGGTGATCGCCGACGAGGACGCCCTCGCGGAGGTGATCGCCGCCTTCGCCGCCGGCTCCGGCCCTGTCGCCGTCGACGCCGAGCGCGCGTCCGGCTACCGCTACGGCCAGCGCGCCTATCTGGTCCAGCTGCGCCGCGAGGGCGCGGGGACCGCACTGATCGACCCCGTGGCCTGTCCCGACCTCTCGGGCCTCGGTGAGGCCCTGTCGGGTGTGGAGTGGGTGCTGCACGCCGCCACGCAGGACCTGCCCTGTCTGCGCGAGATAGGCATGGTGCCGACGCGGTTGTTCGACACCGAGCTGGCCGGACGGCTCGCCGGGTTCCCGCGGGTCGGCCTCGGCGCGATGGTCGAGGGCGTGCTGGGCTTCGTCCTGGAGAAGGGCCACTCGGCCGTCGACTGGTCCACCCGCCCGCTGCCCGAGCCCTGGCTGCGCTACGCGGCCCTCGACGTGGAACTGCTCGTCGACCTGCGGGACGCGCTGGAGAAGGAGCTGGACCGGCAGGGCAAGCTGGAATGGGCCCAGCAGGAGTTCGACGCGATCGCCTCGGCGCCGCCGCCGGAGCCCCGCAAGGACCCCTGGCGGCGCACCTCCGGCATGCACAAGGTGCGCCGGCGCCGGCAGCTCGCGGTGGTGCGCGAGCTGTGGCAGACGCGGGACCGGATCGCCCAGCGACGGGACGTGTCGCCGGGCAAGGTGCTCTCGGACGCGGCGATCGTGGAGGCCGCGCTCTCCGTTCCGGCCAACGCGCACGCGCTGGCCGCGTTGAGCGGCTTCGGCCACCGGATGGGACGCCGGCAGCTGGAGCAGTGGCAGGCGGCCGTGGAGCGGGCGAAGGCGCTGGCCGACGCGCAGCTGCCGCAGCCCGGGCAGCCGGTGACGGGACCGCCGCCGCCGCGGGCCTGGGCCGACAAGGACCCCGCGGCCGCGGCCCGGCTGACCGCGGCGCGGGCGGCGGTTTCGGCACTGGCCGAGCAGCTGAACATGCCGCAGGAGAACCTCGTCGCGCCCGACACGGTACGGCGGGTCTGCTGGGAGCCGCCCACCGCTGTCACCGCGGAGTCGGTCGGGGCCGCGCTGGCGGGGTACGGGGCCAGGCCCTGGCAGGTGGAGCAGGTGACGCCGGTTCTGGTGGCCGCGCTGTCCGCCTAGGGCCCTTCTGATGGATCTCCGTGGGAGAAGGAGCGGCGTTCGGTGCGTGCGATCGCCGTGCGGCGTGGAGGGTCATGTGGCGGAGCCACCTGGCCCCGCATGAACCCGTTGTAGATGAACCGCTGCAGGCTCAGGAAGACGATCAGTGTCGGCAGGATCACCAGGACCGCTCCTGCCGAGATCGTCTCCCAGTGGGCCGCGTAGGGGCCCTTGAAGCGGAAAAGGGACGTCGAAATCACGCCAAGATCCTCTGACGGCATGTACAGGAACGGGATGTAGAAGTCGTTGTAGACGGTGATGCCCTTCACGATCACGACGGTCGCGATCGCCGGTTTGAGCAGGGGGAAGATGACCTTGCGGTAGATCGTGAAGGAATTGGCGCCGTCCAGGCGGGCCGCCTCGTCCAGGGAGATCGGGATGGACCGGACGAACTGCAGGAAGATGTAGATCGAGACGATGTCCGTGCCCATGTAGAGCACGATCGGCGCCCACAGCGAGTCGAACATCCCGAAGCTGTTCACGATCTGGAAGGTCGCCACCTGGGTGGTCACCCCGGGGACCAGCGCGGCGACCAGGAACAGCGCGACCACCAGTTTCTTGAAGCGGAACTGGAAGCGGTCGATGGCGTACGCCGTCATCGAGCCGATGAGGACCGTACCGCCGACGGAGACCAGCAGGATGACGGCGGTGTTGCCGAACGCCGCCAGCATCTCGCCACCCTGGAACGCCGACACGTAGTTGTGGAAGTTGAACGGGTCGTCGGGGAGCGAGAGGGCTCCGCCGCCGTCCGCCATCTCCGTGTCGGTCTTGAGGGACGTCAGCAGGACGACCCCGAGCGGCAGCAGGACCACCAGCGTGGCGGCGATCAGCGACAGGTACACGAGGGTGCGGGCCACGGCACGGCGTGTCATACGAGGTCCACCTTGTCGTCGGGGACGAGGCGCCGCTGCACCCAGGTCACCAGCAGGATGATCAGCAGCAGCACGATCGCGGCCGCCGAGGCGAGCCCCGTCTTGTTGAACCGGAAGGCCAGGTTCAGCGTCTGGATCACGAAGGTCTCGGTGCCGGTCGCCCCGCCGGTCATGATGTACGGGATCTCGAAGGCGGACAGCGAGCCGGAGATCGACAGGATCACCGTCAGGGTGACCACGGGCTTGATGCCGGGCGCGATGATGTACCGGAACTGGTGCCAGCGGCCCGCTCCGTCCAGTTCCGCGGCCTCGTACAGCTCCCCCGGGATGGACTGGATCGCGCCGAGGAACAGGACGAAGTTCACGCCCATGTAGCGCCAGACCGAGACACCCGCCAGCGAGGTGTTCGCGGAGACCGGGGTGCCGAGCCAGGCGTGGTCGACGTGGACGCCCAACAGGTTCAGCACCGAGTCGAGGGTGCCGCCGTCCTGGAAGAAGTAGAGGAAGACGAAGCCGATCGCCACCCCGTTGATCAGGTACGGGAAGAACAGCACGCCCTTGAAGAAGTTCCGGAAGCGGACGTCGAAGCTGAGGATCGTCGCGAAGTAGAGCGCGGCGGCGATCTGGAAGGCCGAGGCGGCCAGGTAGTAGCCGCTGACGAAGAAGACCTGGAAGAGGTCCTTGCGTGTGAACAGCTCCGTGTAGTTGCCGACGCCCGTGTAGTGCAGTTCCGGGCTCACGCCGTCCCAGTCGGTGAAGCTGTACGCGACCATGTTGGCGATCGGCGCGTAGGTGAAGGTGATCAGCAGGGCGAGCGGGGCGATCAGGAACAGCCAGGGGGTCAGGCCCCGCCACCCGCGGCGCCGGCGGGTGGCGGGGGCCGGGGCGGGTGCGGGTGCCGCCCCCGCCCCGGCCCGGAAGGCCGTCTTCTCGGTGATGTCCGTCATCAGGACCCCGCGGTCTTCCGTGCCTCGGTCCAGCGCTTGCTGAGGTCGGCGAGGAAGCCGTCGAGGTCGCCCTTGCGGGCGCCGCGGGCGAGGTCGACGAGGTTCTGGCGGTACTCGGGGGCGTAGATGCCGATTTCGGACTGGTTGTCGATGTTCTTGACCTGGGCGCCCTTGCTGTCGTCCACCTCGATGAACTTCACGCCCGCGTCCTCGTACGGCTTCATGACCTCGGGCAGCGGGGCGTTCTTGAGCGGGGAGATGGCGAGGTTGTCCTTCGCGTAGGTCGACTTGTCGGTGAACCAGTCGATCCAGGCGCGGGCCGCTTCCTTGTGTGGGGAGTGGACGTTGACGGCCTGGTTGTAGTCGGGGCTGACGACGGCGCAGAACTTGCCGTCCACCTGGGCCGGGAAGGGCATGAAGCCGATGTCGTCCGGGTTCACGCCGGCCTTCTTGGCGGCGTCCTGGAACTGGACGATCGCCCAGGTGCCCAGCCACTGGGTGGCGATCTCGCCCTTCGCCGTCCGGGGCTTGGACTCCTCCCAGTTGCTGGTCGTCGGGTCCTTCTCGATCAGGCCCGACTTCACGGTGTCGTACAGCAGGGTGTCGCCCACCCGCAGGTCGGCGCCCTGCGCCCACGGGTCGCCCGCGGCGAGCTTGCCGGTCGCCTTCGGGTCGCAGTGGACCGAGCCGTTGACGTACGTCCAGGACGTGAGCGTCCAGCCGGCCGCGAAGTTGGTGTAGTACGGGATCGCGTCCGTCTTGGCCTTGATGGCCTTGAGGTCCTGGAGGAACTGGGCCGGGGTGGTGGGCCAGTCGGTGACCCCGGACTCCTTCCAGACCCGTTTGTTGTAGACGAACCCCGGGCTCACGCCGACCGGGCTCTGTCCGTAGACCTTGCCGTCGACGGTGGTGAAGTCGGTGAAGCGGTACTTCTTGGAGCGCTCCTCCTGGGTGCCCAGCGAGGCGAAGAACTTCGGGTAGTCGTCCTTCTTGATCACCGCAGGGATCAGCAGGACGTCGCCGTAGTTCTCCGTGTTCATCCGGATCTTGACCTCGGCCTCGTAGTTCGTGAGGGCCTCGAACTCGACCTTGACCTTCGGATAGGTCTTGTTGAACTGAGCGGCGTACTTCTTCATCGTGCCGTCCTGCACCAGGTCCGTGCGGACGGTGAGGACCTTGATGGTGCCGGTGACCTTCGACGGGTCGTCGGCCGCCTTGGCGTCGGCGCCCTTCGAACTGCCTCCGGTGCCGGTGCAGCCCGGGACGAGCAGGGCGGCTCCGACGACCATGGCGAGGATGTGACGGCGGTTCATGTGCATCAGCTCCGTTCACGGGACGGACGAGCACGTGCGGGTTGGCTGGTTCCGAACTCTGACAACGTTTTCTTAACCGGTAAAGTCTCTATCTCGCCAACGATGCACGGTTGTTCTCCCCGTCTTGGGGTTGATCGGTTTAGGAGTGTGCATGCTTCAGGCCACACCGCTCGCCGAGGGATGGACCCTGCGACACGGGAGCGACGCGCTCCCGGCCGCGGTGCCGGGCTGCGTGCACACCGATCTGCTGACCGCCGGAGTGATCCCGGATCCCTTTCTCGGGCGCGACGAGACAGAGGTCGCCTGGGTGGGGCGCCGGGACTGGACGTACGAGAGGGAGCTGCCGGCGGTCGACGGGCACGAGCAGATCGACCTGGTCTTCGACGGCCTCGACACCGTGGCGGAGGTTCTGCTCGACGGCGAACTCCTGGGCCGGACGAGGAACATGCACCGCTCGTACCGCTTCGACGTGACCGGCCTCGGGGGGCGGCTGGCGGTGCGGTTCGTCTCCGCGTACGCCGAGGCGGAGGCCGTGCGCGGGAAGCTGGGCGAGCGGCCCGCCGCGTACACCGAGCCCTACCAGTACCTCCGCAAGATGGCCTGCTCCTTCGGCTGGGACTGGGGGCCGACCCTGGTGACGGCCGGGATCTGGCGGCCGGTGCGGCTGGAGCGCTGGTCGACGGCCCGGATCGCGCGGGTGCGGCCGCTGGTGACCGTCGAGGACGGCCGGGGGCGGGTCGAGCTGCGGGTCGAGGTCGAGCGGTCCCGGGTGGAGGTCGCACTCGCCGTCGAGGCGACGGTCGGCGGGGTGCGGACGCGCGCGGAGATCGACGGGACGCGGGGGGTCGTACGCCTCTCGGTGCCGGACGTACGGCTGTGGTGGCCGCGTGGATACGGTGAACAGCCGCTGTACGACATCGAGTTGAAGTTGCTGCACGACGAACGTCCGCTGGATGTGTGGCGGCGGCGGATCGGCTTCCGGACCGTCGAGCTGGACCGGCGGTCCGACGCGCACGGCAGCGGATTCACCTTCGTCGTCAACGGGGAGCGGATCTTCGCGCGCGGCGTGAACTGGATCCCGGACGACGTCTTCCCGTCCCGGATCACGCGCGAGCGGTACCGCGAGCGACTGCGCCAGGCGGCCGACGCGGGCGTGGACCTCGTGCGGGTGTGGGGCGGCGGGATCTACGAGAGCGAGGACTTCTACGACGCCTGCGACGAACTCGGGCTGCTGGTCTGGCAGGACTTCCCGTTCGCCTGCGCGGCCTACCCGGAGGAGCAGCCGCTGCGCGGCGAGGTGGAGGCCGAGGCCCGCGAGAACGTCGTCCGGCTGATGCCGCACCCCTCGCTGGTGCTGTGGAACGGCAACAACGAGAACCTGTGGGGGTTCAGGGACTGGGGCTGGGAGGAGCGGCTGGCCCAGGACTCCTGGGGCGAGGGGTACTACCTGGGCGTACTGCCGCGGGTGGTGGCCGAGTTGGATCCGACGCGGCCGTATGCGGCGGGCAGTCCCTGGTCCGGGTCGTGGGAGCACCATCCGAACGATCCGGCGCACGGCACGCATCACTCCTGGGAGGTGTGGAACCGGGAGGACTACACGGCCTACCGCGCCGATGTGCCGCGTTTCGTGGCCGAGTTCGGCTGGCAGGCGCCACCCGCGTGGGCCACGCTGCGGCGGGCGCTCCCGGGAGAGGAGCTCGCGCCGGACTCCCCCGGCATGCTGCACCACCAGAAGGCCGACGACGGCAACGGCAAGCTGCGGCGGGGACTGGAACGCCATTTCGCCTTCCCCGAGGGGGACTTCGACCGCTGGCACTACCTCACGCAGGTCAACCAGGCCCGTGCGGTCGCCGCCGGGATCGAGCACTGGCGGTCGCACTGGCCGGTGTGTGCGGGCACCGTCGTCTGGCAGCTCAACGACTGCTGGCCGGTGACCTCCTGGGCGGCGATCGACGGGGACGGCCGCGAGAAACCGCTCTACCACGAGCTGCGCCGGCTGTACGCGGACCGGCTGCTCACCCTTCAGGTGCGGGATCAGGGGCTGGTGTTGACCGCCGTGAACCAGTCGGCCGGGGTGTGGTCGGGCACGGTGACGCTGCGGCGGATGTCGGTCGAGGGTGTGGTCGTCGGTACGGCGAACGTGGCGGTCACGGCCGGGAGGCGGTCCGTGGCCGACGTCGCCGTGCCGCGGGAGCTGGAGCCGGGCGGTCCGAAGGAGTTCCTGGTCGCGGACGCGGACGGCCTGCGCGCGCTGCACTTCCCGGCGCCGGACCGCGATATCCCGTATCCCCGGCCGGAGTTCGACGTCGCGCCGGTGCCGGGCGGGATCGAGGTGACGGCCCGCACCCTCGTACGGGATCTGCTGCTCCAGGCGGACCGGCTGGACCCGGCCGCGAGGGCGGACCGGGGGCTGGTCACGCTGTTGCCCGGGGAACGCGTGACCATCGGGGTGCGCGGCTGGGAGCCCCGGGGCGATCAGGATGCGGCGGCCGCCGCCCGGTCGGCCCTGTACTGCGTGGAGCCCAGCCGATGACGGCCATCCCGGCCCCCCGCGTCACCATCAAGGACGTCGCCGCGCGCGCCGGTGTGTCCAAGGGGGCGGTGTCCCTCGCCTTCAACCACAAGCCTGGGCTGTCGGAGGCGACCCGGGAGCGGATCTTCGAGGCGGCGCGGGAGCTTGGCTGGGCACCGAACCTCACCGCCCGGACGCTGGCCGGTTCGCGGGTGGACGTGGTGGGGCTGGCGATCTGCCGGCCCGCCCGGCTGCTCGGGCTCGAACCCTTCTACATGGAGTTCATCTCCGGCGTGGAGAGCGTCCTGACCGAGCACTCCTGCTCCCTGCTGCTGCGGCTGGTGCGGACCGTCGAGGAGGAGGTGGCGCTCCAGGAGACGTGGTGGCGGGGGCGGCAGACCGGGGGGTCCATCCTGGTGGACTTCCGCACGGACGATCCCCGGGTGGCGGCGGTCGAGCGGCTCGGAATGCCGGTGGTGGCGGTCGGGCATCCGTCGCTGACCGGCGCGCTCACCTCGGTGTGGACCGAGGACGCCACCGCCGTCACGGAGGCGGTGCGCTACCTCGCGGCGCTCGGGCACCGGCGGATCGCCCGGGTCGGGGGCGCGGCGGCCCTGGGGCACACCTCCATGCGGACCGCCGCCTTCGACCAGGCGGCCCGCGCGCTGGAGCTGGCGGGGGCCTGGCAGGTGGCCACGGACTACTCCGGGGAGGCGGGGGCGCGGGCGACGCGGTCCCTGCTGACGGCGGCGCCCGCGGACCGGCCGACCGCGATCGTGTACGACAACGACATCATGGCCGTGGCGGGGCTGTCGGTGGCCGCCGAGATGGGGCTGGGCGTGCCCGACGACGTCTCCCTGCTGGCCTGGGACGACTCCCAGCTGTGCCGGCTCACGCATCCGACGCTCTCGGCGATGAGCCATGACGTGCACGGGTTCGGGGCGGACGCGGCGCGGACGCTGTTCGGGGTGATCACGGGAGAGGGACCCGGGTCGCATCCGGTACCCACTCCCGTCCTGACTCCACGGGGCTCGACGGCTCCGCCGAAGATGTGACCTTCGCCGCTTGGAGCAGCAGGACTGTGCAGCTACGTTACCCACAAGTAGCATGGATCCTGAGCGCGCGCTCAGCGCATCGCAGCAGTGCCGTCCCGCATCTGGAGGAGAGCCATCGTGCCTCGTACCGTCAGGGACGTCGTCTTCGTCGACGGCGTCCGTACCCCGTTCGGCAAGGCGGGCCCGAAGGGCATCTACCACGAGACCCGCGCCGACGACCTCGTCGTGAAGGCGATCCGGGAGCTGCTGCGCCGCAACCCCGGTCTCGACCCGAAGAAGATCGACGAGGTCGCCATCGCCGCGACCACGCAGATCGGCGACCAGGGCCTGACGCTGGGCCGCACGGCCGGCATCCTCGCCGGTCTCCCCCAGTCGGTCCCCGGCTACTCCATCGACCGCATGTGCGCGGGCGCCCTGACCGCCGTGACCACCACGGCCGGCTCCATCGCCTTCGGCGCGTACGACGCCGTCATCGCCGGTGGCGTGGAGCACATGGGCCGCCACCCGATGGGCGAGGGCGTGGACCCGAACCCGCGGTTCGTCTCCGAGAAGCTGGTCGACGAGTCCGCCCTGTTCATGGGCATGACCGCCGAGAACCTGCACGACAGGTACCCGCACATCACCAAGCAGCGCGCCGACGAGTACGCCGTGCGCTCGCAGGAGAAGGCCGCCAAGGCGTACGCCAACGGCAAGATCCAGGTCGATCTGGTCCCGATCTCCGTACGTCGTACCAACCCGGAGGCCGGCGAGACGGGCTGGGGCCTGGTCACCGCCGACGAGCCGATGCGCCCGGGCACCACCCTGGAGAACCTGGCCGGTCTGAAGACCCCGTTCCGGGTGCACGGCCGGGTCACCGCGGGTAACGCGGCCGGTCTGAACGACGGCGCCACCGCCTCGATCATCGCGAGCGAGGACTTCGCCCGCGAGCACGACCTGCCGGTGAAGATGCGCCTGGTCTCCTACGCCTTCGCGGGCGTCGAGCCGGAGGTCATGGGCTACGGCCCGATCCCGGCCACGGAGAAGGCGCTCGCCAAGGCGGGCCTGTCGATCGAGGACATCAACCTCTTCGAGATCAACGAGGCCTTCGCCGTCCAGGTCCTGGCCTTCCTCGACCACTACGGCATCGCGGACGACGACGAGCGCGTCAACCAGTACGGCGGCGCGATCGCCTTCGGTCACCCGCTGGCCTCCTCCGGCGTCCGTCTGATGACGCAGCTGGCCCGCCAGTTCGAGGAGCAGCCGAATGTCCGCTACGGCCTGACCACGATGTGCGTCGGCTTCGGCATGGGCGCCACCGTCATCTGGGAGAACCCGCACTTCGAGGGGGACAAGTGAGCACCACCACCGAGCTGTTGAAGGGTGCGTCCGACCTCTTCCCCGACGAGGTCGTCACCCAGGCACACGTACGCCACCTGGACCTGCCGTTCGGCGCCGGGCGCTTCGCCCTGATCACGCTGGACAACGGCCTCGACCACACCAAGCCGACCACCTTCGGCCCGGCCTCGCTGGCGAACCTCAACACCGCCATCGACCAGGTCGAGAAGGAGGCCTCGGCCGGCGAGATCGTCGGTGTCGGTGTCACCGGCAAGCCGTTCATCTTCGCGGTCGGCGCCGACCTCAAGGGCGTCGAACTGCTGAAGGAGCACAAGGACGCGCTCGCCATCGGCAAGGGCGGCCACGAGGTCTTCAAGCGTCTCGCGGGCATCGCGGTCCCGACCTTCGCCTACTACAACGGCGCGGCGATGGGCGGTGGCGTCGAGGTCGGTCTGCACTGCCAGTACCGCACGGTGTCGAGCGCGATCGCCGCCTTCTCGCTGCCCGAGGTCTTCCTCGGCCTGGTCCCGGGCTGGGGCGGCTGCACGCTGCTGCCGAACCTGATCGGTGCCGCCAAGGCCATCTCGGTGATCATCGACAACTCCCTCAACCAGAACAAGCAGCTCAAGGGCGAGCAGGTCTACGACCTCGGGATCGCCGACGCGATCTTCGAGGGCGCCGACTTCCTGGAGCAGTCGCTGCTGTGGACGGCCGCCGTCCTCAAGGGCGAGATCGTCATCGACCGCCCGGTGATCGACCGCGGTGAGGTCTGGGACCTGGCCGTCGCCAAGGGCCGCTCCATCGCGGACAGCAAGGTGCACGGCGCGGCCCCGGCCGCCTACCGCGCCCTGGACATCATCGCCGCCGCCAAGAACGGCGACCTGCAGCAGGGCTACGACGCCGAGGACCAGGCGCTCGCCGACCTGATCATGGGCGGTGAACTGCGCGCCGGCATCTACGCGTTCAACCTGGTGCAGAAGCGCGGCAAGCGTCCGGCCGGCGCGCCCGACAAGAACCTCGCGCGTCCGGTCACCAAGGTGGGCGTCGTGGGCGCGGGCCTGATGGCCTCGCAGCTGGCGCTGCTGTTCCTGCGCCGCCTGGAGGTGCCGGTCGTGCTGACCGACATCGACCAGGAGCGCGTCGACAAGGGCGTGGGCTACGTCCACGCCGAGATCGACAAGCTCCTCGGCAAGGGCCGGATCAACCAGGACAAGGCCAACCGCCTCAAGGCGCTGGTGACCGGTGTGCTGGACAAGGCCGAGGGCTTCTCCGACGCGGACTTCATCATCGAGGCCGTGTTCGAGGAGATCGGCGTCAAGCAGCAGGTGTTCGCGGAGGTCGAGGCGGTCGCCCCGGCGCACGCGATCCTCGCCACCAACACCTCGTCGCTCTCGGTCTCCGAGATGGCGTCGAAGCTGAAGAACCCCGAGCGGGTCGTGGGCTTCCACTTCTTCAACCCGGTCGCCGTGCTGCCGCTCCTGGAGATCGTCCGCGGCGAGCAGACCGACGACGCCTCGCTGGCCACGGCGTTCGCCGTCGCCAAGAAGCTGAAGAAGACCGCGGTCCTCGTGAAGGACGCCCCGGCGTTCGTCGTCAACCGCATCCTCACCCGCTTCATGGGCGAGATCCAGAACGTCATCGACGAGGGCACCCCGGTCGAGGTCGCCGAGAAGGCCGTCGAGCCGCTCGGTCTGCCGATGTCCCCGCTGGTCCTGCTGGAGCTGGTCGGTCCGGCGATCGGTCTGCACGTCTCCGAGACCCTCAACCGGGCCTTCCCGGACCGCTTCACGGTCTCCGAGAACCTCGCGGCCGTAGTCAAGGCGGGCAAGCGCGGCTTCTACGTGTACGACAGCGGCAAGCCCGAGCTGGACCCGGAGGTCGCCGCGCTGCTCAAGCAGGGCGACACCGTCCTGACCGAGGAGCAGGTCCGTGAGCGCGTCCTGGACGCGGTGGCGCAGGAGATCGGGCTGATGCTCGACGAGGGCGTCGTCGCCGAGGCCCAGGACATCGACCTCTGCCTGATCACCGGTGCGGGCTGGCCCTTCCACCTGGGCGGCATCACGCCGTACCTGGACCGCGAGGGTGTCTCCGAGCGTGTGAACGGCAAGAAGTTCCTGGCTCCGGGCGTGGCGAGCGTCCCGGCGTAACGCGATACCCCTGAGGGGGGTGGGGCGCAGGATAACGATCCTTGCGTTCCGCCCCCCTTTCGCATGTCGCTACGGATAGGATCCTCACACAATCCGACCACTTGTTTACATGGCAGTGACGGTTGCGCTGACGGTTTCGGCGGTTTCGGCCCATGCGCTGACCGGCCGACGGCCGGTTCGGCCGGCCAGTTGAACCGGCCGGTTGAACCGTTCAGTTCGACCGCTCAGTGCCGTGCGAAGGAGTTTCACCGTGGCGACCACCCGCCGCCGCCCACCCCGTCGACGGGTCTGGCCCAAGATCAGGCTGCTCCTCCTGATCTGTGTGGTCGCCGCAGGTGCCACCGCCCTGTATCCCGTGTGGAAGGCGGCCAACCCGGATCCGCCGGAGCTCACCGTCCGGTACCGCACCGACACCCCGGCCACCGCCGCGGCGGCCAAGCCGTCGCTCGAGGTCTTCAACGACTCGGAGAAACCGCTCCCGCTCACCGATCTGACGCTGCGGTACTACTTCACCGCCGACGGGACCTCCGCGTACGCCTACAACTGCGTCCAGGCCTCCGTCGGCTGCTCGAACATCGCCGGTACGGTCACCGCGCTCGACGATCCCACCGAGGACGCCGACCACTACCTGGAGCTGCGGTTCGCCGAGGGCGCCGGCACCCTGGAGCCGGGCGCCAACAGCAAGGGCATCGACGTCCAACTGTTCCGCGCCGACCACAAGAAGCTGACGCAGTCCAACGACCGCTCCTTCGACGCCGAGAAGACCACCTACAAGGAGTCGAAGAAGGTCACCGCGTACAAGCGGGGCGTCCTCGCCTGGGGTGACGAGCCGGACGGCGGCGGGAAGCAGGACGCGTCGGCCAAGGCCGCCCCCGCGCCCGCGCCCCTGCCCCAGGCTCCGGCCGGTGTCCTGTTCGACGACTTCGACTACGTCGGCGCCAAGGACCCCGCCCTGTTCAAGCACGGCTGGCTGGTCCGCAGCAGCAAGGGCGGCCCGGGCATCGACGACACGTGGTCGGCCGACGGGGTCACCTTCCCCGCCGAGAAGGACGCTCTCGACGGCGGCCAGGTGCTGAACCTGCGCACCGCCACCGACGGCACCGAGTCCGGCACCACGCAGGCCAGCCTCGGCACCGCGAGCCGTGAGTTCCGCGACGGCACCTACGCCGCCCGGATCCACTTCAGCGACGACCCGGCCGAGGGCAAGGGCGGCGACCACGTCAACCAGACCTTCTACACCATCGGCGGCAGCGGAAAGACGTACAGCGAACTCGACAACGAGTACATGCCGAACGGCGGTTGGGGTCGGCTCGGTCCCAAGCTGGACACCGTGACCTGGTACGACCACGAGAAGAACGACCGGGTCTACACCACCACCCACAAGAGCCTGGCCGGCTGGCACACCATGATGATCACCGTCGAGGACGACGTGGTCACGTACCGCATGGACGGCAGGAAGCTCTTCTCCAGCAGCGGCAAGTACGCCCCGCGCGCGGGGATGTCGATCAACTTCAACCACTGGTTCGTCGACCTGCCGTTCAAGGGCGCCCGTGCCTGGGACATGAAGGTCGACTGGCTGTACTACAACGCCAAGGACGTCCTGTCCGTCAAGGACGTCGACGCGGCCGTCAAGGAATACAGCGGCAGCGGCATGAACTACTTCGACACCGTTCAGGAGTCTCGTTGAGCAAGGAGCAATCCCGTATCTCGGCCCGTTCCCTGAGCCGGCGCGCCGCGCTGCTCATGGGCGGCACGGGAGGCGTCGCCCTGGCGGGCGGCGGTGCGTGGCTGGGGAAGGTGGCGGCCCAGCCCGCGGGCGCCGAGGCCGCCGAGGCGGCCATCGGGGGCCTCACCACACCCCCGCCCTACGCCCCGTCGGGACGCCGCCCCAAGTACCGCCGGGCCACCTGGTCCCAGCAGTTCCAGGCCTCCCACGGCTGGACCCCCTCGGGCGGGGGCACCGCGTCGGCCGAGGCGAACGACACATCCGCCTTCGTACGCGGGACACAGTCGGTACGCGTCACCACCAACGGCACCGGCAAGCAGTCGTACGTCCGCAGGACCGGGATGGCGGCGCAGAACCTGACCGGCAAGATGATCCGGCTCGTCTTCCGGGTCGAGGACGTGACCAACCTGTCCAAGATCGTCTTCTATCTGGGCAGCGGCTCCTTCGCGAACTACTTCTCCTGGACCCTGCACGCCCATTCGACGACGTCGACCAACTACGTGCAGTCCGGGGAATGGGTGACCGTCCACCTGCAGTGGGCCGACGTCACCAGCGCGGCCGGCACGTACTCGATCTCCGCCGCCGGCGCCCCGTCCACCAAGACCGGCTTCACCGACATGTCGTTCGCGGTGTACGACAACGCGGGCGGGCCGGTGACCTACCGGCTGCAGGCCGTCGAGCTGATACCGGACACCACCTCGGTCTTCCCGAAGGGCGTCGTCTCCATCACCTTCGACGACTCCCACAAGTCGATCCACGATCTGGCCCGGCCGGTGATGGACCAGTTCGGCTACTCGGGCACGGTCTACAACATCGCCGACGCGATCGGCACCGGCAGCTTCCTGACGGTCAACCAGATGCGCTCGATGCAGGACTTCTCGGGCTGGGAGATGGGCGGGCACTCCTACGCGAACGCCACCCACACCGCCAGCTACCCCAAGCTCACCGCGGAACAGGCCGACGAGGACTTCCGCAAGCTGCGCGAGTGGCTGGTCGGCAACGGCTTCACCAGCGAGCATTTCGCCTATCCGCACGGCTCGTTCGAGAAGACGACGGACGGTGTGCCGGTGGACGAGATCGCCAGCCGGCACTTCACCACGGCCCGGTCGATCATCTCCGAGACGATCGAGTCCTTCGCCCCGGCGATGCCGTACCGCCTCAAGGCCCTGACGGGCATCAACGACGGCACGGGCATCGGCGGTACGGCCCTGTCCCGGGTGACGGGCGCGGGCGGCAAGCTCGACCGCTGCGCGAACAACGGTGACTGGCTCGTCCTGTGCCTCCACAGGATCGTCGAGGGCGCCCCGGCGAGCAGTACGGAGATCGGCAAGACCGGCCTCACCACGCTGATGCAGGCGATCAAGGACCGGGGCATCCCGGTGCTCACGGTCGAGGAGGCGATGGCCTCGTACACGTGAGGCCCCGTACACGTGAGGCTCCGTACACGTGAGGCTCCGGCAACGACGAGGGGGGCGGCCGCGTGGCCGCCCCCCTCTTTTTCTTGCTCACCGAGCCCCGTGGAGGCCCGTCTCGGACCTACCAGCCCTGTCCGTTGCCCTGTCCGTTGCCGTGCTGCCAGGACGGGTCCGGGTAACCGCCCTGCTGGTGCTGGGGGTCGTACCCCTGCTGGTACGGGTCGTGCTGTCCGCCGCCCTGCCACTGCTGCTGTCCGGCCGGGGCCGACGTCCCCCAGCTCACCTGCTGCTGCGGGACGTGCGCGTGCTGCTCGTCGTAGCCGGGCAGCGGCTGCGGCTGGGTGGGGATCGGGCCGGAGGGGCGGGGCCGGGTGCGCAGGGCCACGCCTTCGAGGCGCATCAACTGGAGCGTCTCGGTGACCTTCTTGTCCGAGTACGGGTCCTCTTCCTCGAAGATCTCCGTCACATCGGCCTCGTGATCGCCGGCCACCGACACCTCGACGCCGCCCTGCCGGGTACCCCAACTGCCCTTGTGCAGGGTGAACAGGGCGTAGAAGCGGAGGGGGGTGAGCAGGGTCAGCTGGATCACGCCGTAGATCGGCGCGAGCAGGAACATGCCGAACCGTTTGATGAAGCCCATGCCGCGGCGCGGGAAGTCGAGGTAGCGCACGTTGCGGAGGTACCCCATGAGCACCATGAAGACCAGGTAGTCGCCGATGTGGTTGACGAACCGGTCGGGGTGCAGGATGGGCGTGATGACCATCGAGTAGAACATCGCCGAGCCGAACACCAGCCACAGCGCGAGTTCCATGCAGGTCAGCCAGAACGCGGGCCGGTACTTCTTCTGGTGGCGGAAGGCCCACAGGGACTCACGGAAGAAGGACTTGTTCCAGCGGACCTGCTGGCGCAGGAAGTGCGGCAGCTTCTCGGGGACGGCCGTGTAGCCGACGGCGGTCTCCTGGAAGACGACCTGGCCTTCCATCAGGCAGTAGTTGGTCATACGGCGGTCGTCGCCGAAGACGGCCGGCTTGCCCAGGAACTGCTGGTTGAGGAAGTCCGGGAGGTACTTGCGCACCAGCGTGCCGCGGTAGGCGGACAGGGCGCCGCAGCAGCACAGGACCGACTTCAGGCGGGAGTAGGCGGCCCGCTCGAACAGGAACGAGTTGCCGTAGCGCAGGTCCTGCAGGCGGGTGAAGATGTTGCTGTCGTGGTTGAGCGCCAGCACCATGCCGGTGGAGGCCATGATCTTCTCGTCCGCCAGCGGCAGCAGCAGTTCACGGACGGTGTCCCGGGACAGGACGGTGTCCGAGTCGACGCACAGGAAGATGTCCGAGTACGGGGCGGCCTCGAAGCCCAGCGCGAGGGCCTCGCGCTTGCCCTTGTTCTCGGGCTGCACGCTGACCGTGTACTTGACGCCCTTCGCCTCGAACTCGCGGCGCATCCTCTTCGCCGTCCGGATGCCGGAGTCGTTGGCACTGGCGTCGTCGATGATGTGGATCTCGTTCGGCAGGCGGCTCTGCGCGAGGAGGCTGCGCATGCCCTGCTCGAACATCACCGGGTCCTCGTTGTAGATCGGGATGACCGCGGTGACCCAGGCGTTCTCCAGGTACTCCAGCTCCTCCCGCCCCGCCTTGGCCGGACGGTAGAAGAGGGCGCCGAACATCTTCAGGGCCAGCAGGCTCATGGCACCCAGCGAGTACAGGTGCAGGGAGCCCGCGTCGAGCCGGGTGGCGATCAGCGCGGCGAGGCCGAGGAAGACGAAGTACGAGACCTTGAGGTGCCTGCGCCTGCGGTGCCCCCGATGGCCGTCGGCGTCGACGGCACCGGGTATGTACGTATCGTCGGAAGTCACAGCTTGACCACCCGCGGGTGGTCGGCGGACTTGCCCCGGGTGTCGAAGAGCGCACGGGCGCGGTCGGCGAGCAGACCCAGGTCGATCTCGCGGTGCGCCTGGAGCAGGATCGTGAGGTCGGCGGCCTCGGCCTCGGCGAGGTAGTCCTCCGTCCGCTCGACGCTCTGGCCGCCGGCCTTCCAGTCTTCGACCCGCGGGTCGAAGTAGACGAGTTCGGCGCCGCGCGCGAGCAGGTTCTCCGCCACGGCGAGGGCCGGGCTCTCCCGCTGGTCGGAGATGTCCGGCTTGTAGGTCACACCGAGCAGCAGCACACGGGAGCCGCGGACGGCCTTGCCCTGGTCGTTGAGCAGGTCGGCGGCCCGGTTGACCACGTGCACGGGCATGCGCTGGTTGATCTCCTGCGCGAGCTCCACGAACCGGAACGGGATGCCGAGCGAACGCACCTTGTACGACAGGTAGTTGGGGTCGATCGGGATGCAGTGTCCGCCGACGCCCGGGCCCGGGTAGAAGGGCGCGAAGCCGAACGGCTTGGTGGAGGCGCAGCGGATCGCGTCCCACAGGTCGACGCCGATCTCACGGCAGAACATCGACATCTCGTTGACCAGGGCGATGTTGACGTGCCGGTAGGTGTTCTCCAGCAGCTTCGCCATCTCGGCCTCGCGGGTGCCCTTGGCCTCCACGACCCGGCTCACGAAACGCTCGTAGAGGGCACGGGCGGCCTTGGTGCAGTCGGCGGTGATGCCGCCGACGACCTTCGGCGTGTTCTCCAGGCCGAAGGAGGCGTTGCCCGGGTCGATGCGCTCCGGGGAGAAGGCGAGGTGGAAGTCGGTGCCGACGCGCAGGCCACCGGCCTCCAGGCGCGGGCGGACGACCTCGTCGGTGGTGCCCGGGTATGTCGTCGACTCCAGCACCACGAGGGTTCCGGGGTGCAGGTGGGCCGCGATGTCGTCCACGGCGGCGTGCACCGCGCCGAGGTCGGGGGCGCCGTGCTCGGTGAGCGGGGTGGGGACGCAGACGACGACCGCGGCGGCGTCCGCGATGACCTCGGCCCCGTCGACCGCCCGGAAACCCTGGTCCAGCATCGCGCGGACCTCGGCGTCCGTGATGTCGTCCACGTGGGAGCGACCGGAGTTCAGTCCGTCGACCACCCGTCGGCTGCGATCGAGACCCACCACCCTCAGTCCTGCCGCGGCTGCTGAACGGGCCAGCGGCAGCCCCACGTAACCAAGTCCCACAACGACAAGATCCACCGTGGAGGATCTACTCACGACAGCATTCCCAACCCCGTTTTTACCGGCCTCGTGGCCGGGTCCCCGGTGCTACGTCGGTCTCCCGATTATTCGAACAAACGAAGGGAGGCTAGCAAGCGCCTTCACCTTTCAACCACAGTTTCTCGACGTGCCCCTCATCACGCGCGCATCCTTACAACCCTCTGTGCGTTTCATGTGTCTCTGGTCCCTGACGCCGTGCGTCTCCGTTCCCTGACGCGTCGTCCGTCGGGAGCGGAGGAGCCGTCAGACCTGTTGCCAGGCCCGCAGTGCGAGGCCCGGCTCGTCCTTGCGGCGGGTGAGGAGCAGTTGCCCCTTCGTCGGGGAGAGGGTGGCCGCCACCACCTCTCCTTCCTCGTCGACGGCCACCGAAACCTCGGCGTCCGCGGCGAGTTGGGGCCCCGACTCGGTCCACCAGGCGCCCGCCGACTCCTGCTCGGTGGGGTACGCGGCGAAGGCGACCCGGCCGCTCGCGGAACGCTGGGCGAGCAAGGTGCAGTCGTGGCCGTCGAGTTCACAGCGCACGGCGGACACCGGGCCGGGACCGGCGGAGGCGAGCAGGGTGACCGGCTTGTTTCCGGGGCGCCAGGCGCACAGGTCGCCGGAGGTGTCGGAGTAGAAGAGCGTGGTGCGCCGGGCGGACGTGGCGAGGGCGCGCAGGGTGCCGGGGCGGACCGGGACGTCGATCTCCTCCTGAACGACCGGGGTGGCGCCCGCCTCCTCCTGCCGCCAGTACAGGATCCGGCCGGGGGCGGCCGCGTACAGCTCGACGCGTCCGGACTCACCCGTCACGGCCGCCGGCTCCTCCTGTACGTCGCTCCCCTTCAGGTCACGCCAGGGGCCCCAGCCGCCCTTCTCCTTCTGGCCGAGCATGCTCACCCCGCCGCCCTTGTTGCGGACGAAGACATGGGCCCGGCCCTGCGCGTCGACCGCGACGGCGGGCGTACCGGTGCGGTCGCCGGTCTTGTCGGGGTGGCCGATCGGGATCCAGTCGAGGGCGGCGAGCCGGGGCCGGAAGTGGGTGGAGTGCACCAGGCCGGACTCGCCGGGCTTGGTGGGCCGCCATGCGACCAGATGGGCGTAGCCGTCGGCACCCTGCCCGACCGCGAGCACGGGGTGCAGTTTCTGGTTGCCGCCCACCCTGCGGGCAGCCTGCCACGGGCCGCCGGGGCCGCTCTCGGCCCGGCACAGGACGGCGTCGCCCACGGGCAGATACACACTGAGCCGGCCGTCGCGGCCACGGAGAAGCCAGTCGCCGTTCACCGTTTCACTTTAAGCGGGGGCGACGAGTCAGCGCGTTCCAGCCCCCTGGTCGGCGGTCCGGTGCGCGGCGGCCGCCACGCCCGCCGGGCCCCGCCCCGGGGCGCGAGGCCCGCCGCTGGGGCAGGCTGGTACCAGCAGGCACCGCACGAGGACCGTGCGAGAACATGCGAGACAGTCCGAGAACAGGAAGCCGACGTCATGACGGACAAGCTCACCGTAAGCGTCCTGGGTACCGGGATCATGGGGGCCGCGATGGCCCGCAACCTGGCCCGCGCCGGGCACACCGTCCGGGCCTGGAACCGCACCCGCGCCAAGGCCGAACCGCTCGCCGCCGACGGCGTCGTGATCGCCGGCACCCCCGCCGAGGCCGTCAGGGACGCCGACGTCGTCCTGACCATCCTGTACGACGGTCCCGCCGCCCTCGGCGTAATGCGCGAGGCGGCCGACGCGCTGCGTCCGGGGACGGCCTGGATGCAGTCGACGACCGCGGGCATCGAGGCGATCGGCGAGCTGGCCGGCTTCGCCCGCGAGCACGGACTGGTCTTCTTCGACGCGCCGGTGCTGGGCACCCGTCAGCCCGCCGAGGCCGGCCAGCTGCTCGTGCTGGCCGCCGGGCCCGTCGACAGCCGCCAGGCGGTGGGTCCCGTCCTGGACGCGGTGGGCTCACGCACGGTGTGGACCGGCGAGGACGGCGCCGAGGGCAGTGCCACCCGGCTGAAGCTGGTGGCCAACAGCTGGGTCCTCGCCGCCACCGCGGCGGTCGGTGAGGTGCTGGCACTGTCCCGCTCCCTCGGTGTGGACCCCGAGCACTTCCTCGACGCCATCGCCGGCGGCCCGCTCGACATGGGCTACCTGCACGCCAAGTCCGCGCTCGTCCTCGAAGACCGGCTGACCCCCGCCCAGTTCACGGTGTCCACCGCCGCGAAGGACGCCCGGCTGATCGTCCAGGCCGGCGAACAGCACGGCCTCCGCCTCGACGTCGCCACCGCCACCGCCGCCCGCCTGGAACGAGCCGCCGCCCAGGGCCACGCCGACGAGGACATGGTCGCCACGTACTTCGCCAGCTTCGCCGAGGGGCGGGAGGGGTGAGGTGACGCAGGGGGTGGAGGGCGTGGCCCGTGGGACCCTGGCCGTATGGACGACAACCTCCCCCTTCTGGTGATCGTGGACGCCGCGAATGTCGTCGGGTCGGTGCCCGATGGGTGGTGGCGGGACCGGCGAGGGGCCGCGGAGCGGTTGCGGGATCGGCTCGCGCTGGACGGGGTGCCGGGGCGGTCCGGACCGGTGGAGATCGTGCTCGTGGTCGAGGGCGCGGCACGTGGTGTGGAGCCGGTACCCGGAGTACGGGTGGAGGCCGCGCCCGGCAGCGGGGACGATCACATGGTCGAGCTGGTGGCGCGGGCGGGTGAGCGGCCGGTGCTGGTGGTCACGGCGGACCGGGAACTCAGGCGCAGGGTCGGCGAGTTGGGGGCGCAGGTGGCGGGTCCGCGCACGGTCAGGCCGAGCTGAGGGGCTTGTCGCCACCCCCGCATACAGGTGGAGGGGCAGCGTCCGAACATCGTTTGGGCGCAGTCCAGTTGACTTCCACCGGGTGAACGGTGGGAGCCAACTAGTTGTCCGTCCCACTCACTTTCGCGCCGGTGACGAGCTTGACGGTCCTCGCGGGGGTCGCCGGCGAAGGGCCCGGCCTGGGCGGCGCCTCGGTGCTGTCGGGCGTACCTTGGCCGCAGCCCGGCGCCGAGTACCGCGGCCACCGGCCGGCCGCCGGCGGGACGGTGGTCGCCGCCCGCTTTCCATGTCTGTGCGACGTCACCTCGAGCCTTTCATCACGCTACTGGGCAAGCATGAGGGCACGGCCGAGCGGCGCTGTGGCCGCTCGGCCGTGTACGGAGGGGGAGACCGGGTCCAACGAGGCGCCTGGCCGGATGGTCAGACGACGCGCTTGCGGCCCCAGAAGATGATGAACGCCGCGATGCCGGCGGTCAGGGCCAGCAGGATCGAGGCGCCGAGCCACTGCATACCGGAAAACTGGGACATCGGGATGTAGTCGACCGACCAGCCGACGACCTGCGCCTTCTCCAGGCAGGCGTTCGTGGCCTTCTCCGTCGCCTCGTTGCAGCTTCCCCAGCCGATGGTGTCGCCCGAGGCCGTGAGGTAGGACTGGTCCACGAGATAGGCGGTGTCGGGGATGTGCGGATAGGAGTTCTCCCCCGAGACACCGTTGTGGGTGGTGAGCGTGACGGCGTTTCCGAGGGACATCCGGAAGTGCGACCAGACCAGCCACAGGGCTGCGGCGAAGCCCAGGGTGACGACCATGGACAGCAGGGTCCGGCGCAGCAGCATGCCGATCGCCGCGCCGGCGACGACATTGAGCAGGGTGAGCGCCACGGGCATGGGTCCGCTGCTGTCGAAGCCGGCATCAGCGAACCAACTCAGGACGTACGACGATGAATTGACCGGTGACCACCACCACGTGAACGCGGCGGAGACCGCCGTGGTGCACACCACGACCACGAGCGCGGTCACACCGAGCTTGGTGGTGAGCCAGCGGACGCGGCTGTCCGACTGCGTACTGACGAGCTTGGCGGTGCCGCTCTCCAGGTCGCCGGCGAGCAGGGGCGCACCGATGAAGACACCGATCAGGACGGGCAGGACCTGGACCAGCTGAGCGACGGAGTTGAGCGGCGCCTGGTCGAACTTTTCCTCCCAGCCCTCCTTCAGGTGGGGATAGTCGTACCCGTCGAGGTACGTCATCATCTGCTGGCGCTGGTAGACCATCACCGCGACGGCGATGGCGGCGGCGGCCGCAAGGGTCCAGTAGGCGGCGCGGTGCTGACGCCAGACGAGCCAGTTCATGCCGCCGAGCCGGAGGCCGCGGCCACGGTCGGCTTCGGTGCGCGCGGAGCCGGAGGAGGTACTGCCGGTGCTGGTCATCGTGCTCATGCCGCCACCGCCTGCGGGGCGACGTAGGAGCTGGGACCGATCAGCGGCGGGGCTTCGGGCGAGCGCAGATAGGCGAGCAGGAGTTCCTCCAGGTTCGGGGTGCTCGCCTGCCAGGGGCCGGTGACCGGTCCGTCCGGGCGGATCAGCGAGGTGAACTGCCGTCCACTGATACGGGTTTCGACCACGGTGTGGTACGCCAGTTCCGGTGGTGTCCGCCCGTCGGAGTGAGCCCCGGTCAGCACGGCGTGCGCGGTGCGGAGTTCGTCCACCTCACCGGCCAGCCGCAGCCCGCCGCCCGCGATGACCAGCAGGTAGTCGCAGGTGTTCTCCAGCTCGGCGAGCATGTGGGTGGACATCAGCACGGTGGTGCCGCGCTCGGCGGCCTCGGCCAGCAGGGTGCCCATCAACTCGTGGCGCACCAGCGGGTCGAGGTCCGACATCGGCTCGTCGAGGAGCAGCAGGTCGGGGCGCTTGCCGAAGGCGACGGCGAAGGCGACCCGGGTGCGCTGGCCGCCGGAGAGCGTGCCGATCTTCGCGTCGAGGGGCACATTGCCCGCGCGGACGATGTTCTCGGCGGCCCGCTGGTCCCAGCCGGGGTTCAGCTCGCGGCCCATTCTCAGGGTCTCGGCGACGGTGAACCTCCGGAACAGGGGCTTTTCCTGGGCGAGGAACGCGGTACGCCGAGTGGCCTCCGCGGACTCCGGGGCCGCGCCGAACACGCGCAGGGTGCCGGTGGTCGGCTCCAGCAGGTTGGCGGCGATGGCCATCAGCGTGGTCTTGCCGGCCCCGTTGGGGCCCACCAGACCGCAGATCCGCCCGGCCGGCAGCCGGAAGGAGCAGTCCTGCAGCGCCCAGCCCCGGCGGTACTTCCGGCCCACCCCGCGAGCCTCTATCGCGGACGTGTCCGCGGACCCCCCGTGGCCCGTCTCGTAGCTCATCATGCGTGTCCCCTTGTTCCCATGTTTCCTGTTGTTGCCGCTGTTCCTGTTGTGCGCGCGTGGTCGGCGGCAGGCCCGGTCCCGGCGTACCGCTCCTCCATCACCGACGCGACCAGAGCGGTCACGTCGTCCTGCTCGAGACCCGCCTCGCGGGCCCGGTCCATCCAGTCCTCCAGCTCACCGCGCAGCGGCGAATCAGCCCCCGCCTGCGGACGAGCCAGCGACTGACGTACGAAGGTCCCCACTCCCGGCCGTGCTTCGACCAGGCCCTCCCGCTCCAGTTCGCGGTACGCCTTGAGCGTGGTGTTGGGATTGACCGCGGAGGTCTGGGCAACCGCCTTGGCCGTGGGCAACTGGTCCCCGGGCACGAGTACGCCGAGCCGCAGCGCCTGCTTGGTCTGCTGAACGATCTGCTGATAGGCGGCGACCCCGCTCCGCCTGTCGATGCGGAACTCCACCCCTTCACCACCATTTCACTAGTCGACTAGTGGAATGATGATGGAGGGCGGATCGCGCGTTGTCAAAGCCCACCGGCCGGGGCGCTGGTGACGTGGCCGAACGCGTTGCCCGCGGCGGGGTGCCGGCGCCAGAACGGGCGTTGCGGCATCGCTGCCCCGGCGGATGCCCGGGCGAGGTGGTACCGCCCCCGCCTGCTCCACTGGATCGGTGTTCTCTTCGCGACGTCGGGGCGCCAGACTGTGAGGGTGAATTCCGATCTTTACCCCGACCTGGTTGCCGCGGGCGGCCTGGCCGCCGCGCTGGAGCAGATGGCGTCCGGCCTCGGTGTCGATCTCACGGTGGTTCCACTCGACGGCGGATCCCTCGTCACGGCAGGCATCGCCTCCTCGGTCCCGGGCCGAAAGCCGCTGTGCGTCCACATCGGAGCGGAGAGCCGATGGTTCAGTGTCTCCGGCTGGAGCCAGGGGATCGAACTCGTCACCGGCTCAACGCCGGACCTGGGAGATGTCGTCAGGGCTGGTGCGGCGTGGAGGGAGGCCGGCAGCCTGCGGGAGGTGCGGGCGGGCCTTCCGTTTCTGCACTCCAGTGAGCGTGCCGAGGCCCATGAACGCGGGCCGGCCGCGGTGCTGGAGCTGCAATGGCGGGCGATGCGGGAGCAGGCGGCCACGGCTCCGGCTTTCCATGAGTTCGCCGAACTCGTGGAAGCGAGTCACGCCGAGCCACGGCTGCGACAGCTCTACGTGTTTTCCAGCCACTGGACGCTCGGCTTCAGCTCCTGCACCGGATTTCCGTTCCGTGTGGAAGTGGCCATTGCCCCGTCACACAAGGGCAGCTCGTTCCGCGTGATGAAGCATCCCCACGCCGCAGCAGTCGGTGAGGCCGCCACAGCCGAGGAGGCCGTCGCCTTGGCTGTGTCCCACCTCCCCGCCGGCCTCGGCCGGGCCGCCGAGGGAACGGCCGAGGACAATGAATGACGCGCACGAACGTGGTCGCCGAACTCGCCGCCGCCGAAGGGGCTTTGAGGCGGATCGGCGAGCAGCTAGTGCCGGCCCGGACGGCGTCCGGGGCGGACGGCGTTGCCTCGTCGAGCGTGACCGCTCCGGCCCTCACGTTCGCCTCCAGGTGTTCGGCGTCGGCCGTGCCGGGGATCAGCAACACGTTCGGGACCGAACAACTCCTCGACCTGATCGTCGACGCGCTGCGCCCGGCCCTCGAGCCGAAGGGCCGGTAACGCCCGTCGAAGGCACGGGAAGCGCGGCGCCCACCCGGGTGCCGTCGGCCGCTCGGGCCGAAGCCTCCGCTGCGACGTCGTCAGCGGACGTTCGGAGGGCAGGTGTGTCCTGGTGGACGGCGAGGCCACGCTCCGCCGCACCAGCGTGCGCGGAGCTCCGCCGGTGGCCGGTGGCCGGTGGCGTCCCGGCGCCCGGCACGACCGGCGCCAGGTTCGGCGTCAGCTCGTCGACCAGCCCGGCGCCCCGGGCCGACCCGTCGGTGGCGCCGCCGCCCATGAGGACGACATCGCCCCTGCGACTTCAAGTTGCCGCAGGCTCCGTGGGGCTGACGCGACCACCCGCCTGCCATGGGCGCGGAGCCGGGCGATCGCCGGCTCCGCGTCTGTACGCGCGGGCACTCGGCACATTGCCCCGGCGCGGACGTGAGCGGTACGGGCAGCGAGAATCCACGCAACACGACGACACAGCCGAGGGAGAATGGCGTGAACAGACAGGTCCCGCGCGGCGCCACGGTCCTGTATGCGATATCCGCGACCTGCGCGGCCATAGGCGCCCTCCTGTGGGTGCGCGACCGGACCAGCTCGCCCCCAGGGTCTACGGGTCCTACCTGGCCGCCGATGGCTACACCTCGTCAGCTTGGCGGGTGTGGTCGCTCGCGGTGCCGGAAGGACGTCTCGGCCTGTACCTCATCGCGGCCGGGCTGGTGCTGGCTGTGGCGGCGCGCCTGTTCTCCATCCGGCGTGATTGAACCGCGCCACCGCCCGGACATGGGCAGGGCCGCACCCGGCAGGCCCGGCGCCGGACCCACCGTCGTGGCGAGTTGACCGTGCCGGTGGTGGACGGCGTACGACGGGACGGCTACGCCGCGCCGCCGTTCGGCCGCTTCGCCGCCTCGCCGGCCGTGGCCGCCTCGCGTCGGCCGAGCAGGCTGTGGCCGCGGCCGTAGAGGAAGTAGACGACGAAACCGATCACCATCCAGATGCCGAAGCGCAGCCAGGTCTCGGCGGGCAGGTTCAGCATCAGCCAGAGGGAGGCGCACACCGACAGGACGGGCAGGAACGGCATCCACGGTGTACGGAAGGAGCGGGGCAGGTCGGGGCGGGTCCGGCGCAGGATGATCACGCCGATCGCGACGACCACGAAGGCGAACAGGGTGCCGATGTTCACCAGTTCCGCCAGTTCGCTGAGGCTGGTGAAGCCGGCCAGGACCGCGATGATGACACCGAGCAGGATGGTCGGCCGGTGCGGGGTCCTGAACCGCGGGTGGACGTGCGAGAAGAAGGTGGGCAGGAGTCCGTCCCGGCTCATCGCGAAGAACACCCGGGTCTGGCCGAGAAGAAGGATCATGCAGACCGTCGTCAGGCCGACGGCGGCGCCGAAGCTGATGAACCCCGCGAACCAGGGATGCCCGGTGGCCTTGAAAGCGTCGGCGAGCGGAGCGTTCACGGACAGCTTGGTGTAGTGCTCCATGCCCGTCACGACGATCGAAACCGCGACGTACAGGACGGTGCAGATGAACAGCGAACCGAGGATGCCGCGCGGCATGTCCCGCTGCGGGTTCCTGGTCTCCTCGGCCGCCGTGGCCACCACGTCGAAGCCGATGAAGGCGAAGAACACGACGGAGGCCGCGGTGAAGATGCCCATCACACCGAAGTTGGCGGGCGCCCAGCCGAACATCAGCTGGATCAGCGGGGACTTGAGACCCTCGCCGGCCGGGACCTCCTGCGCCTTCGGGATGAACGGGTGGTAGTTGTCGCCGGTGACGAAGAAGGCGCCCGCGATGACCACGGTCAGGACGACGGTCACCTTGACGGCGACCACCACGGCCGTGACCCGCGCGGAGAGCTTCGTGCCGACCACGAGGACGGCGGTGAGCAGCAGGACGAGGGCGGCGGCGAGGATGTCGAAGCCGAAGCCGTCCGCGCCCTCTCTTCCACTGAGCGAGGCCGGCAGGTGCCAGCCCACGTTGTCCAGGAGGGAGGCGATGTAGCCGGACCAGCCCACCGCGACCACCGCGGTGCCGAGCGCGAACTCCAGGACCAGGTCCCAGCCGATGATCCAGGCGGGCAGTTCACCGAGGGAGGCGTACGAGAAGGTGTACGCGGAGCCGGCCACCGGGACGGTGGAGGCGAACTCGGCGTAGCAGAGCGCGGCGAGCGCGCAGACGACGCCGGCCACGACGAAGGCCAGGGCGACGGCGGGGCCGGCGTTGTTCTTGGCCACCGTGCCGGTCAGGACGAAGATGCCGGTGCCGATGATGACGCCGACGCCGAAGACGGTCAGATCCAGCGCGGACAGGGATTTCTTGAGGGCGTGATCGGACTCCTCGGTATCGAGGATGGACTGCTCTACGTTCTTCGTCCGGAAGAGGGTGCTGCTCATGGATACCTCCCACGCTGTGTCGTCCTCGACATGATCGAGAGGGGGCGATGGGGGGTCCCCCCGGTCGAGCGAAGCCGAGATTGGGGGAGCGTATGCCCCGGCGCGGGCGGATTCACGCGAACGGGCCGGTAAGACCACTGTGAGGAGCGGTCCCACCGGCCCGTTCGGCGGGTCGGTCGCGGGTGGGTCAGTCGCGGGCCGACTCCACCGAGTCGACCCCGGCCGCCGGGCTGCCGATGGAGGTCCCCCCGCCCGAGCGGAGCCGGGCGTGCGGAAGGCCGTCCAGCTTGGAGACCAGGCCGGTGACCTGCCGGGCGATGTCCGGCGCGGTCAGCCCGATCTCGGCCATCACCTCGGCGCGGGAGGCGTGGTCGAGGAAGCGCGGCGGGATGCCGAAGTCGCGCAGCGGTACGTCGACGCCCGCGTCCCGCAGGGCCTGCGCGATCGCCGAGCCGACGCCGCCGACCCGGGAGTTGTCCTCCACCGTGACGACCACGCGGTGCCGCTCCGCGAGGGGGGCCATGGCCTCGTCGACGGGCTTGACCCAGCGCGGGTCGACGACGGTGGTGGAGATGCCCTGCTTGTCCAGCAGGCCGGCGATCTCCAGGCACATCGGGGCGAGGGCGCCCACGGAGACGAGGAGTACGTCGGGGGTGTCGGTGCCCGGCTCACGCAGGAGGTCCATGCCGCCGACGCGTCCCACGGCGGCGACGGCGGGGCCGACGGCACCCTTCGAGAAGCGGACCACGGTCGGCGCGTCCTCGACGGCGACGGCCTCCCGCAGCTGCGCGCGGACCTGGTCGGCGTCGCGCGGGGCGGCCAGCCTCAGGCCCGGCACGACCTGAAGGATGGACATGTCCCACATGCCGTTGTGGGAAGCGCCGTCGGTGCCGGTGATGCCGGCCCGGTCCAGTACGAACGTCACACCGCACTTGTGCAGGGCGACATCCATGAGGACCTGGTCGAAGGCACGGTTGAGGAAGGTGGCGTACACCGCGAACACCGGATGGAGTCCGCCCGTGGCGAGGCCCGCCGCGGAGACGGCGCCGTGCTGCTCGGCGATGCCGACGTCGTAGATGCGGTCCGGGAAGGCGTCCGCGAACTTCTTCAGGCCGACGGGCTGCAGCATCGCCGCGGTGATGGCGACGATGTCCTCACGCTCCTTGCCGAGCTTGACCATCTCGTCGCCGAAGACGGAGGTCCAGTCGGCGCCCGAGGCCTTGATCGGCAGGCCGGTGTCCGGGTGGATGGGGCCGATGCCGTGGAAGCGGTCGGCCTCGTCCTGGAGGGCGGGCTGGTAGCCGCGGCCCTTCTCGGTGAGGCAGTGCACGATGACCGGGCCGCCGAAGCGCTTCGCGCGGGCCAGCGCGGACTCCAGGGCCTCGATGTCGTGGCCGTCGATCGGACCGACGTACTTCAGTCCCAGGTCCTCGAACATGCCCTGGGGCGCGATGAAGTCCTTGAAGCCCTTCTTGGCGCCGTGCAGGGTCTCGTACAGCGGCCTGCCGACGACGGGCGTCCGCTCCAGTACTTCCTTCGTGCGGGCGAGGAACCGCTCGTAGCCGTCGGTGGTCCGCAGCGTCGCGAGGTGGTTGGCGAGGCCGCCGATGGTCGGCGCGTACGAGCGCTCGTTGTCGTTGACGACGATGACCAGCGGACGGTCCTTGGCGTCGGCGATGTTGTTGAGGGCCTCCCAGGCCATGCCGCCGGTGAGGGCGCCGTCACCGATCACGGCGACCACGTGGTCGTCGCGGTCGAGGACCTGGTTGGCCTTGGCGATGCCGTCGGCCCAGCCGAGGACCGTGGAGGCGTGGCTGTTCTCGATGACGTCGTGCTCGGACTCGGCCTGCGCGGGATAGCCGGACAGTCCGCCCTTCATCTTCAGCCGGGAGAAGTCCTGACGCCCGGTGAGGAGCTTGTGGACGTAGGACTGGTGTCCGGTGTCCCAGAGCACCTTGTCCTTGGGTGAGTGGAACACCCGGTGCAGGGCGATGGTGAGCTCGACCACGCCCAGGTTGGGGCCGAGGTGGCCGCCGGTCTTGGAGACGGCTGCGACGAGGAAGCTGCGGATCTCCTCGGCCAGCTGGTCCAGCTCCTCCAGGCTGAGCCGGTCCAGATCGCGCGGTCCCCTGATGCGGGTCAGCAGCGGCACCCGTGCCTCCTTGCAGTAGAGCTGATCGAGCTGTTGCCGGGCGTGTCGAGTCTAATGTTCCGGCTTTGTGCCCGAAGCCCGGGCACTGCGTCATTGGTCACGCGATCGGCTGTACCCAGGATGTGCCGTCCCTACGACACGACTGTGCCCGGCACCTGAAAGGCGCCGGGCACAGTGACTGGGGACAACTACGCGCGACCCGCGGTCTTCTGGGTCTTGCGCGTGATCGAGTCGATGACCACCGTCGTCAGCAGAACCGCCGCCGTGATCATGTACTTCACCGGCTCGGCGATGGACTCCAGCTGCAGCCCGTACTGGATCGACACGATCACCAGCACACCGAGCAGCGCGTTCCATGTCCGGCCGCGTCCGCCGAACAGCGACGTACCGCCGATCACCGCCGCCGCGATGGCGTTCATCAGCAGGTCACCCGCGCCGGCGCTCTGGTTGGCCGACGCGATCTTCGAGGCCAGGAACAGACCACCGATGGCGGCGAAGCCACCCGAGATCGCGAACACCGAGACCCGGACCGCCGTGACGTTGATGCCCGCACGCCGGGACGCCTCGACACTGCCGCCGAGTGCGAAGATCTTGCGACCGTACGCGGTGCGCCGCAGCAGGAAGTCGGTCCCGATCAGGAACACCAGGAAGATCACCGTGGCCAGCGGCAGACCCTTGTACTGGTTGTACATGTAGGCCGCGGCGAAGGCGACGACGGCCAGCAGCACCGTCCGCAGGACCGTGTCGCTGAGCGGCCGGGACGGGACACCCGCGGCCTCGCGGCGCCGGTTGCCCAGGAACGAGGTGAGGAAGAACACCGCCACCACGATCGCGGCCAGCCCGTACGCGGCGGCCACGTCCGCGAAGAAGTACGTGGTCAGCTTGCCGATCAGCCCGTCGCTGTCGAGGTTGATCGTGCCGTTCTCGCCCAGGATCTTGAGCATGAAGCCCAGCCAGAACAGCAGACCGGCCAGGGTCACGGCGAAGGCGGGAGCGCCGAGCACCGCGAAGAAGAAGCCGTGCGCCGCGCCGATGGCCGCGCCCGCGGCGACGGCGGCGAGCACCGCGGTCCACTCGGACCAGCCCTGGTTGACCGCGAGGACGGCCGCGATGGCGCTGGCCGCGCCGCTGACCGAACCGACGGACAGGTCGATCTCGCCGAGCAGCAGCACGAAGACGATGCCGACGGAGATCATGCCCGTGCCGACCATCGTGACGGTGATGTCGCTGAGGTTCTGCGCGGACAGGAAGTTGGAGTTCAGGCTCTGGAAGACGACGCAGATGACGATCAGGCCGATGACGACCGGGATCGAGCCGAGCTCGCCGGTCTTCATCTTGCGCTTGAACTCACCCAGGTAGCCCGTCAGGCCCTGCTCGCGGACGAGCAGTCGGGGGTCGACCGCGGTCACCGCGGCGGCGGCGGCCTCGGTGTTCTCGACGCCGGTTCCGTCCTTGGTCGCGGAGGTCTTGTCGATGCTCACTTGGAAACCTCCCCGTTCGTGCTGGTCGTGCGGGCCGCACGACGGGTCACGGCGTTCTCGGTGGCGCCGGTGATGGCGGAGATGATCTCCTCCTGCGAGGTCGTCTTGACCTCGAAGACGCCGTTGTTGCGGCCCAGGCGCAGGACGGCGACCTTGTCGGCCACGGCCTTGACGTCGGCCATGTTGTGGCTGATGAGGATCACCGCGTGGCCGCGCTCGCGCAGCCGCTCGACGAGGTCGAGGACCTGCGCGGTCTGCTCGACACCGAGGGCGGCGGTGGGCTCGTCCAGGATGACCAGCTTGGGCTCGCCGAGCATGGAGCGGGCGATGGCCACGGTCTGGCGCTGGCCGCCGGAGAGCGAGGCGATCGGGATCCGGACGCTGGGGATGCGGATGGAGAGCGTGCGCAGCAGTTCCTGCGAGCGCCGTTCCATCTCGACCTCGTCGAGCACGCCCCACTTCCTCAGCTCACGGCCGAGGAAGAGGTTGCCGACGACGTCGATGTTGTCGCACAGCGCGAGGTCCTGGTAGACGGTCGCGATGCCCAGGGCCTGGGCGTCGTGCGGCCGGTTGATCTGGACGGACCTGCCGTCCCATTCGATGACACCCTCATCGATGGGGTGCACGCCGGCGATCGTCTTCACCAGCGTGGACTTTCCGGCGCCGTTGTCGCCCACCAGGGCGACCACTTCACCGGCGTGGACCTCAAGCTCTACGTCGGTGAGCGCCTGAACGGCACCGAACCGCTTGGAGACCCCGCGCAACGCCAGCACGGGCGTAGCGGACACGTGAACCATCTCCTTCGCCGCCTGACCCGGCGGGAGGTTGTGCAGAAAGAAGTCTGGGATGTTCCGTCCGGCGCCCCGCGTCGAGCTTGCGGGGCTGTGTGATGCGCGGGACGCCGGAGGAGCGTGGGAAGCAGTCATGTCCCGTACGGGAGAACCCCGGTGGGGAATCCGCGGTCGGATTCCCTCACGACGCGGGACGTGGCACTGCTTACTTGAGACCGGCCTGGTCGCAGGCGGCCTTGTACTTGGCCGTGCAGATCTCGGCGGAGGTGTAGAAGCCCTCCTTGATGACCGTGTCGTTGATGTTGTCCTTGGTCAGCGAGACGACCGGAACCAGCAGCGACGGGACGTCCTTCGCGCTGTCGCTGGAGACCTTGTCCTTGGCGACGGAGTCCAGGCTCTCACCCTTGGCCAGCCTGACGGCCATCTCGCCGGCGACGGACGCCTCCGTCGGGTACGACTTGAACACGCTCATGTACTGGTCGCCGGTGAGGATCCGCTGGACGGCGGCGAGTTCGGCGTCCTGGCCGGTGACGGGAACCTTGAGGTTGGCGGCCGCGAGGGCGGTGATGATACCGCCGGCCATGCCGTCGTTCGCGGAGTAGACGCCCGCGATGTTCTTGCCGCCGATCGCGGAGATCGCCGCCTCCATCTCGGAGTTGGCGTTGTCCGGCGACCACTCCTTGGTGTCGTACTCCTTGGCGACGGTCACCTTGCCGTCGAGGACGGAGTGGGCACCCTTCTTGAACTGGGCGGCGTTCGGGTCGGTCACCGAACCGTTGACCATGACGATCTTGGCGGACTTGGTGGCCTTGCTGCCCAGAGCCTTCAGCAGGGCGTTGGCCTGGGTCCTGCCGACCTCTTCGTTGTCGAACGTGGTGTAGGCGCTGATCGGGCCTTCGGCGAGGCGGTCGTAGGCGACGACCTTGATGCCCTGGTCCACGGCCTTCTGGACCGAGTTCTTGATGGCCTTGGCGTCCACCGCGTCCACGATGAGCACGTCCACCTTGTTGGTGATCATCGTGTCGACCTGCTGCGACTGCAGACTCGCGTCCTGCCGCGCGTTGTTGTACAGGAACTGGGCCTTGTTGTTCGTGAGCTCCTTGATCTTCTTCTCGATCAGGGGCTTGTCGAACTTCTCGTACCGCGCGGTCTTGTTCTCCGGAAGGAGCAGACCCACCTTGATGTTGTCGCCCTTGGAAGCGGAGCCGGAGGACTCGGCCTTGTCGCCGGATTCCTTGGCACTGCCACAAGCGGCAAGCGAAACGGCCATCGCACCCGCGGCAACAGCAACAGCGGCACGACGCATACGCGTGTTCACTTCAGAAACCTCCCTGACGAGGCCGCGTCGTTGCGGCCGAGGTGGCTGGAAGTCAACTCGGCCACACGTGCGACGTCAAGAAGTAAATCCTTAACGGGTTGGCAACGGTGCCATCCGTTCTCTAAGTGAAGGCGGGTGCGGCCGTGGGCAGCGTCCCGTCCAAAAGGGTCGAATCGCCCATCTCGCTGAGCGCGAGAGCGAGCGCACCGAGCACCTCCGCCCGGCCGCCGAGGGCCCCGGGCAGAACGGTGAGCCGACGTGCCGCGCTGGGGATCGCATAGCGGCCGACGGACTCCCTGATCGGCCCGAGCACCAGCTCACCCGCCTCGGCGAGATCACCGCCGAGGACCACGCGGCTCGGGTTCAGCAGGTTGCAGAGATTGGCGACTCCACTGCCGATGTGGCGGCCGACGTCGGCGATCACCCGACGGCAACCGGGGTCCCCGTCCCGCGCCAGCCGTACGACGCCTTCCATGGTCAGATCCGTGCCGTGACTGGACTGGAGCAGGGGCAGCACATAGCGCGCGGCCGTGAAGGTCTCCAGGCAGCCCCGGTTTCCGCAGCGGCAGACGGGGCCGGATTCGTCGAGCGTGATGTGTCCGATCTCTCCCGCGGTGCCGCCCGGGCCCCGGTAGATCTGCCCGTTGATCACCAGACCCGCGCCGACACCGCTCGCGACCTTGATGTACGCCAGGTCACGCACCCCCCGGCCGCTGCCCCAGACCAGCTCACCGAGGGCGCCGAGGTTGGCGTCGTTGTCCACGTGCACGGGTACGCCGAGCCGCCCGTGCAGCTCCTCGGCGGGCCGGGTGCCGGTCCAGCCGGGCAGGATGGCGGTCGAGCCCAGGGTCCCGGTCTCGACGTCGATCGGGCCGGGGACGCCGAGGCCCACCCCGGCGATCTTGGCGCGGTCCACTCCGGTGGCCTCGATCAACCGGCTGACCAGCTGTTCCGCCCGGTCGAAACCCTGGGTCGAGGAGGCGTCCACATCGAGCGGCTCGGACTCCTCGGCCAGCACCTGGTGGGCCAGGTTGCCGACCGCCACGCGCAGATGGGTGTGCCCGAAGTCGACACCGATCACGATGCCGGCGTCCCCGCTCAGGGAGACGCTACGGGCCCTGCGGCCACCGGCCGAGGTGGGCGTGACCTCGACGGTTCCGCCGTCCTTGAGTTCGCGCACGATGTTGGAGACGGTCGCCGCGGACAGGCCCGTCGTCCGCGCGATCTCCGCCTGCGTGAGCGACCCGGCCAGCCGCACGGCCCGTACGACCCGCTCGAGGTTGGCTCGGTGCAGCGACGACTGCGACCCCGGAGTCTCCACGACGACCTCCTGCGCGCGGGACCGCTTCAATGAGGCCCCGTCCATGTCCAACTAGTGAACTCTAAGCTGAGCCGTTCGGGCCGCCTCCCGTCAAGAGGTTGAACCGCATCCGGGTCCTTGGACATGACCGCGGACGCCGCCCCCGGGAGCCGGGAGCGGCGTTCGCGCAGTGGGGTCGGGCCGTTACTTCAGCGCGCCCGCCGTGAGGCCCTGCACCACCTGCCGCTGGAAGACGATGTACGCCGCGAGCACCGGCAGCATGGCCATCACCAGGCCGGCGAACAGCCCGGACCAGTCGCCCTTGTAGCCCTGGCTGGCCGCGAGCTGGACCAGGCCCTGGGTCAGGACGCGCTTGTCCGGGTCGGTGTTGAGCACCGTCGGCAGCATGTACTGGTTCCACTGTCCCAGGAAGTTGAAGATCCCCACACTGATCAGGCCGGGCTTGGCCATCGGCAGCATGATCTGGAAGAACGTCCGGGTGTGTGAGGCACCGTCCACGAACGCCGCCTCCGCGACCGAGGTCGGCAGCGTGCGGAAGAACGCGGTCAGGAAGAAGACCGTGAAGGGCAGCGAGTAGGCGATGTAGACCAGGATCAGCCCGTGGATGGTGTTGAGCAGGCCCATGTTGTTCACGACGTAGAACAACGGGACCAGCGCCAGCATGATCGGGAAACTCATGCCGCCGACGAACAGGTAGTAGATGAACCGGTTGCCCGGGAAGTCGAAGCGGGCCAGCACGTAGGCCGCCATGGAGCCGAGCACCAGCGTGCCGATGAGCGAGCCGCCCACCACCAGGATGGTGTTCAGGAAGTAGTCGCTCATGTTGGCGTCGGTCCAGGCCCGCGCCCAGTTGTCGAAGTGCAGCTTGTCCGGCAGCGCCCAGGGCGAACTGAAGATGGAGTTGTCGTCCTTGAAGGACGTCATCACCGCCCACAGCAGCGGCATGACGACCAGGATCGCCCAGATGACCAGGATCCCGTGCGAGAAGACGTTGAGGGTGGTGCCCTCCTTCTTCTCCTTCGGGGGCGGACCGCCCCGGGAGTCGGCCTTGGCCACGGGCACACCGGGCACGGCCGGTACGGGGGCGGGAGGCTCGGTTGTCTTCATCTGTCAGTACTCCAGCCGCTCGCGCCGTCCGAGCCGCATCACGAGGCCGGCGAAGGCCAGCGTGACGACGAGCAGGGCGACGCCGATGGTGGTCGCGTAGGCGGCCTGCCCGTCCCGGAACGCCTTCTGGTACACGTACAGGACCATGACGGTGGTCGAGTAGTCGGGGCCGCCCGGACCGGTCGTCATGATCTGTACGACCGCGAACGACTCGGCGCCCAGGGCGAGGATGCCCATGTACACCCAGCCGGACTGCACGGTGTCCCACAGCAGCGGCAGGGTGATGCGGAAGAACGTGGTGGCCCGGCCGGCCCCGTCGAGCAGTGCGGCCTCGTACAGGTCCGCCGGGATGGAGGCCATACCGGCGGAGAACAGGACCACGAAGAACCCGACCGTGGACCACACCAGCACCGCCATCACGCACCACAGGGCCAGGCTCGGGTCGCCCAGCCACAGCGGCCGGACGCTGTCGAGCCCGATGCCGCGCAGCAGCGAGTTGATGGCGCCGCTGTCCGGGTTGTACGCGAAAGCGAACAGCAGAGCGACGATCGCGATCGAGAGCACCTGCGGGAAGAAGTAGACGATCTTGTAGAAGCTGGAGCCCCGGACACCGGAGATGACCGGGCCGCCCCGCCTCCTGCGTCCGCCCACATTGATCATGAAGGCGAAGAACAGGGCCAGACTGATCGTCACGAGCGGCAGCACGAGCGCGAACATCAAGCTGTGCTGCAAGGACTTCCAGAAGATCTCGTCGTCCAGCATCCTCCGGTAATTGTCCAGGCCGACCATCTTGAATTCGGGGCTCAGGCCGGTCCAGTCCGTGAACGAGTAGTAGATGGACTGGATGAACGGCCATACCACGAAGAGCGCGTACAGTCCCAGGGGCAGCGCCAGAAACCCCACGATGAACCGGTACTTGCCGTGCTGCATCGCTTCTCCGGTCCGTTTACTGGTGCTTGTAGTGCTTGATCGAACTGTCCTTGGCGGTTTCGTCCGCGTATGCCTGGATCTTCTTGATGGTCTCGGCCGGAGTGAGGCGGCCGGCCATCATCTCGCCGAGGCCGGAGACGCCGATCTTCTCCTTCTGGAGCTGCACGTACCAGTCCTGCATCCGCGGGTTCAGCACGTTGCTGCCGGCCTTCTCCAGCGCCGCGACGCCGGACTTCAGGCCCGGGGTGAGGGTGATGCCCTCGGTGCCACCGTTGAACGCGGTGAGCGACTTGACCTTGCTGGTGAAGTTCTTCGAGGACGCCTCGCTGAGCATGATGCGCAGCTGCTCCATGCCGCCCTCGGCGTTCTTCGCCTTGGCCGGGACGATGAAGGGCTCGCCGCCGGAGGCCCAGATGGTGCCGAAGGGCATCTTGTCGGAGGAGTCGATGCCGGTGGGCGCGGAGACCGCCAGGTCGAAGTCCTTCGGGATGACGTTCGCCGACTCGTTCTCCACCCAGGAGCCGTTCGGGATGAACAGCGCCTTGCCCTTGGCCCAGGCGGTCTGCGACTGGATGTGGTCCAGGCCGGGGGTGCCCTTGAGGATGTAGCCCTTCTTGTAGAGCTCGTAGTAGGCCTCGAAACACGCCTTGACCGCGGGGTGCTTCCAGGCGTTCGGCTCCAGGTTGTCGATGGCGTCGAGGACCTCGACACCGCCGACCTTGCCGATCATCGGGTAGAGCGAGAAGGGGAGGTAGTACGGGTACTTGCCCGCGTACGTCCAGCCCGCCATGCCCTTCTTCTTGGCCTTCTCGCACACCGCGAGCATCTGGTCCCAGGTCTCGGGATAGGTGGCGTCGAGCGAGTCCAGCGCCTTCTGCGAGTACCAGACGCCGTACACCGTGTAGGCGTAGTACATGATCCAGACCGGGTCGCCGTCGAGCTGGCCCATCTCGACGATGCCGGGGCGCAGGGTGTCGCGGACCTTCTTCTTCGGGTCGTCGTAGGACGGGGCGTCCAGCAGCGGGGTGAGGTCGGTGAGCTGCTTCTTTGCGGCCAGGACGCCCATGTCCATCTGCTCGGCGCCGGAGTTGTCGATCAGGTCCGGCGGGGTGCCCTGGTTGAAGCGGGGCTGGAGGGTGGACTGGATCTTCTGGGTGGCGGAGAACTTCACCTTGACCTTGGGGAAGTCCTTCTCGTAGATCTTCACGGCGTCCTCGGCGTACTCCTTGCCGAAGCCGCCGTCGAACAGGACGAACTCCATCCCCGCCGTCTCGTTCACGGCCAGCGGGTTCTTGGCGGTCTTCTTGCCCGCCTTGGCCTTGTCCCCGCTGTCGTCGCCGCCGCTGCTGGCGCACGCCGACAGGAAGCTCATCGTGGGGACGGAGATCAGGCCCAGTGCTGCGGACCGCTTGATCAGATCGCGGCGGCCGACGCCACCGGTGCCGTTGTTCTCGGCGGAAGTGGATCCCATGCTCAAGTCCTCGCCTTCTCCAGGACTCAGGCGGTGTACCGGATCCTCCCGGGCACCGCGGTCAGGTCAAGCAGGGTGGTGCTGGAAGTGCGCATCGTGTGAATTGCCGACAGGTATAGTCCACTTCTTGCCAGCGGAGCAAGATCGAATGCAAGGTTGGCCATGGGTCTTTTCCGAGTTGAGACCTCCCGGAAATATGAGCGGCCTGTGGGCCTCATGCCGGAAAAATCCCTGACATAGGCCCCGAATGCCACACCAACACCCTTGACATCACTGCGGACTTGAGTCACTACTGATCCTTGCGCACAGTTTCTGACAACGTTGTCCGCAGCGCAGGAGGGGTTGCTCGCGTATGCAGCAGCACAGGGTTCGGCTGAGACGGGGTTCAACGGGGAGACGGGGTTCGGCGGTCGCATTGACGGCCGCCTTCGCTTTGGCGGTGGGGGCGCAGGGCGCGGCGGTCGCCCTCCCCCAGGCGCCCGCCGCCGCGGACCGGGAGTTCACGTCCTCCTTCGAGGCGGACGATCCGGCACCCGACTGGCTCAACACCGTCGACACGGCACCGGACGGCACCGAGCGGGCCTCGGGCGTCGACGGCGGCTACAGCACCGGCATTCCCGGCAACATCACCGACCGCGTCACGGACGTCCGGGCGAGCGGCGAGAACACCGGCGGCGGCGAGGTGAAGAAGAACCTCGTCGACGGCGAGCCGAGCACCAAGTGGCTGACCTTCGAATCGACGGGCTGGGCCGAGTTCGACCTGGACAAGCCGGCCAAGGTGGTCCGGTACGCCCTCACCTCGGCGAACGACGTCCCCGAGCGTGACCCCGCGGACTGGACCCTCAAGGGCTCCACCGACGGCAAGGACTGGAAGACCCTCGACACCCGCTCGGGCGAATCCTTCGCCGAGCGGTTCCAGACGAAGGCGTACGACATCCCGCAGGCGGCCGCCGCCGAGTACCAGCACTTCCGGCTGGAGATCACGAAGAACCACGGCGCCGACGGCATCCTGCAGCTCGCCGACGTCCAGTTCTCCACGGGCGGCAGCGACGCCCCCGTCCCGCCGGACATGCTCTCGATGGTCGACCGCGGGCCGAGCGGATCGCCCACCGCCATGGCGGGCGCCGGATTCACCGGAAAGAAGGCCCTGCGGTACGCCGGACGGCACACCGTCGACGGGCGGGCGTACTCGTACAACAAGATCTTCGACGTGAACGTGGCGGTCGGCCGGGACACCGAGCTGGCGTACCGGATCTTCCCGGCGATGGCGGACGGCGACCGGGACTACGACGCGACGAACGTGTCGGTGGACCTGGCATTCACGGACGGCACGTATCTGAGCGGCCTCGGGGCGAGGGACCAGCACGGGTTCGCGCTGTCACCGCAGGGGCAGGGCGCCGCCAAGGTGCTCTACGTCAACCAGTGGAACAACGTGGTCTCGCAGATCGGGTCGGTCGCGGCCGGCAAGACCGTCGACCGGATCCTGGTGGCGTACGACTCCCCCAAGGGCCCGGCGAAGTTCCGGGGCTGGCTGGACGACGTGACGATCGGGCGGGCCACGCCGGAGAAGCCGAAGGCCCATCTGTCCGACTACGCGCTGACCACCCGGGGCACCAACTCCAGCGGCGGCTTCTCGCGCGGCAACAATTTCCCCGCGACGGCGGTCCCGCACGGGTTCAACTTCTGGACGCCGGTGACGAACGCGTCCTCGCTGAGCTGGCTGTACGACTACGCGCGGGCCAACAACGCGGACAACCTGCCGACCATCCAGGCGTTCAGCGCGAGCCACGAGCCGAGCCCCTGGATGGGTGACCGGCAGACCTTCCAGGTGATGCCGTCGGCCGCGTCCGGAACCCCGGACACCGGGCGTGAGGCACGGGAGCTGGCCTTCCGGCACAAGAACGAGACCGCGCGGCCGTACTACTACGGGGTGCGGTTCGAGAACGGGCTGAAGGCCGAGATGACGCCGACCGACCACGCGGCGGCGCTCCGCTTCACCTACCCGGGCGACGACGCGAGCGTCCTGTTCGACAACGTCACCGACCAGGCCGGGCTGACCCTCGACAAGGAGAACGGGATCATCACCGGCTACTCGGACGTGAAGTCCGGCCAGTCGACCGGTGCCACCCGGCTCTTCGTGTACGGCGTGTTCGACAAGCCGGTGAGCGGTGGGGGCTCCCAGGGCGTCAAGGGCTACCTGCGCTTCGACGCCGGGGCCGACCGGACCGTCACCCTGCGCCTGGCGACCTCGCTGATCAGCCTCGACCAGGCGAAGGACAACCTGCGCCAGGAGATCCCGGACGGCACCTCCTTCGACAAGGTGAAGTCGCGCGCCCGGCAGCAGTGGGACCGGATCCTCGGCAAGGTGGAGGTGGAGGGCGCGACCCCGGACCAGCTGACCACGCTGTACTCCAGCCTGTACCGGCTGTACCTGTACCCCAACTCCGGCTTCGAGAAGGTCGGTTCGAAGTACCAGTACGCCTCCCCGTTCTCGCCGATGCCCGGCCCGGACACCCCGACGCACACCGGTGCGAAGATCGTGGACGGCAAGGTGTACGTCAACAACGGCTTCTGGGACACCTACCGGACGACCTGGCCCGCCTACTCGTTGCTGACGCCCTCTCAGGCGGGCGAGATGGTCGACGGGTTCGTGCAGCAGTACAAGGACGGCGGCTGGACCTCGCGCTGGTCCTCCCCCGGATACGCGGACCTGATGACCGGCACCTCGTCGGACGTCGCCTTCGCGGACGCGTACGTCAAGGGCGTCGACTTCGACGCGAAGTCGGCGTACGACGCGGCCCTGAAGAACGCGACCGTCGTGCCCCCGTCCTCCGGCGTGGGCCGCAAGGGCATGACGACCTCGCCGTTCCTCGGCTACACGAGCACCGACACGCACGAGGGCCTGTCGTGGGCGCTGGAGGGCTACCTCAACGACTACGGCATCGCGAAGATGGGGCAGGCCCTGTACAAGAAGACCGGCGCCAAGCGCTACCAGGAGGAGTCCGAGTACTTCCTCAACCGGGCCCAGGACTATGTGAACCTGTTCGACCGGAAGGCCGGCTTCTTCCAGGGCCGGGACACGAAGGGTGACTGGCGCGTCGAGTCCTCGAAGTACGACCCGCGGGTGTGGGGCTACGACTACACGGAGACCAACGGCTGGGGCTACGCCTTCACCGCCCCACAGGACAGCCGGGGCCTCGCCAACCTGTACGGCGGCCGCGGCAGACTCGCCGACAAGCTCGACGAGTACTTCGCCACGCCGGAGACCGCCTCGCCGGACCTCATCGGCTCCTACACCGGTGTCATCCACGAGATGACCGAGGCGCGGGACGTCCGGATGGGCATGTACGGCCACTCCAACCAGGTCGCCCACCACGTCACCTACATGTACGACGCGGCCGGGCAGCCCTGGAAGGCCCAGAAGAACGTGCGCGAGGTGCTGTCCCGGCTCTACACCGGCAGCGATATCGGGCAGGGTTACCACGGTGACGAGGACAACGGCGAGCAGTCGGCCTGGTTCCTGTTCTCCGCGCTGGGCTTCTACCCGCTGGTGATGGGCAGCGGCGAATACGCCGTCGGCTCCCCGCTGTTCACCAAGGCGACGGTCCATCTGGAGAACGGCCGCGACCTGGTCGTCAGGGCGCCGAAGAACAGCGCGAAGAACGTGTACGTGCAGGGTCTGAAGGTCAACGGCCGTTCCTGGACGTCGACTTCGCTCCCCCACTCGCTGCTCGCGAAGGGCGGGGCCCTGGACTTCGCCATGGGGTCGAAGCCGTCGTCGTGGGGCACGGGGAAGAACGCGGCCCCTGTGTCGATCACCCAGGACGACAAGGTGCCGACCCCGCGGGCCGACGTGCTCAAGGGCGAGGGTGCCCTGTTCGACAACACGTCGGCGACGGACGCGAGTGTGGCGTCCGCCGTGGATCTGCCGGTCCCCGGGCGGGTCAAGGCGCTCCAGTACACGCTGACCTCGTCGGCGGACCGGACGAAGGCGCCGGCCGGCTGGACGCTCCAGGGCTCGGCCGACGGGACCACGTGGAAGACGCTGGACGAACGCTCCGGGCAGTCCTTCGCGTGGGACAGGCAGACCCGTGCGTTCTCGGTGAGGACGCCGGGTAACTACGAGAAGTACCGTCTGGTCGTCGACGGCGAGGCGGTGGTGTCGGAGGTCGAACTGCTCGGCTGAGCGGTCGACTCGAGTCGAGAACCGGGAAACCGGTGGGGGGTCTCGTGCGCTTCCCGTGCCCGTCCTGCCCGAGGGCGTCGACCCGGCCTGGCTGCCCGCTGCGGCCTTCCGGCCGCTCGGCAGCCGGCGGACCCTGATCCGCGGATCGGGTCCGCTGGTGGAGAAGGTGCACGGGAAAGTGGCCGAGGCCTGCGCCCGGTTCGGCGGTCGTGTCGTACGCGACGCCGAGCCGGGCGCCCCCGCGTACGACCTGGTGCTGGAGCTGGGTGGCCCGCAGGAGCTGGGGTCCGAGGGCTTCGCGTACGGGTGTGCGGGCGGCCGTGCGACCGTCACCGCCTCCGGCGGCCGGGGGCTGCTGTACGGGCTCTTCCACGTCGTCCGGCTCGGCGAGGACGCCTTCCGCGCCGAGCGGGCCCGGGAGACACATCGCCCCGCGGTGGCCCTGCGCAGCCCATGACCGGGCGCGCGGCGAACCGGTGCGGGTGCGGGCGTACGGCCGACTGCTGGCCGCCTGCGGGATCAACGCCGTCGCGGTCAACAACGTCAACGTGCACGAGACCGAGGCCCGCCTGCTCACGGACCGGATCGGTGAAGTGGCCGGGATCGCCGGGTCGTTGGGACCGTACGGCATCCGTACGCATCTGTCGGTCACCTTCGCCGCGCCCATGCTGCTCGGCGGGCTGCCGACGGCCGATCCGCTGGACGAGGCGGTGCGGGCGTGGCGGGCCGAGGCGACGGCCCGGGTGTACGGGGCGATACCGGACTTCGGCGGGTACGTGGCGAAAGCCGACTCGGAGGGGCAGCCGGGGCCGTTCGCGTACGGCCGCAGTCGCTCGCCCGGCGCGCGCAGGCCCCGGCCCACTTCGGGGTCGGCCTGCGCGACACGGTGTGCCCGCCGAGTGGGGCGTACGCCGCCTTCAACCGGTACGGGGAACTGAGCGGCGTGGATCCCCGCAAGGAGATCCACGCCTATCCGTACAACGGTCACGAGGGCGGGGACGCCGTGCACGTCCGCCGCCAACTGGACTGGCTGGCGAACGTGTTGGGCGCTCCGGAGGTCACCCACGGGCCGGCGTGAACAGGTGCGGGTCCGCCGCCCCGAGCAGCGCTCCCCGAACGAGGAGCAGGCGGGGCGGTCAGCCGACCCGGCAGGGAAGGCTCGTCGCCGTGTCACCGCCGGAACCGGAGACGACGTAGCCGAACGTCGTACTCGCCCCCGGGGACAGTGAGCCGTTCCAGTCGGCGTTGTGCACCATCACGTCCTGTCCGGAGTAGGTGGCGTTCCCGTTCCACACACTCTCGGCCTTCTGACCGCCGGGCAGCGACCAGTTGACCATCCAGCCCAGCATCGGGACGTCGCCGGAGTTGGTGACGGTCACCTCTGACTGGTAGCCGCCGTTCCACGTACCGGTGGTCCTGCGGGTGGCGGTGCAGGTGCCCGGTACCGGGTCGGTCGGGTTGCCCGGGTCGTGGATGCCGGTGACCTCGCCGTTGCCGCCGTCGAAGACGACGTCGGAGCAGGAGTAGAAGGTCTCCGCGCTGTCCGAGCGCTGCCAGACCATGTAGATGATGTGGCGCCCCGACTTGTTCGCCGGAAGCTGCCCGGTCCAGGAGTAGTTGGCCTCGACGGTGCCCGGACTGCCGTTGAGCGGCGGGTGGTCGACGCTGAGGAAGGGCTGCGACTCCATGTCGTCCCAGGTGAGCGTCTTCTTGGGGTCGAAGCCGTCCTTGGTGACGTACACGTAGAACCAACCCGGGTGCGCCGCCCAGGCGTTGTAGGAGAAGTCGACCGTCCTGCCCGAGGTGAGGTGGGTGACCGGCCAGTCGTCGCGGGCCGCGTCGAAGCCCGTGAAGTTGGTGTTGCCGCCGCTGCACAGCTGGCCGTCCGGTACGAAGCCCCGGGTGCGGCCGGCGCCGTCCGAACGCAGTACGGAGAACCAGTTGTAGAACGGCGTGGTGCCGCTGACCTGCTGGGCGTTCCTGCAGGCGGGGTTGACCGGCTTGATCTCGCCGGTGTCGGTCAGTCCGTCCTGCCAGCACAGGAAGGTGCGGCTGGCGGGCTTCATGGGGGTGCCGTGCGCCTCTGCCTCGCCTCCGGCCGTGACGACCAGGCTGAGCGCCGGGATCGTGGCCAGCAGGGAGACCAGGACGAGGAAGAGGGCGCGGGTGCGGGTGGGAGTGGGGGTGCGGAGTGCTGATCGGCGTGGTGGATCCGAAGGCGTTCCCATTCTTGTCGTGATCATGTCAGATCAGTCCGTTCCTTGAGGTACGGGCCGTGTGAGGGGATGGGTGCGGATGGTGGTGCGGAAGCGGGGGGTGGGGGCGGCCTCGGGGTGGGTTCCGGTCCACCACATGGGAGCGCTCCCACCCCACCTTGGGGGAAGGTAGCGCCGAGCGGCCCACTTGTAAACGCCTGGCGCACGAGACGAGTTCGCGCCCGGCGGGCCACGCTCGGACGATCTACGGCGTTCAGGCCGGGCATGGCTCTCAGACGATGCGGGACGCTCAGGCGATGCACGAGGCTCAGGCGAGGTACGACGCTCAGGCGAGGTACGACGCTCAGACCGTGTAGTGGAAACGCACCCTGCTCCCGATCCACACCGTCCGTGTCGTGTCGAGCAGGCGACCGTCGTCCAGTCGGGCCACCGACCACACCACGAACAGCGGCGCGTCGAGCGTCGTGTTCAGCAGGCGGGCCTCGTGGGAGTTGGCCGCGCCGACTTCCAGGTAGTGGTTGGTGTCGGCGGGGACGAGGCCGAAGTTATCGCGAAGGGTCCGGGAGAGGGAGCCGTCGATGAGGGGCTGATCCGACAGCCCGGGCGCGACGGCCTCGGGGACCCACGAGTCCGTGAGCCCGATGGCCCGGTCGTTGACCACGTGAAGCCGCTTGAGGTGGAGGCGCTCGGCGGAGGCTTCCTCGGGGGTGATGAGCTTGACCAGCTCACGGGGCGCGGGCTCGGCGGGCTCGTCGGTCAGGTGGAGGGACTGCGCGGTCTGCCCCGCGGCGTGGAAGCGGTCCCGCCACGGCGTGGTGAGCGCGAAGTCGTGCTGGACCGGTTCGGGGATGTCGGCGACGAAGGTTCCGGCCCCCTGCCGTCGCTCGACGTAGCCGTCCGCGGCCAGGGCACCGAGCGCCTGACGGATGGTGATACGGCTGACGCCGTAGAGCTCGGAGAGTTCACGCTCGGTCGGGAGTTGGTAGCCCGTCGGCAGTTCCTGGCCGATCCGCTGGCGCAGATCGCGTTGCACCTGCGCCCAGGCGGGCATGGGCGACCTGCGATCCACCGGGTGCACGGACAGCCGGCCCCGGCCGGTCCTCGCGCCATCGACGACGGACACGTACGAACTCCCTCACCCTTCGCGCACCGCGGATCCCCGCCGCACAATTGGTCTTAATTTTAGCACCTATGGTGTGCGGCTCGGGAAACGGCACGTCGCGCGAAGGTACCGGCGCGGGCGTCAGGAGTCGAGTTTCGCGGGCCTCGAAACGCTCTTTCACGAGTCGAGCTTGATATGCCGCGCGTCCATGTTGACCGCTCCGCCGCGGAAGGGCGGACGGCCCCACCGCAGCGCAGCGCCGTGCGCGAACCAGGCACCTGCCACCGCCGTGGCGAGGTCCCGCAGGATGCCGGCGTCCCCCACCCCGGGGTCGGTCAGGTCGCGGGTGTCGATCTGACGGACGGTCTGGCCGGTGGTGCGCAGGGCGTCGGCCAGACGGTCGAACCGCGGCCGGCCGTGCGCGCCCATGAGCTGGAGGGTGAGGTGCGGCTCGGGGCCGATGAAGTAGTCCACGTGCCCGCTCTCCTCCAGGGGTACGTCGCGGACCGCCAGCCCGCAGGCCTCGATCAGCTTCAGGACCCAGAAGTCGGCGCCGCTGCGCAACTCCGGAAGGGACAGCACCGACACGGCGGCCGGCGCGGTCTCGGGCAGCAGACCCAGTTGCGCGTCGACGGTCGCGCGGACGCGGTCCAGGCTCTGCGCGAGCGCCCGGTTGAACGGCGCGGTGTCGACTCCGCATACGGCGGCCACCCCTTGGGCGAGCATGACGTGTCCGGCGCAGGGGACGAGTTCCTCCACCCGAAGGGTGGGCACCAGTTGGACCTCGTCGGCGCTGTCCGCCAGCGGTGAGCCGGCCTGTGAGGTGACGGCGACCGTCCTCAGTCCGGCGGTACGTGCCATGCGCAGCGCCCTGACGGTGGCACCGGAGGTGCCGGAGTGCGAGATGCCCACCAGGGTGTCGCAGGCGGCGGGCAGGGTCTCGCTCCAGGTGACATCGCCCGCCGACAGGGCACGGTGGCCGAAGCCGGCGGCGATCAGACCGGAGGCCAGGGAGTCGCCCGAGCCGACGAAGACCGCGCGTCCCAGCTCCGGTACGCCGACCGCGGCCACCGGGGGCGTGGCGAGCAGCGCGGCGTGCAGCGCGGCGCTGCGCGCCGAGTCGGAGCCGGGGTCAGAGGGGGGTGCGGGTGCGGCGGACATGGATCTGGTTCTCCTTGCGGGTGGTGATGTCCGGGAAGGGGCGGGAGAGGGGTGCTGCGGCGGCGAGCGCCGCGTGGCCCCAGTCCGCGAGGGCGATGCGGGCGATGCTGGTGCCGTACAGGGCGGCCTCGACCGGGTCGGCGCCGGCGGCGAGGGCTGCCACGGCGGCGGCCGCACTGGCGTCTCCGGCGCCGGTCGTCTCGACGACGGTGACCGCGCGGTCGCGTACGGACCAGGTGCCGTCGGCCGTGACGACGTAGCAGCCCTCGGCGTCGAGGCGGGCGATCACCGACAGCCCCAGCCCGGCCGCCAGTGACCGGGCGGCGCGGCGCGGGTCGCGGTCCAGCAGGTTGAGCTGGACCCGGCTCGGGAGCAGTACGGTCGTGGCCGAGACCACCCGGCGCAGATACCGCAGGCCCTGCTCGGCGACCAGGCTCTGGTGAGGGTCCAGGCCGACCCGGGTCTTCGGGCCGGCGGTGGGCCGGTCCGCCGGGGACGAGGCCACCAGCCCGTCGAGGCCGTCCGGGAAACCGGCCGTCGGCGAGGGGAGCGGGTCCGTCGCCGGCTCGGGGCGGTGGCCCTCCCGTTCCAGTTCCGTACCCGCCGTCGTGTCCTGGGTGACGATGCGGCGCCCGCGGGCGGAGTTCAGGATCCACAGCCTCGGCACGGTGGGCACCTGACGGCAGTGCCGCCGGTCGACGCCGAACTCGTCGAAGATCCGCGCGAACCTGGGGTCGTCCTCGGGCAGTGGGCAGCTCACGCGGACGTCCGTGCCGGTGACGAGGCGTGCGCCGAGTGCCGCGAACAGCGCGGGGCCGCCGGGGCACGAGAAGTGCGCCCCGGCCGGTTCGCTGACCAGGTGATCGACCGACAGGCCGGCGTGGATGCCGACCAGCGTCACTGGGAGAACCGGGAGAAGGCGTACTGGATCGTACGGTCGCGCGGCCCGTCCATCTCCAGGAGGTAGACGCCCTGGCTGTGGCCGATCCCCAGTTCCCCCTCGACGACCGGCAGGGTCAGCGACTGGGCGCCGAACACGCACCGCACGTGCGCGGCCGCGTCCTGCGGTCCGTCGTGCAGGTGGACGAAGGGGCGGTGCACGGGTATCTGGCCCTCGATGAACAGGCGGATGTCGTGCAGCGTGGTGCCGTCGACGCCGGAGTTGAGGATCAGCGTGCAGGTGGTGTGCGGGAGGTAGACCGTGAGCGTCCCGTCACCCAGCTGCGGCGGGACGGCGTCCCTGAGCCGCGGGGTGAGATCGGTGAAGCCGACGGGGGCGGCGAAACCGTCGGCGGGCTTGGTGTTCACGCTGAAGCGCAGCCACTTGCCGATCGTGGGGGGAGTACTCATGGAAGTGCCCTTCGTATCCGGATTGTGGGGGTGCTCGGCCGTACGCGTCAGCCCTTGACCGCGCCGCCGGCCATGCCGTCCACGACGTAGCGCTGGAGGGCGATGAAGACGCCGAGGACCGGGAGGATGAGGATGAGGGCGCCCGCCATCATGGCGCCCAGTTGCGTGGAGAAGGTGCCGTTCATCGACAGGAAGCCCAGGGTGACGGTCTGGTCGGACGGGTCGTGCAGGAAGGTCGAGGAGATGAGGAAGTCGTTCCAGGCGCTGAGGCCGACGATGACTCCCACGGTGATCAGCCCGGGCCGTACGACCGGCAGCAGCACCCGGTGGATCAGCTGGAGGACGTTGGCGCCGTCGATCCGTGCCGCCTCTTCGAGTTCCCTGGGGACGTTGAGGAAGAAGGTGCGCATCAGGAAGGTCGCGAACGGCATGTTGATCGCGGCCAGGATCACGCCGACCACGAAGACGTTGTCGAGCAGTCCCAGGGCTGCGACCCCCGCGTAGAGGGGGAAGACGAACAGCTGGATCGGCACGGTCATGGCCATGGTCAGGTAGACCATCACGGCGGGCCACACGCGGATCTTCTGTCCGGCCAGGACGTACCCGGCCAGGGAGGAGCAGAGCAGTACGACGGCGACCGTGGTCCCGGTGAGCAGGACGCTGTTGAGGAATCCGCTGCCGAAGGCGCCGTACTCCCAGGCCGTGCTGAAGTTCGACAGGCTGAGCGACTTCGGGAGTGCGAAGGGGCTGCCGGTGACGCCGGCGTTGGACTTGAAACTGTTGAGGAGGACCAGCAGGAGCGGGGCGAGGGCGGTGGCGGCGAACACCAGCAGCACGACGTGCGCCGCGAGCCCGTTGAGACGGTTCCTCGTACTGTGCTTGTTCATGAGGCCAGTTGCCTCCGGCTCATCCACGTGTAGACGCACGAGGCGATCAGCCCGAAGAAGCTCATGATGATCCCGACGGCGGCCGCCTTGCCGAACTGGAACGCCGAGAACGCGAAGGCGTAGGCATAGGTGCCCATCACCTCGCTGCCGTGGGCGGGGCCGCCCTGCGTGAGCAGATAGACGTAGTCGAAGGCGAGGAAGGAGAAGATGACCGTCATCACGCCCATGAGCAGCAGCGTGGGGCGGATGCTCGGCAGGTGGACGTGCCGGAAGACCTGCCAGGTGCCGGCGCCGTCGACGACGGCCGCCTCCACCTGCTCCAGCGGGGTCTGTCTCATGGCGCCGAGGTAGACCACGGTGAGAAAGCCCCAGTAGTGCCACATGTCGACGGCGGCGGCCGCGTAGAGCGCGCCGTGCACGTCGGCCAGCGGTGAACTGATGTGCAGGGCGCCGGTGACCCCGCCGTTGGGGTTGTAGATGATGCTCAGCCACACCATCGCGTTGACCACGGGCGCCAGGACGTACGGCATCAGGAAGAGGACCTGGTAGAAGGTGCGTGTCCGGCGCCGGTGGAGCAGGAGCGCAGCCGTGAGCAGGCCGACGGCGGCGGGGACGGTGAGGAAGAGGGCCAGCCATTTGACGTTGTTGCCGAGGGCGGTGGCGAAGACGGGGTCGGCCAGGATGTCGCGGAAGTTCCGCAGGCCGACGTAGTCGGCGTGGAAGCCGACGCCGGTCCAGTCGGTGAAGGCCGCCATCGCGGTCAGGACGCCGGGTACGACGACGACCAGCACCGACAGGAGCAGGGCCGGGGCGACGAGCAGATGGTTGACCAGGGAGCGGCGCCGCTGGTGGGCGCGCCGGGCCCGGTGGTCCGCCGCGGGGGTCGGATCGGTCCGGACGGGTGCGAGAGTTGCGGTGGCGGTCATGCTCGCCTTCCTCCGAGCGTCGGATGCCGTGCTGGGCGCCCGCGGCATCCGACGGGTGTGGGGCGGGGGCCCGGGCCGGTGTGGCTGGGCGAATGGTCGGGGCTGACGGGTCCGGGGCGGGTGAACCGGGTCCTTCGGCCGGGCCGTTGGCGTCGGCCGTCAGCCGGCGGGTTCCGGTACCGGGGGCACCAGATCCTTGGCCTTCTCGGCGGCGAACGTCGTCTGGATCCTGTCCAGGAAATCGGTCGTGCTCTCGGTGCCGAGCCAGACCCCGTCGATGTCGGTGAAGGCCGTGGCGGTGGCCGGCGGGAAGAAGGTGCCCGCGAAGAAGCCGTAGTTGCCCTTGCCGACCGTGGCGACCGTGTCCTTGACCGACTGGACGTACGCCTTGGACAGACCGGTGTAGGAGGCGGGGTCGAGGTCGAAGTTCTTCAGCGGAACGCCCCAGTATCCGGGCCAGGTCTTGTTCATCCGCTGGGCGAACGTGTCGCTCATCATGTAGTCGATCACCTCGGCAGCCCCGTCCTTGTGCGCGGAGTGGGCGTTGACCGACAGCGAGGCGGTGGTGCCGAGGGTCCCGCTGGGCGAGGGCAGGCCCGGCGTGATGTTGGGGAACGGGGCGAATCCGAGGTCGGAGGTGTTCCCGGCGGCGTCGTTGAAGGAGTCACTGGCGAACTGGAAGGCCAGGGTGGGGCCGAAGAAGAACGGTGACTTGCCCTGGGCCAGCAGCTGCATGGACTCCTGGAAGTTCAGGTTCGCGTAGTCCTTCCCGCCGAGATAGCCCTTCTTGTAGAAGGCGGCGGAGTCGTCGACGGCCTTGACGATCTTCGGGTCGGTCCACTTGGTCGTGCCCTGCAGCGCGTCGTAGACGGTCTTGCCGCCCGCCACGTGGGTCAGGAACATCGAGATGTAGTTCTGGTTGACCGGCTTCCAGCCCTTGTTGCCGGTGACCGAGGGGTACATGCCCGCCTTGGCGGCCTTGTCCATGGCGGCCGTCAGTTCGGCGTAGGTGGTCGGCACGCCGACGCCCAGCTCGGCGAGGACCTTCTTGTTGTAGAAGACCCCGAGGTTGTTGATCGAGTTGGGCAGCGAGTAGAGCTTGCCGTGCACGGTCCCCGACTCGTACATCGGTGCCAGGATCCGGTCCTTCCACCCGTACTTCTTCGCGTACGGAGTCATGTCGGCCAGCTTGTTCTGGACGGCGTAGGCCGCCGAGAACGCGGGTCCTGATCCGTAGACGATGTCGGGGCCCTCGTTGGCGGACAGCGCCACCTGGACGTTCTTGTCCACGGCGTTGTTGAAGGTGACTTTGAGGTCGTACTTGCTCTGGGACTTGTCGAACCCGTCGACAAGCACCTCTTTCATGGTCTTCTGCTGCTGCGGCGACGCGCCCCAGAACCACAGCTGGAGGGTCTGCCGACCACCGGAGGCCGAGGAACTGCCACCGGAACACGCGGACAGCACGACCGCCATCGCCGCCAGGCCCGCACCGAGCACTCGGATCCCTGCTCTGCTCATGTACCAAGCTCCTCTTGCTACCGCACACCCGGCCCTCCAAGGGCCGTCAGGAGCACCGCAAACCTCGTCGTTATTGGTACTGATCTCAGGACCATAGGACCACTGATGAGTGGTGTCAACGCTTTTCGGCCATGGCCGGTCCGGGCCGTCCACCCCTCCGGGGAGACCCCCGCCACGCGGTGATCGCGGCCGCGCCACGCGGTGATCGCGGCCCGGTCACGGGGTGATCGCGCCCACCGTCACCCGGCGGGCGGCGCGCCGGGTCTCGTCGCGCTCCCGGGGACCTACGCCGGGAGCCCCGTACTGGGCGATGACCCGGGAGGCGGCGGCAGCGGCAGCCCGCGCCGAGGCAGGGGCGTCGCCCGTCGAGAGGTAGGCGGCCAGGAAGGCGCCCGAGTAGGCGTTGCCGCCGCCGGTCGGGTCGGCCACCGGTCCCGGCGCCACCCCCACCTGCCAGATCCGGGCCCCGTCCCGGACGAGTGATCCAGCGGCGCCGCAGCGCAGGACCACCACCAGGTCGTCTCCGGGCAGCGCGGCCAGCGCGTCACGGGGGTCCGGCTCGCCGGTCAGGGCCGCCGCCTCCGCGGAGTTGAGGGACAGTACGTCGACGAGTCCGGCCAGCTCCGTCACCCGGCCGCGTTCCGCCGGAGTGCAGGCGTCGGCGGCGATCTCCCACAGGACCGGGCCACGCCACCGCGGGCGCAGCGCGGCGACCTCGCCCCAGTACCGCTCGTCGGTGCCGTGGAAGAGATACACCCCCGCCAGCCGGTCCGGGCCGACCGGTGACCGGCCGGGGAAGGGAGTGTGCGCCGCGAAGTGGGCGTCTCCGAACACGGACTCCTCGACTCGCTCCCCGTCGGAGAGGTAGCGCACACGGGTGACCGGGCTGTGCTCACCGATCTCGAACAGCCCGGCGGGGTCGACTTCGCGCCGGCGGAACCACCGGCTCAGCCGCCCCCGGTCCGCCGCGCCGACACCCGACACGATGACCGTGCCCCACGGCGCGGACACCAGACTCGCCCCCGTCGCGGCGTACGCCCCGGCCCCGCCGACCTCTCGGGCCGCGGGTCTGCCGTCCGCCGTGTACACCTCGTCGGTCACCACGTGGGAGAAGACCGCGACGAGCCGCTGGGACACCTTCGGTCCTCCACGTTCGAACGGGGGCGCCGAGATCGCGGCCGACAGCACCATTGAATCTTCTGGTTGTTATACCTACCATACCTTTCTTCGGGAAAGGCGCATATGAAAAACCTTCTGATCGACACCGACCCGGGCATGGACGACGCTCTCGCGATCATCCTCGCGCTGAAGTCGCGTGAGCTGCGGATCCGTGCCGTCACCGCCGCGACGGGCAACCTGACCTCGGACAGGACCGCCGCGAACGCGCTGCGCGTCCTCGATCTGCTCGGCCGCGACGACATCCCGGTCGGCCAGGGCCCGTTGCTCCCGCTGGACGGCGACTACCCGGTCGACCCCTTCTCGCACGGCAGCGACGGCCTCGCCGACTCCCACTTCCCCGTCTCGGCGCGCGCCGTCGACCCCCGTCCCGCGCCGCAGCTGATCGTGGACACCGTCAACGCGCACGCGGGTGACATCTGCGTCGCGGCCCTCGCGCCACTGACCAACCTCGCCCTCGCCCTGGACATCGACCCGCACCTGCCCGAGAAGGTGACCGATCTCGTCATCATCGGCGGCTCCTACGGGCTCACTCCCTACGCCTGGTCGCAGGCCACCGGCGACAACGCGGTCAGCGAATGGAACATATTCGTCGACCCCGAAGCCGCCCACCGGGTCTTCCGGGCCGGGTTCAACCTCGTGGCCGTCGGACTCGACATCGCCACCCACCCCCGCATCAACTTCCGTGACGCGGACCTCGCCCGGCTGCGCCGCGCACGGACCCCGGAAGCAGCTCTCGCCACCCGGGTCGTCGACTACGTCAAGGGGCGGGGCTACCAGTCGTACTGTTCCCTCATCGACAGCGTCGCCGTCGCCGCTCTCATCGACCCCACGCTCATCGAGTGCGTCGAGGTCCGCTGCGATGTCGAGCGGCGCGGCGAACTGACGCGCGGCATGACGGTCGTCGAACGGCGCGCGCACCACGGACGGGAGGACCTGCCCGTCATCCGGACGGTGGCCGAACTCGACTTCGACCGCTTCCTCGACCTGGTGACCGCCGTGCTCAGCGAACCGCGCGCCTGACACCCGCGCCACCCCGGCCGGCGGCACGGTCGGTCCGGGCGGCTGAGCGGCCGGTCAGTCCGCGGCGGCTGACGGGCCGGTCGCGGGCCGGTCCGGGCGTACCGAGAACGCCGTGTCACCGGCCACGGCCACGAGCGCGTCCTTGACCAGCAGCGCGCTCGGGACCGTGTTCTGCGCCGAGGTCCCCGGGTCGTCCAGCTTGTCCGTGGTCCAGCGCACGACGCCGGTGCCGCGGTCGAGCGCGAGGAGGCGGCCGTAGCGGTTGGCGAGGTAGAGGGTGTCGTACGTGGTCGACAGCACCGGCGCGGACAGGTTCTCGATCTGCGTGCCCTCCTGCCACAGCCGGGTGCCGTCGGCGGCCCGGATCGCGGTGACGGTCCCGTCGGGGCGGACGAAGTACACGGTGCCGTCGACGAGGGTGGGCGTGCCGCGCGGGACCTCCGGCAGGGGGATCCGGGAGACGGTGCCCTCGGCCGGGTTCACCCGCAGCAGGGCCGCGTACGGCTCGTCGTTCCCGTCGTCCGACTCGGAGTCGAGGCGCTGTCGTACGGCGAACAGCGGCTGTCCGTCGACGGCGCCGAGCGGCAGTGCGGTCACGGGCACCCTGGCGAGTTCGCGCGGTGTGCCGTCGGCCGGGGCGAGGCCCAGCAGGGCGACCGGACCCTGGGTGGGGTCGTCGGCGTCGGAGCACAGGCCGTAGGGGGCACCGCCCAGGACCAGCGGGGCGCAGGCGGTGCCGGCCGATGACTTGGCGGGGGTCCGCCACAGGTTCTTGCCCGTCCGGGCGTCGAGGGCGACGATTTCCGTCGCCTTGTCCGACATCGTCAGGACGCCGCCGCTGAACAGGGCGGCGGAGTGGCCCGCGTCGATCGCGCGGGTCCAGACCTGCTTGCCCGCGTCGGTGTCGAGGGCGATCAGCCGCCGGGTCGAGTACACGGTCTCGTCCTGCGGTTCGTACGCGTACACGATCCCGTCGCGGACGCCGAGGGGCCGCTCGGCGGCCTGCGCGCTGTTGCCGACGGTCCACTCGACGCGGCCCGAGGCGGCGGCGATCCGGGCGACGGTGAAACCGGTCCCCGCGCAGTACAGCGCGGATCCACCGGACACGCAGCCGGAGTCCACGGAATCCACATTGATGACCGTGGAGCCGTCGGCGTCGCCCGGCACGGGCCGGGTGAGCTTCGCCTGCCAGGGCCGCCAGCCGGCGGGGAGCGCCGGGTCGGGAGGGTCGGTGGTGCCGACGGCGGAGCCGGTGCTCGGGGCCGGGCTCGCCGCCAGGTAGTACGCCGACGCGCCCACCACGGTGGCGGCCAGCGCGGCGCCCAGGACGACGAGGCGGCGCACCCGGCGGCCGCGGCCCCCAGCGGCGGCCTCCGAGACCGTCGTACCGCCGGGGCCTGCGCTGGTGGTGTCCGTGTTCCCGGCCACGGTCCACGTCCCGGCCGCCGCCGTGTCCGGCAGGGTCCTGAACGTCCGGTGCAGCTCCGCGAGTTGGGGCCTGGCTGCGGGATCCTTGTCCAGGCAGCGCTCGACCATGCCGAGCAGAGGCTCCGGTACGCCGTCCAGGCTGGGCTGCTCGTGCACCACCTGATAACCCGTCATGTACGGGCTGCCGCCGTCGAAGGGGCGGTTGCCGGTGGCCGCGTACACCAGCAGCGAGCCCAGCGAGAACACGTCCGAGGCGGCGGTGACGTCCCGGGGCGAGGCGAACTGTTCCGGCGACATGAAGGGCGGGGTGCCGATCAGCCGCCCGGTCACCGTGAGGGTCTCGTTGTCGGCGGCGCGCGAGATGCCGAAGTCGATGACGCGGGGACCGTCCTCGGCCATCAGGACGTTGCTGGGCTTCAGGTCCCGGTGGACGACTCCCGCCCGGTGGATGTCCCGCAGCGCCTCGACCAGGCCGAGGGCGAGGAGGCGCACCTCACGTCCGCTCAGCGCGCCCCGCTCGGCAACGATGTCCTGGAGCGTGCGGCCCGGCACGTACAGCGTGGCCATCCACGGCAGTTCGGCGTCGGGGTCGGCGTCCACGACGGGGGCGGTGAACGCTCCGCTCACCCGGCGGGCCGCCGCGACCTCCTGGCGGAAGCGGGTACGGAACTCCTCGTCCAGGGCGTACTGCGCGTGCACGACCTTGACCGCGACCTGCCGTCCCGAGGCCGAGTGGCCGAGGTAGACGACACCCATACCGCCGCTGCCGAGCCGGTCGACGAGCGTGTAGCCGCCGATCGATCCGATGGACCCCGATCCCCCGGTGCTCAGCGACATGTACCGGTCGCCCTTCCTTGAATCCCCTGCACCACACGGGTGTTCGGACGCACCACCCTAATGCCTTGCCGGCCGGACCTGACGGGGAGGCACCCACGCGACCGTCTCGGTCCACGCCCTCGGTGAGTCCGGTCTGCGGAAGCCGCCTCTTCCGGTGGCCGAAGAGGGCATTGGCACTCCCCGGCCACGGGATTCCCTTGAGCCGCTCTCCACACAGCGCTCACTCTGATCACTGGCTTCCGCCCACCAGGCCGGAAGCGTCGTCAGCGTTCAGGGGAGGACGCCACCCATGCGAAGACTCCAGGCCCTCTGGGCCGTGGCAGGAGCGGCAGGACTGCTCGCGGGCGTGATCACGCCCGCGGTGGCCGGTTCCGGATCGACGGTCACCGCGCCGGACGCCGCGCCCGCGCCAGGTGGCGCAGCGACCGGTTCCACGAACACGCAGACCGTCACTCTCATCACCGGCGACACCGTGTCCCTCACCGCCGGACCGGACGGCAAGTACGCCGTCGACGTCCAGCGCGGCAAGGGCCGGGAGACCGCCACCTTCCTGTCCAGCGAGAAGGACGGCGAGGTGAGCGTCCTCCCCTCGGACGCCATCCCGCTCGTGCAGGCAGGCCGTCTCGACCCGGCC
>JODI01000059.1 GCA_000720805.1 Streptomyces violaceoruber
TCTGGGGGTCCCCCCTCTGGGGGAGTGCCGGCCGGAAGCCCTCGTACTGGACGTACTTGGGCTTTCGGCCGGTGCGGCGGTGGGGGCCCCTCCCGCTCGGGCGAAGCCGAGAGTGGGGGAGCGTGCCGGGCGTCGCGACGGGGCGAACGTTGCCTGCCGCGGCACTAGCATGGGCGGGTGCAGACGATGCCCGCCCATGCGGCCCACCACGACGACCGTGAGATAGAGACGCTGGAGGAGTTCGACGCGACCGTCCCGGCGCGCGGCACCCTCGCCGGATTCCGGGTTCAGGGCATCGACCTGACGGACCGCACCCGCGAACTGCTCGCCACGGACACGGCCGGAGCGGTCTTCCTCGGCTGCCGGATGCGCGAGGACGCCGCCGCCAAGGTCCGCGCGGACGGCGCGCTGGTCTTCCCCCCCGTTCCCGACCTGCCCTTCGACCCGTACCGGGGCCTGGTCTACTCCCCGGACGAACTCTTCGAGAACCTCGCGGACGGCTACGAGGCCACACCCGACGCCCGCGCGTACGCCTGGTTCCAGCAGACCAAGGCCGACGGCGACATATTCGCCTCCATGCTGCGCGCGATCCACGACGACGCCGTCTCGGACGCGCTCGACGAACTCCTGCGCGGTGCGCGGGTGGTGGGCGTGATGGGCGGCCACGCGATGGCGCGCGGCACGCAGGAGTACGCCGGTGCCGCGCGGCTCGGCCGGGAGCTGGCGCGTGCCGGTTTCACGGTGGCCACCGGCGGCGGCCCGGGCGCGATGGAAGCCGCCAACCTCGGCGCGTACGCCGCCCCCTACGACGACGAGATGCTGACCGAGTCGCTCGGCATCCTCGGCAAGGCACCCCGTTTCACGCCCTCGGTCTCCGAGTGGGCGCGGGCCGCCTTCGAGGTGCGTGACCGCTGGCCGAAGGGCGGGCCCTCCGTCGGTATCCCGACCTGGTTCTACGGCCATGAGCCGCCGAACGCCTTCGCCGGACACATCGCCAAGTACTTCGCGAACGCCACCCGTGAGGACGGCCTGCTGGCCCGCTCCACCGCGGGTGTGGTGTTCCTGCCGGGCGCCGCCGGGACCGTGCAGGAGATCTTCGACAACGCGACGCCGAACTACTATGAGTCGCGCGGCGAGCCCACGCCGATGGTGCTCGTGAACCGGGCGCACTGGACGGAGAAGCTGCCCGCCTGGCCGCTGTTGCGGGCGCTGGCGCGGGAGCGGTCGATGGAGACCCGGATCGCCCTGGTCGACCGGATCGAAGAGGCTGCGGGGGCCTTGAAACGTCTCGGTGGTTAATAAGCAGGCAAAACCAACCCCCGCCGCGGGCATATGCATTGACACTACTTATGCAGCGCTTATAAACCTGTGAGCCTGATGGGGGAGCTGATGTGACGCTGACGCCACCTCACCGCCCCCTCCACCCCCCGCATTTACGCTTCCTGTAAAGGACAAACGTGGCAGTCCTGTCCATATCCCGTCGTACCGCTGTGCGCACCGCACGCATCCTCGGTGTCGCCTCCGCCTCGGCCGCCCTCGCGCTCAGCGCCGCGGGCAGCGCGCTCGCCTGCAACATCAGTGAGTTCTCCGCCGAAGCCAAGTGCGACGGCACCAAGGGCGTCATCATCGTCACCGACAAGGACGCCAGCGGCACCCCGGCGACCGTGACCGTGTTCCTGGAGAACAACGGCGCCGACGCGAAGCAGGTCGGCTCGCAGGACATCATCGGTTCCCGCGCGGGTGAGACCATCACCTTCACCGAGGACTGGTCGCCCAACGCCGAGTACCGTATCCGCGTCCAGGCCGGGAAGGACAAGGATCACCTGATCGTCGACAAGGACATCACGCCGAACCTGACCACCCCGTCCGAGGGCTGCGCCAAGGACGAGTCGACCCCGCCGACCGCCCCGTCGTCGTCACCGTCGCCGTCGGAGTCCGCCTCGACCCCGGCCGAGGAGTCCGACAGCCCGGCCCCGACGCCGACGCCTTCGCAGGCCGAGAGCACCGCCCCGGCGGGCGCGGCGAGCAACGCCCCGTCCCCCGCGGCCGGTGAGTCGAACCTCGCCGAGACCGGTGCGAACTCCAACACCGGCCTGATCGCCGGCGTCGCGGGCGCCCTGGTCGTGATCGGCGGCGGCGCCGTCTTCTTCGGCATGCGCCGTCGCGGGGCGGACAGCAGCCGCTGACGCTCCGTCAAGGAACACAGGTGTGGCCCGTCCCCGCTGCGGGGGCGGGCCATCGCCGTGTCATCCGAAGGTCGCCCGTTCCAGCCAGACCTCCAACAGGGCCCGCTCGCCGAGCACCTCCAGCCCCGGGGCGTCCAGCGGCAGCCGGCGGTAGAAGGCGAGCAGTACGGCGGTGAGCGGGCCACGCAGCGCCACGGTCGCCTTCTCGTGCCCGCGCCTCCAGACGAGGCCGTCCTCGGACAGCTCGACCGTCCACTCGGCGTTCAGCTCGGGCGGGGTGTCGGTGGCGTGCAGATGGATGCTGCGGGCCGGCCCGCGCGGTTCCTCCGCCTCCTCCTGTGGCCGGGTCCGCTGCGCGAACTGAGCGATCTGCAGCCATTCGTCGAGCGCGTCGGCGGCGACGTCCGGGGCGAGCTCGTAGGGCAGCGCGGCGGCGAGGGTGGCGTCGGCGCGGTGGATCGTGATCTCGTGGGTCATACGGCGGGCCCAGAACCCGGAGGTGGGGATCCCGGACCACGCCCACACCTTCGTGTCCGGCCCGGCCTCCCGCAGCGTCCCGGCGATCATCTCGCCGGTCTCCGCGAGCCAGGCGTCCAGCGCGGCGGCGTCGCCGGTGGCCTCCGGCCCACCCCCCGACGGCACCTGGTCCTCGGGGATGTCCGACTCGGCCCGCGTCCGCACCAGCAGCTCCACCCAGCGCAGGGCGCCACCCGTGTGCCGTACGAGCTGTTCCAGCGACCAGTCCGGGCAGGTCGGCACGGCCGCCGACAGGTCGGCCCCGGAGGTCACCACGGCCCTCAGCAGGCCGACCTGGTGGGCGACCTCGTCGCAGTAGCGGCTATGGGTCAGCAGCGTCATGCCCGCACCCTAGGCGCGCCCGTCTCAGTCGAGCACCACGATTTCGGCCACCTCGAACTCCACCCCGACCGTGTCCCCGACCTCCGGCGCCTCCCGCAGCGCGCACGCCGCCTCCAGCCGGGGCGCGTCCCCCTCCGGCCGCAGACGGACGGCGACATGCGTGCCCTTGAACGTCCGCGCGGCCACCACGCACCGCAGCCCCGTGTCGGCGCCCACGAGCCGTACGCCCGCCGGCCGCACCAGCAGACTGCGCACGCCCTGCGCGGACCCCACCGGGACCGGCAGCTTGCCCCACGGGGTGTCGGCGGCCTCCCCGGCGACCGTGCCCTCCACGACGTTCTCGAAGCCGAGGAAGCGCGCCACGAACTCGTCCGCGGGGCGCTGCCACACCTCAAGGGGCGTACCGGACTGGGCGATCCGCCCGTCGCGCATCACGACGACCCGGTCGGCGAGCGCGAACGCCTCTCCCTGGTCGTGCGTCACCGCGAGCACCGTCGTCCCCAACCGCCCGAACAGCTCCCGCAGTTCGACCACCAGCCGCTCCCGCAGCGACCGGTCCAGCTGCCCGAGCGGCTCGTCCAGCATCAGCAGCCGCGGCCGGGGCGCCAGGGCCCGGGCCAGCGCCACCCGCTGCTGCTCCCCTCCGGACAGCGAGGCGACGGCCCGCCGCCCGGCGCCCGGCAGCCCGACCAGCTCCAGCAACTCCCGTACCCGCTCGTCCTGTTGCCCCTTGGACGCGCCGTGCATCCGCAGCCCGAACGCCACGTTCTGGCCCACGTCCCGCTGCGGGAACAGCTGGTGGTCCTGGAACATCAGCCCGACCCCGCGCTTGTGCGCGGGCACCGCCGCCTGGTCGCGCCCGTCGAGCACCACTCGCCCGCCGTCCAGGGGCTGCAGCCCGGCCACCGCCCGGAGCAGCGTCGACTTGCCGCTGCCGCTGGGCCCCAGCACGCACACGATCTCGTGCTCGGCGACATCGAGGCCGACCCCGTCCAGCACGGCCCGCCCACCGAACCGTACGGTCGCGTCCTCAAGGCTCAGCAGCATCTAGAACTCCCCGGTCCGGTCGGTGCGCAGCCGCTCCAGGACCAGCAGGGCCACCGCGCACACGATCATCAGAATCGTCGAAAGGGCCATCGCCTGGCCGTAGTTGAGCTCTCCGGCCCGTCCGAGCAGGCGCGCCACGGCAACCGGCAGGGTCGGGTTGTCCGGTCGCGCGATGAACACCGTGGCGCCGAACTCCCCCAGCGACACGGCGAACGCGAAGCCCGCCGCGACCAGCAGCGCCCGCCGCACCATCGGCAGATCCACCTCGCGCCACACCCGCCACGGCGACGCCCCGAGCACGGCGGCGGCCTCCCGCAGCCGCACGTCCACCGCCCGCAACACGGGCAGCATGGTCCGTACGACGAAGGGCACGCCGACCAGGGCCTGGGCGAGCGGCACCAGGATGCACGAGGCCCGCAGGTCCAGGGGCGGCTCGTCCAGGGCGATCAGGAAACCGAACCCGACCGTCACCGCGGACACCCCGAGCGGCAGCATCAGCAGCGCGTCGAATCCCCGGACGAACCGGCCCGCGTCACGCCGCGTCAGCGCCGCGGCGGCCAGTCCGCCGATCACCACGGCGATGGCGGTCGCGGCGACGGCGTACTGCAGCGAATTGCCGATCGCCTCGATCGGCGGGACCAGGAAGATCCCGCCGTCCTCGCTGGTCAGCGCCCGGTAATAGCCGAAGTCGGGTGCGTCAAGGGACCGCTGCACCAGCACCGCGAGCGGCAGCAGGAGCAGAACGGCGATCGAGGCGAGGACGCCTGCCAGCAGCGTCCACTGCCCGGCCCCGCGCGGCCGGCGCGCGGTCGCGGAGGCGTCCACCAGCCGCAGGGCCGTCTCCCGCCGCCGTACGGTCCGCGCGTGCAGGGCGAGGACGGCGCCCACCGCGACGAACTGCACGATCGTGAGCACGGCGGCGGTGGACAGGTCGAAGATCTCTGAGGTCTGCCGGTAGATCTCCACTTCGAGGGTGGAGAAGGTCGGCCCGCCGAGGATCTGCACGACTCCGAACGAGGTGAACGTGAAGAGGAAGACCATCAGCGCGGCGGCGGCCACGGCGGGCGCCAGGGCGGGCAGCGTGACCTGCCGCCAGGCCGCGAGCCGGGACGCGCCGAGCATCCGCGCGGCCTCCTCCTGCCGCGGGTCGAGCTGGGACCACAGCCCGCCGACGGTCCGTACGACCACCGCGTAGTTGAAGAAGACATGCGCGAGCAGGATCGCCCACACGGTGGTGTCCAGCCGTACGCCCCACAGCTCGTCCAGCAGCCCGCCGCGCCCCACGAGCGCCAGGAACGCCGTCCCGACGACGACCGTCGGCAGCACGAACGGAACCGTCACCACGGCCCGCAGGACCTGCTTGCCGGGGAAGGCGAAGCGCGCGAAGACGTACGCGCCGGGCAGCGCGACCAGCAGGGTGAGAGCGGTGGAGGCGAACGCCTGCCAGGTGGTGAACCACAGGACGTGCCGGATGTCGGACTGCGCCACGACATCCGCGATGCGGCCGAACTGCCAGCGCCCGTCGACCTTGAGGCCACGCGCGACGATGGCGGCGACCGGATAGGCGAAGAAGACCGCGAAGAACGCGACGGGCACGGCGACGAGACCGAGCCGCGCCGCCGCGCTCCTTGTGCTCCCGCGGCCCTGGCGCGGGGCTACTTCAGTACGAGTGAGGTCCACGACTTGACCCACTGGTCACGGTGGTCGGCGATCCGGTCCGGGGCCATGGTCTGGGGTTTCTTGGCCTGCGGCCCGAACTTCACGAACTCCTCGGGCACCTGGGCGCCCTTCCGCACCGGGTAGACGAACATGTTGAGCGGCATGTCCTCCTGGAACCGCTTGGTGAGCAGGAAGTCGAGGAACGCCTTGCCGCCCTTGGTGTTCTTCGCGTTGCTCAGCAGGCCCGCGTACTCGGTCTGGCGGAAGCAGGTCCCGGTGGCGACGCCCGTGGGCGCGGTCTTCGGCTTCGGGTCGGCGTAGATCACCTCGGCGGGCGGCGAGGACGCGTAGGACACGACCAGCGGACGGTCGGCCTTGGCCTTCTTGCCGCCTGCGGAACCGGAGAACTCCTCGTTGTAGGCCTGCTCCCAGCCGTCGACGACCTTGACGCCGTTGGCCTTGAGCTTCTTCCAGTAACCCGGCCAGCTGTCGTCGCCGTACTTCGCGGCGGTCCCGAGCAGGAACCCGAGGCCCGGAGAGGAGGTGGAGGCGTTCTCGGTGACGAGGAGGTTCTTGTACGCCGGCTTGACCAGGTCGTCGAAGGAGGCGGGCGGGGCCAGGTGGTGCTTGCTGAAGTACGCCTTGTCGTAGTTGACGCAGATGTCGCCGGTGTCGATCGGCGTGACCCGGTGCTTGTCCTGGTCGACCCGGTACGCGGGCAGGACCTGGTCGGAGCCCTTGGCCTCGTACGACTGGAAGAGCCCGTTGTCGAGCGCCCGGGACAGCAGGGTGTTGTCGACGCCGAAGAAGACGTCGCCCTGCGGGTTGTCCTTGGTGAGGATGGCCTTGTTGACGGCCTGCCCGGCGTCGCCGTCCTTGAGGACCCTGACCTTGTACCCGGACTGCTTCTCGAAGTCCGCGAGGACGTTCTTCGACACGGCCCACGAGTCGTGGCTGACGAGGGTGACCGTCTTGGAGTCGCCGCCGGTCCCGCTGCCGGACGACCCGCACGCGGACAGGCCGACCATGCCCACTCCCACGACCACGGCCGCGAACCGCCTGCTGGTGATGCTCACTGAATTCCTCCTGGGTGACCAGGAAGAGACGCGGCCCTGCCCGGGGCCGTCGGAGGATTCCACCGGCTCCCGGGCAGGGCGCAACAGCTTGAGTGATGACCGAACTTCCTACCCAGAATGACCTGGGCGAGGTTCAGAGGGTCTGCGACCTGGTTGCCGCACTCTCAGCGCTGTGGCGCTCCCCTGTCGGAATATGAAGATGTCGGAATATGACGATGTACGGACGGACGTCACACTACCGCTCGGTCGCGGCGAGCTGACCACACGCCCCGTCGATCTCCTGTCCCCGGGTGTCCCGAACGGTCACCGGCACACCATGGGCGGCGATCGCCTCGACGAACGCCTTCTCGTCCTCGGGTCGGGAGGCGGTCCACTTCGACCCGGGCGTCGGGTTGAGCGGGATCAGGTTGACGTGCACGGGCTTGCCCCTGAGCAGCCGTCCGAGCCGGTCACCGCGCCAGGCCTGGTCGTTGATGTCCCGGATCAGCGCGTACTCGATGGACAGCCGGCGGCCGGACTTCTCGACGTACTCGAAGCCGGCGTCGAGGACCTCGCGCACCTTCCACCGGGTGTTCACGGGGACGAGGGTGTCGCGCAGCTCGTCGTCGGGGGCGTGCAGCGAGATGGCGAGGCGGCACTTGAAGCCCTCGTCGGCGAAGCGGTGGATCGCCGGGACGAGTCCGACGGTCGAGACGGTGATCCCGCGCTGCGAGAGGCCGAGCCCGTCCGGCTCGGGGTCGGTGAGCCGCCGGATGGCGCCGACGACCCGGTTGTAGTTGGCGAGGGGCTCGCCCATGCCCATGAAGACGATGTTGCTGAGCCGCGCCGGGCCACCGGGGATCTCCCCGTCCCGCAGCGCGCGCATCCCGTCCACGATCTGGTGCACGATCTCGGCGGTGGACAGGTTCCGGTCCAGACCCGCCTGCCCGGTCGCACAGAACGGGCAGTTCATCCCGCACCCCGCCTGCGAGCTGATGCACATGGTCACCCGGTCCGGGTAGCGCATCAGCACCGACTCGACGAGCGTCCCGTCGAACAGCCGCCACAGCGTCTTGCGGGTGGTGTCCTGGTCGGTCGACAGATGCCGGACGACCGTCATCAGCTCGGGCAGCAGCGCCTCCTGCAGGCGGCCGCGGGAACCGGCCGGGATGTCCGTCCACTCCCCCGGGTCGTGCGCGTACCGCGCGAAGTAGTGCTGCGAGAGCTGCTTGGCACGAAACGGCTTCTCCCCGACCGCGGCCACCGCTTCCTTACGCTCGGCAGGCGTGAGATCGGCAAGGTGCCGCGGCGGCTTCTTGGCTCCGCGCGGGGCGACGAAAGTGAGTTCTCCGGGTGCAGGCATAACCCTCCCAGTGTCGCAGATCATCGCCGGGAGCCCAGGCCGGAGCAGGGTGGGAGTGGTCACCCGTGGGTGCCGACTGTCGGCGTTGGTCGGCTTCGGACGGCCCAGGGACGGCCCAGGGGGCGTGACCCTGGGGATGGGATGATCACTCCGGAGGGGTGCAAGTGGACATGCTTGAACTGATGGAGTGGCTGGCTGAGCGTGGCGTCACGACCGTTTTCAAGGTCGACGGTGACCGAATGGTCGAGCGACGGGCGGCATGGATGGTCATCGTCAGCGGTGGGCCGCTCGGCGAGGACTCGTTCTTCCGGGCCGACCTGGCCACGCCAGGCGCATGCCTAGACTCGTTGCTTGCTCACCTGGAGGGCAGGGGCCTGTCGCCGTTCGCATGATCAGCATGTCCCGTGTGGTCATTGGTGCCGCTCGATGCGAACTACGGGCGGGATGGTCGCTGAGGTCTACAGGGCTGATCGGGCAGTCCTCAGGGGTTGGTGGCGGTTCGGCTGTGGTCGCGGTAGTTGCTGTATTCCGCTGCTGTACCGCACCGTTGCCCTACGGTGTTGACATGGAGGACATATCGGCGCACGTCGAGGTCCCCGATGTTGTCGGGATGACCACGCAGAAAGCCCATGCATTATGCCGTGATCTGGGGCTGTTCCTGGGCTACTACAACATGGACCAGCAATTGCCGAGACATGCGGTGATCGCTCACCAAGAACCACCGGCGGGCACTATGGCACCCGCTGTTGCTGCTGTGAGGGTCTGGACGACATTGGATCCCCTGCCCGACGACCGGCGGCCACAGTAGCTCCCTCCTCACCCCACCGCTCTCCCCCGCTCCCATCCCGTCCGCCGTCGACCCACACACCGTGGAGCGGGCGTGGTTCATGGCGTCCAGGTGGAGCGCGCCACTGTACGAACGACCTGGACGCCATGGGCCGCGTCTGCTCGGCTCTGCCTGGGTCGACGGTGGACGGGATGGGAGCACCCCGCACACGCCCCTACGGACCCGCAGTCGGGAACGGCGCCCCCTCCATCCCGGTGCTGGCCGATCCCCCGCCGGAGGCATCGTTCTGACCGTGGCCTGCCCGTCTAGGGCTCTACCGTCCGGGCCGTAACATGCTTGCGGCCCCAGGGGCCAGGCCCGGCGCCGAAGGCGCAGAGGGCCAGGCCCAAGGGGCCAGGCCCGCGCTTTGCGCGGGCCCTTGATTTGGTCCGCCGCGTCAACGCCCTGCCGGCGCTCAGCACCCTGCGCCGGGGCGTCACCTGGGACCCGCAGTTCCTGACCGAGGCCGAACGGGCCGACCTGCTCCACCTCACCGGTGCCCGCTCCGAGGGCACGGCGAGCGCGACTCCCCCCGCCAAACCGCTCAGCGAGGCCGAACGCACCGTCGTCACCCAGCTGATCCAGGACAGCCGGGCCTCCGCCGCCGCCATCGGCCGGGCCGCGGGCCTGGCCACCTCCACCGCGCACCGTGTCGTCCGCCGGGTCCTCGACGAGGGATGGGTCAAACCGCGCCTGGAGATCGTGTCGGAATGGCTCGGCTTCCAGACCCCCTTCATGCTCCGCCTGCGAGTGGCCCCGGGCGAAACCCCCGACGTCATGCGCCGGATCGACCAGCTCCCTCAGACCCGGCTCGCCGCACATGTGGCCAGCGACGTGTCCGTCCTCGCCACCGGCCTCGTCACCGACCGCTCCGCCCTGGCGCTCTTCGTCGACAACGAGCTGGCCAGGATCCCCGGCATCCTCACCGTCAGGCTCGACGTCATGCTCGCCGAACCGCGCCGCTACTGGCTGGACCGGGACCTGACCTCCGGTCTCGGCACATTCCACGCGCCGACGCTGCTGTGAGCCGGCCGGCGTCGCCGACGGAGGACGGCTCACAGCCGCTCGGTGGCGGACAGCCGAAGTACCCGTCGGCTCCGCAACCCGAGTCCGGCCCCTACCGGCGCCGATGGCGCCGGTAGGGGCCCGATGGCACCTGAAGCCCCAGAGCCGGCCTGTCCGCGCTCAGAAGAGCCCGGCCACCAACCCGACAACCCACGTGCCATAGGTCTTCCAGCGGTGGGACTGGCGGCAGTACAGCCGCGGCTTGCGGCGGCCGCCCTGGTCGATGAGTGTGTCGCACCAACGGCAGGGCAGGTCACCGTGATACGTGCCGTCTTCCCCCAGACGTGCTCTCCCCATGGCCGGACCTTAACGGCCTCCGTCCGGGTGGTCTACGCCATGTCGCGCTCCAACCTCTCCTTCAGCAGCTGCTCGTCACGCGGCAGCTCCGTGCGGAGCTGGCGGCGGACGAAGAGAGGGACGAGCAGCTTGCCGAGGCCGTGGCCCTCGAAGTCGGCCTCCATCGTCACGCGCGAGCGGCGCCCCTGTTCGAGCGGTTCGACCTCGCCGCGGACGTGCGCTCTGACAGGGCCGTCGACACCGTGCAGACCCCAGCTGTACGGCGGGACGATCTCGGTGAACTCCAGGGTCATCGGCATCTCACGGGTGCCGACGCGCCGGGTGACCCGGACCCGGGAGCCCTCGTGCAACGGGCCTTCGTCGAGCCGCTCCGCAGCAACAGCGCTCAGCTGCCATTCCGGCAGGTGGGAGGAGTCTGTGACATACGCGAAGACGTCGTCGGGGCTGCAGTCGATGTCGATCACTTCTCGGATGGCGGACATCGCACCCTCCTTCCAGCGTGCACCGTTTGCCGGCGTGCACCGTTTGAGGGACTTACACCGGAATCGTCCCACTAGCCGTGCGGGGATGCCATCGCCCGCCTCCGGGAACGCGAGAAGCCCCCGCCGAAGCGAGGGCCTCACGAAAGCGACGTACGAACGGTGCGCGTGGTGCGACGGACGGTACGGCCGGTCAGCCCGACCCTACGAAGATCACCAGCAGCAGCCACACCACAGGAGCCGTCGGCAGCAGCGAGTCCAGCCGGTCCATGATTCCGCCATGGCCCGGCAGCAGTGTGCCCATGTCCTTGATGCCCAGGTCCCGCTTGATCATCGACTCGCCGAGATCGCCGAGCGTGGCGCTGGCCGCGACGGCGAACCCCAACAGCAGGCCCTGCCACCACAACCCGTCGTCGATCAGGAACTGCATGCACAGCGCGCCCGCCACCATCGCGAACGAGACCGCGCCCAGCAGGCCCTCGCGGGTCTTTCCGGGACTGATCCGGGGGGCGAGCTTGTGTTTGCCGAAGCGCCAGCCGATGGCGTACGCGCCGGTGTCGCTGACGACGGTCAGGAGCAGGAACGTCAGCACGCGACGCGGTCCGTCGTCGGCGGTGAGCATCATGGCGACGAAGGTGGCCAGGAACGGGACGTAGAAGGCCGCGAAGACGCCCGCCGTGACGTCCTTGAGGTACCCCTCCGGCGGTTCCGTCATCCGCCAGACCAGGACGGCCAGCGCGGTGAGCGCCATCGCGACCCAGGCGGCCTCGGCGCCCCGGACGTACCCGGAGACGACCATGGCGGCACCGCCCAGCGCGAGCGGGACGAGGGGCGCCTTGATGCCCTTGCGCTCTTCCAGCCGCTTGGTCAGCTCCCACAGGCCGACGACCACGGCGACGGTTATCACGCCGACGAAGACGGCCTTGACGACGAACAGGGAGGCGACGATCACCACACCGAGTCCGACGCCGACCCCTATGGCCGAACCCAGGTCACGGCCCGCGCTCTTCTTCTGCGGCGCGGACGCCGGCTGCGAGACGTCGGGCATGGGCTCCGGATTCTGCGGCGCCGCCCCGTAGGGCCGCGCCTGCGGCGTGTCGTAAGGCCCGGGGGACCGGAACTGCGGTGTCTCGTCGCGGAACAAGGGGCCGCTCGCCCGAGCGGCCCCCCGGACGTCATCCTGGTCTCCGCCGTACGCGGGTTCGTCGGGCACGATGGGCATGGGGCGAGTGTGCTGCGCGTCATGCGCATCGTACGCGGGACCCGTCGGAGCAGCCCCCTGGACAGGTCCCTGGTCGGACGGTCCCCAGTACCCGGCGTGGGGACCGGCCTGCGAGCCGGCGTGGGCACCGGCTTGCGGCCCGGCCTGTGACCCGGCTTGTGGCGGAGCGCCCCAGGAAGAGTCGTTCATCAGACCTCGAGCAGCTCGGCTTCCTTGTGCTTGAGGAGCTCGTCCACCTGGGCGACGTACTTGTGGGTGGTGTCGTCGAGCTCCTTCTCCGCGCGCCGGCCCTCGTCCTCGCCGACCTCGCCGTCCTTGACGAGCTTGTCGATGGAGTCCTTGGCCTTGCGGCGCACGGCGCGGATGGAGACCTTGCTGTCCTCGGCCTTGCCCCGGGCGACCTTGATGTAGTCGCGGCGGCGCTCCTCGGTGAGTTCGGGGAACACCACCCGGATGATGTTGCCGTCGTTGCTCGGGTTGACGCCCAGGTCGGAGTCGCGGATCGCCTGCTCGATGTTGCGCAGCGCGCTCTTGTCGAACGGGGTCACGACCGCCATGCGCGGCTCCGGCACGGAGAACGAAGCCAGCTGGTTGATCGGCGTCGGCGCACCGTAGTAGTCGGCCACGATCTTGTTGAACATCGCCGGGTGCGCACGGCCGGTGCGGATCGCGGCGAAGTCCTCCTTGGCGACCACGACGGCCTTCTCCATCTTCTCCTCGGCCTCGAGGAGGGTCTCTTCGATCACCACTTGCTCCTGCGTGTCTTGAGTAGGCCCGGCTGCGGTTCCTTGGTGAGGGCGGCGGCCGGCTGCGTCGCGTCTTCTTCCTGCACGGTTCCCGACCGGCAGGACATTGTCCATCCCCCGGCCAGGGTCCGTCCCGTCCGTCCCCCGGACGGGGTGGTTCGTCGATTCGTCAGTCCCGGCTGCCCTGGTCACCCACCAGCGTGCCGATCTTCTCACCCTTGACGGCGCGGGCGATATTGCCCTCCGCCAGGAGCTCGAACACCAGGATCGGGAGCTTGTTGTCGCGGCACAGCGTGATCGCGGTCATGTCGGCGACCTTGAGGTCGCGGGTGATGACCTCGCCGTAGCCGAGAGAGTCGAACTTGACCGCGTCGGGGTTGGTCTTCGGGTCGGAGTCGTAGACCCCGTCCACGCCGTTCTTGCCCATCAGCAGCGCCTCGGCGTCGATCTCCAGGGCGCGCTGGGCGGCGGTGGTGTCGGTGGAGAAGTAGGGCATGCCCATACCGGCGCCGAAGATGACCACGCGGCCCTTCTCAAGGTGGCGCACGGCACGCAGCGGGATGTACGGCTCGGCCACCTGTCCCATGGTGATGGCGGTCTGCACGCGGCTGTCGATGCCCTCCTTCTCCAGGAAGTCCTGGAGGGCGAGGCAGTTCATGACCGTGCCGAGCATGCCCATGTAGTCGGAGCGGGCCCGGTCCATGCCACGCTGCTGGAGCTCGGCCCCGCGGAAGAAGTTGCCGCCGCCGATGACGACGGCGATCTGCGCGCCGTCCCGCACGACCGCCGCGATCTCGCGGGCGATCTTGTGCACCACGTCGGGGTCGACGCCCAGGCCACCGCCACCGGCGAAGGCCTCTCCGGACAGCTTCAGCAGAAACCGGCCGCTCACTTTGCCGTCGTCGCTCTTCTGGGCCTTGGTGGTCATGGGGATCCCGCCTCTTTCACGTGGTGCACATGCGAAGAAGGCCATTGCCGGTGGGGTGTCGTTCGCATCCCATGCGCGGCAATGGCCTCCTCGTCAGATCTGCTGTCGTCCCCCACGCACGCGTGCGTGAAGGCGTACGCGGACGACTACTACGACCCTATCGGGGTCGAGCGCCGAGCGCGGTACGGACTCAGATGCCGACCTTGATGCGCGTGAAGCGCTTCAGGGTGACACCGGCCTCGTCCAGAACCTTCTGGACCGACTTCTTGTTGTCGAGCGCGTACGGCTGGCCGAGCAGCGTGGCGTCCTTGAAGAAGCCGTTGAGGCGACCCTCGACGATCTTCGGCAGGGCGGCCTCGGGCTTGCCCTCGGCGCGGGTGGTCTCCTCGGCGACGCGGCGCTCGGACTCGACGACCTCGGCCGGCACGTCCTCCTTGGAGAGGTACTTCGGCGCGAAGGCGGCGATGTGCTGGGCGACACCCTTGGCGATCTCGGCGTTGGGCTTGTCGAGCTCGACCAGGACACCGATCTGCGGCGGCAGGTCGGGCATCGTGCGGTGCATGTACGCCGTCACGAAGCCGTCCGCGAACACCGCGAAGCGGTCCAGGACGATCTTCTCGCCCAGGGTGGCGTTGGCCTCGTCGACGTACGCCTGAACGGTCTTGCCGGACTCGATCTCGGAGGCGAGCAGGGCCTCCAGGTCGGCCGGGGCGGTCTTGGCGACGTGCTCGGCGATCGCGGTGGCGACGGCCTGGAACTTGTCGCCCTTGGCGACGAAGTCCGTCTCGCACTTCAGCTCGACCAGGACACCGGAGGAGTTGTCGTCGGCGATGACCGAGACCACGGCGCCGTTCTCGGCGGAGCGGCCCTCGCGCTTGGCGACGCCCTTCTGGCCCCTGATACGGAGCGCCTCGACGGCCTTCTCGACGTTGCCCTCGGCCTCGTCCAGCGCCTTCTTGCAGTCCATCATGCCGGCGCCGGTGAGCTCGCGGAGCTTCTTGACGTCGGCGGCGGTGTAGTTCGCCATGATTTCTGGAATCTCTCTCGAAGTCCGAAGATCTACGGGCGGACGGCGGGGGCTTCGTGGGCCCCCGCCGTCCGGAACCCGTAGGTGGTGAGGGGTCAGGCCTGCTCGGCGTCCGCGGCAGGGGCCTCGGCAGCGGGGGCCTCGGCCTCGGCGGCCGGAGCCTCGGCGGCGGGGGCCTCAGCCTCGGCGGCCGGAGCCTCGGCCGCAGGAGCGGCCTCAGCGGCGGGCGCCTCGACGGCAGGGGCCTCGGCCTCGTCCGCCTTCTTCTCGCCCTCGAGCAGGTCGCGCTCCCACTCGGCCAGCGGCTCGCCCGCGGCCTTCTCGCCCTTGCCCTCGGTGGCGACACCGGAGCGGGAGATGAGGCCCTCGGCGACCGCGTCCGCGATCACACGGGTGAGCAGCGTGACGGAGCGGATCGCGTCGTCGTTGCCGGGGATCTTGTAGTCGACCTCGTCGGGGTCGCAGTTCGTGTCGAGGATGGCGACGACCGGGATGTTGAGCTTCCGGGCCTCGCCGACCGCGATGTGCTCCTTCTTGGTGTCCACGATCCAGACGGCGCTGGGCACCTTGGACATCTCGCGGATACCACCGAGGGTCTTCTCCAGCTTGGCCTTCTCGCGCGAGAGCACGAGAAGCTCCTTCTTGGTCAGACCGGACGCGGCGACGTCCTCGAAGTCGATCTGCTCGAGCTCCTTGAGGCGCTGCAGACGCTTGTAGACGGTCGAGAAGTTGGTGAGCATGCCGCCCAGCCAGCGCTGGTTGACGTAGGGCATGCCGACGCGGGTGGCCTGCTCGGCGATGGCCTCCTGCGCCTGCTTCTTCGTGCCGACGAACATGACCGTGCCGCCGTGGGCGACGGTCTCCTTGACGAACTCGTAGGCGCGGTCGATGTACGACAGCGACTGGAGCAGGTCGATGATGTAGATGCCGTTGCGCTCCGTGAAGATGAAGCGCTTCATCTTCGGGTTCCAACGACGGGTCTGGTGACCGAAGTGGACGCCGCTTTCCAGCAGCTCCCGCATCGTGACGACGGCCATGGCCGTTCTCCTTGGTGTTCTCGGTTGTGCCGCGCGCGCCGGGATGGCACGCGCGCCTGACGCCCGCGATGCGCCGTGCCGCTGGGGACCGAGTGGCGCTGACACCGACCGTGGGACGGTCTGATGTCGGGGCGTGCGAAGTCGACCCGGTGACCCGGATCGCCAGAAGAAGTGTACGGGACCGGCGAGGGACCGGGTGACGCCGTTGTCCACAACCGGGGAGTAGTCCACAGGTCCCGGCCATGGTCGCGACGGGTGCGGGACGGTTCTCGTATGCGAGCGATGCGATATGCGGGTGGTTGGGGGCGTACGTGGCCGGTGTTGCTGTTGCTGCTGACGGCGGCACTGCTGACCTGCGCGGCCCGGCCGGGCGGAGAGCCCCTCCCCCTGGGCCCGGCGGCCACGGACACGACGGTTCCGGCCATCGGCCGTACCTGGCCGGTGGGCGTGCGCCCGGCCGTCCTGCGCGGCTGGGAGCCCCCGGCGACGACGTACGGCCGCGGCCACCGGGGCGTGGACCTGTCGGCGCCTCCCGGCACTCCGGTACGAGCGGTGGCGGCGGGCCGGGTCTCCTTCGCGGGCAGGGTCGCGGGCAGGGGGGTCGTCTCGGTGGAGCTGACGGGGACGGGCGAGCCACCTCTGCGCACGACGTACGAGCCGGTGCGAACCTCGGTGAGGAAGGGCCAGGAGGTGGCGGCGGGCGAGGTGATCGGCACGGTGGAACCGACGGGTTCGCATTGCGCGGCCACGTGCGTGCACTGGGGCCTGCGGCGAGGCGAGACCTACCTGGACCCGCTGTCGCTGCTGCCGAGGTGGCTGTTGCACCGGGGCCCGTCGAGACTGCTGCCGGTGATCGGCGTACCACTACCGGGGTAGCCGACCCCGTCGGCCGCCCCAGCCGGACACCCCGGGCCGCCGACCCTCGGCGCCCCCAGCCGGGGCATCCCGGGAAGCCGGCACTCGGCGCCCCCCCCAACCGGGGCATCCCGGGAAGCCGACAGTCGTCGCTCCCGGCCGGGACACCCCGCGAAGCCGGCCTTCCTCGCCCCCAAGCAGCACCCCCGCCAAGCCGGCACCCGTCGACCACCCCAGCCAGGGCACCCGCGCGAAGCCGGCCTCGTCGCCTGCCAGCCAGGGCACCCCGGCGAAGCCGGCCGCGTCGCCTCCCAGCCAGGGCACCCCCGCGAAGCCGGCCGCGTCGCCCCGAGCAGGGACGCCGCCGCCAATTCGGCACCCGTCGACCGCCCCAGCCGGGGCATTCGGAGGTCGCCGACCCTCGCCCCCGACCCCAGCCAGGGCATGCCCGCCAAGCCGGCACCCGTCGACCGCCCCCGCCGGGGTATCCCGCGAAGCCGGCACCCATGGACCAGCCCGCCGGAGCAATCCGCGAAGCCGCCACTCGTCGACCGCCCCAGCCACGGCATCCGCATCCGCATCCGCCCGAGCGCCGCCAGTCGTGCCGCCTGAGGCGGCTCCCGGTCCAAACGAGGTGGCACTCCGAAAGCGCCGGGCTGAGTGGCCCACCTGCGGGCCCGGCCCGGCCGACCCGGCGTCAGCCCTGGACACCCCGCAGCGCCATGGACACCGCCGCCTCGGCGATCACGGCCGGCTCCTCCGCCGCACCCAGCTCGATCCGCCGCACCGCCGCGTCCACGACGCCCTGGAGCAGCATCGCCGCCAGCCTGGGCTGCGCGTGCCCCATCTCCCCCAGGGCCGCCACGATCATGGTGACCAGCCCTCCGTGCGCGGCCCGGATCTTCTCCCGGGCCGCCGCGTCCAGCTCACTCGCGGAGATGGCGACCACGGCTCGGTGCCGCCGGTCGCCGACCAGCGCGAGCTGCTGCCGCACATACGCCTCAACCTTGGCCTGAGGCCCGTCGGCCGCGTCCATCGCCGCCGACACCTCCGCTGCCCAGACGGGAAAGTCGGCCTCGCACAGCTCCTCGACCACGGCGCCCCGCGACCGGAAGTACTCGTACACCGACGACCGGGCAAGCCCTGTCCGCTCGGCGAGGGCGGGGAAGGTCAGCGCCTCCGTCCCGCCTTCGGACAACAGGGAACGAGCCGCGTCCAGCAGGGCGGCTCGTTGCATCGACCGGTGCTCGGCCACGGAGGCCGCTCGAATCCTTGGCACGTCAACCACTTTACGGACGAACCATCCCCCAGGGGAGTCACCGCCCCGGACCCCGGCTCATCGGGCACGGTCAGCGCCCGAAGCTCGCGAGCTTCGCCCGCAACTGCAGCACCGACTTGGTGTGGATCTGGCTCACCCGGCTCTCGGTGACCCCCAGCACGTTCCCGATCTCCGCGAGCGTGAGCCCCTCGTAGTAGTAGAGCGTCACGACGGTCTTCTCCCGCTCGGGCAGCGTGTTGATCGCCCGGGCCAGGAACCGCCGGAGCTCCCGGTCCTCGGCCACCTCCACGGGGTTGTCGGCGGCGGTGTCCTCCAGCGTGTCCATGAGGCTCAGCCGGTCACCGCCCTCGCCGCCGACATGCAGCAGCTCCTCCAGGGCGACCACGTTGGCCAGCGACAACTGGCTGAAGACGGCGTGGAGGTCGTCCACCGCGATCCCCATCTCGGCGGCCACCTCGGCCTCGCTCGGCGTCCGTCTGAGCCGCGCCTCCAGCGTCGCGTACGCCCGCTCCACGTTGCGTGCCTTCTGCCGCACCGAGCGCGGGATCCAGTCCAGCGCCCGCAGCTCGTCGATCATCGCGCCCCGGATCCGGGTGATCGCGTACGTCTCGAACTTGATCTCCCGGTCGATGTCGAACTTCTCGATCGCGTCGATCAGCCCGAAGACGCCGGAGGACACGAAGTCCGCCTGTTCCACGTTGGGCGGCAGGCCCACGCTCACCCGCCCCGCCACGTACTTCACGAGGGGCGAGTAGTGCAGGATCAGCTGCTCGCGCAGCCGCTCGTCCCCCGTCGCCTTGTACGACCGCCACAGTTCCTCGAGTGTCGAGGGAGCGGGCGGCCGCACGCTGCCACCCTCGCGGGCGGCTGGGGGGATGGCCGCCCGGTCGGACCCGGAGGTGTGCTGGGGCATTCGTCGCCTTGTGCCGTTCTGCTGTGAAGTGGTGTTGCCTGGGGGAGCCGTCGGTCTGCTGTCGAGTCGCCTGTCTGCGTCGCAATCCTCGTGAGCGTAGCGTGACTGGAGTGTCGCGGTGCGCGAAGGGCGTGGCTCGGGCCGCGCGCGGCCACGTTCCGCCGGGCACTCCGACGAGGCTCCGCGCTCGCTCTGCGTGAGCGCGGCATCACGCCAACTGCGGGGATTCGCAAGGGTGTCAGGGTTCGCCCGGACGGCCGAACACACACGGTCAACACCCATGTCGACGACCTCGTACGGAGATCATTGACTGGCGTGTCAACTTCCAGCCGTCGCCGTGTCGTTCGACGTAACCAAGTGCTCGTAGTTCGTACAGTCTCGCGACGGCGTCGTCCTGGGTCGTCTGCGCCCCACGGGCGATTTCTTCGGCGGTCGCCGTGGCACGCCCCGGCAGGGCGGCCAGGACCCGTCGGGCGGCGGGGTCGAGAAGGTCCCGCGGCAGTACGGGCCCGCGCCGGTCCGGGGCCAGCTCCCCCATGTGGCCGACCAGTTCGACGACTTCCGCGGCGTCGGTGACCAGCACCGCGTCCTGACGCAGCAGCTCGTGCACACCTGCGGAGAGACCGCTGGTGGCGGGCCCCGGGACGCCCATGGTGTGCCGGCCCAGCCGCTGTGCCGCCCGGGCGGTGGACAGGGAGCCGCTCCGATAGGCGGCCTCGACCACCACGGTGCCCCGGGTGAGCGCGGCGATCACCCGGTTCCGCAGCACGAACCTGCTCGGCGTCGGATGGTCCCCCGGTGGCAACTCCCCGATCACCAGCCCCTGTTCCGCGATCCTCGTGATCAACTGGGTGTGCCCGCGCGGGTAGGGCCGGTCGACCCCGCAGGCCAGGACGGCGACGGTGGCGCCGCCCGCGGCGAGGGCACCGCGGTGGGCGGCCCCGTCCACGCCGTACGCGCCGCCGGACACCACCACCCAACCGCGCTCGGCGAGGCCGGCGGCGAGGGTGGCCGCCATGTGGGCGCCGTACTCGGTGCAGGCCCGGGCACCGACGACGGCCACCGACCTCAGCGCCCACATCCGCAGACTGGGTAGGCCCCGCACCCACAGCCCCAGGGGCCGCGCGTCCCCGAGATCGTCGAGCTGGCCCGGCCACTCGGCGTCCCCGGGGACGAGGAACCGCACCCCGGCGCCCCGCGCGACGGCGAGGTCCTCCTGCGGCTCGGCCCGCACGGCCCGAGCCACCAGCCCGGCCCACCGCTTGTCACTCACCCCGGCAAGAGCCTCCCCGCCTTCCCGCAGCCTCCTCGCCACCAGGCCCACCCCGAGCTCCCGCACCCAGCGCCCGGCGACCTCGTCACCGGGCTCGACGACGCGAGTGAGGAACACCCGGTCGAGCAGATCGCCGCGCGGATCGTCGTCCCCGTTCACGTCAGGGCCCCGATGGCCATGGGCACGCCTCGCGGCACTCCGGTGCGCAGTTGCAGGGCCAGGGCGACGTCGGCCGCGTCGGGACGGTCGTGTCCCGAGAGGTCGGCGACGGTCCAGGCCACCCGAAGGACCCGGTCGAGCCCGCGAGCGGTCAGCACGCCCCGCTCCAGGTTCCGCTCCGCCTCGTCCATGGCACCGGGCGCGGCATGCCAGCGGCTGCGCAGCTCCCGTCCGGGCACCTCGCTGTTGGTGCGCCACGGAGTGCCGACCAGCCGGGCGAGCGCGCGGACCCTGGCCTCCCTGACCCGGTCGGCAACGGCCGCCGTCGACTCGCCCGGGCCGCCCCGGCCGCTCAACTCGGAGCGGGTGACGCGGTCCACCTCGACGCGCAGGTCGACCCGGTCGAGCAGTGGGCCGGAGAGCCTGGCCTGGTAGCGCCGGATCGCCGAGGGCGGGCACTCGCACAGGCTGTCCGTCAGGGAGAAGCGTCCGCAGGGGCAGGGGTTGGCCGCCAGCACCATCAGGAACTTCGCCGGGAAGCGCACGACCCCCGCACTGCGCGCGATCACCACGTGCCCTGCCTCCAGTGGCTGCCGGAGGGCATCCAGGGCCTGGCTGCTGAACTCCGGTGTCTCGTCCAGTTTACCGACTCCGAAGATGCCCATTTCGAGGCTGACCTGCGGCAATGCATCGCGTAGGCGTCCGGGATGCTGGACTGAGGTGGAGAGGTGCCCTTATCTCTTTGCGGCGAGCGCCGTGGTAAGGACGGTAGCCACCCCTGCGGCCACGGCTCCGAACTGTGCCACTACTGCCGTTCGTCCCCTGGGGTCTCCCCAAGCAGCCTTGAGCAAGCCCAGCGGTGAAGTGGGCAGGTCCGGGTTGCCCTTCCGAACCTTGATGTTGATCAAAGGATGAGGTTCGACCAGAGTCACCTTAGGCTGCGGGCCATCAACCAGCAGGGGGAAGGATAGGGGTGCGCCGCCCTGGCGAATTAGCCTGGGCCAGATTTTCAGCCTGGTTCCCTCAGTCTCCCACTGTTGACCGTGAGGCCCTCGAGGAGCGATGCCATTTTCCAGGGGGGCGATGACCCGGGCGCCGAGGTCAAACTCCAGCGGTTCTCGATCGTTGAAAGCATCGCTCGGAATGTCCCGCCGTCCTCCGTTAACCACCTTGACCCTAACCACGTGCGGGTGGGTAAGCGGCTCCCCCTCCCCCCATGTCACCTTGATTTTGTCGCGTAGGCCGGGGGCGTGGTTCAGGAGGGTGACGGTGGACATGCCATAGACCAAGCGTTGCTTCGGACTGGCAGCCTTGAAGCCCACCCACGTCAATACAGCCGTGGAGAGCAAGAGGACACCTGCAGGCGCCCAGAATTCGGCTGAAGTGATCCATTGGCCCGAAATGTGCATGAGGCACATCTAACAAGGAGCCAATGAATACTCACGGGCGTGAGCGTGGTGTGTCGGACGACTGTAGGTCGAGAACCTGGGCTTCGAGGTCGGCGATCCGCTTGTCGGCGAAGCGGAGGTTGGTGCGGGCGCCTTCGAGTCGTTCTTGGAGCTTGCGGTGCTCCTGTGTGAGCTGGTGGACGCGGTGCTTGAGGGTGGTGTTCTCGGTGGTCAGATGTTGGACAGACTCGCCGGGGACCATCTGGTCAAAGTCGCGGATCTGGCCCATCAGCTCGCCGATTTGCTGCCGTTGGGCGAAGACCTCTTTTTGGGTCCGGGTCAGCTCGCTCTCGGCGTTGAGAGCGCGTTCCCGCCAGGACGCTTCGATCCGGTCGTGCTCCTGCTGGGCCTGTTGGTCGTGGCGGCTGCGCGAGTCCGCGACGGCATTCTTGACGAGTGTGCGGGCCGCCTCGTTCTCGTAGAGGAACGTGGCGGACACGCTGGCTCGCTCGGCGATGGCCCGGACGGTCAGTCGGCCGCGCTCGCGGCGGAGCTGGCCGATGGCCGTCTCGACCTGGACGAGTTTGTCCGTGGTCTGCCGTTGTCGTGCGGCGATGGCGGCTGCAGTGGAGTTTGCCTTCATGCAGCCTCGCCACCTTCTTGGTGACGTGCGAGTTCCTGGGCCCGAAAGGCGGTGCTCCAGACACGTCCGAAGTAGTCCTGGGGGCGTCGCAGATCCAGGGCGAGGGCCTCGTCGAGGAGGCCGACGGCCTCCAGTGCTCTTTCCAGGCCGTCGATGGCGCGGGCGGTGGGTTCGAAGAGGTCGTGCAGGTAGTCGGCGGTCTTGCTGTCGGGGGCGCCTTCGGCGACCGTGCGCCACTGCTCGCGTTTGCGGTGCCAGTAGACGAGGTCGGCGCCGGACATGACGAACTTGTCGCAGCTGTGGCAGTTGAGGTTGAAGGGGCAGGCGCCGCCATCGACCACGATCTGAAAGGTGCAGAAGCCGCCGTCTGCGGGCGTGGACCGGCGGGAGAGGTCGATGGCGAGGGCCTCGGCCTCCGCCCTGCTCATGGGCTTGCCGCTGGACAGGACAAGGCCAGGCTCGGCCGCTCCGGGGCCCGCGACCCAGATCGCCTGGAGGGCTTGCTCGAGCTTCGGGTCGGTGTTGGCGAGGTGGACGTAGTGTTCCGCCATGGCGTCGGAGACCTGGCCCAGGTAACGCTTGACGTGGGTTAGGTTCGCCCCGTTCTTGAGCAGATTGGTGGCCAGGGTGTGGCGGGCCTGATGGGCAACTGCCTTTCCGAGGTCCAGCCCTTTGACCCAGGTGCCGAACAGGGTCGAAAACCATCCGTAGCTCACGCTCTTGAGGCCTGCGCGGTTGGTACTGCGTCTGGGGAAGAGCGCGAGTTCAAGCCGCTCGGTCGCGGTGGGCGGACGACCGTGAATGACGGCGAAGCGAGCCACTGTCTTGGCCTGTCGAGCCACGATTCGTTGGTAGAGCCGTTCGGAGATTCGGATGCCTTCATCGAGGTTGCCGACCTTGGTCTGGTCGTGCCAGAGCATGGGCAGGCCGCCGTAGCGGCCAACGCATTCCAGGCGGAGCTTGATCACCTCGCTGCAGCGGCGGCCTGTGACGATGAGTGCCTCCCAGATGTCGCGCAGGCCGCGGTCCTCGACATCCATGGTCTCCAGGTGCTTTAGGTTCGCTTCGTGGGCGAGGGCCCGGGCCACGTCATCGGGAAACGGCTTGCGGCGACCACCTCGGCTCCCGCCGCCGTAGGGCAGGGCGACGATGAAGGCGTGGTCGAGGCCAATTAGTTGTGCCTGGCCCGCGTCCATGGCGGCCCGAAGGACGATGCGGGCGCCGTCGAAGACACGAGTCACAGTGCCCTTGGTGACCTTGGACGGCTTCTTCCCACGTGAGTGGGGGGTGTGCACGCCGAGAGATTTCAGCCCGTGCTCGGCCCGGTGGCGCTGGTCCGCGATGAAGCTGACCATGTGTTCCCTCGTCAGCAGGCGGGCATCATGCCCGCCAGCCGGGGCCTGGGCCTCCAGGTAGGCGCTGAGTTCCACGCATCCGCGCTTGCTGGTGCCGAAGGGGGTCACGCTGCGAGGCGGATCGGTGGTCAACCGCAGGTCCATCCAGTCCCAGAGCAAGTCACGCAGCCACCGCTGAGTGACGCCGGACAGATCGATAAAGCTGCCGTAGTTGGTGAAGCGGACTCCGTAGTGGTCGGTCTCGATGTACCCCGCGTCCTTGGTGTCCTGCTTGCTGAAGTAGACAACCCGAAGGTGGTGCAACATCGCCTTGGCGACCTTGCGGATGTGCTGAGTACATGCCTCAAGGTCGAGCTCGGCCAGGGAGCCGGCACCTTTGCGTCGGCACTCGTCGACCAGATGCTGGACGAAGGGCAGGGTCCAGCGAGCCCCCTCAACGGGGCCCTGAGCATGGTGGAACAGACACCACTTGATCTCTGCACGAAGCAGCGGGCGCAGGCTGAGGAGCGAGAGCGTGCCGTCCATCCGGCTGATCGGATCGTTCTGCGCGCACCAGCGCTTGAACGCCGCCTCGTCGGTGTAGGTGATCTCGACAGGCGGATGCCCTTCCCGTCGGCGCCGCCCCCAGTTCTGTACTCGCTCGGCGCCGCCAGGCCGACCATCCGCCGTATAGCGCCCCAGGTGAGAAAAGCACAGGCCGATCCAGTGCACCCCCGGACAGGAACAGGCCGGCACCCGGCACTTCCCGAAGTCCGGGTAGGGCACCCGGTCCGGCAGCCACAGCTCCAGATCAGCTGACAGGCCCTTCTTGCGCTGAAAGCCCTGCCAGCTCTTGAAGTTCCTCGTATGCAGGAAACACAGGCCATCCCGGCCGAAAGCCGGCGCACGGGGACAGATGAGGCACGGCTCCGGGTTGCGCCAGCCCCGTGTCTGCAAGGGCTCAGCGCCCTCGAGGAACTCAACGATGGTCCCGCCTCCACGCTGCACTGCGGCCCACTCCTCGCTGTGGGTGAAGCAGTAGTCCCGCATGTTCTCCCGGCCTCGTTCGCAATCCGAGACCTTGCACCGCCAGCCGTAGACAGGGTGATCCGGAGAGACGCGGATGACATCCGCACGCAGCATCGGATCAAACGTCGGAGCCGCGATCAGCGCATGGAGGATCTCCAGGCGATCGGCCGCAGTGTGCGTCTGACCAGCTGGATCAGCAATCAAAGACAGCGCTTGGACAGTCACTGCTTTTCACCCCACACTTTCTGCAGGGCGGCGGTGAACTCGGGTGAGTGCAGATCCGGGTGGCCGTAGACCTCATCGACCATCTGGGCCGAGGCCCAGTTTCCAACCACCTTGGCCACCATCGGGTCCCCGCCGGAAACATCCAGCACGTCGTTGGTGATCTGGTGGCGAAACGCCTTCGGCGTGATCCTGCCCGGCAACTCGGCCCGTTGTCCGGCCCGCCGCAACATTCCGCGGGCAGCATCCGCACTCCAGGGCTCGCCGACGTTCGCCCCCGCGAGCTGGATGAGCAACATGCCGTGCCCCGTGGCGTACTTCGCGTACTCCGTCGTCATGTACTTGAAGTAGCTGCTGATCATGGCGGGGCTGACACGATAGATCTCTCCCCCAGTGATCACACCGTCGACCATCTGCCAGTCCGGCTTGATCTTCGCCGCGGACTGGTTCACGTTTCCCCAGCGATGGCAGACATGCAGGTGAGGGCTCTTGCACTCGTTGCAGGCCGCGTTCTCCCGCAGGTGCAGGTCCACCAGGTGCAGACCCGTCAGTCCGCCGATCCGCAAGCTCGTGTCCGACAGCCACCGCACGACCATCTTGTCGCGAGCGGTGTTCACGGCCTCCCGCAGCTCCGGCTTGGCCCCGTCCGGCAGCATCTTCGGATGCCGCCGCCGCGGCGGCCGAGGCGGCGCCAGCGGATTGGCCGGCATCGACTTCTTCACATGCCCCAAGAAGGCCCGGCTCCTGTCCACCTTCGTCGGGAGCCGGTTAACCGCCAGAGTCTCCCGCAGCTCGTCGTTCACGCCATTGCGCGCACACGCGTTGAGGTAGAAGCCCTTCAGACACGCCGCGGCGACCTGCAAGGCCGAGACACCGTACGGGCGTTGAGGGGGCACCCGCCACGGCCGCCCGTACGGCATCGGCACCTGGGCCCCCACCGCCCCCATGTACCGCTTCACATCGAGGAACGTGATCGTCTCGGTCGTCAGCCCCTCTCGGATCCGCCACCGCAGATGGTCCACGAGCGAGTAGGCGTATGTCTTCTGCGAGCCCGAGCCCTCGTACGACCGCAGATACGAGTCCGCCTCCGCATCGACCGAGCAGTCCGGCCACACGATCGCGTACGACCGACCACCGCCGGACCGCTTGAGCACCTGGACTCGCAGGTCCCCAAGGACCACCCGACTGCGTGCCACCCCTGCCTCCCCCCTTCGACCTCCACGTGCTGAAGCGAACGAAGGCAGTCGGTTAACCAGAACGGGATGGCCGTGAGGAGCACCCAAACGAGGGAAGCTGACACTCACATAGCAGTTGGAAAAGTCCAGGAACAGCACCCCGCGGTGAGACAGCGAGACCGCCCCGGGCCGGGCGACACCGCCGCCCCCGCCGACCAGCGCCTGCATGGTCGCCGAGTGGTGCGGGGCGCAGTAGGGGGCGACGTCGACCAGGGGCTTGCCCGCGGGCAGCAGTCCGGCCACCGAGTGGACCGCGGTGACCTCCAGCGACTCCTCCCGGCTCAGCCGGGGCAGGATGGCGGGCAGCCGCTCCGCGAGCATCGTCTTACCGGCTCCCGGCGGTCCCTCCAGGAAGAGGTGATGACCGCCCGCCGCGGCGACCTCCACCGCCGTACGCGCCGACCTCTGGCCCACGACGTCGGCGAGGTCGTGACCCTGGTCGAGTTGCGCGGCGCCCATGCTGTGCATGCCCGTGGCCGCGCCCGTGCCCGGCACGCGCAGGCCAGCGAGCAGCGGGTCGGGGCGGCCCGCCTCGTCGGGTTCCTCGTCGGGTACGGGTTCGTCCGCGAGGACCGCGATCAGCTGGCGCAGGCTGCGCACCCCGAGCACGGACACGCCGGGCACCAGGGAGGCCTCGGCGGCTGCGCACTCGGGTACGACCACCTGCTCGTAGCCGGCGTCGGCCGCGGCCAGCACCGCCGGGAGGATGCCCCGGACCGGCCGTACCCGTCCGTCGAGCCCCAGCTCGCCGATCATCACGATGTCGGCGAGCACCCGCGGGTCGATCCGCTCGGCGGCGCCGAGGACGGCGCAGGCGACGGCGAGATCGAACCCGGAGCCGGCCTTCGGCACCGAGGCCGGGCTGAGCCCCACCGTCAGTTTCTTCTGCGGCCACTCGGCCCCCGAGTTCACCACCGCGGCCCGAACCCGGTCCCGGCTCTCGGTCAGGCTCTTGTCGGGGAGTCCCACCAGCGTGAACGCCGCGACCCCGGGTTCGAGGTCGGCCTGGACCTCGACCACCACCCCCTCGACGCCCACCAGCGCCACCGAGCACGTCCGGGCGAACCCCATCAGGCCACCCCACGCACATGCTCGACGACGGGTGCGCCGCGGGTGGGCAGGACGACGCCGACCAGGTCGATGCGGACGCCTCCCGGCGGTGCTCCCCCGTGGGAGTGGATCCAGTGTTCGGCGAGGCCCCGCAGCCGCTGCGCCTTGTCGGGGGTCACCGCGGACATCGGATGCTCGAAGAGACCCGTCCGCCGGGTCTTGACCTCGCAGACGACCAGGACGTCGCCGTCCCGTGCCACGATGTCGATCTCACCGGTCCTGCCGCAGCGCCAGTTGCGCTCCAGGACCGTCATCCCGGCCTCCACCAGCCGCCGGGCGGCGAGCGTCTCGCCGTACTTGCCGAGTGCACTGCGTGCGTTCATGTCGGCACCACCTCCGGCACCAACGGTCACGCAGCCGAGCCGACCGAGTTGATCTTGGTGGACTACTCGCCGGTTGTGGAAAACTCCGTCACTCCCGCGAGGGATCACCCCGCCGAAGGCTTCAGCCGCCGGGCATCTCCAGATCGTTCTTGTTCAGCTCCTCGATGTTCACGTCCTTGAACGTAAGCACCCGGACCTGCTTCACGAAGCGGGCCGGCCGGTACATGTCCCACACCCAGGCATCCGCCATCGACACCTCGAAGAACACCTCACCCTGGACCGAGTGCACCTGCATCTCGTAGTCGTTGGTGAGGTAGAAGCGCCGCTCGGTCTCGATCACGTATTTGAACAGACCGACGACATCGCGGTACTCCCGGTAGAGCTTGAGCTCCATCTCGGTCTCGTACTTCTCGAGGTCCTCGGCGCTCATGGCATGTTCCCCTTCAGCCGTGCGATCCCCCCATTGTGCGCCAGTCCCGCGAGCCCCTAGACGATTTCGGTGTCCAGGGTCACGGGCCCGGCCGGGGGACCTTCGTCGAGCAGCCGCTGGAGCAGCTCGGCGAGTCTGGTCGGATACACCGTCTCATGTGCCCGGGTCAGTTCCTGACACGTCCACCAGCGCGCTCCGGCGACGCTGCGCCGCTCCAGCTCGGTCAGGGCCGTCGCCCTGGTCGCCGTAGTGGTGGTACGGGCCAGGTAGTACCACTCGTCCTGGTCCCAGCGGCGGCCCGCGAACGGAAACGAGCACATCCGCCGCCAGAGCACCGGGCCGAGGTCGACCTCGGTGATGCCGGTCTCCTCCGCGAGTTCCCTGAGCGCGGCCTCTTCACGACTCTCGTCGCCCTCCAGGCCGCCGCCGGGTGTGAACCACCAGTCGTCGGCCGGATCGTCCGGCTCATGGCCGTGCAGCAGCAGGATGCGGTCCTGAGGATCGAGCAGCACCACCCGGGACACCTTGCGCAGCCCGCCGTCCCGGGAGCCCTCGGGAGACGTGTCGCCGGCCTCAGTGGGCACGGGCGGGCTCCGTCCGGGTCCGGGAGCGGCCGCCCACCCGCTTGGCGATCGGGCCGTACGCGCCACCGCCGAGGACGAGCACCGCACCGGCGACGATCAGGACGACGATCGTCCGCAGCGGACCGGGCGTGGACAGCGGGCCGAGCGTCTGGAAGCCGGTGGGCTTCTTCAGCATGCCGTTCATGGGCCATACGACGGCGTCCACCCGGGCCCTCACGGCGTTCTGCGACACCGTGCCGCCGGCCGCGTCGCTCAGGTGGGCCGTGGAGTCCAGGGAGCCCTGGCGCTCGTCACCGAGCAGGAAGAGGCGGCCCTTGGGCACCGTCACGGTCGGGATGACCTTGTCCTCGGCGACGCTGCCCGCCGGCAGATACGGTTCGTTGATCTGCTTGCCGTTGACAGTCAGCTTGCCCTTCGTGCAGCAGGACACCGTGTCCCCGCCGACAGCGACGACGCGCTTGACCACGAGGGCGTTGCTCACCCAGGCCGTGTCCTTGAAGACGACCACGTCGCCCCGGCGTACTTCGTCACCGTCCACGCGCTGGGCCATGACCCGGTCACCGGCGGCGATCGTGGGCGACATCGAGCTGGTGGGCACGGTGTACGGCCGGTAGAGCACCGCTCCCCAGGCGAAGGCTCCCAGGAACAGCACAATGCCCAGTGCGACGGCCAGTCCGGACAGTCGCTGTCCGGTCCGGCTGCCCACCGGGCCCGTGCCTGTGCCGCCGCTGTGCGGGGCCGTACGTGTCGTGCTCTCACCCATGGGTCCGCACCCTACCCGGCGGTACCTGACCCGGTCAGCCCCTCCGGCCGACCAAGGTCATCGCCGCACCGGGAACCTCAGCGCGTCTCGGCGGCCGAGGTCTTCCTGCGGCGCCACAGGGCCACCGGTACGACCCCGGCGAGGGCGAGCCCGTTCGGGGCGACCGTGAGGGCGGCCGAGGCCGACGACTTGGTGTCGAGGCCCTTCTGGTCGAAGGTGTCAGGGACCGGCAGGGTGCCCCAGCGGTTGATCGGCCAGGCCTTCACGACGGCTCGCCCGACGACGTCGTCCACCGGAACCATGCCGTGGTGCTTGTCGCTCTGGTTGTAGCGCGAGTCACGCGAGTTCTGCCGGTGGTCGCCCATCACCCAGATGTAGCCCTTGGGCACCTTCACCGTGAACCGGCCGCCCTGGTCGTCGACGCTGCACGGGGTGTTGCCTGGGTACACGTACGGCTCGTTCAGCGCCTTTCCGTTGACCATGAGCGGGCCGCTGTCCTTGCAGGAGACGGTGTCGCCGCCCACGCCGATGACGCGCTTGATCAGGTCCTTCTCCTCCGCGGACGGCATCAGGCCGATCCAGCTGAGGAACGTCTGCACCGCGTTCGGGTTGGCCGTCGGCTCGCCCGCCAGCCAGTTGTCGGGGTCGTGGAAGACCACGACCTCACCGCGCTCGGGCTCGGAGCCGAACCACGGGGTGAGCTTGTCGACCAGAACGCGGTCACCCTCCTGGAGGGTGTTCTGCATCGAGTCGGACGGGATCGAGAACGCCTGCACCAGGAAGGTCTTGATCAACAGCGCCAGCACGAGCGCGATGCCGATCAGGATGGGCAGCTCCTTCCAGAAGGAGCGCGGCTTCTTCGCCTGGGGCGCCGAGTCGCCGGATCCCCGGCCGTCCGTCCCGGTCTGCTCGGCCGTCGTGCCCTCCTGTGCCGCACCGGAGTCATTCCCGGAGGTCACGGCGCTGTCCGCGGCCGGGACGGCGCTCTCCGCGGGGCGTCCGCGGGGTTCCTCGCCATCGTGCCCGGACCGTGCGCCAACCGCCACATCCCCCACGCCAACTCCTTACTCTGTGCCGCTGCCGCCTGCGCCGTACACGGTGCAGACCCACCACTCCCATAACGAGCGGGAGTTCCGCAGGGCTCGGGAGTTGGACCGATCCGTTCGGACCGTCGGGAGCAACCCTAAGCGACGGCGGACCAGCCGCGGTCGACCCGGCTGCCGAGTCGGACACGGAAGCGTAGGTTTTGGGCTCCTCCAGCTGGCTCCAGTGCCCGAACGGCCAGGCGATGACCTTGGCCCGGCCCACCACGGAGTCCACGGAGACCGTGCCGCCGTAGTCGGTGTTCTGGTGCGCGCGGGAGTCCGCGGAGTTGCCCCGGTGGTCGCCCATCACCCACAGCCGCCCCGGCGGGACGGTGATGTTGAACGGCGTCTCGGACGGGGCGTTGCCGGGATACAGGTAGTTCTCGTTCAGGGGAACGTCGTTGACGGTGACCCGGCCTTGCGTGTCGCAGCACTTGACGTGATCGCCGCCGACGCCGACGACCCGCTTGATGAGGTCCTTCTCGTTGTCCGAGGGCAGCAGGCCGATGAAGGTGAGCCCCTCCTTGACCTGCTTGACGACGACGGGGTCGTCCTTCTTCGTGGCCGGCTGCTCGTCCTGGAGCCAGCCGCCGGGGTCCTTGAAGACGACGACGTCCCCGCGCTCGGGCTTGGAGCCGAACCACGGGGTGAACTTGTCGACCAGGACCCGGTCGCCGATCTGGATGGTCTGCTCCATGGAACCGGACGGAATCACGAAGGCCTGGACGAGGAAGGTCTTCAGGACGAGGGCGATGAGGACGGCGACGCCGACGAGGAGGGGTATCTCCTTGATCGCGGAACGCCTGCGGCGCCGCTTGACCTTGCGCTGGAGCTTGCGCCGCTCGGCACGGCTGCGTCCCGGCCCCGCGCCCGCGCCCGTGCCGGCCAGGGCGCGTCGGGAGCCGGTGGGCAGCAGATTCTCGGCCGCGCTGGACGACGTACCGCGCGGTCGGCCGCGGTTACCCATGGGCGCCCACCGGGGTCGGCTCTTCGGCGGCCGGCACGCGCGCGTAGGCGGCGGGACGGCGCAGCCGGGTGAAGCGGTCGCCGGGCCACAGGATCCAGTCGGCCCGGCCGATGACGTCGTCGACCGGGATCATGCCGCCGCCCGGGGAGCCCAGATGGTCGCGGGAGTCGCTGGAGTCGCCGCGATGATCACCGAGGACGAAGAGAGTGCCCGAGGGCACGTCGACGTCGAAGGGCACCGTGGACGGGCTGTCGCCGGGGTACAGGAAGGTCGACTCGTCGACGGACCGGCCGTTCACCTCGATCCTCCCCTCCTTGTCACAGCAGACCACATGGTCTCCCCCCACACCGACAACGCGTTTGATGTAGTCGGAATCCCCGAAGTACCCGGTTCCGTCGAACACGATGACATCGCCGCGCCGCGGATCGGCACCGAAACGGTACGCCAACTTATTTACGAGAACGCGGTCCCCGATCCTCAATCCGTTTTCCATGGATCCGCTGGGGATCTGGAAGGGCTGCACCACGAAGGTGCTGAGCAGCAGCACGAACACCAGGCAGACCAGCAGCGTGAGGGTGATCCGACCGCCGGGTACCGACTCGGCGGCCCGTGACACCAACGCGAAACGCGACCGGCCCTCCGGTCCTCCCGGGTCCGAGATCTCCTCGGCATCGGAAGGGCGGGAGGAGCGGTCGCGCTCCGTCGGCTGTGCTTCGGTGTCCATCGGGGCCAGATGCTATCCGGCCCCGCTGTGACGCCCGAGAAGCGCTCAGTTCTCGCGCTTCTCCTTGATCTTCGCGGCCTTGCCGCGCAGCTCGCGCAGGTAGTACAGCTTCGCGCGACGCACGTCACCGCGCGTGACGAGCTCGATCTTCTCGACGATCGGGGTGTGCACCGGGAAGGTGCGCTCGACGCCGACGGAGAACGAGACCTTGCGGACCGTGAAGGTCTCGCGGACACCGGCGCCCTGACGGCGGATGACGACGCCCTTGAACTGCTGCACACGGGAGCGGTTGCCCTCGATGACGCGCACGTGGACGTTGACGGTGTCACCCGGGCGGAAGGCCGGGATGTCGCTGCGCAGCGACGCGGAGTCGACGGTGTCGAGCAGGTTGGACATTTCGTCTGCTTTCTTCGCTGATGCCACAGGTCATCAACGGAACTAGGGTGTCGAGAAGGATGCTGTCCACGTCGGGGCGGGCGTCGTGTCCCCCTGTGGCAGGGGCGCACGCCGGACGCACAACAGCGACCTATTGTTCCACGCCCTCTGTCCTGCGCCAAAATCGGCCGTACGGCTCCCCCTCGGGGTCCGGTGCCCAGCCCAGGATGGAGAGCATCTCGCGGTCCCTCTTGTCGAAGGCCTTGGGGTCGCAGCGTTCGATCAGGTCGGGCCGGTGGGCCGTGGTACGCCTGAGTGCCTCGTCGCGGCGCCAGCGCGCGATCTTGCCGTGATGTCCGCTGAGCAGCACGTCAGGGATCCCGTGTCCGCGCCACTCGGGCGGCTTGGTGTAGACGGGGCCCTCCAGGAGGTTGGCCATGGCTCCGGGTGCGAAGGAGTCGTCCCGGTGGGACTCGGCGTTGCCCAGGACGCCGGGCAGCAGCCGGGCCACGGCCTCCGTGATGACGAGGACGGCCGCCTCGCCGCCGGCCAGCACGTAGTCGCCGATGGAGACCTCGTGGACGGGTATCCGGGTGGCGTACTCGTCGATGACGCGGCGGTCGATGCCCTCGTAGCGGGCCGGCGTGAAGAGCAGCCAGGGACGCGCGGAGAGCTCGACGGCGAGTTCCTGGGTGAAGGGACGGCCGCTGGGCGTGGGGACGATCAGGGCGGGCGTGTGGGAGCCCGTCTCGTAGCCGTCCGCGAGGACGGAGTCCAGCGCATCGCCCCAGGGTCCGGTCTTCATGACCATGCCCGGTCCGCCGCCGTACGGCGTGTCGTCGACCGTGTTGTGCCGGTCGTGCGTCCACGAACGCAGGTCGTGGACGTGCACGTCCAGCTGTCCACGCGCGCGTGCCTTGCCGACGAGGGAGACGTTCAGGGGGTCGAGGTACTCGGGGAAGATCGTGACGACGTCGAGCCTCATGCGCTGTCGTCCCTGCTGGAGGCGATCTCCGCCTGGTCGTCGATCAGCCCGGGCGGCGGGTCGATGACCGCCTTCTGCTCCTCGATGTCGATCTCCGTGACGATCTCCTCGACGAAGGGGATCAGGACCTCGCTGCCGTCGGGGCGCTCCACGACGAACAGGTCCTGCGAGGGCAGGTGCGAGATCTCGGTGATCCGGCCGACCTCGACGCCGTCCTTCGTCACCACGTCCAGGTCCATCAGCTGGTGGTCGTAGTACTCGTCCTCCTCCTCGGGGAGCACCTCCGGGTCCACCTCGGCGATCAGGAGGGTGTTGCGCAGCGCCTCGGCGGCGGTGCGGTCCTTCACGCCCTCGAAGCGCAGAAGGAGACGGCCGCTGTGGACGCGGCCGGTCTCGACGGTGAGGGGGCCCGTGGAGGCGGGGTCCGTGAGCAGGACGGCGCCGGGCGCGAGCCTCAGCTCCGGCTCGTCGGTACGGACCTCGACGGTGACCTCACCCTTGATGCCGTGGGCACGGCCGATGCGAGCGACTACCAGCTGCACTGTGCTTGCTTCTCCTGATCTCCGACAGCCTCTACGGGACTGCGTGCACGACAACGGGCCGGGGACGGCCCAGTGGCCCTCCCCGGCCCGAGCCGGTGCTGCGTTGCGTCAGCGGACGTGGTCCACGTCGACGAGGTCGACGCGGACACCGCGGCCGCCGATGGCGCCCACGACCGTACGCAGGGCGCGTGCGGTGCGGCCGTTGCGGCCGATCACCTTGCCGAGGTCGTCCGGGTGGACCCGGACTTCCAGCACACGACCACGACGCAGGTCGCGCGAGGCGACCTGCACGTCGTCAGGGTTGTCGACGATGCCCTTCACGAGGTGCTCAAGCGCCTCTTCGAGCATGCTGCTCAGGCCTCGGTCGACTCAGCCGAAGAGGACTCAGCGGGAGCCTCGTCCTTCTTCTCGGCCTTCTTCTTCGGGGTGATCGCCTCACCCTTGCCCTCGTCGTCGCCGCCGAGAGCCTCGAACGTCGGACGCGCGGCCTTCTCGGCCGGCTGGAGCAGCGGAGCCGGGGCGGGCTCGCCCTTGAACTTCTGCCAGTCGCCGGTCTTCTTCAGGATGGCGAGCACGGGCTCGGTCGGCTGAGCGCCGACGGAGAGCCAGTAGGCCACGCGGTCGGCGTCGACCTCGATGCGCGAGGGGTTCTGCACCGGGTGGTACAGGCCGATCTCCTCGATCGCACGACCGTCACGACGGGTACGGGAGTCGGCGACGACGATGCGGTAGTGAGGCGCGCGGATCTTGCCCAGACGCTTCAGCTTGATCTTGACTGCCACGGGAGTGGGTTCTCCTGAATTTGACGTGGTTGGGCACGGCAGATGGCCGCGTGGGGTTGCGGTACCCGAGTGCCCGATGGACGCGTCAGCCGGAGGCGAGAGGGTTCCTGTGCGGCTGTCGAGTACAGCTAGCCATTGTGCCATACCCGGCGGGTCGCTCTGGACCGAGGCTGTGGTGAGGCACGCCTGAGAGGCACCCGGCGCCGCTTGACAGCTCGGGTGCGGGATCCTGCGCCGCCGGGTGCCGTCGGCGGAGTGCGCGACGGCACCCCCTGTGCCCGTGCCGCGGGCTCGACCGGCAGCCACGAGATGCCGGTGCTCGCCCCTCGCCCGGGTCAGCCGGCCGCCGCGCCCACGACCTCCGGGATCCGGAACGGCTTCCCGCAGCCCCCGCACACGATCGGAGCCTGGGCCAGGACGGACGGGACGACCCGTACGTTCCGGCCGCAGTCGCACACCGCCTTGACGCGGACGCCGCCGCCGGAGGAGCCGTGGCGGGCGGCCGGGCCGCGGAAGGTGCGGGAGGTGTCGGACGTGGTCGCCGCCGAGTGGGCCTTGAGGGCCCGCTGGAGGCGCTCACCGGTCGGGCGATACCGGCGCTTCGCCTCGGGGGTGAGCACGACCAGGGAGAAACCGCTGCTGGGATGCGGTTCCTCCGGGTGGTCGAGGCCCATCTCCTCGGCGATCGCGAGGAATCTGCGGTTGTGGTAGCGGCCGGCACGGGAGGTGTCGCGAATGCCGCGCGCGGCGGCGATGCCATGGACTGCCTCGTGAAGCAGTCGCTCGAAGGAGAGCTCGTGACCGCAGGCGGACGACGACTCCCCGATCAGGGACTCTGGCGCGGCAAGATCGGGCAACTCGGGGTGGTACCGCTGAATGTCGGCCCACGCCTGTGCCAGTTCTGCGGCGAGAACAGGTGGTGTCTGTGTCGTGCTCACGTAATGACAACGAGCCAGGGTGCCGCTGTGTTCCGATTCCGGGGCATCCCAAATAATTTGCACGTACCCGTCAGTTTGCCGCTGATGCGTCCTGACGAGGGCGGGTGCGCTGATCTGTGGAGAAGCCTCACAGCTCCTACCAAGGTGGTGCGTAGCCTGACGTACGTCCACCCGTCAGATCCCGTCCACGCGCCGAGGTGGCTGTGGTCCGCCGTTGCGCAAGGGGCGTTTCGGTCGCTCTCCCGCCGGAGGGCGTCACCTCAGTAAGCGCGCGCGACAACCGCGACGTTACCGGGCGCGTCGTCGGCGTCGGGCACCGACCCGTCCTCGGCGACCAGACACCGTACGGTCACCGCGTGCTCGCCCAGCTCGGCCTCGCCGTCCTTCCCCAGCACCGCCCAGGGGATACGGGCCCAGCGGCCGGCAACGGCGGCCTCGACGGCCTCCTCGATCGTCGACGCCTCCACGGTGCGGGACTCGCGGCGCGCGCGGGACTGGGTCAGCAGCAGCGCCTGGTCCTCTTCGAGGATCGCGGGGACAAGGCCCGCCAGCGCCTCCAGGGGCACCGGCTCCTTGCCTCCCGGGATCCGCCGCACCAGCATCGCGGTGCCGTTTTCCAGGTCACGGGGTCCGACCTCGACGCGTACGGGTACGCCCTTGAGCTCCCAGTCGACGGCACGGCGGCCGAAGGGGGTGTCCACCCGGTCGTCGACGTGGACGCGCACCCCCGCGGCCCGCAGCCGGTCGCCGATCTCGTGGACCTTGGCGAGAACCGCTTCGTCGTCCTTGATCGCGAGGACGACGGCCTGGATCTGTGCCAGTCGCGGCGGGACGCGCAGCCCGTTGTCGTCGCCGTGCATCATCACCAGGGCACCGATCATGCGGGTGGTCGACCCCCAGGAGGTCTGCCAGACCAGTTCCTGGGTGCCGTCCTTCGACAGATACGAGGTGTGGAAGGCCTTGGCGAAGTTCTGGCCCAGCTCGTGGCTGGTGGCCATCTGCAGGGCCTTGCCGTCGCCCATCATGCCTTCGAGCGTGAGGGTGTTGATCGCCCCGGCGAAGCGCTCGGCCGCCGTCTTGCGGCCGGGCACGACGTCCATCGCGAGGACGTTGACCATGAAGTCCTCGTAGACCCGGCGGTGGATGTGGGCGGCGAAGTCGCGGGCGTCCTCGTAGGTGGCGTGCGCGGTGTGGCCTTCCTGCCACAGGAACTCCGTCGTACGGAGGAACAGACGCGGCCTGAGCTCCCAACGCACCACGTTGGCCCACTGGTTGATCAGCAGGGGCAGGTCGCGGTAGCTCTGCACCCACTTCGAGAAGTAGTCGTTGACGATCATCTCGGAGGTGGGCCGGACGACCGCCGGCTCCTCCAGTTCCTTGCCGCCGCCGTGCGTGACGACCGCGAGTTCCGGCGCGAAGCCCTCGACGTGGTCCGCCTCCCGCGCGAGATAGGACTGCGGGATCAGCAGCGGGAAGTACGCGTTCTGGGTGCCCGTCTCCTTGATGCGGGCGTCCATCTCGGCCTGCATCCGCTCCCACAGCCCGTACCCGTACGGCCGGATCACCATCGTGCCGCGCACCGGACCGTTGTCGGCCAGTTCGGCCTTGGCGATCAGATCCTGGTACCAGCGCGGGAAGTCGTCCGCCCGCGGGGTGAGAACGGGTGCCTTTGCCATGGCGCGATGGTACGGGGCCAGGTTGCCGGTATGTGAAATCTCGCCACAGGGGCACTCAGCCCGCAAGCCGGACCCGACAACCCCTGGACGCGCGGTCGAGTGCGGAGTTATCTGGCATACGGGGGGAGTGCGAGCGCACTGCACGGGGGCTACGGAAACGGGCACAGGGGAACCTCTCGGCGGATTGGGGCGCTTACCTATGACACCTACGCTCGTGCGGCAGCACCGGTCCCAGGCGGGCGAAACAGCCCGCGTGGACCGCGGGGCACGCGCGCGTGACTGGTCGGAGATCCAGGAGCGGATGCTGGTGCCGCTCTACGAGGCTGTCTACGAGCGACTGGAAGTGGGCCCGAGCACCCGGCTGCTGGGGCTCGGCTGCGGTTCCGGGCTGGCCCTGCTGATGGCGGCCTCCAGAGGGGCCGCGGTCACGGGTGTCGACGACTCCTCCCCCCAGCGGCTCGACCTCGCGCGGGAGCGGCTGCTGCCCGAGGCGCGGGGCACGCGCGCGGGGGGCGAGACCCGGCTGGTCGGGGGAACGCCCCAGGACGCGGCCGACGCCACGACACCGGCGTACACCCTGGTGACCGCCTTCGAGCCCATCGGGTGTCTCGCGGGCGACTCCGAGGGCCTCGGTGAGCTGCTCGCCTCGGCGACGCCGCTGGCCGAGCGGGGGGCTGCCGTGGTGCTGGCCGGCTGGGGCCCGCCGGAACGGTGCGCCACGACGTCCGTCCTGCGGGTGGCCACCAAGCTGGCGGATCCGCTGCGCAGCGCGGGCAGCTGGCGCCCCGCCCTCCGGGACGACCTGGAGGAGGTCGCCCAGCGCGCCGGACTCAAGCCGGACGGCTCCGGCCGGGTCGCCTGCCCCTTCGGGTACGCCGACACCGAGAGCGCCGTACGAGGGCTGCTGTCGACGGGACTGTTCGACGCGGCGATCTCCGCCACCGACCAGGCGCAGGTCGACAAGGAGCTGACGGAGGCCCTGCATCCGCACCGGCGCCGGGACGGCACGGTGTGGATGCCGAACGTGTTCCGGTACCTGATCGCACGTACGCCCTGAGCACGGGGAGGGCGATCAGCGCTGGATCGGCCGGAAATCTTCGGTGCTGAACGCCTGAGGGCGCCCCTCCGGAGAAGAGCGCCCTCAGGGACGTAGGGCCGGGGCCGTCAGCCCATGAACTTCTTGAACTCGTCCGGCAGCTCGAAGTCCTGCGGGGCCTGCTGGCCGGGCACACCGAAGGCGCCGCCCCCCTGGGCCGCGGCGGCGCGGCGCGCGGCCTCCTCCTGCTCCTGCTGCCTGCGCTTCATCGGGTTGCCGGAACGCTGCTTGCCCTTGGCCTTCTTGGGCTGCTTCTTGGAGCGGCCGGGGCCGCCGCCCATGCCCGGAACACCCGGCATCCCGGGCATGCCGCCGCCCTGAGCCATGCGGGACATCATCTTGCGGGCCTCGAAGAACCGCTCGACCAGGCCCTTCACCGCGCTGACCTCGACACCCGAACCCTTGGCGATACGGGCACGGCGGGAGCCGTTGATGATCGTCGGCTCCTGGCGCTCGGCCGGGGTCATCGACTTGATGATCGCGCCGATGCGGTCGACCTCACGCTCGTCGAGGTTGTTGATCTGGTCCTTGATCTGGCCCATGCCCGGGAGCATGCCGAGCAGCTTGGAGATGGAGCCCATCTTCCTGACCTGCTCCATCTGGGCCAGGAAGTCGTCCAGGGTGAAGTCCTGGCCCTTCTTGGACGCCAGCTTGGAGGCCATTTTCTCGGCCTCTTCCTGGCTGAACGTCTTCTCCGCCTGCTCGATCAGGGTGAGCAGGTCACCCATGTCGAGGATGCGGGAGGCCATCCGGTCAGGGTGGAAGGCGTCGAAGTCCTCGAGCTTCTCGCCGTTCGACGCGAACATGATCGGCTTGCCGGTCACCGAGGCGATCGACAGGGCGGCACCACCGCGGGCGTCGCCGTCGAGCTTGGAGAGGACGACGCCGTCGAAGCCGACGCCGTCGCGGAAGGCCTCGGCGGTGTTGACCGCGTCCTGGCCGATCATCGCGTCGACGACGAACAGGATCTCGTCCGGCGAGACCGCGTCGCGGATGTCCGCGGCCTGCCGCATCAGCTCCTGGTCGATGCCCAGGCGGCCGGCGGTGTCCACGATCACGATGTCGTGGACCTTGGACTTCGCGAAGTCGATGGAGTCCTTGGCGACCTTGACCGGGTCGCCGACGCCGTTGCCCGGCTCGGGCGCGTAGACCGCGACACCGGCGCGTTCGGCGACGACGCTGAGCTGGTTCACGGCGTTCGGGCGCTGGAGGTCGGCGGCGACCAGGAGCGGCGAGTGGCCCTGCTCCTTCAGCCAGCGGCCGAGCTTGCCCGCGAGGGTGGTCTTACCGGCGCCCTGCAGACCCGCGAGCATGATCACGGTCGGCGGCTGCTTGGCGAAGCGCAGGCGCCGGGTCTCGCCGCCGAGGATCGTGACGAGCTCCTCGTTGACGATCTTCAGGACCTGCTGGGCCGGGTTCAGCGCCCGCGAGACCTCGGCGCCGAGGGCACGCTCCTTGACGTTCTTGATGAACGTGCGGACGACAGGCAGGGCCACGTCCGCTTCGAGGAGTGCGATGCGGATCTCACGCGCCGTGGCGTCGATGTCCGCTTCGCTCAAGCGCCCCTTGCCGCGCAAGTTCTTGAAGGTCGCTGAAAGGCGATCGGAAAGAGTATCGAACACGGCGGCGTCGGTCCTCGGAGTCGGGAGCAGTGTGAGCGTCTTCCAGGGTATCCGGCCGCGCAAGACAATCGTCCCCGCCCGCTGGAGACAGCGGGCGGGGACAGGAACGCCGCGGGCCGTTCAGGTCATGCGCGCAGCGTCTCCTCCAGCCTGCGCGCGGCCGAGGCCGCCTCGCCGGCCGGCAACGGCACGCCCTCGCCGGTGGTGACGTAGAAGGCGTCGACCGCGTTGGAACCCAGCGTGCTGACGTGCATGCTGCGCACCCGTACCTTCGCGTCCTCCAGCGCCCGCCCGATCCGGTGCAGCAGCCCGGGGGCGTCGTGAGCCCGGACCTCGATCACCGTCGCGTGCCGGGAGGCGGCCGGGGCGACCTTCACCCGGGCGGGGGGCGCGACCACCCCGCGGCGGCGCGGATAAGCCGCGTCCCGCTCGGCGAGCCGGGCGGTGATGTCCAGCGAGCCGTCGAGGGCCCGTACGAGGTCGGCGCGGAGCCGGGCGGCCTGCGGCAGGGAGCCGTACTCGGCGGCGACCCGCCAGTTCAGCAGCAGCACGGAGCCCTCGACGCCGTCCGGCAGGTCGAGGGTACGCAGTTCGGCGGTGCGGACCGTGAGGCGGTGCATGGCGAGAACCCCGGCCACCGCGGGCAGCACGCCCGCCTGGTCCGGTACGGCGATGAGGAGCTCCACGCCGAGCGGCTCGGGGTCACCCGACGGCTGGTCCTCGGTCGGCGGTTCGGTCTGCGCGCGCAGCGACAGTACGGGGCCGCCCGTCGCCATGGCCTCGATCGCGAGCCGTTCCTGCTCCGCGGTGGGCGCGGCGGCCTCGGGGTCCTCCGGTTCGCCGCCGGAGAGGACCGCGGAGACCCGCTTGACCAGGTCGGCGACGAGGGAGCCGCGCCAGGACGACCAGGCTGCCGGGCCGGTGGCCAGCGCGTCCGCCTCGGTGAGCGCGTGCAGCAGCTCCAGCGTGCTCTGCGAGCCGACCGCCTCGGCGACGGAGCGCACGGTGGCCGGGTCCTCCAGGTCACGGCGGGTGGCCGTGTCGATGAGCAGCAGGTGATGGCGTACGAGGGTGGCGAGCACGGCCACCTCGGCGCGGTCGAAGCCGATGCGGGCGGCCACGTCCTTGGCGATGATCTCGCCGGCCACGGAGTGGTCGCCGGGCCAGCCCTTGCCGATGTCGTGCAGCAGCGCGGCGACCAGGAGGAGGTCGGGGCGGTGGACGCGGCGGGTGAACTCGGAGGCGCGCACGGCGGTCTCGATGAGGTGCCGGTCGACGGTCCACACGTGCACGGCGTTGCGCTGCGGCCGGCAGCGCACCCGCTCCCAGTCGGGCAGCAGCCGGGTGATCAGCCCTTCGGCCTCCAGCGCCTCCCAGACGTCGATGGTGGGCTGCCCGGACCCGAGCAGCGTCACCAGCTGTTCGCGGGCCTCGGCGGGCCAGGGCGTGGGCAGAGGGCGCACGGCGGCCGCCATCCGCCGTACGGCGTGCAGGGAGAGCGGAAGCCCGGCCTCCGCGGCGGCGGCCGCGGCACGCAGCGGGAGCACCGGATCGCGCTCGGGGCGCGCGGCGCGGGCGAGCACCACCTCGCCGTCCTGTTCCACCACGCCTTCGGCCAGCGGGGACCGCTCGGCGACGGGCTTGCCGCCCCCGAGCATGGCGCGCAGCCGCGGCCGCACGGCGCGCGACTTGAGCACGCGCCCCACTTCACGCCAGGTGACATCACTGGCGTACGAGATGACCCGCGCCGCCTCGTACACCTGCCGCAGCAGGGTGTCGGCGTCGAGCAGGCCGAGCTCGGCCGCGACCTGGTCCTGTTCCTGGAGTGCGAGCCGGTCGGTCGCGCGGCCCGTGGTCAGGTGCAGGGCGTCCCGGACGTCGAGGAGCCGGCGCCGCGCGTCGTCGAGGCCCTCGCGCGGGGCGTCGGCCAGCCAGGAGGCGGCGACGGCGCGCAGAGCGGTGGCGTCGCGCAGACCGCCGCGCGCCTCCTTGAGGTCCGGCTCCAGCAGGTACTGCAGCTCACCCTGCCGCTCGCCGCGCTCGGCGCACAGTTCCTGGAGCTCGGGCAGGCGTTTGGGGGCCTGGTTGCGCCAGTCGGCGAGGACGGCGGTGCGCAGGCCGGCGGTGAGAGCGAGGTCACCGGCGAGGTGGCGGGCGTCCAGCAGGCCCAGCTGCACCTTGAGGTCCTCGGCGGCCGTCTTGCGGGCCTCGGCGGACGTACGCACCGAATGGTCCAGGGCCAGGCCCAGGTCCCAGACGGGGTACCAGAGGCGGTCGGCCAGGGCGGCGACCGCGCCGGAGTCGCTGCCGTCGTGCAGCAGGAGCAGGTCCAGGTCGCTGCGGGGGGACAGTTCCCCGCGGCCGTAGCCGCCGACGGCGACCAGGGAGACCCCGCGCAGGCCCTCGGCGCCGGCGCCGAACAGCCCCGACAACCAGTCGTCCGTGAGCTCGGACAGCGCCGCACGGCGCGGCGGCCCGGACTGCACCCCCTCGGTGAGGAGGCGCAGCCGGGCCGCCGCATAGCCGCTGGGTCCCGAGTCCTCTGCATCCTTGCGCATGTCCGTACTCGTCACCCAGTGGCTCCTGTTCTCTTCTGCTGTCAGAGCGCGTCCGGGCCGCGCTCGCCGGTGCGGACCCTTACGGCGGTCTCGACCGGGAGGGACCAGACCTTGCCGTCACCGATCTTGCCGGTGCGGGCGGCCTTGACGATGACGTCGATCAACTGCTCGGCGTCGTCGTCCTCCGCCAGTACCTCGATGCGGATCTTCGGGACCAGGTCGACCGTGTACTCGGCACCGCGGTAGACCTCGGTGTGGCCCCGCTGACGACCGTAACCGCTCGCCTCGGTGACCGTCAGGCCGTGGACCCCGAAGGCCTGGAGGGCTTCCTTGATCTCGTCGAGCCGGTGGGGCTTGACGACAGCGGTGATGAGCTTCATGCGTCCACCTTCTTGCTCTCCGTCGCGGCCAGGGCGGGACCGGCGGATCCGACGACACCGCCGCCGGCGCCGCTGAAGTCGTATGCGGTCTCGGCGTGCTCGGCCTGGTCGATGCCGGCGACCTCCTCGTCCTCGGTGACCCGCATACCGATCGTCTTGTCGATCAGGAAGGCGAGGATCGCGGAGGCGACGAGGGAGTAGGCGAGGACCGCGAAGACACCGGCGCACTGCTTCCAGAACTGCGTCATGCCGCCGCCGTAGAAGAGGCCCTCGACGTCGGACTGGCCGTGGCCGCTGGCGAAGAGGCCGATCAGCAGGGAGCCGACGACACCGCCGACCAGGTGGACACCGACGACGTCGAGCGAGTCGTCGTAGCCGAACCGGTACTTCAGGCCGACGGCCATGGCGCACAGCACACCGGCGATGACGCCGACGGCGATCGCGCCGAGCGGGGAGACCGCACCACCCGAGGGGGTGATGGCGACCAGACCGGCGACCGCGCCGGATGCGGCGCCCAGGGTGGTGAACGCGCCGTGACGGATCTTCTCGTAGGCGAGCCAGGCCAGCATGGCGGCGGCGGTGGCGACCTGCGTGTTGACGAACATCAGCGCGCCGACGCCGTCGTCGTTGCCGAGCCACGAGCCCGCGTTGAATCCGAACCAGCCGAACCACAGGAGGCCCGCGCCGAGCATGACCAGCGGGAGGCTGTGCGGACGCATCGGGTCCTTCTTGAACCCGACGCGCTTGCCGATGACGAGGATCACGCCGAGCGCCGCGGCACCCGCGTTGATGTGGACCGCCGTACCGCCCGCGAAGTCGATGACGCCCAGGTCGAAGGCCCAGCCGCCGGTGCCCCAGACCCAGTGCGCGACCGGGAAGTAGACGACCGTGGCCCACAGGGCGACGAACAGCGACCAGGCCGTGAACTTGACGCGGTCCGCGAGGGCACCGCTGATCAGGGCGGGGGTGATGATGGCGAACATCATCTGGAAGACCATGAAGACGAAGATCGGGATGGTGTAGCCGTCCCACAGCTGGGTCAGGCCGACATTGCTCATGCCGACCCAGTCCGAGTTCCAGCCGATGATGCTGCCGGAGTCAGTACCAAAGGCCATGGAGAAGCCGTACAGCACCCACAGGATGGTGACGATCCCTATGCTGATGAAGCTCATCATCAGCATGTTCAAGGTGCTCTTGACGCGAACCATGCCTCCGTAGAAGAAGGCCAGGCCCGGGGTCATGATCAGCACCAGGGCGGAACAGATAAGCATGAAGCCTGTGTTGGCGGACGACAGCTTGGGTGCGTCCGCCGCGATCATGATGGCTGGTGCCATCGGCGTCTCCTCGTCATTGGTACGGCCCCGTGCGGGCGAAGCCTTGAGCGGTTATGAGGGGTGGGCCGGTTATGCGCCATGAGATTGACGCAGCGCGGTTTCGATGGAAGCCCCTCATTGTTTCGCCGCCGTGACGAAGGCGCCTTGTGTGTTACGCCTCGATGAACTGGCAGATATGGTCCGAGTCGATCGTTATCGTGGCGCAACCTTCGGTTCCGGGAAGCAGTCCGGCCGCGGTCGGCCTTCCGATGACCTGGCATGGGGGAGCCGAGTCGGGCAGTTCGGGAGGGCCGGCCGCGGCCGGGGTCCGGGGAGGCGGGCCGCCCCGTCAGACCGCCTCGGCGGTCTCGGGCAACTCGATGGCGAGCTGGTCGGTGAGGTCCACGACCTCCGCGAGATCACCGAAATCGCGTACGGCCGTGTCGACCGTCTTTCGGATACGAGTGTTGACCCGCTCGGAGCGGACCTTCTTGGCGATCTGCATGGCCCGCGCGGTCAGCACGGTGCTCTGCTCGGGCTCCCGCTGGAGCAGGTGCACGGTGGCCATCCCGATCAGGTTCAGTGCGTACGACCGCTGGTGCTCGTCGTCCTTCGCGAAGAGCTCGACGGCGTGCCGCATCAGGGGCTCGGCCAGGGAGGCGTAGGTGGGGCTGCGGCCGGCGACATAGGCGAGGTCGCGGTAGGAGTGGGAGTTCTCGCCGTACAGCTCGGCCTCGGAGAAGAAACGGATCCAGTCGGGGTCCGGTTCGTCCCACTCGTCGGCCTCGGCGAAGACGTCCTCGGCCATCCGGACCGCCCGTTTGCACTTGCCGGGCTGCCCCATGTTGGCGTAGGCGCGAGCCTCCATCGCATACAGCATGGACTGGGTGCGCGGGCTCGCGCAGTCCCGGCTGCCGTACTGCGCGAGGTGGATCAGCTCCAGCGCGTCGTCGGGCCGCCCGAGGTGGATCATCTGGCGGCTCATGCTGGACAGGACGTACGAGCCGAGCGGCTTGTCACCCGCTTCCTTGGCGGCGTGCAGGGCGAGGACGAAGTATTTCTGCGCGGTGGGCTGCAGCCCGACGTCGTACGACATCCAGCCCGCCAGCTCGGCGAGCTCGGCGGCGACCTTGAACAGTGTGCGGGTGGTCGCCTCGGGCTGGGGTTCCTGGAGCAGGTCCGTCACCTCGTGCAGCTGGCCGACGACCGCCTTGCGGCGCAGACCGCCGCCGCACTGGGCGTCCCACTGGCGGAACATCATCGTGGTCGACTCGAGGAGCTCCAGCTCGGGCCGCGACAGCCGGCCGCGACGGGCCGCGGACGACACGGGCTCGCGTTCCTGGCGCGGGGCGGAGGGCCCGGGCACCAGCCAGCGCTGCATGGGTTCGATGAGGGACGGGCCCGCGGACAGGACCAGCGAGGTTCCGAGGAAGCCGCGCCGCGCCAGCATCAGGTCGCTGCGCGAGAACTCGCTGAGCAGGGCCACGGTCTGCGGGCCCGTCCAGGGCAGGTCGACCCCGGTCGCGGACGGTGACTGGCGGGCGGTGCGCAGTCCGAGGTCCTCGACGGAGACGACACATCCGAACCGCTCGGAGAACAGCTCGGACAGGATCCGGGGAATGGGTTCGCGGGGGTTCTCGCCGTCCAGCCAGCGGCGGACGCGCGAGGTGTCGGTGGAGATGTGGTTGGCGCCCAACTGGCGGGCCCGGCGGTTGACCTGGCGCGCCAGCTCGCCCTTCGACCAGCCGCTGCGGACGAACCAGGAAGTGAGCAGTTCGTTGGGGCGCTTCTCAGTGTTCGCGGCGTGCGTCGTGTTCGCGGCGTGCGTCGTGTTCGCGGCGTGCGTCGTGTCCGTTGCGTGCGTTGCGTTCCTCGCGGCCGCCGCGTCTGCCGCGCTCGCCCCGCTACCGCCGTTGCCGCTCACTGGAACGCCCCCATCCCTGAGACCACTTGTCACTGAGTGCGCCAAGGCCTATCAGAATGCCGGTAAATACCGCCTCCCGTCCGGCAGTTGCCATCCTTCGAACGGGGGGCCGACTTGCCTCCGGCATACTCACATCTGCATGTGCCCCCAGGACTCGTGCACTCAGCGTAATCCGACGATCACGCGTCCAGCCATGGCGATCCCGGAAACGCCACCATTCGCCACCCCTTCGAATGAACTAAGGGTGGTCGCCGCGCGATTCACTTGACAGAGAGCGAACGGGAGGGGGCGGAGCGGTGCATTCAGGGGCGTGCACCGACGAGTGCACCACCCGGGCTAACACCTGAGCGCCACGTGCACGCGGAAAACGACAACGGAGAGTCACAGTTCGCGTTCGCCACGTAACCACCGGCGCGCCGGACACGTTGGAGGGGGCATGGGCTTCACGATCGGCGGCATTCGGGAGATCCGCTCCGGTTCACGTCGACGCGGCCGCTCGTCGGAGTGCACCGCCGTCGCCGAGTTCACCGGCCTCTGGGGCTGGGACGTGGTCCCGGGCGCGCGTGCCGCGGCGGGCGCCTGCTCGTGCGGCCGCGCCGACTGCGAAGCCCCCGGCGCCCACCCCTTCGGCTTCGCGTCCCGGGTTCCGGCCGGGGCCACGCTCGACGAAGTGACCCGCGCCTGGGCGGAGTTCCCCGGCGCCGCGGTGATGCTGCCGGTCGGCCGGGCCTTCGACGTGATCGAGGTGGCCGAGCCCGCCGGGCGCCGCGCACTGATCCGCCTGGAGCGCATGGGGCTCCCGCTCGGCCCGGTGATCTCCACCCCCGAGGGCCGCGCCCACTTCTTCGTCGCTCCAGGCGCCGCCGCCGAGCTGCCCGACCTTCTCTACCGCATGGGCTGGGACGACCCCGCCTCCCTCGGCCTGCGCGGCCTCGGCCCCGGCACCCACATCACGGCCCCGCCGTCGGACCGGGGCGGACGGGGTCCGGTGCGCTGGCTGCGTCCGCCCGAACTGGACACGGCCACGAAGCCCCCGTCGGCGAGGCTGCTGCTGGGCACCCTGGCCTACGTGGCACACCGGTCGCGCGTGTAGCCGGACGCGTCACGCCACAGCCGGCCAGGTCGGCCGTACACAGCGAAGCGCCCGCTCCCGACTGCACCTCGGGGGCGGGCGCTTCTTGGCGTGTTCCATCGGTCAGTCGCCGATGAGCGCGTCCACGAACGCTTCGGGCTCGAACGGTGCCAGGTCGTCGGCGCCCTCTCCCAGGCCGACCAGCTTCACCGGCACACCCAGCTCCCGCTGGACCGCGATCACGATGCCGCCCTTGGCCGTGCCGTCCAGCTTGGTCAGGACGATGCCCGTGATGGCGACGACCTCGGCGAAGACGCGGGCCTGGACCAGACCGTTCTGGCCGGTGGTGGCGTCGAGGACGAGCAGCACCTCGTCGAGCGGGGCCTGCTTCTCGACGACCCGCTTGACCTTGCCGAGCTCGTCCATGAGGCCGGTCTTGGTGTGCAGGCGCCCAGCGGTGTCGATGAGCACGACGTCCGCGCCCATCTCCTTGCCCTCCTTCACCGCGTCGAACGCGACGGAAGCCGGGTCACCGGCCTCGGGCCCGCGCACGGTGTGCGCACCGACCCGGTCGCCCCAGGTCTGCAACTGGTCGGCGGCGGCGGCCCGGAACGTGTCGGCGGCGCCGAGGACCACGCTGCGGCCGTCGGCCACGAGCACGCGCGCGAGCTTGCCGGTGGTGGTGGTCTTGCCGGTGCCGTTGACGCCGACGACCATCACGATGCCGGGCTTGCTGGTCTCCGGCTCGGTCCTGACCGTGCGGTCGAGGTCGGTGCCGACCAGCTTGAGAAGTTCATCGCGCAGCAGAGCGCGCAGCTCGTCCGGCGTCCGGGTGCCGAGTACCCTCACCCGCTCCCGCAGCCCCTCGACCAGCTCCTGGGTGGGGGCCACGCCGACGTCGGCGGTGAGGAGGATGTCCTCGATCTCCTCCCAGGTGTCCTCGTCGAGGTGCTCCCGCGACAGGAGCGTGAGCAGCCCCTTGCCGAGGGCGTTCTGCGAGCGGGAGAGCCGGGCGCGCAGCCGGACCAGGCGGCCGGCCGTGGGCTCCGGGACCTCGATCTCGGGGGTTACGGGGGCTTCTGGGGCAGGGGGCTCCTCGACGACGACCGGGGCCGAGCCGTCCGGGAGATCCACCTCCTCTATGGTCCGGCGCGGTTCGTCGCGCGGGGTCTCGGCCTCGTCGCCGACGTGCGGCTCGGCCGGAGGGGCGGTGATGTCGGGGGCCGAGGGGGGCGGTGGGGGCAGCGACTTCTTGCGCCGGCTGCCGACCACGAGCCCGCCGAGCGCACCGAGCACGACCACGGCGATGACTACAACAAGGATGACGATGTCCATAACCCACCCAGTATCGGCCATGGGGCGATCCGAACCCAGTTTGTGTCTTCCTCCAAGAGGAGGGGTCGTCCCGGGGCGCCGCGGGACCCCAGCGTCCTGCTCCTGACCGTGGGAGCGTTCCCGTCCGTGTCGTACACACTCGACCGCGGTGCCCCCCGCCGAGGTATCCGCACCCCTGGCTGTCTGACGCCCCGTCAGCTACCGTCCCCTTCCCATCCGCCGTTTCCCACCCAGCGTGAAGGGGGACCCCCCATGCCCGTCACGGTCGTCCGTTTCAACCTGGTCGAACCCGGCGCCACCCCCGCCTCGCTCGGCGCCCGCTACCGGGCCGCGCTGGAGATGGCCGCGTACGCCGACGGCCACGGGATCACCACCGTGCAGACCGAGGAGCACCACGGCGTCGACAACAACTGGCTGCCCTCGCCGTTCGTCTTCGCGGGCGCGGTGTTCGGGGCCACGCGCCGGATCGCGGTCACGGTCTCGGCGGTCATCGGCCCGCTGCACGACCCGCTCAGGCTGGCCGAGGACATCGCTGTACTGGATCTGCTCAGCGGCGGAAGGCTGGTCACGGTCGCCGGGATCGGGTACCGGCCCGAGGAGTACGCGCTGTTCGACGTGGAGTGGAAGCAGCGGGGCCGGCTCCAGGACGAGGTACTGGAGACGGTGCTGAAGGCCTGGACGGGCGAGCCCTTCGCATACCGGGGCCGTACGGTACGGGTCACCCCGCGCCCCTGCTCCGACCCGCACCCCCTGCTCCTGGTCGGCGGCTCCTCCAAGGCCGCCGCCCGCCGCGCCGCCCGCCTCGGGCTGCCCTTCTTCCCCAGCGCGCACCTGCCGGAGCTGGAGGCCTACTACAAGGAGCGGCTGGTCGAGTACGGCACCGAGGGCTGGACCATGATGCCGGCCGCCGAGACGCCCCTGCTGCACCTCGCCGAGGACCCGGACGAGGCCTGGGACCGCTACGGTTCCCACTTCCTCCACGAGGCACGGACCTACGCCTCCTGGCAGTCCGGCGACATCCGCTCGGCCGTGCGGTCGGCGGCCACGACGGTGGACGAGCTGCGCGCTGAGGGCGTGTACCGGATCCTCACCCCCGACCAGTGCCTGGCCCAGGGCCTGGACAACCTGGTCCTGCATCCCCTGGCGGGCGGGATGCCGGTGGAGGAGGGGTGGCGCAGTCTGCGCCTGTTCGCGGAGCGGGTGGTGCCGGAGCTGGCGGGCTGATCCCCGTACGAGAACCGCCGTCCCGGCTCGGACAGTGGCCGAGCCGGGACGGCGGCGGGGTACGGGGAGAGGGCAGCGGGGACTTGGCCCTTCCCCCCGAGTTCACGGGGTGCCTCGGGGTACGAGGCTCAGCCCATCTCCTCCAGGGACTTGCCCTTCGTCTCCTTGACGTACTTGAGGACGAACGGGATGGAGAGGGCGGCGAAGACCGTGTAGATCACGTAGGTCGCGGAAAGGTTCCAGTCGGACAGCGACGGGAAGCTCGCGGTGATGGCCCAGTTGGCGATCCACTGCGCGGCGGCGGCCACGCCCAGGGCCGCGGCACGGAGCTTGTTCGGGAACATCTCACCGAGGAAGACCCAGACGACCACACCCCAGGACAGGGCGAAGAAGAGCACGAACACATGGGCGGCGATCAGGGCGACCCAGCCCTGCGTGGCCGGCAGCTTGCCGCCGACGAGGTCGTAGCTGAACGCCCAGGCCTCCAACGCCAGACCGATCACCATGCCGACGGAGCCGATGAGGGCCAGCGGCCTGCGGCCGACGCGGTCGACGAAGATCATGGCGACCACGGTGCCGACGATGTTGATGATCGACGTGGTGAACGAGTAGAAGAACGAGTCCGCCGGGTCGACACCGACCGACTGCCACAGCGTCGAGGAGTAGTAGAACGCGACGTTGATGCCGACGAACTGCTGGAAGACCGAGAGGCCGATGCCGATCCAGACGATCGGCTTGAAGAAGAAGCCGCCGCCGAGCAGGTCCTTGAAGGCCGACTTGTGCTCGCTCTTCATGGCGAGCTCGATCTCGGTGACCCGGGCGTCCAGGTCGATCTTGTCGCCCTCGACCTCTTCGAGGATGTCGCGGGCGCGTTCGTGCCTGCCGACGGAGATCAGGAAGCGGGGGGACTCGGGGATCGCGAAGGACAGCAGACCGTAGAGGACGGCCGGGATCACCATGACGCCCAGCATGACCTGCCAGGCCTCCAGACCCATCAGCTTGCCGCGCTGGTCGCCGTCGGCGGCGTTCAGCAGTCCCCAGTTGACCAGCTGGGAGATGGCGATGCCGACGACGATCGCGGCCTGCTGGAAGGAGCCGAGCCGGCCGCGGTAGGCGGGCGGGGCGACCTCGGCGATGTACGCGGGGCCGATCACGGACGCCATACCGATGGCGAAGCCGCCGACGACCCGCCAGAAGGCGAGGTCGTACAGCGCGAAGGGCAGTGCCGAGCCGACGGCGCTGACCGTGAAGAGGGCGGCGGCGATCTGCATGCACCGGATGCGGCCGATGCGGTCGGCTATCCGGCCGGCGGTCGCGGCGCCGATGGCGCAGCCGATCAGGGCGATGGCGATGACCTGTGCCAGGGCCGCCGATCCGACCTCGTACCGGTCGCGGATGGCCTCGACGGCACCGTTGATCACGGAGCTGTCGTAGCCGAAGAGGAATCCGCCCATCGCGGCCGCCGCCGCGATGAAGATGACGTGCCCGAGATGATCGGGGTGAGCCGTTGCGGCTCCTGACTTGGACGCCTGCGCTGTGCTGGTCACGTGTACTCCTCGGGCCACCGGCAACGCCGCCGGCGGGGGTCGGCCCTTCGAGGTAGGTGGTACCTGAAGGTAAAAGCAACATTGCCGAGACTATGCCTTCAAGTTTCGAAGTCAAGAGGCGGGTGGCCCGCGAGCGTGCCCGGCAAAGTGGCAGTCTCGCGTTCAAGACTTGAAGAAATGAAGGAGGTCCAGGCCAAAGGGGTCGAGCGGAGGAGGCGGAGCCGCGGGAGGACGCAGGAGCGGAAGTGAAGGTGATCAGCGAAGCCGCTGCGAGATGACCTTCGAGACGCCGTCGCCCTGCATGGAGACGCCGTAGAGCGCGTCAGCGACCTCCATCGTCCGCTTCTGGTGCGTGATCACGATCAGCTGCGACGCCTCCTGCAGCTCCTGCATGATCCGGATCAGCCGCTGGAGGTTGGTGTCGTCGAGTGCCGCCTCGACCTCGTCCATGACGTAGAACGGGCTGGGCCGCGCCTTGAAGATCGAAACCAGCAGCGCCACAGCGGTGAGGGAGCGCTCGCCGCCCGACAGCAGCGACAGCCGCTTGACCTTCTTGCCCGGCGGCCGGGCCTCGACGTCCACGCCCGTGGTGAGCATGTTGTCGGGATCGGTCAGCACGAGTCGCCCGTCGCCGCCCGGGAACAGTCGGCTGAACACGCCCTCGAACTCACGGGCCGTGTCCCGGTACGCCTCGGTGAAGACCTGCTCGACGCGCTCGTCGACCTCCTTGACGACCTGGAGCAGGTCGGCGCGGGTCTTCTTCAGGTCCTCGAGCTGCTCGCTGAGGAACTTGTGACGTTCCTCCAGTGCCGCGAACTCCTCCAGGGCGAGCGGATTGACCTTGCCGAGCTGCTGGTACGCCCGCTCGGCGGCCTTCAACCGCCGCTCCTGCTCGGCCCGGTGGAACTGCCTGGGCTGGTTGCGCGGGTGCTCCGGATCCTCCGGCAGCTCCTCGCCCTCGGCGGGGGGCGAGGGCGGCACCAGCTGGTGCGGGCCGTACTCGGCCACGAGCCCCGCGGGTTCCACACCGAGTTCCTCCAGCGCCTTGGTCTCCAGCTGCTCGATCCGCAGCCGTTTCTCGGCGCCGAGTACCTCGCCCCGGTGGACTGAATCCGTCAACTTGTCGAGCTCGGCCTTGAGGTCGCGGCCCGTGGTGCGGGCGGCGGTCAACTCCTGCTCGCGGCGGGCCTTGGCGGCCTCGGCGGCGGTGCGCTCCTCGTCGGCGCGGGCGAGGGAGACCTCGACGTGCGCGAGCAACTGCCGGGCGCCGGAGGCGACGGCCTCCGCCACCGCCGCCTCGTGTCTGAGCCGCGCCCGCCGCTGCTCGGCGCGCGCGCGTGCCTCGCGCTCCGCCCGGGCGGCCCGGTCCAGCGCATCGGCCCGCCCGGACAACCCCTTGACCCGTTCCTCGTGCGTACGGACCTGAAGCCGGGCCTCCATCTCGGTCTGCCGGGCGTTGGCACCGTCGGCGGCGAGCCGGTCCCGTACGGAGGTGTCGGGCTCCTCCTCGACCGGCATCTCCTCGGCCACGGCGAGCCGTTCGGCGAGTTCCTCGACCTCCTGCAGAGCCCGGTCGAGCGCCTCCTGCGCCCGGGCGGCCGCGGCGACTGACCGTTCCGCCTCCCCCGCGGCCCCTCGCGCCTGCCCGGACAACCGCCCGAGCTGCTGCGCCACGGCCGACTTCTCCCGGTCCGCGGCCCTGCGCCGCTCCCCCAGCTCCTCGACGAGCGCGGCGCACTCCTTCCGCCGCTCCACGGCCGCGTGCTGTGCCTCGGTGAGTTCCTCGCACCGCACGGCCAGCTCCTCCAACTGGGCGGCGGCCTCGTCCACGGAGGCCTGCACTTCCAGCAGGCTCGGCGCCCCGGCGGACCCGCCCTGCGCGAAGTGTGCACCCAGCAGGTCGCCTTCGGCGGTCACGGCGGTGAGATCAGGGCGCGCGTAGACGAGATCCTCGGCGTCCTCCAGGGTGCCGACGACGACGATGCCCCGCAGGAGGCGTCGTACGGCAGGCATGAGCTCGGAGGGAGCGCGGACCAGGTCGGCGGCGAGGGGAGGACCGGCAGGGCGGGGGGTTCCGGAGGCGGCCGGGGCGTGGTCGGCGGGGCGGCGGTCCCCCGACGCGGGCAGGGCGGGGCCGGCGGGGCGGCGGTCCCCCGACGCGGGCAGGGCGGGGCC
>JODI01000060.1 GCA_000720805.1 Streptomyces violaceoruber
GGGGGCGGGGGGGGGAGGGTGGCCGGCCCGACGGTACGTGGTGACGACCATCGAGCCGGCCGCGCGTCGCCCGATGGGTGACCGGGCGGCGGTAGGGGGCGCCGCGGCGCGGGCCGGTCCGGTGCCGAGCCGCGTGACGGCCACTGCCCGTCACGCGCACCGGCCGACGCCCCGGCAGGCGGATCGGCACCCGGCTTGTCGTAACGGCCGTGCACGCGCACCGGTCGGGCGGTCGGCTCGTGTGCCGACCGCCGAGGCGGTCACGCACAGGGGCCCGGCCCCGCGAGGGGTGCGAGGAGACGCGGTGCACCGCCGGGGTGCGGGGCGGAGTCCCTGCGGCCAGGATCGGAGGGCAAAAGCCCTGGGGATGATGGGGTCCACCCCCGCTCCGGCGAAGCCCGGGATGGGGAGGGCGGGGGCGGCGGGGCGAGGAACCCGAGATCCGCATCAAAGGCCCCCCTTGCCGGAGGCTTCCCCTGGCGGCGAAGCGTCCCTGTTCCACAGCCCCGTCCCAACAGGCGGACCGTCAGGCGCAGGCCGACAAGGTGACCGGATCCAGCGCGCGCACCGGACGTACGCACCCCACCGGTTCACCGCCGCCCAGCAGGGGCTCCCCCGCGAACTCGGCGAGTGCCGCCGGGGCGACGCCGGCCCGCGCGAGCGCGGCCGCCGCGACCGGGACGCGGGCCCGGTCGGCGCCGTCGGCGATCTTCACGGCGACGGCGCGGCCGTCCGGGAGAGCCGCGGCCTGGACGCCCTCGAAGCCGTCCTTGGCGAGCAGACCGGGTACGGCCCGCATCAGGGCGGCGACGTCCCGGCCGGAGCCGGAGGCCATCTCGGCGTGCTCGCGCATCGCGTCGGCGACCCGTGACTCCGGAGTGCCGGGGGCTGCGGCGGTGATGCGGGCGGTGGCGCGGGCGAGGCCGTGCAGGGAGACGGAGAACAGGGGCGCTCCGCAGCCGTCGACGGTCACCTGGGCGATCCGCTGCCCGGTGAGGTCCTCGACGATCTCGGCGATGGCCTGCTGCAGCGGGTGGGAGGGGTCGAGGTAGTCGTCCAGGGACCAGCCGTTGAGTCGGCAGACGTAGAGCATGGCCGCGTGCTTGCCGGAGCAGTTCTGGGCGAGCCGGGAGGGCAGGCGGCCCTGCCGGATCCAGTCGTCCCGGACGACGGCGTCGAAGGGCAGGTCGCGGACGTTGCGCAGGTCGTCCTCGGTGAGCCCGGCGAGCTCCAGGATGCGGCGGGTGCCGGCGAGGTGGCGTTCCTCGCCGGAGTGGCTGGCCGCGGCGAGGGCGAGCAGTTCGCCGTCGAGCGGGAGTCCGGCCCGGACCATCGCGACGGCCTGGACGGGCTTGAGGGCCGAACGGGGGTAGAAGGCGGCCTCGATGTCGCCGAGCTGGAACTGGACCTGGCCGCCGGTGTCGAGGATGACGACGGAGCCGTAGTGGACGCCCTCGACGAGCCCGCCGCGTACGAGGTGGGCGACGGGAGCATGGAGGGGCTCGCGGATCAGGGGTGCGTCCGCGACGGAGCTGCTGTACATCACTGCCTGCTTCTCGGGGAGCGGTGCGCGGGTCACGCGTCGGCTCCGGTAGGGGACTTGCGTGCGACACGGCCCCGGATGCCGAACCATCCGGCGACCAGCACCCCGACGATCAGCGGGAGACACAGCACGGTGGTGCGTCCGGCGCCGCCGTCGGCGTACATGAGGACCAGGACGGAGGCGAGGAACGCCAGCGTCACCAGTTCGGTCCAGGGTGAACCCGGCAACCGGTAGCCGGGGCGGGCGAGTTCGCCCTTCTGGGTCTTCTGCCAGAAGAGCAGGTGACAGATCATGATCATGCCCCAGGTGGAGAGGATCCCGATCGCGGCGAAGTTCAGCACGATCTCGAACGCGTCGGCGGGGACCACGAAGTTGAGTCCGACGCCGAGGACGCAGATGCCGCTGGTGAGCAGGATGCCGCCGTACGGGACCTGGCTGCGGCTCATGACGGACGTGAACCTGGGGGCCGAGCCGGACATCGCCATGGAGCGCAGGATGCGGCCGGTGGAGTACAGGCCGGAGTTGAGCGAGGACATGGCCGCGGTGAGGACGACCAGGTTCATCACGCCGCCCGCCGCCGGGATGCCGATGTTGGAGAGCACGGTCACGAAGGGGCTCTCACCGGAGGTGTACTTGTTCCACGGCAGCAGCATCGACAGCAGGACGACCGAGCCGACGTAGAAGACGCCGACGCGCCACATGATCGAGTTGATCGCCTTCGGCATGATCTTCTCGGGGTTCTCGGTCTCGCCCGCGGTGACGCCCACCAACTCCACGGAGGCGTAGGCGAAGACGACGCCCTGGATGATCAGCAGCATGGGCAGCAGACCGTTGGGGAACACGCCGCCGTGGTCGGTGATCAGCGACGGGCCGGGGGCGGTGCCGTCCACCGGGTGCTGGGTGACCAGCAGGAAGATGCCGATGCACATGAAGATCACCAGCGCGCTGACCTTGACGATCGCGAACCAGAACTCCAGTTCGCCGAAGATCTTCACCGAGATCAGGTTCACGGTGAGGACCACGGCTAGGGCGATCAGTGCGATCACCCACTGGGGGATGTCGGAGAACATCCCCCAGTAGTGGGTGTAGGTGGCCACGGCGGTGATGTCGGCGATGCCGGTGGTGGCCCAGTTCAGGAAGTACATCCAGCCCGCGGTGTACGCGCCCTTCTCGCCGAGGAACTCCCGGGCGTACGACACGAAGGCGCCGGAGGACGGGCGGTACAGGACGAGTTCACCGAGGGCGCGGACGACGAGGAAGGCGAAGATCCCGCAGACCGCGTACGCGATGAACAGGGACGGGCCGGCGTCGGCGAGGCGGCCGCCGGCACCGAGGAACAGGCCGGTCCCGATGGCGCCGCCGATGGCGATCATGTTGACGTGCCGGGACTTCAGGGACTTGCTGTAGCCGGCGTCTCCGGCGTCGACGTGCGCGGTGGGTGTGCGGGTCTCCTCGTGGAGTTGCTGCTCGCTCACGCCTCGGGTCCGCCTTCCGTGGGGGTGTCCGTACGCGTGGGGCGCACGATGTCGGTGAGGGTGGTCTCGACGCGGTCGAGGTGGTGGGCCATGGCCTCCACCGCGTCGTTCTCGGAACCGTCGATCAGCGCCTCGACGATGGCCCGGTGCTCGCGGTTGGACTGCTCGCGCCGGCCACCCAGTTCGTTGAGGAAGGCGGACTGGCGGGCCAGCGCGTCGCGGATCTCCTCGATCACCCGACGGAAGACCGGGTTCTGGGCGGCCTCGGCCACGCCGAGATGGAACAGCGTGTCCATCGCGACCCAGGCGGTGGTGTCGGTCTCCCGTTCCATCCGCTCCAGCAGGTGGGCCAGGTGGTCGAGGTTCTCCGGGGTGCGGCGCCGGGCCGCGTACCCGGCGACCGGGATCTCGACGTGGCGGCGCACCTCCAGCAGGTCGCTGGCCGCGTAGTCGCCGAAGGTGGGGTCCTCGACGGCGCTCGCGACGACGAAGGTGCCCTTGCCGGTCTTGGAGACGGTCAGTCCCATCGTCTGCAGGGCACGCAGGGCCTCCCGCAGCACGGGCCGGGAGACCTCGAGAGTGCGGCACAGTTCGGCCTCGGAGGGGAGCTTGTCGCCGATCCCGTAGTCGCCGCGCTCGATGGCGGCGCGCAGATGCCCGAGCACCGCTTCCATGGCGCTGACGCGCCGCGGGCCCTGACTGGCTGTCTGGCTGTCTGACAGGTTCACGGGAGTGATACTCCGGCTGGCGTGATGCCCCTGTCAAGGCCCCTGGAAGGGGGAATTCATGGGGTGCGGGGGCCGGAAGCCACCTCACACCCCACTCGGTCAGCTGCTGAGGCCGCCCGTGGCCAGCAGGCCGAACAGCAGCACACCGACGATGATCCGGTAGACCACGAAGGCGTTGAAGGAGTGCTTGGCCACGAACTTCAGCAGCCAGGCGATCGACGCGTAGGCGACGACGAAGGAGACGGCCGTCCCGACGGCGAGCGGAGCCGCGCCCACCCCGGTGCCCAGGGCGTCCTTGAGTTCGTACAGACCCGCGCCGGTCAGGGCGGGGATGCCGAGGAAGAAGGAGAGCCGGGTGGCGGCCACGCGGTCCAGGTCCAGGATCAGCGCCGTGGACATGGTGGCGCCGGAGCGGGAGAAGCCGGGGAAGAGCAGGGCGAGGATCTGGGAGCTGCCGACCAGCATCGCGTCCTTGAAGGTGGTGTCGTCCTCTCCGCGCTTGTGCCGTCCCATCTGGTCCGCCGCCCACATCACGCCGCTGCCGACGATCAGCGAGCCGGCCACCACCCACAGCGAGGCGAGCGGCCCCTCGATCAGCGGCTTCGCGGCCAGGCCGACGACGACGATCGGGATCGTGGCGTAGATGACCCACCAGGCGAACTTGTAGTCGTGGTGGTACCGCTGCTCCTTGTCGGCCAGCCCGCGGCCCCACGCCGAGACGATCCGCACGATGTCCTTGAAGAAGTACACCAGCACGGCGGCGATCGCCCCGACCTGGATGACCGCCGAGAACCCGACGACGGCGTCGTCGTCGACGGGGATGTCCATGAGCCCCTCGACGATCTTCAGATGGCCGGTGGAGGACACGGGCAGGAACTCGGTCACCCCCTCGACGGCTCCGAGGACGACGGCCTGACCGACGCTGATGACACTCATGGGATCCAGTTCTTCTCGGGGAGGGCCAGTGCGGCGGGGACAGTCTTACTACACCCGCACGAGAGCCGAGCGCCGCGCCCGCCCCGCCGACCGCCTACGCCCACACCGCCTGCGCCAGGCTCACTCCCACGAAGGCCGCCCCCAAGCCGGCCACCACGCTCGCGACCACGTTGGCCAGGGCGTAGAAGCCGGCGCCCGTCTCGCCCAGCCGGAGGGTCTCGTACGAGAAGGTCGAGTACGTCGTCAGCGCCCCGCACAGGCCCGTACCCAGGAGCAGCTGGAGGTGGGCGTCGGCGGCTCCGGCGGCCGCCGCGCCGGTCAGCAGTCCGAGGACGAGACAGCCGGTGACGTTGACCGCGAGGGTTCCCCAGGGGAAGACGGAGTCGTGGCGGGACTGCACGGTCCGGTCGGTCAGGTAGCGGAGCGGGGCGCCGACCATCGCGCCCACGACCACGAGGAGCCAGTTCACAACGAATTCTTACCCTTCGCGCCCGGATTGCCCTCTTCGTCCTTCCGGTCGACGTACCGGATGACCTCGCAGTCGTCGAGGATCACCAGTCCCTCGGTGACGAGTTCGTCGAGCCGGGGCAGGAACGCGCGGACGCGCTCCTCGTCGTCGACGATCACGACGGCCACCGGCAGGTCCTCGCTCAGGGAGAGCAGCCGCGAGGTGTGGATCAGGGAGGAGGCGCCGAAGCCCTCGATGCCCCTGAAGGCGCTGGCGCCCGCGAGCCCCGCGGCGTGTGCGCGGTGCACGATCTCGCTGTAGAGGGGCTTGTGGTGCCAGGTGTCGTGCTCGCCGATGAAGACGGTCACGCGCAGGGCGCGGCCGGTCAGCCTCGTCATGGCTGCCTCCCCCTTCAGGACGCCGCGGGTGGCCGCGACCGCGAGCCACACCGCCGTGAGCGCCGCGAGCAGGGTCGCGGCCAGGTAGGCGAGCCCGGTGCGGGGGTGGCCGGAGTCGACCAGTTTCTGGATGTCGACGGTGTAGGTCGAGAAGGTGGTGAAGCCGCCGAGGACGCCGGTGCCGAAGAAGGGGCGGACCAGTCGGTGGGCGGCCCACACATCGGTGATGACCACCATGAACACGCCGATCACGGCGCAGCCGACGACATTGGTCCAGAACGTCGCCCAGGGAAACTGGCCGGTGTGGGCAGGCCATCCGAGGGAGAGGGCGTACCGGGCGGTGGCGCCGAGGGCTCCGCCGAGTGCGACCACCGCGACGACGGGCGCCTGACCGCGCACGTCGGGCCGTCGGGCGGTGCGCGAGGGGGCGGGCAGGCTCTCGGTGTCCGGAGCTGTCATGGTCGTACCTCTCCTACTCGCCGGGGCCCGGCCGACCGGGCGCGCGCCATCGCAAGTAGGGACCGTTGGCGGCACCCGCCGCGGTTCGGGTACGGCGGGCCCCACCGCCGCGCCGCGAACGTGATCGCGGCCGGTCAACAGGGTAACCCCGGGGTTCGGCCGGGGTCACTTCGCGGCGGGCGCCTCGCAGACCGCGACGCCGCGCTCCCACAGGCTGCCGAGGACGAGGTGGTCGCCGCTCTCGCAGACGCTGGTGACCATGCGGAAGCCGGAGCGGCGGCGGGTGAGGTGGTGGCGGACGCGGCCGTCGTCGTCGACCGCCAGGACGCCGATCGAGCCCGTGGGACGGAAGGGAGCGCGCACCGCCAGGCGTGCGGCGGCGCGGCGGGCGGCCGGGGTGCCGCGGTGCAGGAGGTCCAACGGAGGCACACGGGGGCCGGCGAGCGACACCCAGACCGGCCCCTTGGGCCCGGCGCGCCAGATGTTGTCGGGCATACCCGGGAGATCCTCGACGAATGGTTCGCTGTGTCCCGTCCGGGGTCCGGTGAGCCAGTAGCGGGTCAGCCGGTACGCGCCCGTCTCGGCGACGACGAGGAAGGATTCGTCGCCGCTCGGGGCCAGTCCGTTGGCGAACTGGAGCCCTTCCAGGAGGACTTCGGGTGAGTCGCTGCCGGGGGCCAGGCGCAGGAGGCGGCCGGTGCCGGTGTGCTCGACGATGTCGCCGATCCACTGGTCGAGGGGGTAGCGGCGGCTGGAGACGGTGAAGTAGACGCTGCCGTCGGACAGGGCGACGACATTGCTGCAGAACCGCAGTCTCTCCCCCGCCACCGAGTCGGCGAGGACGCGCACGCCCGCGCCCGCGCCCGCGAGGTCGACGCTCAGCAGGCCGCGTTCGGCGTCGCAGACCAGGAGACTGCCGTCCGGATGGAGCTCCAGGCCGAGCGGCCTGCCGCCGGTCTCGGCGAGCACTTCGACACGGGGTACGGCGGGGCCCGTCAGCCGGTCCAGTCGCAGGATGCGGCCGTCCTCCACCCCGGTCAGGACGCGTCCGCGGGTGTCGGCCACGACGTCTTCGGGGCCGCGTCCACCGACGGCGACGTATCGGCGGGGGACGAGAGCCGTGGGACGGTCCATGGGTGGTTCCCCTTCGCTGACGGCGGGACGGTGAGACGGTGACGGCGGTGAGGGCGGCCTCGTGGCGGGGACGGCCTGGTGGCGGGCCGTCCTTGTGGAGTTCGAGCGGGTGTGTGTACGTACCCGCGCCGGCCGGCGCCTACCACCCCTTCTCGAACATGCGCGCCACTTCGGCGATCCGCATCTCGTCACGCCGGTAGTGGGTCCGCCGCCCGATTCTCCGGGTGCGCAGCAGACCGATGTCCGCGAGGAGGCCGAGGTGGGTCTCGGCGACCGAGCGGCGCACGCCGAGTTTCCGGGCGACGGCACCCGCGGTGACGCCGTCCTCGACGAGGTCGCCATGGCGCTGCGGTGGGAAGTGGGCGGCGGGGTCCTTCAGCCATTCGAGGATGTCGAGGCGTCTCTCGCCGGCGGGAGTCCTCAGCATGTTCTTCCCCTCCGTCCCGAGCCCCCTCGTACCGCGTCTTCCCACTGTCCCGCAGCCGAAGCCGCCCTGTCCGGCGAGTGGGCAACCTTGTCCGGTACCGAACTCCCCGGTGACGCGAGCCCGTTCGCCGCACGCGGCGTACCCGTCCGCGTAAAGCCCCCTCCGCCCGCGGCTCGTGTGCTCTCACGGGCGGAGGGGAGTCGGTTCAGCCGTCGAGTCGTACGACCCTCACGGCACCCGCGGGCAGAGCCAGCCGGCCCGCCGCCCGTTCTCCGGTGAGCAGTTCGGTGCCGTCCGCCTCCAGCGGCACCTTCACGTCGGACGCGGTGTGGTTGATCGCGAAGAGGTAGGTGCCCGACTCGCCGGTGCGGCGCACCACCTCGACGTCCCGGGGCAGGTCGGCGCGGGTGGAGACGCCGGCGTCCTCGACGGCCCAGCCAAGAATCGCGTCGAGGCCCTGGGCGTCGAGACGGGTGGAGACGTACCAGGCGCTGCCCTCGCCGAGGCGGTGCCGGGTGACGGCCGGGTGGCCGGCGGCCGGACCGTCGGCGTACGTCCACACGGTCTCGGCGCCCTGCGGCACCACGAACTCGGTCCACACGTCACCGTTCAGCTCGGAGCCGTCGGGGCCGGTGATCCGCACGGACTGGCCCTCGAGCAGCGGCGAGAACTCCTCGACGGTCAGCCCGAGCACGTCCCGCAGCGCGCCCGGGTATCCGCCCTCGTGGACGGCGTCGTGCTCGTCGACGATCCCGGAGAAGTACGAGACGACGAGGGTGCCGCCGTTCTCGACGTACCGCCGGACGTTGTTCCCGGCGGCCTTTGTCATCAGGTAGAGCGCGGGGACGACGACAAGGGGATAGGCCGACAAGTCGGCTTCCGGGTGGGCGAAGTCGACCGTGAAGTGGCGGTCGTAGAGGGCCTCGTAGAAGCTGTCGGCACGCTCGCGCGGGTCGTGGTCCTCACTGGGGCGCCACTGGAGGTTCTGCGCCCACCAGGAGTGCCAGTCCCACAGGACGGCCACGTCGGCCGCGGTGCGCGTACCGCGGATGGTGCTCAGGGAGTCGAGGGACGCGCCGAGTTCGGCCACCTCGCGCCAGACGCGGGTGCCGGTGCCGCCGTGCGGGACCATCGCCGAGTGGAACTTCTCGGCACCGCGCCGCGACTGCCGCCACTGGAAGAACATCGCGCCCTCGGAGCCGCGCGCCACGTGTGCGAGGGAGTTGCGGGCCATCTGGCCGGGTGCCTTGGCCGGGTTGCGCGGCTGCCAGTTGACGCCCGAGGTGGAGTGTTCGAGGAGCAGCCAGGGGGCGCCGCCCGCGACGGAGCGGGTGAGGTCGGCGGCCATCGCGAGGTTGACGTGGGTGCGGCGGCCGTCGGTGATCAGGTAGTGGTCGTTGGTGACCATGTCGACCTCACGGCCCCAGGCCCAGTAGTCGACGGAGTCGCACTGGCTGAGGGCGGTCATGAAGTTGGTGGTGACCGGGATGCCGGGCGCGAGGCGGTGCAGGATGTCCCGCTCCGTACGGAAGTTCTCGCGCATGGTGGCGTCGGCGAACCGCTTGTAGTCCAGTGCCTGGCCGGGGTTGCCGACCGTGGGTGCGGTGCGCGGTGGGTTGATCTGGTCGAGGCCGGCGTAGCGCTGGCCCCAGAAGGCGGTGCCCCAGGCCTCGTTGACCGCGTCGACGCTGCCGTACGTCGTCTCGAGCCAGCGGCGGAAGTGTGCGGCGCAGGAGTCGCAGTAGCAGGCCGAGACGGGGACGCCGTACTCGTTGTGCACGTGCCACAGCGCCAGGGCCGGGTGGTCCGCGTAGCGCTCGGCGAGTCTGGTGGTGATGTTCGCGGCGGCGGCGCGGTAGTCGGCGTTGCTGTGGCAGATGGCGCCGCGCGAGCCGAACTCGTACCGCACGCCGTCGGCCGTCACCGGCAGCGCGTCGGGGTGGGCGCGGTAGAACCAGGCGGGGGGTACGACCGTGGGGGTGCCGAGGTCGACGCGGATGCCGTTGTCGTGCAGCAGGTCGAGGAGGCGGTCCAGCCAGCCGAATTCGTAGGTGCCGGGCGAGGGCTCCAGCAGGGCCCAGGAGAAGATCCCGACGCTCACCATGGTGACGCCGGCCTCCCGCATCAGCCGTACGTCGTCCTGCCAGACGCTCTCCGGCCACTGCTCCGGGTTGTAGTCCCCGCCGAAGGCGAGCCTGGTGAGGCCCCTGGGGGCGGTCTCCGGCATGGGTCTCTCCCGATTCCATAGATGGGAACGTGCACACACGGCGGTGGCAGCGTGCGGCCCAAGATAACCGTACGAGGGCGACGCTTGCCAAGTGCTTGGAGGGGGAGCGAGCTGTGCACGATCACAGCACTTTGCGCCTGACCGGTGTCATCCGGCGGTTCCGGCGGCCCTCCCGCCGCGGACCGGGGCCTTAAAGTCGTGACCATGAACAATGCGGGGGCCCGGCGCAGACCGCCGACGATCCACGACGTGGCGCGGGAGGCCGGAGTCTCCCGCGGCACCGTCTCACGCGTGCTCAACGGCGGGCACTACGTCAGCCCCGCCGCCCAGGAGGCGGTCAACGCCGCCATCCGCAGAACGGGGTACGTGGTCAACCGGCACGCCCGTTCACTGATCACCGGGCGTTCGGACTCGGTCGGCTTCCTGCTCACGGAACCGCAGGAGCGCTTCTTCGAGGACCCCAACTTCAACGTCCTGCTGCGCGGCTGCACGCAGGCGCTGGCCGCGCACGACGTCCCCCTGCTGCTGATGCTGGCCGGCACCGAGGACGAACGCCGGCGCCTCACGCGCTACATCACGGCCGGGCACGTCGACGGGGTGCTGCTGGTCTCCAGCCACTCCGGGGACCCGATCGCGGAGGAGCTGCGTGAGGCGGGCGTCCCGCTGGTCGCGTGCGGCAAGCCGATCGGGCTCGGCTCCCGGGTGAGCTATGTGGCGGCGGACGACCGGGACGGTGCCCGGGAGATGGTGCGCCACCTGCTCTCCCTGGGCCGCAGCCGCGTCGGCGTGGTCACCGGCCCACTGGACACCCCGGGCGGGGTCGAGCGCCTCGCCGGCTACAAGGAGGTGCTCGGCGAGGCCGGGATGGAGATCGACGAGCGGCTGATCGTCTCCGGCGACTACAGCCGCGCCAGCGGTGAGGCGGGCGGCGAGCGGCTGCTGGCCCAGGCTCCGGACGTGGACGCGGTGTTCGTCGCCTCCGACCTGATGGCCCAGGGCGTGCTGACGGCGCTGGAGCGGGCGGGGCGGCGGGTGCCGCAGGACGTGGCGGTGGGCGGCTTCGACGACTCACCGGCCGCCGTGGCCGCGCGCCCCGCGCTCACCACCATCCGCCAGCCCTGGGACCGCATCAGCACGGAGATGGTCCGGGTACTGCTGTCCCAGATCGGGGGCGAGGATCCGGCGGCGGTGATTCTGCCCACGGAGTTGGTCAAGCGGGAGTCGGCGTGAGGGATCTTGACCCGCACGTCCGCCCACACGCCCTGGAACGGTGATCGACTCCGCCGATCCGCCGATGTCGATGCATGCGCATTAAGATCGGGTGTATGGCAGTGAACGCGGCCGACAGCCGGCTCGAGGAACAGTGGCGGGACATCCTGTCCGTGCACGCGCGCACGATGTGCGAGATCGACCGTGTGCTGCACCCGCACGGACTGGGCGCGAGCGACTTCGAGGTGCTCGACATGCTGGCCGCCGCGTCGCCCGAGGAGGGCGACCAGTGCCGGGTACTGGACCTCGTCGGCCGGGTGCATCTCAGCCAGAGCGCGCTGTCCCGGCTGATCGGCCGACTGGAGAAGGAGGGCCTGGTGGAGCGCTCCGTCTGCGCGGAGGACCGCCGGGGCGTGTCGGTCCGCCTGACCCGCAAGGGGCGTGACCTGGTCACGGAGGTACGGCCACTGCAGCGGGACGTGCTGGCCAGGATGCTGGGCTGAGCGGCTTTGGTGCAGTTCATCGCTGATCCTCTGATGCGTGTGCGTTGCGGGGCCAGAGCCCGGTCGACGGCGTTGCCGACTGCCTCACGGTGTGGACGCGCTCGGAGTGGTCCCCGTACTTCGCCGAGCGCCATATCCGCTCGATGTCGTTGAGCTCGGGGCTGCGGGGCGCCACGTAGAAGAGTTCGACACCGGCTCCGGTCCGCTTCTCGCGGCTGCCTTTGAACGCCCTGGCCACGTGTGCCGAGGCGTTGTCCAGGACGGCGGTGCGAGGGCGGGCGCGCTTCCAGCCCGCGGGCGGTTCCTCCAGTCCCTCGGCCCCGCCGGGCAGTCCAGCCGGCTTCGTGCACACGAACTCCAGCAGCATGGCCGCGTCGATCCTGCGGCAGGTCTTCTCCCACACCAGGTCGGCGCCCTGCCCCACCGACAGGGCGCCCAGCACGTCCACGCGCCGGCCCTTCTTGTCCTCACGTGGCACCACGGCCCGCCGCCCTGCCCGTGACCGGGTTTGTCCAGTGGGCGTGGTCGGTGCGAAGCCGCTCTCGTCGAGGAAGTACAGGTCGCTTACGGGTGTCCGCCGCCAGCCGCAAGTCCTCCAGATGGGCCCGTGCGGCCTGGTGGGGGACGGGGTCGGCCTTGTTGCCGCGGGGTGTCCCGCGTTCGTTTCCACCGGACCCCGTCCCGGTGGAGCAACTCCGTCAGCCAGGCCGCGCCGACCCTCACTCCGTGTTCGGCCCGCAGCCGGGCCCTTCTGATGGATCTCCGTGGGAGAAGGAGCGGCGTTCGGTGCGTGCGATCGCCGTGCGGCGTGGGGGTCCCCCCGCTCGAGCGAAGTCGAGAGTGGGGCAGTGCGTGCCGGGCGTCGCGACGCCGCGGAGACCCATCAGAAGGGCCCCAGTCGCACAGTGCTGCGGCTGTCCAGGTACGGCCCTGACACGCGGACTCATCCAGCAACGCGGCCAAGGCCTCCTGGTCCTCACAGGTGATCGAGGGCGGGCGGCCTGGGCGCGGGGCATCGGCCAGGGCCTCGAATCCACCGCCCTCGAAGCGGTGGACCGCACCCCGCACGGTGACGTTGTCACGTTCGAGCAGATCAGCAACCCGGGGCGACGGTCATACTTCGCGCAATCAGCCGGACGCACGCCGGACGCAGCCCGGCATGCGGGCCCGAGATCACGCGCCCGCAGACGCTCACGCACCTCACGTTCCTGATCAAGCGTCAACTTCGCTGCGGGATCTTCGCCACGTCAGCCCCTCCCCGCCCCCTCATACCCGAACTGCAGCCGACATCACCGACAGACCGCTCAGCCGCTCCCGTACGCGCGCAGGAAGGCGTCCACGGCCGCATCCGCGATGCCGCGGAGCTCGGCGGCTGGGACGCGACGGGTGCCGAGCCGGGAGCGGGACTCCAAGGGGCCGGTGAGCAGGGCGAAGAAGTGTTCGGCGGCCTGCTCCGGGTCGCACGGGCGCAGGCGGCCGGCGAGCGAAAGGCGGGCCAGCCGATCGGCGAGCGCCGCGCGGGGACGGTGCGCGGTGCGCTCCTGCACGGTCTCGATCAGGTCGGGGAATCGCGCCACCTGGGCATAGGTCAACCAGCGCAGCGCGCGGGCGCGTTCACCGCAGCAGACCCGCAGCAGCCGCTGGGCCAGGTCCGCAAGCGCCGCACGCAGGTCATCGTCCGGGGCTCGCTCGCGCAGCCGCTCGACGACCGCGAGGTTCTCCGCCATCAGGGTGTCGGCCGCTGCCTCGATGGTGTGGCGGAAGAGGGTCTCCTTGTCGTTCAGGTGGCTGTAGACGGTCGGTTTGGCGACGCGCGCCTCCTCCGCGATCTCCTGGACGCATGCCTGTGCGTATCCGCGCCGGGCGAAGACGGCGAACGCGGCGTCCAGGATCGCCTGTCGCTTGTCGACCCGCCCGCGCGAGACGCCACGGCCCCCGCTTGACGCTGTTGAACCCATGGGTTCATTCTAAGTGCATAACTAATGAGGAAAATTTTCTGAACTGATCAGTTCAATCAAGGGGCGGGAAACCATGATCGTTCACACGCTGCGCTTCGCCTTCAAGGACGGGACGACCGAGGACCGGAAGGCCCAGGTGCTCGCACTGATGCGGCGAACGGCGTCCGTCGAGTCGGTCTCGTTCGCAACCGTCGGGCAGAGCCTGGGCGATCCCGCCGAGGGTCTCACCCACGCCTACTGCGTGGGCATTGAGGACCTGGCGGCCCTCGAGCGGTACATGCACGACCCGGTTCACCTGGCGGGAGATCCCGAGATCATCCCGCACCTGGCCAAGATCTCCATCGGCCCCGACCTCTCCGACGACATGGCCCCGGAGCTGGCCGGCGAGATCATGGCCCTGCACGAGAAGAAGGCCGCCATGTACCCGGAGTGGGCCGCCCAGCTCGAACCGCTCCTTGAGATACAGGTCACCTCGGGGTCGTCAGATCGTTCATGACCGGACCCGCCGGCCATCCTCGCGGATCCGACCACAATGGGCCGCTGACCGCCGGGGAAGGTCGACAGCCGGTTTCGTGCACCCGCTCAGGGGTGCGGCAAGGCCGCCACCATCTGCCCGGCCGCACTCCACCTCGTCCGGCAAGGGACTTCCCCAGGGCCGCTCAGACCGACCGCCTGCCCTGGCCGGCCTCAGCCCAGCAGTTCGCGTACCGCGGTGAACGCGGCCTCGACCGTCGCGGGGTCCGCACCAGGACGGGCGAGCGCGCTCATCGCTATGGGAGTGACCGCGGGCAGGCCCATGTACGGGGTCAGGCCGTCCGGAGCCGGGCCCACGGCGGCGAGCAGGGCCACGCCCTGCCCCGTGCGGGCGATGTCGAGGACGCCCGCGAGATATCCCGCGTCGCCGACGACCGTGGCGGGCACGCCGTGCGCGGCCAGGGTCGCGATGGCCCGGCGGCGGATCGCGCAGGGGTCCTCGATGGCCACCAGCGGGACCGGGACCGGCGCGGGCGGCGGTTCCCAGCCCGGGACCGTGTGCCAGGTGAGCGGGAGGCCGCCGACGGGTGTGCCCTCGGTGGCGGCGGCCTCCGTGACGTACACCGCGACATCCACGCTGCCGCGTTCCACGGCCTCGACGAGCCGGGCGGAGCGGTCGATGCGGAAGCGGACCCGGCAGCCGGGCCGCACGGCCTGGACGGCGGCGGTGAGCCGGGGCAGGAACTGGTCGGCGGCGTGCTCGGTGGAACCGACGGTGACCGTGTCGCCGTCCGCGTCGAACAGGCTGCGTACGGCCTCGTCGTGCACGGCGAGGATCCGGCGGGCCTGCTCCAGCAGCAGCCGTCCCTCCGGGGTGAACCGGGTGCCGCGGCCGTCGCGCTCGACGACGGGCCGTCCGAGCGCCTTCTCCAGTTTGCGCACGTGCTGGCTGACCGCGGACTGGCTCAGGGACAGCGTCCGCGCGGCGCGGTGGAAGCCGCCACAGTCCGCGATCGCGGTCAGGCTGCGCAGGGCCACGATGTCGAGGACGGGTCGGGACATGCCGCGACAGTAACCGTTCGGACGGACCGATCGCGATTCCTGATCGGTTTCGATGCGGAATCGTCGTTGGACGCGAACCGTGACGGCCGGTCATGATGGGCGCATGTTGCACGCGACCGCTTCCGCTGCCCTTCTGACGCAGCGCCGAGTCATCGACTTCGGCGTGGCGTGCAGCGCGCTCTGTCGCTGACCCTTCGCCGCACTCCGGCCTCCTTCCGCGCTCCGACTCCCCGCTCCGAGCCGATCGCGTCTCCTTCTCACTGACACGTGGCAGTCGCTCTCCGCTGCCCTTGCGTCAGTCCGCACACCTTCCCATACGTCCGCATATCCGCATTCCTCACGTATCCGCGTTTCTCATGGATATCCCTGCCCCGAATCGGGAGTTGCCCCCTCATGTCCTCATCCTTCTCGTGGGACGAACCCGAAGGCCTCGCCGCCCGCGGCACGCTGATCGTGCTGGCCGGACGGGGCGAGCACGGCGGTGTGTACGAGCGGTTCGGCCGCCGGCTCGCCTTCGACGCCTACCGCGTCCGTGCCCTCGGTGACGCGACCACCGATCCGACCGTGCCGGACCGGGCGGCCAAACTGCTCGCCGACGAGTCGCTGCCCGGCCCGAAAGTGCTGATCGGCTCGGACACCGGCGCCCTGTACGCAGCCCGCCTCGCCGCCGAGCAGCCCGCGGCCGTCGCCGCCCTGGTCCTGGCCGGCCTGCCCACCACGCCCTGGGGAGCCGGCGGTTGGGAGGCCGAGGTGGAGGCCCGCACCGCCTGCCCCACCCACCAGGGCCGGCTGACGAACGACCCGGACTTCCGGCGCGGCACCCTCGGCGACACCTCCGGCCTGCCCGGACTCCGCCTCGACCGGGTGAGCGTTCCCGTCCTGGCCCTGCACGGCAAGGACGACGCGATCAGCCCGGTCGAACAGGCGCTGAGCGCGTACGCGGGCCACCCCGCCGTACGGACGGTGACCTTCAACGGCGGCCGGCACGACGTCCTCAACGACGCCCTGCACCGCACGGTCGCCGCGACCGTCGTGCTGTTCCTGGAGCGGCTGCGCCTGTCCTCCGAGCTGCCCGCGATCGCGGAGGGCCTCGCATGACCGTGACGACGACCGTCTGGGAGTTGCGCGAACTCCTCGACTCCGACGAACCGCCGGTCGTGCTCGACGTGCGGTGGGCGCTCGGCGATCCGCACGGCCGCGACCACTACGCCGAGGGCCACATCCCGGGCGCGGTCTACGTCGACCTGGACACGGAACTGGCCGCACCCGCGAGTCCGGAGGGCGGCCGGCATCCCCTGCCCGACCTTGCGGAGTTGCAGGCGGCGGCGCACCGGTGGGGTATCCGGCGGGGTCAACAGGTGGTCGTCCACGACGACTTGGGCAACACCGCCGCCGCCCGCGCCTGGTGGCTGCTGCGGCACGCGGGCCTGACCCGGGTGACACTCCTCGACGGGGCACTGGGCGCCTGGCGGTCGGCCGGGCTGCCGCTGGAGTCCGGGATCCCGGCCGCTCCCACGCCCGGCGACGTCGTACTGGGCTCGGGCGGGCTGCCGGTCACCGACGCCGACGGCGCCGCCGAACTCGCCGTGTCCGGGCTGCTGTTGGACGCGCGGGCCGCCGAGCGCTACCGGGGTGAGGTGGAACCGGTCGATCCACGGGCGGGACACATTCCGGGCGCGGTCAGTGCCCCCACCGGGGAGAACCTCGCGCCGGACGGGACGTTCCTGCCGGCCGAGGAGCTGCGCAAACGGTTCGAGGAGAAGGGGGCCGCGCGGTCCGCGCGCATCGGCGTGTACTGCGGCTCCGGCGTCACCGCCGCCCACCAGATCGCCGCGCTGGAGATCGCCGGATTCGAGGCCACCCTCTTCCCCGGCTCCTGGTCCGCCTGGTCCGCCGATCCCACCCGCCCGGCCGTGAAGGGAAACCACCCATGACGACGAAACCCCTGGACCCGGCGGTGCTGCCGCAGCAGACGGCACCCCACTCCTCCACCGCCGAGGCCCCGCCACCCGCCCGCGTCACCATCCGCGGCACCGCGAGGACCGCGCGCCGCCTCACCCTCCCCCGTTCCGTACGCCGTACCGCGGGACCTGTGGGCCTGGTCCTGCTGTGGTTCCTCACCTCGGCCACCGGTGTCCTCCCGGAATCCGTGCTGGCCTCCCCCGTGGACGTCGTGCGCCAGGCCGTGGAGCTCACGAAGAGCGGCGAACTGCCCGACGCCATCGCCGCGTCGGGCCGACGGGCCGCCGTCGGCTTCCTGATCGGAGCCTCCGTCGCGCTGAGCCTGTCCCTGCTGGCGGGGCTGTTCCGGCTCGGTGAGGACGTCATCGACTCGTCCATGGGCATGTTCCGGGCGATCCCCTGGGTGGGTCTGATCCCTCTGTTCATCGTCTGGTTCGGCATCGAGGAGACCCCGAAGATCGCACTGGTCGCCCTCGGTGTCACCTATCCCCTGTACTTCAACATCTACGGCGGCATCCGCTCCACCGACACCCAGCTCATCGAGGCCGCCCGGATGATGGGCCTCGGCAGGCTCGGCCTGATCAAGTACGTGATCCTGCCGAGCGCACTGCCCGGAGCCCTGGTCGGTCTGCGCTACGCGCTGTCCACCGCCTGGCTGGCGCTGGTCTTCGCCGAGCAGATCAACGCGGACGCGGGCCTCGGCTATCTGATGAGCAACGCCCAGCAGTACTTCCGTACGGACGTCATCGTGCTGTGCCTCGTCGTGTACGCGCTGCTCGGCCTGGCCTGCGACTTCGCCGTACGGATCCTTTCGCGCCGGCTGCTGACCTGGCGCGCCAACTTCGAGGGCGAGGCGTGAGCATCATGACCAACAGCGTGGAGACACGAGGACTTTCGCGGGCTTTCGACGGCAACACCGTGCTGCACGACCTCGATCTCGACATCCGCGACGGCGAGTTCGTGGCCCTGCTGGGCCACAGCGGTTGCGGCAAGTCGACCCTGCTGCGGATCCTCGCCGGTCTCGACGACGAGATCGACGGCGAGGTCACCGTCCCCGCCCGCCGCAGTGCCGCGTTCCAGTCGCCGCGGCTGCTGCCCTGGCTGAAGGTGTGGCGCAACGTCGTCCTCGGACTGCCCGGCCGGCCCGACCGGGCGCTCGCGGCGAAGGCGCTGGACGAGGTCGGCATCGCGGACCGGGCTACCGTCTGGCCCAAGACGCTCTCCGGAGGCCAGGCCCAGCGGGTCTCGCTGGCCCGTGCCCTGGTGCGCGAGCCCGAACTGCTACTGCTGGACGAGCCGTTCGGGGCACTCGACGCGCTCACCCGGGGCCGGGTGCAGCAGCTGGTCGCCGAGCTGTGGCAGCGCCACGGCTGCGCCATCCTCCTGGTCACCCATGACGTGGAGGAGGCGCTGCTGCTCGCCGACCGGGTGCTGGTGATGGACGAGGGCCGCATCGCCCACGAACTCACCGTCGACCTGCCCCGCCCCCGCGACCTGACCGCCCCCGAGTTCGTCACCCTGCGCGCCCGCCTCCTGAACTGGCTCGGCGTGACCCGTACGTTGGAAGGAACCCCGTCGTGATCCGCAGAATCGCAGCCGCCGCACTGAGCTTCTCCGCCCTGCTGGCGCTGACCGCCTGCGGCGCGGACTCCTCGGCGGACGCCTCGTCGAAGGACGGCACCCTCGTCATCGGCGACCAGGCCAAGACCCTCCAGACCATCATCGCCGCCTCCGATGCCCTCAAGGGCGCCAAGTACAAGGTGAAGTGGGCCGAGTTCGAGGGCGCCGCCCCGCTCTACCAGGCCGTGCAGGCGGGCGCCGCCGACACGACGTACTCCGCCGATCTCCCGGCCCTCCAGGCGCTCAGCGGTGGGGTGAAGTTCAAGAACGTGGCCGCCCTGAAGAACGACGGGCGGCATGTCGGCATCGTCGTGGGCAAGGACTCCGGCATCGACAGCGTCAAGGACCTCAAGGGCCAGAAGGTCGTGGTGTCCTCCGCGAAGGGCAGCATCGCCGAGTACCTGCTGGCCAATGTGCTCCAGCAGAACGGGCTCAGCTACTCGGACGTGAAGGTGCAGTACCTGCTGCCGACCGACGCGCAGGCCGCCTTCGCCTCCGGGAAGATCAAGGCCTGGGCGACCTTCGGTGTCTACCAGGCCGTCGGCCTGGAGCAGGGCGGCAAGCTGCTCGCGAACGGTGCCGACGGCCGGGTCAGCGGTTACGGCTTCGTCGGCGCCTCCGACCAGGCCCTCGCCGACCGGTCGAAGAAGGCCGCGCTCGCCGACTTCCTCAAGCGCCTCGGTACGGCCCTGGAATGGACCAGCACCCACAAGGACGCCTACGCCCAGGCCATCGAGGAGCGCAACGGCGCCGACCCCTCCGTGGCGAAAACGCTTGCCTCCGCCGCGTACAGCAAGGTCCTGCCCGTCACCTCGGACGTGAACAAGACCGTGCAGGGCGTGGCCGACCTCATGAACGGGATCGGTGTGCTGGAGCCGAACGTCGACGTGGCCGGATCTGCCGACACGTCCCTTCTCAAGTAGCCGTCACCTGCAGGGAGTTGCTCATGCCTGTCGAGTTCATCAGTGCCGTCCACACCGACGCCGGGGCCTCGGGTCCGGCCGCGGCGAGCCGTACCGGGCTCGACGTCGGCCATCTGCGCAAGTTCGCCCGCGCGCTGGACGACGGCGGTTTCGACCACACCCTGGTCGCTTACCACTCGGCGTCCCCGGACGCCTTCCAGATCGCCCAGTTCGTCGCCACCCACACCGAGCGGATCCGCCCGATCCTGGCGCACCGGCCGGGCGTGATCTTCCCGACGCACGCGGCCCGGGCGCTCGCCACGCTGGACCAGATCAGCGGCGGCCGTCTCACGGTGCACATCATCTCCGGCGGCAGCGACGAGGAGCAGCGCCGGGAAGGCGACTACCTCGACAAGGCCGAACGGTACGAGCGTTCGGACGAATACATCCAGATCCTGCGGAAGGTGTGGCAGGCCGACGGGCCCGTCTCGCACGAAGGCAAGTACTTCACGTTCGAGGGCTACTACTCGGACGTGAAGCCCGTGAGCGGGCTGGTCCCGATCTCGGTGGGCGGGTCCTCACAGGACGCCTACCGGGTCGGCGGGCAGCAGGGCGACATCTTCGGGCTGTGGGGGGAGCCGCTGAAGGAGACGTCGGAGCAGATCGCCGCGGTGAACGCGGTCGCGAACGCCGCCGGGCGCCCCCGTCCCCGTATCTGGGTGTCGTTCCGCCCGATCATCGCACCCACCGACGAGCTGGCCTGGGAGAAGGCGCACCGCACACTGGGGGTGCTCAAGGACCAGGCCCGCAACACGGAGTTGCTGCGCCACTACCGCACCACCGGTCGTCCGGCCAACGTGGGTTCGCAGCGGCTGCTCGACATCGCCGACCGCGGCGAGGTGCACGACCGGTGCCTGTGGACCGCCCCGGCGGTCGCCACCAACGCCGCCGGTGCCTCCACCGCGCTGGTCGGCTCGCCGGAGACGGTGGCCAAGGCGCTGCTCGACTACGTCGACATCGGCTGTGACCTGCTGTCGATCCGCGGCTACGACCCGCTCAACGACGCGATCGACTACGCCCGTCACGTCCTGCCGCTGGTGCGTCAGGAACTCGCCCACCGCGCCACCACCCAAGCCGCCTGATGGAGAGCCCGTGTTGTTCCGCCGCACCCTGCGCACGTCCGCCGCCGCCCTCGTCCTGCTGCTGCCCTTCGCGGCGGCCTGCGGGAGCGAGGCGCAGGCTGAATCCCCGTCCTCGTCCTCCGTCACCCTCAAGGTCGGCGCCACCGGCTGGAAGGTGGAGGAGGCCGTGCTGAAGTACGCCGGTCTCGACGACACCCCCTACCGGGTGAAGTGGAGCCAGTTCCAGGGCGGTGACCAGCAGCTCCAGGCCGTCCGGGCCGGGGCGCTGGACCTCGCCTCGTCCAGTGAGATACCGCCGGTCTTCGCCGCCGCCGACGGCGAGCCCAACTTCAAGGTGGTCGCCGTGCAGCGCGGCGCGACCCTCAACCAGGAGGTCGTCGTCCCCAAGGGTTCGAAGGTGACCGGCATCGCCGGCCTGAAGGGCCGGAAGGTCGGCTACGTCCAGAACACCACCGCCCACTACTTCCTGTACGAGCTGCTGAAGCAGGCGGGCCTGAAGTGGTCCGACATCGACGCCAAGCCGCTGCTGCCCAACGACGGCCTGGCCGCGCTCAACGGCGGCAGCATCGACGCCCTCGCCTCCTACGGCACCTCGATCATCACCGCCCACCAGCAGGGCGCCACCACGGTCGGCTCGGGCCGGGACATCCTGTCCGGCAACTTCCTGTGGTCGGCGCGGGACAGCGTCCTGGAGAGCCCGGCGCAGAAGGCGGCCGCGGCCGATCTCATCGCACGGATCACCAAGGCGTACGCGTACGTCCGCGACGGGCACGAGGACGGCTTCGCCAAGATCACCGCGGACGCCACCCACCAGCCCCTCGCCCAGGCACGCAAGGACCTCGTGGACGCCCAGACACAACGCCCGACGCAGGCCCGGCCGGTCGGTGCCGACACCATCGCCTCACAGCAGAAGGTCGCCGATGCCTTCACCGAACTCGGAGCACTCAAAGGCCACTTGGACGTGAAGTCGTTCTGGACCACCGCACTGAACGCCGACCTGAGGAAGGCCCTGTGACCGAGCGCATCGCCGAACTGGCCGCCGGGTACGACCGGACGGCCGCCTTCCCCGCCGAGTCCCTCCGGATCGCCCACGAGGCGGGCCTGCTCACCGCGACGATCGGCGAACGGTACGGCGGCCGGGGCGAGGGCGTCGAGGGGACCGCCCGCACCCTCCACTCGCTGGGCCGGCTCGACCCGTCCGTCGCCCTGATCGCGGCGATGACGCTGGGCACACACGCCCGGCAGGCCGACCGGCCGCACTGGCCCGAGGAGGTGTACGGGCGGGTGGTCAAGGAGTCGTTCACGCGTCCCGTGCTGATCAACCACGCGCGGGTGGAGCCCGAGCTGGGCTCTCCGGCGCGGGGCGGGCTGCCCGCCACGCGCGCCCGCCGGACGGCGGACGGCTGGGCCGTCAGCGGCACCAAGCGGTACGTGACGGGCGCCGAGGGACTGGACTGGTTCCTGGTGTGGGCGAGCACCGACGAACCGGAGCCGCGCGTGGGCACGTTCCTGGTGCCCGGGGACTCCCCCGGCATCGAGATCACGGGCCGCTGGGACCAGTTGGGGCTGCGCGCGAGCGGCAGTCACGACGTGACCTTCCGCGAGGTGGAGGTCCCGTACGAGCACGTGATCGGTATCGGTCCGCACGGGCCCGCCGCGGAACAGGACAACCGGGCGGGTGCCGCCCTCCACCTCCCGCTCGCCGCCCTCTACCTGGGTGTCGCCCGCGCCGCCCAGGAGTTCTTCCACCACTTCGCCCACACCCGCGTGCCCGCCAACCTGGGGCACCCGGTGGCCCGTACCGAGCGCTTCCGGCGCACGGCCGGCGAGATCGAGGTACTGCTCGCCGCCGCCGAGCAGCTGGTGTTCGACGGTGCCGCGAGACTCGATGCCGGCGACACCGCGTACTCCCCCGAACGGGCCCTGGGCGCACGGGTGCTGGCCGACCGGCACGGGGTGCGGGCCGTGGAATCGGCCGTACGGCTGCTCGGCAACCCGGCGCTGGCCCGCGGGAACCCGCTGGAGCGGCACTTCCGGGACATCCAGTGCGCCCCCGTGCACGCGCCCCAGGAGGACGTCTCCCTGCTCGCCATCGGAACGAAGGCACTGAACCCGTGACCGCAGCACCCGAAACGACCGCCTCCGCCCGGCTCCTCGGCCTGCTCGCCCGGGATCTGCCGCCCGACCGTCTGACCACCGACCCCGCGGTGCTCACCGCGCACGCCACCGACCGGTCCGGCACCAGGCCGGCCGGTGAACCGCTGGCCCTGGTGCGCGCCCGGCGGACCGAGGACGTCACCGTCACCCTGCGGCACGCCCACACGCTGCGGGTGCCGGTGGTGCCGCGCGGGGCGGGAACCGGGCTGTCGGGCGGGGCCACCGCGCACGACGGCTGCCTGGTCCTGGACCTGTCCGGGATGGACCGCATCCTGGAACTGTCCGCCGACGACCAGCTCGCCGTCGTCGAACCCGGCGTGATCACCGCCGACCTGGACCGGGCGGCGGGCGCGCACGGCCTGCGGTACGCACCGGACCCCGCGAGCGCGGCCCTGTCCACCATCGGCGGGAACATCGCGACCAACGCGGGCGGCCTCAGGTGCGCGAAGTACGGGGTGACCCGGGACAGTGTGCTGGGGCTGGAGGCGGTGCTCGCCGACGGGACGGTGGTGCGCACGGGCCGCCGTACGGTCAAGGGCGTCACCGGCTACGACCTCACCGCGCTGCTCACCGGCTCGGAGGGCACCCTCGCGGTGATCACCTCGGCGACGCTGCGGCTGCGGCCCCTTCCGGTGGCCACGGCCACGCTCGCCGCGTACTTCCCCTCGTTCGAGGCGGCCGCCGAGGCCTCGTACGCGATCACCCGGGCCGGAGTCGAGCCCGCGCTGGCCGAGCTCGTGGACGGGCCGGTGCTGCACGCCATCGATCCGGCACTGCGGGAGCGGGGCGCGGCGCTGCTGGTGGTGCAGTGCGACGGCGCGGGTGCGGCGGCCGAGGCGACGGCGGTCGCCCGGCTGCTCGCGCCCCTGGCCACCACGGTGGAGACGACCGAGGACCCCGCCGAGGCCGAGGCGCTGCTGGCCGCCCGCCGTCTGGCGCTGCCCGCGCTGGAGCGGCTGGGCCGCCCGCTCATCGAGGACATCGCCGTCCCGCGCTCCCGGCTAGCTCAGGCGGTGCGCGAGATACGGGCCATCTCCGCCCGCCACGACGTGCCCGTGTACACCCTCGCGCACGCGGCGGACGGCAACCTGCACCCGATCATCGTGGTGGACCCGTCCCTGGACCGGTTGCCGGACGCCGCGTGGGAGGCGGCCGGCGAGATCTTCGCGCTGGCGCTGCGGCTCGGAGGCACCCTCACCGGGGAGCACGGGGTGGGTGTGCTCAAGCGGCAGTGGGTCGCGGAGGAACTCGGCCCCGCCGCCCACGCGCTGCAGCGCAGGCTCAAGGAGGTGTTCGACCCGAGGGGGATCCTCAACCCCGGCAAGAGCCTGTGAGGAGGGTGGGGCGCGGGTCAGCCCTCGGCGCGCGTGTCACCCGGTGCGGAAGCGGCAGCCCCGCACCATTCCCCGGGCCCGGCCGCTCCCTCTGCCGCTGCGCGGTGGCCGGGCCCGATCCGTTCGGTCCTACGGCCTGGCCAGCAGGGTGCGCACGCCCTCGGAGGTGAGGGTCAGCGGGTGGTCGGAGCTGGCGTCGATGGTGAGGGACAGGTCGTCGGCCGGCCACTGTGCGGCGAGCGCGCCCAGCGGGACCAGTCGATAGCGGGAGACGTACGGGAGCAGTTCGGCCATCTCCGGTTCGGAGGTGAACACCGGCACCACCGGAGCTCCGTCCTTCTGTTCGAGGACGGGCAGTGCCACCATGCCGGGGTCACTGGCCTCCTCCTGGCCGGCGTCGTCGGGCACGGGCACGAGCACCTCACTGCTCGCGAGAGTGTCCAGCGCCGCCGTGTCCTCGGTGTTCTCGGCCAGCGCGTCCAGCGCCCGCCGGGCCGGGGCGACGTTGTTGTCGTACGCGGGTGTATCCATGACTGTTTCCCCTGGTAGCGGCGGTAGTGCGAGCCGCCCGGGACAAGATCGCCCCGGAAGCGGTTCTGGTCGCGTACCCGACCCTGCCCAGAGCATTCATGGTGGCCCCAGGAGTTAACAGACGGTTCAACCCCTGTGCGGGACCCCTCGACCGAGAGGTTTAGCATATGAGCGCCACCTAGCTCGAAAGAGATACCCGTGACTGTCAAGGACGACTCGTTCACCAACTGGAAGACCCGCGAGGAGATCGCGGAGTCGATGATCCCCCTCATCGGAAAGCTGCACCGCGAGCGGGACGTGACCGTCCTGCTGCACAGCCGCTCGCTGGTGAACAAGTCGGTGGTGAGCATCCTCAAGACCCACCGCTTCGCCCGCCAGATAGCCGGCGAGGAACTGTCGGTCACCGAGACCCTGCCGTTCCTGCGGACCCTCACCACCCTGGACCTCGGCCCGTCCCAGATCGACATCGGCATGCTCGCCGCGACCTACCGGAGCGACGACCGCGGCCTGTCGGTGGAGGAGTTCACCGCCGAGGCGGTCGCCGGCGCGACGGGCACGGACCGGATCGAGCGCCGTGAGCCGCGTGACGTCGTCCTCTACGGCTTCGGCCGCATCGGGCGTCTCGTCGCCCGCCTGTTGATCGAGAAGACCGGCTCCGGCAACGGCCTGCGGCTGCGGGCCATCGTGGTGCGCGGCGGCGGACGCGCCGACGGGGACCTCGTCAAGCGCGCCTCGCTGCTGCGCCGGGACTCCATCCACGGCCAGTTCCAGGGGACGATCACCGTCGACGAGGCGAACAGCACGATCGTCGCCAACGGCAACGAGATCAGGGTGATCCACGCGAACGACCCGTCGGAGGTCGACTACACGGCGTACGGCATCAAGGACGCCATCCTCATCGACAACACCGGCAGGTGGCGCGACCGCGAGGGCCTGTCCCAGCACCTGCGTCCCGGCATCGACAAGGTCGTGCTGACCGCGCCCGGCAAGGGCGACGTCCCGAACATCGTGCACGGCGTCAACCACGACACGGTCAAGGCGGACGAGCAGATCCTGTCCTGCGCCTCCTGCACCACCAACGCGATCGTGCCGCCGCTGAAGGCGATGGCGGACGAGTACGGCGTGCTGCGCGGCCATGTGGAGACCGTCCACTCCTTCACCAACGACCAGAACCTGCTGGACAACTACCACAGCGCCGACCGCCGGGGCCGTTCCGCGCCGCTCAACATGGTCATCACCGAGACCGGTGCCGCCTCCGCCGTCGCCAAGGCGCTGCCCGACCTCGAGGCGCCGATCACCGGCAGCTCGATCCGGGTGCCGGTGCCGGACGTCTCGATCGCGATCCTCAGCCTGCGGCTCGGCCGCGAGACCACCCGCGAGGAGGTCCTCGACCACCTCCGCGAGGTCTCGCTCACCTCACCGCTCAAGCGCCAGATCGACTTCACCACGGCCCCGGACGCGGTCTCCAGCGACTTCATCGGCTCCCGGCACGCCTCGATCGTCGACGCGGGCGCGACCAAGGTCGACGGCGACAACGCGATCCTCTACCTCTGGTACGACAACGAGTTCGGCTACTCCTGCCAGGTCATCCGCGTCGTCCAGCACGTCTCCGGCGTGGAGTACCCCACGTACCCGGCCCCGGCGGCCTGACCTCACCGCAGGACCTGGCCCGGCGCCCCTGAGGGTTCGGGCGTCAGGCCAGGCCTGCCGCCCACTCCCCCAGCACCGCGAAGTCGTCGGTCGCCAAGCCGATCCGGGGGTCGATCCAGTGCAGCAGGGCGGGGCCGTCGTGGTGGGCGTCCACCCAGGCGCGGTCCGCGTCGGTGATCTCGTCGTCGACCCAGGCGAACGGCCGGCCCTTCGCCCAGGCGACGACCTCCGGGGTCTTCCAGAACAGCCCGCCCCCGGGCGCCTCGGGCCGCGGCACCCGCCACGCGATGAAGGGCAGGGCGGGCAGCCCCAGGACCGGCGCGATGTACGTGTTCGCCTCTTCCTCCCAGGTGGTGGCCCACACCAGGTCGAAGGGCAGCGCGGCCAGCGCGGGTCCGTGGTCGGGGTTGAGCCACACCCGTAGCGGTCGCACCCGCTCGTCGGGCAGTCCCCACAGGGCCAGTCGGTAGCGCTCGGCGGCCTCCCAGCGAGGGGTCAGCAGCCGGTGCGTGCCGTACCCCGCGGGCCGACGGTGCGGCCTTGCGGCGTACGGGTTCAGCGGCCCGTCCACGTCCACCAGCAGCACCGGACGCACCGCCCCACCTCCCCCTCGGTCCTGCTTCGCACGGTACCGACCCAGGGACGGTCCGCCCAGTGATATTCAGGCGGGAACCGGGGCGAACCGATTTCGCTACAAGTTCCGAAATTATTCGTGACGGGTGTGCCACGCCCCCGCAACACGGGATTCCTAACGTCGCTGTCAGACACAAAGGCGCCATCACCCCCGTGGGGTTCATCGGACCGAAAAAGCTGCTTTCCCCGGAAATCAGCCCCTGTCCATGGCGCCTTCATGAGACAGGAGCTCCGAGTGCCCAATCTCTCCCGACGCGGCGCCCTCAGACTGACCGCCGGCATGGCCGCCCTCGGCACCGTCGGCCTGACGGGCTGCGGGCGCGACGGTGACACCGCCGCCGCGAAAGCCTCCGCCACGCCGATCGACGCCTCCCCGGCCACCGGCACCGTCACCGTGTGGGCCGCCCAGGGCGACGCCGACGTGCTGGAGAAGGTCATCAAGCCCTTCAAGGCGGCGAACCCGGACGTGACCGTGAAGTTCACGCTGCTCCCGAACGCCGACTACTACACGAAACTCCAGGCGGCGATCGCGGCGGGCAAGGGCCCCGATGTCGCCCAGTTCTTCCCCGAGTCGCAGGCGCAGTTCCTGGGCCAGTCGGTGCTGCAGCCCGTGCCGGATGGTCTCGTGGACCCGGGCAGCTTCTTCAAGAGCCTGTGGGACGCCGGTGTGGTCGACGACGTGGCCTACACGGTGCCCTGGTACGCGTACACGTACGCCCTGGTCTACCGCGCCGACCTCGCCAAGAAGGCCGGTGTCGGGGCGCCGAGGACGTGGGACGACATGGTGCCGTTCCTGAAGGCGCTCCAGCGGGCCGGCGCCGGGCACGGACTCGGCGCCGACATCGGCTGGGACATCTTCAACGGCCAGGACGTCGCGATGTACGCCTGGCAGGCGGGCGGCTCCCTGCTGTCCTCCGACGGCAAGTGGACCCTGGACAGTCCCGCGATGGCCGACGCGCTGCGCTACAACGCGTCGTTCTTCACCTCGGGCACCGCCGACACCGCCGGGCCCACGTTCCTCGACGCGCAGCCGTACTTCGTGTCCGGCAAGACCGCCATGATGATCACCGGCCCGTGGGTCGTCGGCCAGCTCGACACCGCCGCGAAGAAGGAAGGCTGGACGGCGTCCCATGTCGCCACCGCCCCGCTGCCGGCCGGGTCGTCGGGCAGTGTCTCCTTCTCCGCGGGCGGCACCTGGGGCGTGCTCGCGGACAGCGGGAACTCGGAGGCGTCCTGGAAATTCGTGCGGTACCTCACCAAACCGAGCACCCAGGTCGCGCAGTACAAGGCGTACAGCTCACTGCCGGCCGTCATCTCGGCCTGGGGCGATCCCGCCATCGCCGGGCAGCCGTTGCTGGACGCCTTCCTGGCGCAGCTGAAGAAGACCCGGGCGTTCCCGCAGGTGAGCACCTGGCAGCAGGTCGCGACCCGGCTCGGCAAGGAGATGGAGGCGGTGGCCAAGGGCAGACAGACCGCCGAGAAGGCCGCCGCGAACGTCCAGGCGTACGCCGCGAGCCTCGGCACGGGCGCGAAGTGAGCCGCGGATGACCACCACCCTCAGTCCGGGGCCGGCGCGCCGGCCCCGGAGCACTCGTCGCACAGCGGTCGCCTGGCTTTTCCTGACCCCGTTCCTGCTGGTCTTCCTGCTCTACACGGCGGTCCCCACCGTCGCCGCGCTCGGGTTCAGCCTCACCGACCTGCGGGGCACGGACCTGCGGCATCCGTTCGCCGTAGACTTCACCGGCCTGGACAACTACGTCCGGCTGTTCCAGGACGACAGCTTCGTACGGGACATCCTCAACACCGGCCTGTTCGTGGTCGTGGGGGTGCCGCTGACCATGGGCGTCGGCTTCGCTCTGGCACTCGCACTGAATCAGGGCATTCGACGGCTGCGGGGCGTGTTCCGTACGGCGTTCTTCGCGCCGGTCGTCACGAACGTCGTGGCGGTCGCTCTCATCTGGCAGTACGCCTTCAATCCGAACGGCACCGTCAACAAGGTGCTCGGTGCCGTCGGCTTCGCCGGACCGAACTGGCTGGACGACCCGAACCTGGCGATGCCCGTGGTCATCCTGCTCGGCGTCTGGCGCAACTTCGGCACCGCGATGGTGCTGTTCCTCGCCGGTCTCCAGGCCGTTCCCCGTGACGTGTACGAGGCAGCGGCCCTCGACGGGGCGGGCCGGTGGCGTCAACTGCGGCACATCACCCTGCCGTTGCTGCTGCCCACCACGCTCATGGTGTCGGTGCTGCTGACCGTCTTCTACCTCCAGGTGTTCGACGAGCCGTACCTGCTCACCAACGGCGGCCCGCTGGGCTCCACGGAGTCGGTGGCGCTGTACACCTACCACCAGTTCGGGGCCGGCGAGTTCGGTACGTCCTCGGCCGCCTCCTTCGTGACGCTCCTGCTCGTGGCCCTGGTGAGTGCCGTCCAGTTCCGATTGCTGAGGTCCCGCACATGACCGCCGTCGCCGCGCTGGAGAACGCGGACCTGACCGCCGCCGACCGGGTAGCCGTACGCCGCCGGTCCGTCGCCCGCCCGTTGCTGTACGGCGCGCTGGTGCTGTGCGCGCTGCTCACGCTGCTGCCGTTCTTCTGGGTGGTCACCGGCTCGCTGCGCGGCCTCGACGAGATCCGCTCCGATCCCGGTGCCTGGCTGCCCACCCACGCCACCCTCGACAACTTCGTGCGGCTGTTCCGCACCCAGGGCTTCGGCCGGTTCCTGGTGAACAGTGTCGTGGTCGCGCTCGGCGTGGTGGCCGGCAACATCGTGGCCGCGTCGGCCGCGGGCTACGCGCTCGCGAAGTTCGACTTCGGGGGCAAGCGGATCGCGTTCGGCGCGGTCATGGCGGCGATGATGGTGCCCTTCACGGCGGTGTTCGTCCCGCAGTTCGTGATCACCGTGGACCTGCGTCTGGCGGACACCCTCACCGGGATCGCCCTGCCCGGTGCGGCGCTGCCGATGTGCGTGTTCATCATGCGGCAGTACGCGCTGTCGATCCCCGACGAACTGCTGGAAGCGGCCCGCATCGACGGGGCGGGCGAGTTCCGGATCTTCTTCCGGATCTTCCTCCCGCTGGCCGGTCCCGCGGTCGCGACGGTCACGATCCTGTCCTTCCTGTTCTCCTGGAACAACTTCATCTGGCCGCTGATCGTCGCCCAGAGCACGTCCAGTTACACGCTGCCGGTGGGCCTGGCCGCCACCAGCCAGGCGGCGGCCCATGTCACCGACTACGGCCTGATGCTCGCGGGCGCCATCGTCGTCATGTTGCCGGTGCTGCTGCTCTTCCTGTTCCTGCAGCGGTACTTCGTGCAGGGCGTCGCCGGAACGGGAATGCGGTGACCGTGATGAACTCACTCCTCGCGCCCGGCGAACCGGTCACCGTCCACTCCCCCGCCGGCACGGTCGTCGGCCGCCGCACCGGCCCGGTACGGCGCTTCCTCGGCATCCCTTACGCCGAAGCCCCCGTCGGCGCCCGGCGGTTCGCGGCACCGGTCCGACGCGGCCGGTTCCCGGAGACGTACGACGCCTCCCGGCACGGCGCCACCTCCCAGCGTGTGCCCCTGTTCGCGACGACCACCGTGCCGGAGCCGTCGGTGCCGGGCGACGACGTGCTGAACCTCGGCATCGTCGCCCCGGCGCCGGCCGGAGACCGCAGGCTCTTCCCCGTCCTGGTGTGGATCCACGGCGGCGCCTTCCTCGCCGGGAGCCCCGCCAGTCCCTGGTACGACGGCCGTGCCTTCGCCCGGGACGGCGTCGTGTGCGTCACCGTCGGCTACCGGCTGGGCGTCGACGGGTTCGCCGTCCTGGACGACGTGCCCACCAACCTCGGCCTGCGGGACCTGCTGCTGGCTCTGGACTGGGTGCGGGAGAACATCGCCGCCTTCGGGGGCGATCCGGACCGGGTCACCATCGCCGGTCAGTCGGCCGGGGCCGCGGCGGTACTCGCCCTGCTGTCCTCACCGGCGGGCGACGGCCGCTTCCACCGTGCGGTCAGTCTGTCCGGCGGCTTCTTCGAGGGGAGCGGGGGCGTCGGCTTCCTGGAGCAGCTCGGGCGCGGGCTCGGCGTACCGCCGACACGCGCCGGGTTCGGCGGCTGCCCCGTGGAGCGTATCCAGCGCGCCGTCCTCGACCTGCGGGACGAGCGGGGCGTCGGTCAGCTGATGCTCGGCCCGGTCGTCGGTGACGACCTGCTGCCGGTGCCGGTCGCCGACGGGCTCGCCGCCCGGGGGCGGGACGTACCGCTGCTGATGGGCGCGACGGGCGACGAGTTCGACAGCGGGGCACCCGACGCCACGGAAGACGGCGAGTCCGAGGAGGACACCGCCGGCCGCGCGGCCGGCACCCGCGTCACCGACACCCTGTTCCGCGCCGCCTGCCCGCGCGCGGCGGCCGCACGCCGCGACGCCGCCGCCGGTACCTGGCTGTACTCCTTCGAATGGCCCTCCCCCGTGCTCGGCGGCGCCGCGCACTGCGCCGACCTCCCGTTCTTCTTCGACGTCCTCGACGCGCCGGGCGTCACCGAGGCCCTCGGCCCGAACGCGCCCACGGACCTGGCCACCGCCATGCACGCCGACCTGGCCGGTTTCGTCAGCGGCCAGGAGCCGTCCTGGGCACGGGCGGCCGGGGTGCTCGGCGATCCGGCGCGCGAGTACGGGCGGCCCGGGGCAGCGCGCGTCGCGGACACCACCCGCGTGTTCGATCCCGTCGTACCCACACGGCCCGAGGCGGCCAGGACGTGCTGATGGCCGGAATGAACCAGAGCGCGGTCCGACGGGTCAACACCTCCGTCATCCTGCGCGCCCTCGCGGTGTCGGCCGGGCCGGTCACGTTGACCGCGCTCGCCGAGCAGGCCGGTCTGTCCCGGCGCACCATCGAACTCATCCTGGACTCGCTCGTCGAGGCCGGCTGGGTGAGCGAACTGGAGCGGGTACCGACGAGCGGCTGCGCCGGCCGTCCCGCCCGACGGTACGAACTGCGGGCCGAGCACGCCCTGTTGGCGGCCGTCCGCATCACCACCCAGGACGCCTCCGCGGTCGTCGCCGACGTACGCGGCCGCATCCTCGGCCGGGCGCACCGGCCCCTGCGCTCCTACCAGGACCCTCAGTCCACGCTCGACGACGTGGCGTCCCTGGTGCGGGAGGCGCTCGATGACGCGGGCGGATCGACGGACCGGCTGCGGGCCGGGGCGGTCGCGAGCGGCGGTGCGATCGACGACGAGGGAGTCGTACGGCGCCTGGTGCACACGACGCACTGGGAGGGCGTGCACCTGCCGGAAGAACTCGCACGGCGCCTCGGGGTGCCCTGGTTCGCGGACAACGACTCCAACCTCGGTGCGCTGGGCGAGCGTTGGCGCGGCGTGGCAGGCGACCACGACAACGTCGTCTGGGCCCTCCTCGGCAACCGGACCGGTCTCGGCATTCTCATACGGGGTGCCGTCCACCGGGGTCTCGACGGCGCCGCGGGCGAGATCGTGGAGGCGCGGTCGATCCCGGCCAGCTCGGTGGAGAACCTCCCGGTGGCCGGACTGACCTCACCGGAACCGGACCGCAGGAGCCTCGCCCTCGACCGGTTCGCCGCCGCCCGGGCCGGCGAGCGGGCCGCGCTCGCCGAGGTCGACGAGTTCGTGGAGAACATCGCGTCCATTCTCTCGATGCTGTCGTGGACGGTCGCGCCGTCCCTCATCGTGCTCGGCGGCGGACTCGAGGACGCGGCCGACGTACTGCTGCCCCGGGTACGCGCGGCGCTGCACCGGGCCCGCACCCCCGCCGTCGAGTTGCGGGCCACCGGACTCGGCCGGGACGCGCCGCTGGTCGGCGCCGTCAAGCTGGCCCTCGACCGCATGGACACCGAGTTGTTCGGCCCGCTCGTGCCCACTCCGTGAGCGGGCGTCGAGCGGAACCCACCCCCACATCAGCACCCGTGGCACGGGACCGCCCCCGCGCACCCTGCCACCAGACAGGAGTCTTTCCGTGACGGACGTGACCGGCGTAACCGGCGTGACTGGCGTGACTGGCGTGACTGGCATTCCCCACACCGACGTCCTCGTGGTCGGCAGCGGCATCATGGGGTCCGTCGTGGCCCGGCTGCTGCGCGAGAGCGATCCGGCGCTCAGGATCACCATGGTCGACGGTGGCAGCGCGATCGGCGCCGCCCCCGGGGTGCACCTCCATGACGTCGACGACCCGGTGCTGTGGTCGCGGTACAACGAACAGGTCGGCACCGGTGTCCAGGGCATGTACACGGGAGCCGAGGTGGTGCGCGAGGTCCCGGACAGCCTCACCGGTCTGACGCCGGGCATGTTCCACGCGCTCGCCTTCGGCGAGGACGCCGAGGCCATGCCGGCGACGGCGCTCGCGTGGAACGCGGGCGGCATGGGCGTGCACTGGACGGCCGCGACCCCGTGGCCCGCCGGGGACGAGGTGTTCGACTTCGGCGACCCGGACCGCTGGGCCGCGGACCTGGACACCGCACGCGCCCTGCTCGCGGTCACCCCGGCCGCGATCGGTCCGACCGAGGTCGGCCGACTGGTCCTCGACGTCCTGCGGCGCCACTACGACGGCATCGGGCCCGGCGACCGCGAGCCCCAGCCGATGCCGATGGCCGTCACCCCGACACCGTCCGGCCCTCTTCCCCGCACGGCACCGGGTACGGTCTTCCCCGCGATCGCAGCGGGCGGCGACGCGGCCTTCACCCTGCTGACGGGCACGCTGGCGACGTCCCTCGTCGTCTCCGGCGAGCGCGTCACCGGCGTCCGGCTGCGCCGCGTCGCCGACTGCACCGAGCCCTCCGAGCCCTCCGAGTACGAACTCCGCGCCGACTCGGTGGTGGTGTGCGCCGACGCGCTGCGCACCCCGCAACTGCTGTTCGCCTCCGGCATCCGGCCGCCGGCACTGGGCCGCCACCTCAACGAGCACGCCTTCGTCACCGCCCGGGTGCTGCTCGACCTCGACCGGTTCGGCCTCGGCCTCGACGCCCTCCCCCTGCCGCGCGACGGCGAGTTCAGCACGGACTCGCTGTGGCTGCCCCACAACGGGACGGCCCAGCCCTTCCACGGCCAGATCATGAACCGCACCTATCTGGACGAGGACGGCCGCCCCCTCGCCCACTCGGTGGGCCTCTCGCTGTACGTCCCCGTCGAGTCCCGCCCCGAGAACCGGCTGGTGTTCTCGGAGACGGAGACCGACCTCGCCGGGATGCCGCGGATCGGCGTGGAGTTCGGCTACTCCGACGCCGACCGCGCGCTGATCGGGCGGGCACTGGACGAAGTCCGGTCCCTCGCCGAGGAGTTCGGCCCGTTCGACCCCGCGACCGAACGCGCGCTGCTGCCACCCGGCTCGTCTCTGCACCTGACCGGCACCGTCCGGGCCGGTGCCGCCGACGACGGCACCAGCGTGTGCGATCCGCAGGGCCGGGTGTGGGGCTACGACAACCTGTACCTCGCCGGCAACGGCGTCATCCCTACCGCGATGGCCGCCAACGTCACCCTGACCGGAGCGGTGACCGCCGTCCGGACCGCGCGTGCCGTGGCCGCCCGCAGCAGCGCGCTCGCCGCGCACTGAGAGAAAGCTGGAGAACGTGATCGACCTCGCGAAGGAATACCACGTGGCGTTGCCCGCGTGGATCGACGACGAGCTGGCCGACGTGCCCGCCGTCCTGACCGGCCGCGACGAGCGGATGCGGCTCGTGCACCGGCTCGCCGACCGCAACTGGCGTGAGGGCAACGGCGGTCCGTTCGCGGCCCTCGTCGCCGAGCGGGACACCGGCCGGATCGTCTCGGTCGGGGTGAACGTCGTGCTCGCCTCCGGCGTCTCCAGCGCGCACGCCGAGGTCGTCGCACTGGGCCTGGCCCAGACGGCGACCGGCGGCTGGGACCTCGGCGGCGAGGGGATGCCCGCGCACGAACTGGTCGTGAACTGGCGTCCGTGCGTCCAGTGTTACGGCGCGACCATGTGGTCCGGGGTGCGCGGCCTCGTGGTCGCCGGCGAGGGCCCGGAGCTGGAGGAGATCACCACGTTCGACGAGGGTCCGCTCGGCGCGGACTGGGCCGAGCAGTTCGAAGCACGCGGCATCGAGGTCGTGGGGGATGTGCTCCGGGACGAGGCACTCGCCGTGTTCCGCGGCTACCGCGAGGCCGTGGACGGTGCGGACGGCGTCGTCGTCTACAACGCCCGCGGAGGTGCCGAGTGACACCGCGCTTCGCCACGGACGTCGTCACCTTCTACCACCCGGGTTTCTGGGACCTCGACTCCGCCGACGCCGTCCGCGACTGGGCCGTGCGGCATCCCCGGCGTTTCTGGGAGCGGGTGATGGACGCGCTGGCCGAGACCGCCGTCACCGGTATCGAGCTGACCTTCGCGCCCGGCGACCTCGACTCGGTCCGCAGCGCCTTCGGCAGCGCCGCCTCCTTCCGGCGGGAGCTTGACGCGCGCGGCCTGTCCGTCGTGAGCGCCTTCATCGCCGGCAGTGACGCCCCGGACTGGCGCCGCGGTGACAGCCTGCCCGCCATCGTCGCCGACGCGGAGCGACGTGCGGCCTTTCTCGCCGAGGTGGGCGCGGAGCTCCTCGTGACCGGCCTGCCCATGCGGACGACGTTCGGGACGCTCCCGCCGTTCTTCGTCGACGCGGCGTACATGGCCCGCATGGCCGACATCGCGCACGTGGTGGGCGAGGCGGTCACCCGGCACGGGGTGAAGCTCGCCTTCCACACGGAGTCCCACAGCACGCTCTGGTACGAGCGGGACATCGACCTTTTCATGGCCCTGACCGACCCGCGCTATGTGTGGCTGTGCCCCGACTCCTGCCATATCGCCCTCGGCGGCGGCGACCCGGTCGCCGTCGCGCGTCGCCACGCTCCTCGGATCGCGCTGGCGCACTGGAAGGACGCGGTCGGACCGATCGACGTGCACCTCACCGTCGACGACACGATCTACGCCCAGCAGCAGCCCTACATGACCGAGCTGGGCAGCGGCATCGTGGACTGGCAGGGATGGGCCGACGCGATGACGCCGACCCCCGGCGCGGACATCATCCTCATCGAGCTGGACGTGGCGGCGGACCCCGTCGCCGCGTTGCGGGCGGGAACGGCGGTGGCGCGGAAGGCCCGCTCGTGATCGGATCGGCCGCGCTCGGCACGGTCGATGGGGCGGGTCAGGCCGTCATACGGATTACGGCGGTGGCGCGGGGCAGGCCGTCGTGCGCATCACGGCGGTGGCGCGGGTCTCGCCGCGACGCGCATCACGGCCGCAGTGCGGTTCAGGTCAGTACCCGGAGTGCCAGATGCGGGGCTCGCCGTACGAGGGCCGTGGTCGTCAGGCCGATCGCCGCGCCGACCGCGACGTCGGACGGGTAGTGCGCGCCGGTGTACACCCGTTCGCCGGCCACCATCAGCGTCGGCACGGCGCACACCGCGCCCGCCGACGGCCACACCGTGCAGACCGCGGCGGTGAAGCCTACGGCGGCCGCGGTGTGGCCGGACGGGAAGGACGAGGAGTCGGGGCGCTCGCTGTCCTTCTCCCGCGGGAGCCATTCCTCCGGCGGCCGGCGGCGTTCCCACAGGTGCTTGACGACCGCGTTGGACAGCGTCATCGCGAGTGCCATGCTCGCCACGCCCGACGCCGCGGCCCGGCGCCCCCGCCACCCGCCGGCCACCGCCATGAGGACCGCGGCACCCCACCACAACTTGGTGTGCTCGGCCGCCTCCGCCACGACGGGCAGTACCCGCCGAGCGCCCGCCGACCGCCAGGACGCCACCCGCCGCGCGAGTCGGTGGTCGCCGCCGTGCAGAGCCCGCAGAGTCGTCCTCACCGTCATAACCTGCGGTTTCCCCGATGGATCAGCCCCTAACGCCTGGAGCAGTCCAAGCATCGGCGGCCCGCACGCCGGCATCGGCTGTCTCATTCCAGACGGCGGCGGTCATCCTCGCTCCAGGCCTGGGTGTCGCGGGGCGGGACGTAGAGCTCCTCGTCGTCGGCCATGCCGCCGGCGACGGCACGCTGCCGCGCCAGCTCCGCGTCGAACTCCAGGCCCAGCAGGATCGCGATATTGCTGATCCACAGCCACACCAGGAAGATGATCACGCCGGCGAGGGTGCCGTAGGTCTTGTTGTAGGAGCCGAAGTTCGCCACGTAGAAGGCGAAGCCGGCCGACGCGATCAGCCAGATCACCAGCGCGAGGACACTGCCCGGGGTGATCCACCTGAAGCCGCGCCCGCTCACGTTCGGCGCCGCCCAGTACAGGAGCGCGATCATGATCGTGACCAGGACCACCAGCACCGGCCACTTCGCGATCGCCCAGACCGTCAGCGCCATGTCCCCGATCCCGAGCGCCCCGCCCGCCTGACGGGCGAGACCGCCGGTGAACACCACGATCAGCGCGCTGACCACCGCGAGTACCAGCAGGGCGACCGTCACCCCCACGCGGACCGGCAGCAGCTTCCACACCGGCCGTCCCTCGGGTATGTCGTACACGGCGTTCGCGCTGCGGATGAAGGCCGCGATGTAGCCGGAGGCCGACCACACCGCCAGTATCAGGCCCACGACCGCCATGATGGAGCCGACGCCACCCCGCCCCTGCAACTGCACCACCGCGTCGCGGAGGATGTTCCGAGCCGAGCCCGGAGCCAGTTTCTGGAGGTTGTCGAGAACCTGCTGACTGGCCGAGCGGCCGGTCACGCCCAGCAGCGACACCAGCACCAGCAGGCCCGGGAACAGCGACAGCACGCCGTAGTACGTCAGCGCCGCGGCCCGGTCGGTGAGTTCGTCGGCCTTGAACTCCTTCACCGTCCCCTTGAGCACCGCCACCCAGGACTGCTTGGGCAACTCGGTCGGTTGGTCCGGTGCCCGCCGTTCCACCTGCTCATCCGGACCGGGCGATCGGTGCCGGGCGGGTGCCGGCTCCGTCCCGGTGTCGTGATCAGATTTCGATGTCCGCACCATAAGGTCCGGAGTAACCCCGTTTGCCCGGGTCATGCGCCACCCACCCGCGTTCCCGCAAGCCCGCGTGTCAGGTGAGCCCGAGGCCGGCAGCCCTCGCGCAGGGCCGCGAAGAGCCCAAGGGGAGGCACCTGCCGCGCGGGGGGGGACCGTCAGAGTCACGCCTTCGCCGCGTCGTACTCCTCGCGCGCCTTCTGGATCGCCGCCATCCGCCGCTCCGTCCACTGCGCGAGGGCACGGACCTGTTCGGCGGCCTCCCGTCCGAGGTCGGTGAGGGAGTAGTCCACGCGGGGTGGGATCACGGGCTTCGCGTCGCGGTGGACCAGGCCGTCACGCTCCAGGGTCTGCAGGGTCTGGGTCAACATCTTCTCGCTGACCTGGCCGATCTCCCGGCGCAGTTCACTGAAGCGGTACGAGCGGTCCAGCAGCGCGATCAGAACCAACGTGCCCCAGCGGCTGGTGACGTGCTCCATGGCGACGCGGTGCGGGCACATCCCGACGTCGCCGGCGCTGCGTACACGGTCGACGGTCGTGCTCTCACTTACTCCCATACCTGTACCGTACGTCAACGGTGGCACTTCCGGAGAGTAAGTGCACACGCGGTCGGCCACAGGACCCGTGTTGTACGGCGCCGACTCGCCGACGGCACCCCGCCGTCGGCGTCGCCGGCCATGGATGTACATGCCTGTCCCGCACGCCTGGCTACCCGAGGCCGCCGTTGCTGTGGAGAAGCTGTCCGTTGATCCATCCGCCCTCTGCCGAGCAGAGAAACGAGACGAGGTTCGCGCAGTCCTGCGGCACACCGAGGCGTCCCAGGGGGGTCAAGCGGATCATGTCCCGCTTCTGCTCCTCAGTCATCCATCCGGTGTCCGTCGGTCCCGGATTGATCGCGTTGCAGGTCACTCCCAGGTCGGCGAGTTCCCTGGCGGCGGCCAGCGTGATCCGGTCCATCGCTCCCTTGCTTGCTCCGTACGGGAGGTTGCCGGCCGTGTGGTCGCTGGTCAGGCTGACGACGCGCCCCCTGCCGTGCTGTCCGCGAAACCGCAGTCCGTACTCCCGGATCAGCAGCCAGGTCGCCCGCGTATTGACCGCGAAGTGCAGGTCGAAGCTCTCCACCGTGGTGTCCAGCAAGCCGGAGTCGACCGACTCGCAATGGCAGAGCACCAGCGCGGTGACGTTCCCCAACTCGTGCTCGACGCTGTCGAAGAGCTGAGCCGGCACGGCCGGGTCGCTCAGGTCGGCCTCGACCGCAAGCGTTCTCGCCCCATGGGAAGCCGCCTTCTCCCGCAACTCTTCGGGCGCACCCCGCTCCACGCCCCACTGCATGCGCGCGTCATACGGAGTCCAGTAGGTGAAGGCCACGTCCCACCCGGCCCGGGCCAGATTCAGTACCACGGACGCCGCGATCCCCGCCGAACGCCCCGCCCCCGTGACCAAGGCGAGCGGGCGTCCCGCCTCTTCCACGTCCTCCCGGCTCCCCACGCGCGTCACACCAGTCATGATCCTCATCCAATGTTCGCCCCTCAAAAGCACACATGTCCCGGCCCACGTGTGCCATGTGCCCCCGCCAGTGGACAGCCTCCCTCCGCGGTCGAACCGCCGTCAGTTCACGAAGGCGCGGCGGCTTGTTTCGCGCACGATGCGATCGGCGGTTCGGCCGGGGTGAGTGCGGCGGTGTCGAACCGCCAGCCGACATCGCCGAATTCGCGATTCATCTCGGCATGCCGGGTGTGAGGACGACGAACAAGACCTGGCGGGGCCTGACGAGATCGACGAAGAAGTCCAGCACGCTCCAGCAGTGGTCACGCCCGCATGATGTCAGCGTGCCCGCAGGGCGGCAATCGCATATCCCAGGTGCGGTGTTCAGTGGGCTGCCCGCTCGGCCATCGGTCCGCGGTCGGCGAGGCGGGTACCGCGGAGCGCTCGAGGTGGGTGTCCGCAGCGGCACCATCCCTCCGCGCGCAAGGACGGCCCCGCATCGCACACCCACGTCGTCAGCCGGTGAGGGCGGCTGGGAGTTCGCCGAGGGAGCGGATGACGCGGATGCCGTTGCCGATGTCCGTGTCGGCGCTGGTGTTGGCCCGGTCGAGCCAGTAGGCGTGCAGCCCTGCTCCGTGGGCTCCCACCGCGTCGAGCGTGTACTTGTCTCCGATGTAGGCCACTTCGTGCGGCTGGAGGCCCAGGGACGAGCAGCCGGCGAGGAAGATGCTCGGGGCGGGCTTGGCCGCGCCGTGCTGGTCGGAGCAGATGAGCGTGCCGCCGAAGTAGGGCAGGAGCCCTATGGCGTCGAGCTTGTGACGCTGGTGGTCAGCGGAGGAGTTGGAGACGATGCCGAGGCGGTAGTCGGGGGCGAGTTTCCTGAGGACGGGCTCGGCGTCGGGGAACGCCGCCCAGGCGGCGTCGCGGTGGGTTTGGTATCCGGCGAACCAGGCGGAGGCTTCGTGGTCCGACAGGTCCGTGTGCGAGGTCCGTCCGATGTGGGAGAGGAATTCCCGGGTGCGTTCGCGCTGCTGTCCGGTGAAGGTGAGTTCACCCTTGAGGAAGCGGGCGTACTGCCTCTCCATGATGTTCCGCCAGAGCGCGAGTGCCGTGGCGGAGTCGGGGAAATGGTCGAGCAGTCCTTCCGCCTGCAGGTGGGCGAGCACGCCGGATTCTTCGGAGGCCGAGTAGTCGAACAGGGTGTCGTCCACGTCGAAAAGTACACCCCGGATCGGCATGAGGCGGTCCCCTCTGGTCCTGGTGTCTGCCTGTTTCACGCGTGGGCGAGCATCCCATGGGAGCGGTACGGAGAGTCGGTCCAGGACGTTCGGTGACGGTGGACTGCACCGAGGCGGCCAGGGCCGTCCCGCCGTTTCGGTCCGACCACGACGAGGGCGGGAGTTGCCTATTCGCTTCCGTCCCGTACGGACTTTTCGAGAAGTGTGAACGACTTGACCGTACCGTCCGGCTGCGGCTTGCCCTCCTTGCGTCCGACACCCTGATAGCCGGCGTCGAGGTAGTACGCGTTCAGGCGTGCGTTGCCGGCCAGGCAGTCCAGACGTACCAACGGTCGGCCGACCTCGGCCACACGGCGCTCCGCGTCTCGCAGAAGCTGCCGCCCTGTCCCGGGCAGGACCCTGTTGTGGTCCACCATCAGCCGGTGCACATAGCCGGCCGTCGGCGACTGTGGACCCCAGGCGTCCTCGTCCTCCCACCACAGCTCCCAGGCCCCGACCACACGATCACCGGCCTCCGCGAGCCACACCTCCCCGTTCTGCATGATCCGGCGGAAGTGGTCCTCGCCCAGCTCACCGGGCCGCCACTGACCAGTGACGCCCTGGGCAAGCATCCAGCGGGCTGCGTCGTCGCGCAGACGCAGGACAGAGGCAAGGTCGGCCTCCTCAGCGAGACGGAAGCGTAGATCCTTCACGCCGTGATCTTCGCACAGGCGTCCGTACCTGAACCGACCGGCCGCAAGTGAGCCGAAGCACGGTAGCTGTCACCTTCGGGATGGGGTGAGCCGGCCGTTGGGATCGTCTGAAGCAAGCCGGCTGTCACCGATGAGGCACGCGGCTTGTCGCCGACAGCCTTTTTGCAGTCTCTCCTTTCCCGGCCGGTCTATCCTTTCCCGGCCGGTCTGCCCTTTCCCGGCCGGTCTGCCGACGGCGGTCAGCCTGTCCGGAGGGCTGTGGGCGGGTGGCTATGCGAACAGGGGGAATCGGGCGGCGTCCGCACCCAAGCGATCTCGGTCGGTATCCGACAACGGCGCGCGCCCGGTCGCCACGCGTGCGTACTGCGCGTCGTCCCACGGCACCGGCACCGGGCGGCCCAGCAGCCCGTCCAGCGTGCGGCACGCTTGGCCAAGCCCTTCCCTCGAGGGGCCTGGTGCGTCAGGGAGCGACACGACGAGGTCGAGATGGTGGATCGTCGCCTCGACGGCCGGCGTGCGGATCAGATCGCCGGCATTCAGCATGTGGCCCTGGGTGGCAACGGGCTGGTCGGGCGCGGCACTGGCCGCGGCGTTCACCACGGCGGCCGCGGTCCGCGAATACAGCTCGAACAGCTGATCGATACGCAGGAACATACTGGCGACGGCGCGAGTGAACCTCCGACCGTTGGCCGCGCCCAGGGGGTCCGGGCGCCAATCCTCCCAATAGGTGACCGCGTCACGGTCCGGCGTCCGTCCGGCAGGCGTGTGCAGCGCCACCAGGCCGCGTTGCGCGTCGCTCAGGCAGTGGAAGACAAGATCGCGCGCCGCCCAGCCGGCACAGCCGGTCGACAGCCACGACCGCTCATCGGTGATGGTCGTGACGACGGCGTCGAAGGCACCGTGCGCAGTACGTCGGCCGGACGCGGTCCTTCCTCCTCGTAAGACATGCCCGCGAGGACAAGGCGGCTGCTTGTTCGAGCGCACCCCACCGGCCCGCCCGCCTGCGCCGGACAGGGATACAGGGCCCGTGCCCATCCCCTCGATCCGTGCGCCTTGTGCTTCGACGGCGCGGTGACACCAAGTGTGCCTTTGTGACAACTATCGTGCTTCGGCTCAGCAAGGGGCCCCGGCCAATGACCGCCGGGACGGACGCCGGCACCCAATGCACGCATCAGGCGCGCGGTCAGACCGCCTCGCCCCCTGTTCGTGGGAGCACGGCCCCGTCGGCCCCGGCATTCCCTCCCTGTCAGCGTTCACCGCGCGATCCGCTGATGTGGGCGAAGCGCCCCCCGGTGTTATTCAATGAGGTGTGCGGTCAGGGATGTCGGGTCCCCGTCGCACGAGTCCGAGTACAGCCCCGGTACTGTGCCGGGAACCGCTGAGAGAGCCCCATGGACTCCACGCCCTCCCCCTCGTCCTCATCGCCGTTCGACCTGGTCAGCAGCGCGCTGGGGCGCTACGTCCCGCGCGGCTCAGCGGCAGCGGCGGCCGGTCCTGCCAACGGGCAGGGCGAACGCACCACCCGCCGACGTGTGTCCGACAACCCGGCAGCCGACCGTCAGGATCAGATTCTCGGCGTGGTCGTCCTGGACAGGGGTCTGAGAATCACCCGCTGCAATCTGGAAGCCCCCATATTCGCGGGTCTGGACGTCAGGGCCGGGAGCCCTTTCGCCGCTCTCCTGCCCCCCAGGGACGTACCGACGGTCACACGGCGGTTGCGGCAGGTCCTGGAGACCGGCGAGGCGCACGTCGCCCGGATCCAGCGCCTGCGGCGCGGTGACGGGTCGGAGCTGGTGGTCTCGCTGAGCATTCTGCCGGCCGCGGTTCCTCAGGAGGGCTTGACCGTCTCCGTGATCGCCATGGCCAGGAGGCTGCACCTGTACGCCGCCGAGACCGCGATCGGCACCTCGCTGGACATCGGCGAGACCGCGCAGTCGCTGGCGGAGTCCCTGCTGGCCTGGGGAGAAGTGGCCGCCGTCGACCTCGACTTCGCCGTGTGGACGGGCGAGGGAGTCACCGAGCAGGCACAGCGGCGCGTCCGGCTACGGCGGGCAGCCCTGGTGCCGGACCGGGTGTGGCCCGAGGGTTACGTGACTCCGGGCGACGATCTTCCGACCGACGCGAGTCGCCTGCTGGCGCAGACGGTGGGACGGGACGATGCCCCCCAGGCCGTCGTCATACCCGACCGGGAGGCGGTCGAGCGGCTGCTGGGCAGTCCGCGAGTGATCCGCGCCCTGGTGCCCGGTGACCGGTCGGCGAGCATGGCGTGCATACCGCTGGTCCTGCACGGCCCGCCGCCCGTCGTACTGGGCGTGGCGGAGATCTGGCGACGGGCGGACTGTCCCTTCCGCGACAGCGAGTTGTTCGACCTCCAGGAACTGGTGGCCAGGACCGCCCATCACGTCGACCTGGCCCGTCAGCACCAGCGCGAGCACACGCAGGTGCTGGCGCTGCAGCGCCGGCTGCTGCCCCGGAGCGGTGGCCACACCATGGAGATCGCCAGCGTCTACCAGCCCGCCACCCCCGACAGCGCGGGCGTCGGGGGCGACTGGGTGAACAGCTTTCCGCTGCCGGACGGCCGTACCGCGCTGGTGGTCGGTGACGTCGTCGGGCACGGCCTGGGAGCCGCGGCAACCATGGGCCAGCTGAGCATGGAGGCCCGCGCGCTGCTGTCCGCGGGGCTGGCACCCGACGAGGTGCTGGAGCACCTGGACGAGACCGTGTCGCTGCTGGACGACGCGGGGTCCGGGCTGGTGGCCGGCTACAGCGCCCTCGGCTCCACCTGCTGCATCGCCCTCTACGACCCGGTCAGCCACCACGTGTCGCTCTCCAGCGCCGGCCACCTCCCCCCGATCCTGGCGCTTCCGAACGGGCACGCGGGCCCGCTCGCGGTCCGCCCTCACCCGGGCCTGGGAGCCGAGTTCGCGCTGCGGGAGCCGTTCGAGGTGCACACGTTCGCCGCGCCCCCGGGCTCCCTGCTCGCCCTCTACACCGACGGCCTGGTGGAGGATCCGGCGCTGTCGATCGACGAGGGCATCAGCAGGCTGGCGGACGCCGTGTCCACGGTGCACCCCTGGGACGCCCTGCAGCAGGCCGCACGGCACGTCGTATCCGCGGTGGCGCCCATGCGCCAGCGCGACGACGTGACCCTGCTGCTCGCGCGCATGATCGGCTACCGCAAGGGGGACACCGCGACCTGGCGGCTGCCGGCCCGCTATGACGCGCCCGCCCGTGCCCGCGCGTACGTCGGCGCGCTGCTGCGGGGGTGGGACACCAAGGGCGACACCCGGGACGACGTGCCGCTGCTGGTCGACGAGCTGGTCACGAACGCGGTGCTCTTTGCCGCCGGTCCCATCACCGTACGACTGATCAGGACCGGTCACGGCCTGCTGTGCGAGGTGGGCGACACCGGCAACGGCAGGCCGCGTCTGAACCGGGGCGGCCTCCTCGACGACGGCGGGCGTGGCCTGCACATCGTGCACAGGCTCACCACCCGGTGGGGAGTGCGGTGGACGGACACCGGCAAGGTGGTCTGGGCGGAAGTCGCACGGTGACGCGGCCGCGGGCGGGGCGCGGCCGGCGTACACGAGTGCGGCGGTGGCAGGAAGGCGGGTGCGTCAGCCGGTGCCACCGACTTTCCGGACGGCGCCCTCGGCGGTACCGATGGCATGACCGGTGACGCGGCCGGCCTGCCTGCCCGAACGGAGGGCGGGGGCCGGCACTACAGCCACTCCCCCTCCAGGGCGGTGGCGGTGAGGCCCGGTGCCGCCGCGTACAGGACGGCGCGACTGCCCGGCTTCTGCCCGGCGTCGTGCGCCCGCCTGAGGATGTCGAACACGGCGGCGCCTCCGCGGTTGCCGCTGGTGTAGCTGTCCCGGCTGTAGTCCAGCAGCCCCGACGGCCATGCGTCGGGCATCGTCTGCTCCATGTACTCCAGCACCCGGGTCCCGCCGGGGTGTGCGAGCAGCACGTCGGGGTGCCAGGAGTCGGGGTCGTCCTGGTAACGGACGCGCAGCCACTCCCACATCGCGGTGACCGTCTCCTGTACGGCGCGCGGCCCGCGCCGGTCCATCACGAAGTGGTTGCCGTCCGCCCGCGTCTCCAGGCGGTGCAGGTCCTGGGTGCCGGGCAGGGTGTGGTGCCAGGCGGAATCCAGCCGCAGCACCGACTCGCGTCTCGGGCGTCCCGTGACCACCGCGGCGACCGCGGTGTCCGCGAACAGCAACCGGACGATCAGGGACTCGATGGTGTCGTCCGCGGGCTGGTAGGTCGTGCTCAGTGCCTCCGCGATCACGACCAGGACCACCCGATCGGGGTCCGCGGCCACGAGATCCGCCGCCAGGGCCAGGGAGCGGGTCCCCGCGATACAGGCCCACTGCGTGGCCGGCAGCAGCATCACGTCATCGCGGAGATCGAGCCTGTTGGTCAGGGCGATGTCCAGACCCGGCAGCGCCGGGGTGGTGGAGTGACTGGTGATCAGGCAGTCGACGTCCGCGACGTCCAGCCCGGCTGTCTGCAGGGCACCGCGCGCCGCGTGCTCCCCGTAGGCCTGCACGGCCTCCCAGGCCGGCGCGGTGCGCTCCTGGACGGTCTGCGGCGCGGGTATCGCCTCGAGGGCGGCGATCACGCGGTCCACGTCCTGCTGGGTGAACCCGTCGCGTGCCAGCGCCTCTTGGGCGGGCCCGACGCCGACCGCGCGCAGGGCGTTGCCGTTGCCGGGCGCGACGGCGGTCTCCAGCGGCAGCATCCACCCACGGGTCTCGATGCCCGTACTGGCCGCGATGCCGTCGATCCGCGGCGCCCACGCCGCGTGCGGGTGCCGGTCGCGCACCTCCGCCACGATCTGGCTGGTCTCGACGGTGTGCTCGCCGTGTATCACGGCAGGAGGGCAGAGATAAGCGGCCATGGTGGGCACCTTTCCGAGGGAACAAGGAGGAACGTCACGAGGACTGAGTCATGGGCTGCTGTGCGACTTCGCGCCCATGCCGATGGGCTCCACTGCGGGAGTCGCCATCCCGGTCGAGCATGGAGGCCAAATGGACATTTCCGCTGTGATGCGCACAACTTGGGCGCCCATTGAGGGCGTGATACGGCACACACCGCTGAACCGGGGGCCCGCGCGGCGGTTCCAAAGGTCTTATCGACGCACCGTCAGCCAACGGGGCGGGTCCATTCGCCCGGGCGCGCACCGCCGAAGCGGACCGGTTGTCGGGCCCGCGCTGACGGCCTCAGCGGAGGCGGCCCTGCCGCAGGCATCCCGGCTGATGACGCGACACGGCATCGACCGGTGCGGTCACGCTCACCGGGCGGCTGGGGCGGCGCCATGACGCAGCAACTCGGCTCCACCCAACTCGGCGCAGTCGGAGTCCCCAGGGAACCCCGAACGACTCATAGCTGCGCCGCATCAATTCCCTGATTCGCTACCTGTCAGCGCGCGCGGTTGTCACGGGTAGTTCCACAGTGATGTGGATCCCACCGGCGGAGCGCGGGGTGAGGGTGAGGGTTCCGTCGTGCGCGTGCGTGATGGTCTTGACGATGGCCAGGCCGAGGCCGACGCCTGAGTGGTCGGCGTGTATGCGCTCGGCGCCGCGCTGGAATGGTTCGGTGAGTGTCGACATCAGCTCTGGACTGAGCTTCTCGCCGGTGTTCTCGACAGTGAGCACCACCGTCTTGGGGCGGACGCCGGTATTGACCCACACGGTGCCCTGTTCGGGCAGGTTGTGGACGATCGCGTTGTGCACGAGGTTCGTGGTCAGCTGCAGCAGGAGCGCCGGCGATCCGATCGTGGGGGTGATGTCACCGGCGGTCTTCATGGTGACGCCGTGCTTTTCCGCGAGAGGGAGAAGTGTTTCGGTGGCCTCTTCCACGAGGAGAGACAGGTCGACAGGTTCTCGGGTGAAGGACCTCTGGTCGGCGCGGCTGAGCAGGAGCAGTGCTTCGGTGAGGTTGATCGCTCGGGCGTTGACGGCGTGGAGGCGGTCGATGAGTGCGCCGGCGTCGTGGTTCGGATCGGTGCGGGCCACGTCGAGAAGCGCCTTCGAGATCGCCAGCGGGGTGCGCAACTCGTGGGAGGCGTTGGCTGCGAATCTCTGCTGTTCGGCGACGTGTGCTTCGAGCCGTGCGAGCATCACGTCGAAGGCGTCGGCCAGTTCGCGGAACTCGTCTTTGCGGCCTGGTAGCCGGATCCGGTGCGAGAGAGATCCGTTCGTGGCCATGCGTGTGGCGCCCGTGATGCCGGTCAGCGGGGCGAGCATCCGGCCAGCGAGTATCCACCCTCCCAGGAGGCCGAACACCAGCAGTAACGCCAGGACTGCGGCTGCCCTCGGAGCGAACACGTCCAGGAGGGCGGACCGGACGGGAAAAACACCGCCTGTGGGCTTGTCATCGGGGTTGATGAGCATCGCACGGTTGGGGACATGGCGCAGGAGGAACACCCACACCGCCGCGAGCAGCAGGGCGCCGGCGAGCATGAGGAATCCGGCGTAGCTGAGGGTGAGTTTGGCGCGAACGCTCAACCCGGGTGCCCTATCCACGCTCGCCTCCCTCGTGTCCGGCCTCCGGTTGGGTGTCGATGCGGTAGCCGGCCCCTGGCACGGTGGCGATGATCCAGGGTTCGCCGAGGCGCTTGCGCAGTGCCGAGACGGTGATGCGCACGGCGTTGGTGAACGGGTCGGCGTTCTCGTCCCACGCGCGTTCCAGGAGTTCTTCGGCGCTGACGACACCGCCTCCGGCAGCGACGAGGACTTCGAGCACGGCGAACTGCTTCCTGGTCAGCGCCACGTAGCGGCCGTCCCGGTAGACCTCTCTGCGGAACGGGTCCAGTCGAAGACCTGCGATCTCCCACACGGGCGGCCTGTTGTGACCACGTCTGCGGTCGAGCGCTCTGAGCCTGAGCGCGAGTTCTCGGAGTTCGAAGGGTTTCGTGAGGTAGTCGTCGGCGCCGAGTTCGAACCCGGAGGCCTTGTCGTCGAGACGGTCGGCTGCGGTGAGCATGAGGATCGGCATGCCGCTGCCGGAGGCGACGATGCCTTTGGCGATCTCGTCACCGGACGGCCCGGGAACGTCTCGGTCGAGGACGGCGATGTCGTAGGTGTTGATGCTCAGCAGCTCCAGCGCGGTCTCGCCGTCACCCGCGATGTCGGCCGCGATCGCCTCCAGGCGCAGGCCATCGCGGATGGCTTCCGCCAGATAGGGTTCATCCTCGACGATCAACACGCGCATGCTGTCGATGCTAGGAGCCGGCGCATATCGTCGGCGTATCGAAAACCGCATACGCGCCGGCAACACCGCGCTGCCTTGACTGGCAGCATGGCTCGAACCCCACCATCAGCGCGAACAACGACCCGCCGGAGCAACTGGCCCCTTGCCATGGGCCTGATGGACGTCATCGCAGCGATCACCGCGGCCTTTGGCCACCAGTCGCAGAATTCCTCGGACTCCGCTCATACCCGTGGGCACCCTGGTGCGACCGGCGGGGCTGTCGGTGCCGTTCCCGACGGCGTGACCGCCTTCGACGACGAGATTCCGGCCGCGGCCGATCTCGATCCAGATCTGCTCAGGGCTTTCCGCCAGGCTGCAAGGGACGCCGCGGAGGAGGCAGCCGAGTTCCACGTCAACAGCGGCTGGCGTTCCCCGGAGCACCGGAATCAGCATCTCTGCAGGAGCGAACCCCGGCTTCACGGACTGCGCACCGATGCGAGCGATCGCGGTTGCCCGCGCATGTATGCCGACCCCACCCAGGACCCGAGGACGCAGCAGTGACCGGCAGCGAGCGAGGACGGACGACGACGCAGGTGGACCCGGCGCAGACCGGGCAGGGCGGCGCCGTCCCCCGGGACGCCGGCCCAGGTGCCCTGCGCGCGGGCATCCGCCGGGCGATCCGCATCGGCTCCAGGCCGGAGCCCTGGAAGCGCGGCCTGGTGCCCGCGGCGTTGGCGCTGCTGCTGGGCCTGTTCATGCTGCTGCACGCGAAGGTCCCGAACCGGATCGGGAACCTCGGCAGCCTGGCGGAGACCTTCCTCCCATGGTTCGGCCTGTTCATCCCGGTGCTGCTGGCCTTGGCGCTGTGGCGCCGCTCCGCCTCCGCGGTGGCCGCGCTGCTGCTGCCGGTCGTGGTGTGGCTGAACCTCTTCGGCGGGCTGCTCAGTGACAAGTCCCACCCCGGCAGCGACCTCACCGTGGTCAGCCACAACGTCGGCGCCGACAACCCCGATCCGGCCGGCACCGCCCGCGACCTGGTCGCCTCCAGCGCGGACGTACTGGCCCTGGAGGAAATCACCCCGCAGGCGAAGCCGTTGTACGAGAAGGAACTGGCGAAGGCGTACCCGTACCACACGGTGCAGGGCACGGTCGGGTTGTGGAGCACGCTACCGCTGTCGGACACCCGGCCGGTCGACATCGAGACGGACTACGGACCGCTGGCGGACACCAAACCGGTCGACGTCAAGATGGCCTACAACCGGGCGCTGCGCACCACGGTGGCCACGGACCAGGGTCCGCTGGCGGTGTATGTGGCCCACCTGGGTTCCGCACGGGTGAATCCCAGGGCGGGCTTTTGGACAGTCTCGCGGGACAGAGGCGCGCAGGCGCTCGGCAAGGCCGTCGCCGCCGAGCCGAATGAGCGGGTCGTGCTGCTCGGCGACCTGAACGGCACCACGGACGACCGCGCGTTCGCCGGCCTCACCTCGCAGCTGCGTTCGGCCCAGGCCACGGCCGGGAATGGCTTCGGCTTCAGCTGGCCGGCAAGGTTCCCGGTGGTGCGGATCGACCAGATCCTGGTCCGTGGCGTGAAGCCGGACAGCTCGTGGTCGCTTCCGGCCACGGGCAGCGACCACCTGCCGGTGGCGGCCGGAATCAGCTGGTGAACACCCCCCGGCTTACGGCGAAGGCAGCCTCGACATCGCCGACGTGCCCCTGGCGTACCAGGGTGCGGCCCAGCTCAGGTGGGCGTAGCGCTCCACTGGGTTCTCGGTCGATGATCTGACGCAACTGCGCCTCGGCACGCCGAGGTTGTACGGAGTTGATCCAGTCCCCACCTGTCTGGGTGGGGCCCTGGCTCTGAGGCCCGGGCCCAGGTCAATCTCAGGACGCCTTCGCTACCGGGTGGCACCGCGATCGGCCCATCAGGCGGGTTCCTCGTCCGGTCAGGCCGGTTCCTCGTCCAGCTTCGCCACCACCCGGTCGGAGATGTCGGCCAGCGTCCGCAGCTCCGCCGGGGTGACATGGTCCAGGAACAGCTCCCGTACCGCTGCCACATGCAGCGGAGCCGCCGCCTCGATCGCCACCCGCCCGGCGTCCGTGATCACCACGAACGCTCCCCGCGCGTCCTCGGGGCACTCCTCACGGATCACCAGCCCTCGGCCGGCCATCCGCGCGATGTGGTGGGACATCCGGCTCTTCTCCCACTCCAGCGCCCGGGCCAGATCCTGGTACCGCTGCCGGCCGTCCGGCACATCCGTCAGGCTGACCAGGACGGCGAAATCCGCGGCCGAGAGCTTCGACTCACTCTGCAACATGCGCGACAGACGGCCCCCCAGCCGCTCATGCAACCGGACAAAACTCCGCCAGGCGTGCTGCTCCTCCGCCGTCAACCAGCGCACTTCCTCATCCATACAAGCGAGTGTAGAGGAGTTGACGGGTCACCCACTGGAGCGGGCGGACGGGGCCGTCGCCGCCGCGCGGGCCACTCCTACGGCCCGATATTTTCGGCCGGCTCAGATGACACATCAATGGCCTTCAGCCCAGCTGGGCCTCCAGCCACCGCATGATCTCGGGGGTCACGGGATCGGCGATGTCGGTGAACTCGTCATGCCTCTTCAGGAACGTGGCCACGTACGGGCACACAGGCACGATCCGCTTCCCCGAGGCACGCGTGTCGGTGAGCGCCTGCCGCACCAGCTGTGCGGCCAGGCTTGTCCGGCGTAGGCGTCGCCGACCTCCGTATGGAAGAACACGCGCTGCTCGCCGTGGTCGCGGTACTCGGTCAGGCCGGCACGCTTGCCGTCGACCACGATCTCGTACCGATGGTGTGCGTCCACCCGCTCGACGACCGGGGCGGCAGATGGCTGGCTCATGAGGTGCCCTTCTGAGAGAGATCAGCGACGCGGCGGGTTGCGGCGCGGCCTGATGGTGGCGTTGGGGAGGGAGGGCGCAGGGAGACGGCCCCCGGGGAATCCCTCGATCGTGCCGAAGCGGTCCGAAGCGGCTTCCCAGTCCTCTCGGGCCTCGACGATGTCCTCGTGAGTGCGGCCGATGAAGTTCCACCACATGACGATCTCCTCCTCGAACGGGGTGCCTCCGAGCAGAATCGTCCGCGCCGGACCGTCCGACTCGTTCGTCAGGGTCAACGCGTCGGCACCCGGCGGGACATAGCCCAGCTCCGCCCGGTGCAGCAGGGTGTCGGCCACGCGGACGTCCCCGCTGTCCACGAGAACGCCGTGCTCGAAGTCGGGATCGACAGGGACGGTGATCGCCGTACGCGGTTCGAGGATGATCTCGGCGCCGAGCAGCGGTGTGAACGTCCGCACCGGAGAGACCTCACCGGCGAGCGAGCCGAGAAAGACCCTGATCTCGGCCCCCTTCATGCGCACCGGCCCAGGGACGTGGTGCTGGAAGTCCCGTCGTGCGTTGCGGTGCTCTTCCGACAGTGCCACCCACAACTGGACGCCGTGGACGACGGTCGTGCGCGGGGTGGAGACCTCCGAGTGGGCGATGCCGTACCCGCCCGTCATGAGGTTGATCTCTCCGGGGCGCACCAAGGCATGAGTGCCGAGCGTGTCGCGGTGCTCGACCTCCCCGCTGAACAGCCAGGTCACCGTCTGCAGCCCGCTGTGCGGGTGCGGGGGCAGCGCCATGCCGCCCCCGTCGGTGACCTTGTCGGGACCGTAGTGGTCGGCGAAACACCAGGCTCCGATCAGCGTCCGGTCCCGCTGCGGCAGCGTCCGCCGCACCGTCATCGAACGCGGTCCACCCAGGGGTACGTCCCGTGCGGAGAGCACGTCGATCCGTGACACGCCGGCCGGCCGCACGTCGTCGACCGGCGCCCCGCTTCTCATCACCGTCGGCTCAGCTTCGACATTGCTCACCGGGACCACCTCTCACGGAGTCTAGTTGTTACATCAACTATCATGCCATGATCATAGAGGGAAGGGCCCCGTCGTGGGCCCGGGTCAGCCCAGGCCATCGGCTCCCACGGTCACGGCGGATTCGTCGAGGAGGGCGTCGGTGACGGGCTGTGGACGGCCGTGGAGGTCGAGGCCCGGGGTGGCCTCCTTGTACCAGGACTCGATGACGGCGTTGCCCCAGAAGTCGCGGCGGCGGTCGTCGCGCACGTTCCAGCCGACGATGTCGGCCGCGCGTAGTACCTGGTGGGACTCGTGGGTGGCCACCCCGAGGTGGTGCAGGCGGGGGCCGGCCCCGCCGGTGAAGGCGACGTCGTGGAC
>JODI01000061.1 GCA_000720805.1 Streptomyces violaceoruber
CAGTGCAGTCGCGAGGGTTTCGAGGTCTGTCGTCACAAACGGACCAACGAGACCCTCGCTTAATGCACCCGGCCCCTTCGGACTTACTCGTCTAGGCCGCATCGCCCGCGTCGTCACTGCCGCCCTCCCGATCCAGTGCCTCGAAGAACTTCGCCTTCAGCACCTCAAAAACCACGATCCCTGCAACTCCCTGAACTCCAGGGTGTTGCGGGGATCAGTAGAACCCGCCCAAGCCGGCGGGGCGTCGTCGTATCAGGTCCCCGTCTACGCAGGGCCCCCTCCGGAGCAAGCCGCCGGGGGCCCTCACGTGTCACGAGCGATCACAGGCGTGTCACCAACCCCGCAGACGCTGTCGCGTCACAAGGCCCTGAACTGGACTTATACGCTCGCCCTGGACCAACTGGACGCCCCTGGACGGCTTCTACGATATGTGCCAGGTGGTACCCAGAGAGGGACCCAGGATCAGGACGGGAGCCTCTTCTGGCCCGTCAAAGCGGTATTGCAGGGTGTTCGACGGTGTCTCACTCACGCCCCAGACCCTCTCACGTATGACGAAATCTCACACGCCCGGGGGAACCCGGCGGCTCCTGACCCTCTCGGCACGGTACGTCCGGCACTGCCGGAACCCTCGGGGATCCAGATACGAGTTCTCCGGCGTGTACGCGTGGCCGTGGGGACAGTGCGTCCTCCTGAGTCGCGCGCGCTCCCAGTCCCCGCGCCGCAGAGCTTCCTTCTTCGGCACGGCTTCCAGATGGTCCGGGTCGCAGCACAGCGTAAAGCGCCGTCCCCAGGGATCGGCATGACCCACCTGGAAAGCCCTCCGGAATCTCACCGACCAGCAACCTGAACACCACACGGTGGACAAGCTGTGCCTTTCTCGTAGGAGACCTGGTCGTAGCCTGACTGCCCCTTCCTGGTGCAGCTACCGGTCCACACCCAGCAGCCGGTCCCGTTCACGGCACCAGGCGATGAGCCCGACCGGTTCGAGCCCGGCCCGGTGACGCCGCAGATCAGTCAACGGCCGGGACGCCTTCGCCACCCACACTGCACGGCCCGACCCGACGAAGCCGTTCTCGGCGCGCATCCGTTGCCCGCCGAGTCGGTAGGCCGGTGCGCCGCGCATGTCAGGACAGGGCTTGGCCTCTACCGGCCACGACCTCGGGGCGGAGCAGGTCGGCGAGCATCTCGGCCGGCAACAGGCTTCGTTCCAGGACCAGTTCGGCGACGCCGCAGCCGGTGACGAGGGCCTCCTTGGCGATGTCGGTGTCCGCCGTGCAGCCGATGTGCGGGTGCCGCCTTGTCCGGCGCCAGCAGACCGATCTCCTCGTTGGCGAGGGCGGCGGCCTCCTTGACGGCGGCGAGGGCGTCGATCAGATGCGGGTAGGCGGAGACCGGCGTCCCGGTGATCGGGAAGTTCTCCGTGGCGCGCAGGGTGTGAATGCCCCAGTACGCGTCGGCGGGGACGCCCCGGTCTCCGAGCAGGTCGTGTTCTCTGCGGCTGGCGGCGGTCATGGCTGTGCGGACCTTCTCTTGGAGCGGTTTCAGGCGTGCCGAACGGGGCGCACCGCAGTCATCGGGGCGTTAGGGCCCTTCTGATGGATCTCCGCGGCGTCGCGACGCCCGGCACGCGAACGCCTCATGGGGGGGGACGCTGTGTCCCGTAACGGCGGGGGGCTTCCCACGACCGCTTCGCGGAAAGCCCCCGCAGTGTCACCGAGGTCGGCAGCGGCTCAGCGCAGGCGGTCCTTGGCCTTGTAGTAGGCGCCGCCGATCGGCAGGAACCAGGGGGTGCCGTTGTAGAAGGGGACGGGGACCTTGGGGAAGCCGAGGCCGCGCAGGGGGTTGGCCTCCGGCCTGCCGTCCATCATCTCGGCGACGGCGCGGCCCATGTAGGTGGCCATCTGGACGCCGTGGCCGCAGTAGCCCATGGAGTAGTACAGGCCGTTGACCTCGCCGGCGTGCGGGAGGCGGTCCCAGGAGAAGCCGACCATGCCGCCCCACACGTAGTCGACGCGGACTCCCTCCAACTGCGGGAAGATCTCTGTCATCTCCCGCTTGAGGATGTCTCCGCTCTTGACGTCGGAGGCGGGGTTGGAGGGGGCGAAGCGGGCCCGGCCTCCGAAGGCGAGACGGTTGTCGGGGGTGAGGCGGAGGTAGTGGCCGACGTTCTTGGAGTCGACCACCAGGCGGGCGTTGGGGATCAGTTCCTTGGCGCGCGCCTCGCCGAGCGGCTCGGTGACGATGATGAAGCTGCCGACGTTGATCAGCCGCTTGCGGAACCACGGCAGGGCCTTGTCGGTGTAGGCGTCGGTCGCGGCCATGACCTGCTTGGCGCGGATCGTGCCGTGCAGGGTCTCCACCAGGAAGCCACCGCCCGGGATGCGGGTGAGGCCGGTGGCCGCGTTGCGTTCGTGGATCTCCGCGCCGGCGCGTTCGGCGGCCTCCGCCAGGCCGTGGACGTACTTGCCGACGTGCAGGGCGGCGCTCAACGGGTCGAGCAGTGCCCCGTGGTAGTAGTCCGAGCCCAGCTCTGCCTTCAGTTCGCCGCGGGTCAGGAGCTGGGTCTCGTGGTCGAAGTTGTCGGCCAGGTCGCGCTGGGTGGCCTTCATCGACTCGAAGTGCTGGGGCTTGAAAGCCACTCCGAGGCGGCCGGCGCGGTGGAAGTCGCAGTCGATCTTCTCGGTGTGGGTGAGTTCCTCGACGACGTCGACCGCCTCGCGGAAGGCGTCGTACAGCTCGCGGGCGCGCTCCTGGCCGAAGCGCTTGCGGGCCTCGCCGACACCGATGGTGATGCCCTGGGTGCACATGCTGCCGTTGCGTCCGGAGGCGCCCGAACCGACCTTGTCCTTCTCGACGAGGACGACCCGGGCGCCCTTGCGGGCGGCGTGGTAGGCGGTGGACAGGCCGGTGAGGCCGCCGCCGACGACCACCACGTCCGCCTCGTCGGGCAGGTCCTTTCCGGACCGGTCGGGCAGGGCTGGAGCTGTGTCGAGCCAGTAGGGGATCTGCTTCATGGCGTGCGTCCTCTGTGTTCTCTGTCCTGTGTCGCCGTGTCGCCGTGTCGCCGTGTCGTCAGCAGCCGAGCAGCTTCGGCAGGCCCGTCATGTCGGTCAGCTCGTCGTAGGGCTGGTAGTCCGAGCTGCCGGAGCGGCCGTAGCGGTTGATCCACACGCGGCGCTTCAGGCCGAGGTCACGGGTGGGGATGTGGTCGTACTCCCAGCCCTGCGCGGTGTGGATGACCTGGGACGGCTCGACACCCATCGTCTTGAAGGCATGCTCGAAGGTCTGCCGGTCCGGCTTGTACGCCCCTGCCTGCTCGGCCGTGATGACGTAGTCGAACTCGACGCCGATGTTCTCGACGTTCCGTGCGATGAGGTTGTCGTCGCTGTTGGTGATGATGGCGATCTCGTACTTGGTCTTCAGTGCGCGCAGGGCGTCCGGGACCTCAGGGAAGGGGCCGAAGGTGGGGACGGCCTCGACGAGGGCGTCGCCGTCGGAGGTGCGGTACTCCAGGCCGTGCAGGCGCATGGCCATCTGGAGGCTGGAGTGCAGGATCTCGTGGTAAGGGCGGTATGCCTCCAGGACGGCCTGGAAGCGCATGACGCGGAAGTCGTCGAGGAACTCGTCGACGTCCAGGTTGTCCAGGTCCAGCCGGTCGGAGAGGACCTTGAGGGTGGTGGGGCCGAGCTGGAAGTCGACCAGGGTGCCGTAGGCGTCGAAGGTGACGATCTCTCGCATGGTGTTCAACCTCGGTTTCGGGTTCTTACGGGGAGGGGGAAGGGTCAGACGATCCGCTCGCCGGGGGTGACGATCGCGTCGAGTGCGGCCAGGTCGGCCGCGTCGGGGAGCCAGTCGGCCGCCGCCGCGTTGGCGGTGACCTGTTCGGGGGTCATCGCGCCGCAGATGACCGAGCCGACGGCCGGCAGGGCGGCGAGTCCGCCCACCGCGACCTGGAGGAGGGAGACGCCGCGCTCAGTGGCATACGCCGTGAGCGCCTCGACCCGGTCGAGGGCCGCGTCGGTCAGCCAGCCCTGCCGCCAGGACAGGCGGCTGCCGGGCGGGGGCCGCTCGCCACGCCGGTACTTGCCGCTGAGCAGGCCGTTGGCCAGCGGGTAGTAGGGCAGCAGGCCGATGCCGTGGCTCAGGCAGGCGGGGATCAGGTCGTTCTCCGCGGTGCGGTCGAGCAGGTGGTAACGGGCCTGGGTGCTGACGAACGCCTCGGACAGGTCCTCGGCCGGCAGGTTGGAGCAGCCGATGTACCCGATCTTGCCCTCGGCCACCAACTCCTGGAGTGCGGCCACCGTCTCGTCGAGCGGGGTCACGGCGTCCGGCTCGTGGTACTGGTACAGGTCGATCCGGTCGGTGCCCAGGCGGCTCAGCGACGATTCCACCGCGTGGCGGATGTAGCCGCGGGCGCCTCGCGGGCCGTACACATCTGCATCCCGGCCCATCTCCATGCCGAACTTCGTGGCGAGGACGACCTCGTCGCGGTGGCCCTTGAGGGCCGCCCCGAGGAGGCGTTCGCCGTCTCCGCGCGTGCCGCCCTGTTCGCCGAACCCGCCGTACATGTCGGCGGTGTCGAACAGAGTGACCCCGGCGTCGAGGGCCGCGTGGACGACGGCCTTCGTGCCGTCCTCGTCCAGACGGGAGCCGAAGTTGTTGCCGCCGACGCCCACCACCGAGACGGTCGGGCCTCGTTCGCCCAGCGTGCGGTACCTCATGACCGGCTCCCGAATCCGATGCAGACGTTCTTGGTCTGCGTGTAGCTCGCCAGTGCTTCGAGGCCCTTCTCCCGGCCCCAGCCGCTGTGCTTGTAGCCGCCGAAGGGGAGCTCGACGCCGGTGCCGACGCCGGTGGCGTTGACGGAGACCTGGCCGGCCCGGATGCCCTCCGCGAGGCGCATCGCCTTGTCGATGTCGCGGGTCCAGACGTAGGAGGAGAGGCCGTACGGGCTGTCGTTGGCGATGTCCAGGGCCTCGTCGGCGTCGTCGAAGTCGATGACGGTGACGACGGGGCCGAAGATCTCCTCGCGGGCGCAACGGGCCTGGTTGGTCAGGCCGGTGAGGACGGTCGGCTCGATGTAGTAGCCGTCGGCCAGCGCCGGGTCGGACGGCGCACCGCCGCCGACGCGGACCGTCGCGCCCTCCTGCCGGGCCAGGTCGAGGTAGCCCACCACCCGGTCGCGCTGGCGGGCGGAAACCAGCGGGCCGATGTCCGGGTCGGACAGGCCTGGGCCGACGCGCAGCGTGGCGATCGTCTCCACCAGCCGGTCCAGGAACCCCTCGGCGCCGCGCTGCAGCAGCAGGCGCGTCCCGGCGGAGCACATCTGTCCCGCGTTGCTGAACGAGGCACCCAGGATCGCCTTCAGGGCCAGGTCGAAGTCGGCGTCCGCGAAGACGACGAACGGCGACTTGCCGCCCAGCTCGGTCACGGACGGCACCACGTTGGCGGCGGCCGCCTGGGCGACCTTGATGCCGGTGGGGACGGAGCCGGTGAAGGTGACCTGGTCGATGCCGGGGTGTCCGGCGAGGGCCGCCCCGGTCTCCCCGTCGCCGGGGACAACGTTGAGGACGCCCGGCGGCAGGCCGCACTCCAGCGCGACCCGGCCGATCTCCAGCGGGGTGAGCGGCGCCTCCGGGGAGGGCTTGAGCACGACCGTGCAGCCCGCCGCCAGCGCCGGTGCGGAGCCTCTCGCGGTGTTCTGGAGCGGGTAGTTGAAGGGGATGATCTGGCCGGAGACGCCGATCGGTTCGCGCACGGTGTAGTCGAGCAGCCCCGGGCCGAGAGGGATCGTGGAGCCGCCGAGCTTGTCGGCGAAGCCCGCGTAGAACTCGAAGTAGCGGGCGGCGGCCTCGACATCGGCCTTCGCCTGGCTCAGGGGCTTGCCGGTGTCCTGGCTCTCCAGCCGCGCCAGCCGTTCGCCTTGGTGGCGAATGGCCTCGGCGATCCGGTGCAGGAGCCGGCCCCGGTCGGCGGCGCGCATCCGCGACCACTCCGGCGCCGTGAACGCCGCGCGGGCCGCCGCCACCGCCTGGTCGACGTCCGCGCGGCCGGCCAGCGCCACCGTGGTGATGGCCGTGCCGTCGGACGGGTCGAGGACGGTGAAGGTGCGGCCGTCGGCGGCGGGCACCTGCTTGCCGTCGACGAGGAGCAACTGGGTGTCGACGGTCATGGCCGGAGCTCCTCCAGCACCTCACCGAAGATGACGACCTCGTCGCCCGGACGGACGGTGCGGATCCGGCGCACCCAGAGCACGATGCCGTCCTGCGGGGCGCGCACCTCTTCCAGCGTGTTGCCGTAGTGGTCGACGATGTGGGCGATCAGGTCGCCCTCCTTGCAGGTCTCCCCCGGCTCGGCATGTCCGAGGAAGAAGCCGCCGGCGGCGGAACGGGCGAAGGTGCCGGAGGTGGCGGTGTAGCCGTCGCGGAGCTTCGCCTCGCCGTCGGTCATCTTCAGTTGCCGCATGATGTTGTGGATCGAGTCGACGTGCAGCTCGACGTTGGCCTCGCGGTAGGTGCCGCCGCCCGCCTCGATGGTGATGGCGGGCTTGCCCGCCGCGAGGGTGGGATGGCGGACCGTGCCGCCCCACTTGCCGCCCTTCCAGACCAGCTCGTGACCGGCCGCGAGAGCCAGGTCCGTGGCGAGCTCCTCGTAGCCGCCCTGGAGGATGACCAGCGGGGCGATCTCGCCGAATGTGCCGCCGGTGTGCAGGTCCACCAGGGCGTCGATGGCGGGGACGACCTGCTCGACGAAGGTGGCGGCCAGCCGCAGGGAGTACGAGCCGTCCGCGTCGCCCGGGAAGATCCGGTTGAGGTTCAGGTAGTCCAGGCCGCTGGTGCGGGCGGCTGCCTCGAAGGCGGGGGTGTTCATGCAGGGGATGCCGACGAGGGTGCCGCGCAGCGTGGCCGGGTCGATGTCGGCGAGGACGCGGCGGATGGCCTCCTGGCCGTCGTACTCGTCGCCGTGCACGCCCGCGTCCACGCACAGCACCGGGCCGTCCTGGGCGCCGTTGACGACGATGAGCGGGATGCCGAGCTCGACGCCGTAGCTGCTGGTGCCGACCGGGATGAGGCCCTGGGCGCGCTCGCCGGGGGCGACGGTCAGCGGACCGATGGAGTACATCAGTGTGTTCCTTTCGAAGGCATGCAGGGGTGTCACACGTGGATCACAGACGGGCGGACGCCTCGTCGAGGGTGTCGGCGAGGATGTCGGCGATACGGTCGAGGAGGTGCCGGTCGCTGATCAGCGGGGGCGCGATCTGCACCAGAGGCGCGGTGCGGTTGTAGACGCGGGCGAGCAGCCCGGCCTCGCGCAGCCTGCGCGGGATCAGGTCGGTGATCAGGCGGGCGCGGGCGCCGTCGCTGAAGCCGCCGCCGTCGAGGTCGCCGACGAGTTCGCAGGCGTAGAAGAAGCCGGCGCCCCGGACGTCACCGACGATTCTCAGGTCTCCGAGGGAAGCCATACGCGTCGCGAGATGGTCCTGCAGACCGCGGACGCTCTCCAGGATCCGGTCCCGCTCCATGATCTCCAGGCTGCGCAGGGCGATGGCCGCGCTCAGCGGGTGCCCGGCGAAGGTGTAGCCGTGGTTGAGGACCGCGCCAGGCTGATTGATGACCTCGACGACGCCGTTGCTCACCAGAGTTGCTCCCATAGGGGCGTATCCGGCGGTGATGCCCTTGGCGACGGTGACGATGTCGGGGCGGGCCCCGTAGCGGTCGCCGCCGAACCACTCCCCCAGCCGCCCGAAGGCGGTGATCACCTCGTCGGCGACGAGGAGGAAGCCGTACCGGTCGGCGAGCGCCCTGAGGCCCGGCCAGTAGCCGTGGGGCGGGGTGATGCAGCCGCCGCGGTTCTGCACCGGCTCGGCGATCAGCATCGCGATGCTCTCCGGGCCCTCCGCCAGGATCGCGGACTCCAGCTCGGAGAGCAGACGCGAGGTGTACACGTCGTCGTCGACGTACTCGGGGGCGAGGCCGAACCGGTTGGTGTTGGACACGAACCGGGTCTCGATCGCGCCCGGCCCGTAGGGTTCGCGCAGACCGGGGTCGTCGGTCAGGGAGAGAGCCCCGATGGTCAGCCCGTGGTAGGCGCCACGACGCGAGATCGCCTTCACCCGGCCCGGTTCCCCGCGCAGGGCGTGGTAGCGGCGGGCGATCTTCCAGGCGGTCTCCACCGCCTCCGCCCCGCCGCCGGAGAAGAACGTGTGCTCGACGTCGACGGGCGCGATCCGCGAGAGCCGCTCGGCGAGTTCGATGGCGGTGGGGTGCGCGGAGGAGGACCACAGCGGGCTGAAGCACAGCTCGCGCAGCTGCTTGTCCGCCGCCTCCGCGAACTCGGGGGCGTAGGAGTAGCCGAGCTGACAGCAGTACAGGCCGGAGAGACCGTCGATGTAGCGCTTGCCGTCGGCGTCGTCGACGTACGGGCCCTCGCCGCGCTGGACGACGAAGAGGTTCTCGCCGTCCTGGCCGAGGGAGCCGTTGGGGGTCATGTTGAGCAGGAGGTGTCTGGCCGCGGTGGCGGACAGTTCACCGGCGGGTGTGCGGGTGCTGGTGGTCATGACGCGGTCTCACTTCCGGCGGGGAGGCCCAGTCCGGGTTCTGTGGGCAGCAGGCCGTCCTGCTTGCCGGAGCCGCTGAGCTTGCGGACCACGCCGACCAGGGCGAGGGCCACGACGGCGACGGCGATGAGGATCGCGCTGACGGCGGTCACCGACGGGTCGACGTTGTACTGGAGGACGTTGAACACCTGCACGGGCAGGGTCACGGTGTCCACGGAGGACAGGAACTGCGAGATGAAGAACTCGTCGAAGCTGGTGATGAAGGAGAAGATGCCGGCGGCGACCATGCCGGGCATGGCCAGCGGGAGGGTGATCCGCCACCAGACGGTCAGCCGGCTCGCGCCCATGCTGGCGGCCGCGTCCTCCAGCCGTTCGTCGATGCCCTTCAGGGTGGCCATGAGGATCATCACGGCGATCGGTGAGGCCAGCACGGTGTGGCCGAGAGCGATGGCGATCGGGCTGCCGAGCATCGCGGCCGGCTCGAAGAGCAGGAACAGACCGAGGGCGATGACGACCTGGGGGATCACCAGCGGGGCGAGGACCAGGCCGTAGACCGCCGTCCGCAGCGGCAGTTCGCTGCGGACGAGGGCGGTGGCCGCGGTCATCCCCAGGATCAGCGAGAAGACCGTGGTCATGGCCGCCACCAGGGCGCTGAGCGACAGCGCGGCGGGCCACTTGCTGCCGTCGGCGAACAGCTGCGTGTACCAGTCGAGGGTCCACGCCTCCGGCGGGAAGGAGCCGAAGGCGTCCTTGCCGAAGGAGGTGACGACGATGACGATGATCGGCAGGGCCAGGAACAAAAGGATCAGCGTGGACAGGACGGCCAGGGTGATGCGTCCGGCCGGCGTGGAACGGAGCTCGATCATGACGCCGTACCCCGGTTCCGAAGGGCCTCGCCCGCTGACTTCAGCAGCCTGAGCAGCAGCAGTCCGGCGAAGGTGAGCAGCAGCAGGATGATGCCGAGCGCCGAGGCGCCGTTCCACTGGTTCTGCTTCATGACCTGCTCGTCGATGAGCGAGGCGACCATGGTCTGCTTCTCGCCGCCCATGAGGGCGGGGGTGAGGTAGTAGCCGAGGCAGAGGATGAAGCACAGCACGCCGGCGTTGACCAGGCCGGGGGCCACCAGGGGCACGTAGACCCGGCGGAAGATGGTGATCCGGCCCGCGCCCATGCTCGCCGCGGCGGCCATCAGGCGCCGGTCGATGCCCTTCATCACCGCGAACAGCAGCAGCACGGTGTACGGCAGCATCACGGCGGTGGTGCCGATGACGACGCCGATCTCGTTGTAGAGCAACTGGACGGGCGGACCAGGGACGTGCATGTCCGTCAGGGCGTTGTTCACCACACCGTTGTCACCGAGCAGGATGATCCAGCCGTAGGTGCGCACCAGCGCGCTGATGAAGTGCGGGACGACCACCACGAGCATCGCCAGGCCGGCCCACAGCGGCTTGAGCCGCGAGATGGCCGAGGCCAGGACGAACCCGACGACCAGCGCGAGCAGGGACGTCTCGGCGGAGATCCGCAGGGTCGTGAGCAGGATCTCCAGGTTCGCGCCCTGGAAGGCGTCGGTGTACCAGTGGAGGGTGAAGCCGCCCTCCTCGCCCTTCAGGCTCAGCATCAGGGTGCTGAAGATCGGATAGACGAAGAGGATCAGCAGGTAGACGACGACGGGGGTGGCGTTGAGCAGTCCGAAGCGGGTGCGCCGTTCGGACAGCGCGCGGCCCAGGCCGCGCTTGCCCGGGGCGGGTGTGGGTGCGGCGGGCGCCGGGGTGGGTGCCAGTGCGGTTCCGGCCATCGTCATCCCCCGTGTTCCGTGTCCGCGAAGACGCTGACGTTCGCGGGGTCCGCGGTGAGGCCGACGTGCTCGCCGAGGTCGGGGGCCCGGCCGGCGGGCAGTTCCAGCCGTACGAGTTCGGTGGCCGCCCCGCCGACAGGGCGGACGGTGACGCGAACGAGCGTGCCGACGTAGGTGACGGTCTCGACCGTCCCGGTACAGAATCCGTCGTCGGGCGGACACAGGGCGAGCCGGCCGGGCTGGACCGCGGCACGGACCCGGGCTCCTTCGGTCCCCGCCTGCGTGCGGGCCTTCAGTACACCGCCGGTGTCGAGACGTACCAGGGTGTGGCCGGACGTCTGCTGCTCCACCTGGCCCGGCAGGAAGTTGGCGGCGCCGAGGAAGTCGGCGACGAACGGGGTGCGCGGGCGCTCGAAGAGCTCCTGCGGGGTGTCGAACTGGTCGATCCGCCCGTCCCGCATCACGGCGATCCGGTCGGAGAGGACGAGGGCCTCTTCCTGGTCGTGCGTCACGTAGATGACGGTCAGGCCGAGTTCCCGCTGGATGCGCTTGATCTCGGTCTGGAGCTGGTCGCGCAGCTTCTTGTCGAGGGCGCCGAGCGGCTCGTCCATGAGGATGACCGGCGGGCGGTAGACCAGGGCCCGGCAGAGCGCGACGCGCTGCTGCTGGCCGCCGGACAGCTCGCGGGGGCGGCGGCGGCCCATGGCGGACAGTCCCGCCATCTCCAGGGTCTCGCCGACCCGGCGGCGCTGTTCCGCCTTGGACACGCCCCGCAGTTGCAGGGGGAAGGCGACGTTCTCCCAGACCGTCATGTGCGGGAAGAGCAGGTACTGCTGGAAGACGAAGCCCAGGCCGCGCTTCTGCGGGGCGAGGCGGGTCACGTCACGGCCGCCGACGACGACGCTGCCGGAGTCGGGCTCGCAGAACCCGGCGATCATCATCAGGGTGGTGGTCTTGCCGGAGCCGGAGGAGCCGAGGAAGGTGACGAACTCGCCGGCCGCGATCTCCATGGAGACCTCGTCGACGGCCGTCACTCCCCCGTAGGTTTTCCGAAGCCGTGTCACGGACAGGGGCTTGCCGGAACCGGTCAGGCCGGCAGCGGAGGCCAGGGACAGGTCGGGCATCACGTCGGTCTCAGGCATGCGTCCACTCCTGCCAACGCTTGGACACGGCGTCCTGGTTCTTGATCCACCACTCGACGTCCAGGTCGAAGCCGGACTCCAGGTGCTCGGGCGAGCTGGCCAGGTTCGCGGCGGTGGCGGGCTTGAGCTTCTTGTAGGCGGCCGGCACCGACGGGGCCATCGGGTAGATCTCGGCGTAGGCCGCCTGCACCTCGGGCCGCAGCGAGTAGTCGATGAGCTGGTAGGCGGCGCCGAGGTTCGCCGCGCCCTTGGGGATGCCGAGGGCGTTGCTCTGCCGGCGGGCGCCGTTCCACTGGTAGGCGAGCGGGGCGCCGCCCTTGATCAGGGCGTCCAGGCGGCCGTGCCACACACTGGAGGCATCGACCTCCTTGCGGCCCAGCAGCACGCCGGGCAGGGCGCCGGTGTCCCAGAACTTGCGGACGTGGGGCTTTATTTCGCTGAGGACCTTGAAGGCGCGGTCCACGTCGAGGGGGTAGAGCTTGTCCAGCGGTACGCCGTCGGCGAGGAGGGCGAACTCCAGCTCGGGCAGGTCGGCGTCCAGGGCCTGCAGCGCGCGGTTGCCGGAGAAGGTCCTGGTGTCCCAGAAGTCGGCCCAGGAGGCCGGTTTCCTGCCGCCGAAGGCGTCGGTGCGGTACGCCATCACGCTGGCCCAGTAGTTCTTGCCGACCGCGTTGGAGGTCACCAGTGTCCTGGCGATGCCCGCGTTCTTGAAGTTCTTCAGCCGGTCGTAGTCGAGGTCCTCGGTGGCGTCCTGCTGCTTGAAGAGCACGAAGTCGGCCATGGAGTCGTCGATGACGTCGAACTGGGGGCGGCCCTGCTTGATCTGGGCGAGCATCTGGGCGTACTCGATGTTCACCACCTTGACCTGGATGCCGGTCTCCTTGGTGAACGGGTCATAGATCGCCTGCTGGTTGGCGTCGCCGTAGGAGCCGCCGCTGTTGCGGACCACGAGGGTCTTGGAGCTCTTGCCGCCGCTGCCGACGGACCGGCTGGTGCCGGTGCCGCATGCGCTGAGCGAGGTGGCGGCTGCGATGCCTGCGGTCACGCCGCCGACTCCGCGCAGGAACCCTCTGCGGTCTATCCGGACATCTCTCACCGGGTGCCTCCTGGTGGTGCGGTACATGGGGAAGGGGAGTGTGGGGGTGCGTTCTGGCGGGATCTCGTTCTGGTGGTACGGGGAGGGGACGTGCTGGAGGTGGTGGGGTCAGTGGCCGCCGGAGTCCTGGGGAGCCGGGGCGGCGATGGCGGCGAGTTCGGCGTCGGGGGCGACGGTCAGTCCGCGCATGCCGTAGAAGATCCGGCCGGTGGCCGAGGAGAGGACCTTGTGCTCCTGGCCGTCGGCCGGGTCGACGACATGGCCGAGGACCTGGCCCTCCGTCACGTGGTCGCCGGCGGTGAACTCCGGATACCAGAGGCCGGTTGCCTCGGCGGTGACGCCGGCGGCCCAGACCCATGCGCGGACGGCCGTGTCGTCCTGGGGCTTGGTGTCCAGGACGCCGAGCCGACCCAGGACACCATGCAAACCCTCGACGAGACGACGGGCGGTGTCCACGTCGCGTTCGCCGAGCTGCCCGGTCTCCACGAGGATCGCCGGGACGCCTTGGCGGGCTGCGGCCGCGTGACTGTTGCCGCCGTCGGCGTTCATTCCGAAGACGACGTCCTCGATGCCGAGCGCGCCGGCCATGTCCGCTGTCCGCGCGTCCAGTTCGGGGTCACCGGTGAGGCGGTATCCGACGAAGTCTGTCAGGACCTCGTCGATGCCGCCGGAGTGCAGGTCGACGTAGGCGTCGGCGCCGTCCACGAGGTTGGTGAACAGCCACGCCGCGAGACGTTCGGTGGGGCTGCCGTCGGCGTCGCCGGGGAAGACGCGGTTGATGTTCACGCCGTCGAGCGGTGAGACGCCGAGGCGACCCTGGTAGACAGCCGGGGGGTTGGCGACCGGGCAGACGATCACCTGACCGTGCACCTCGCCGGGCTCCAGCAGAGCGGCCAATCGGGTGGCCGCGTCGACCCCCGTGAACTCGCCGCCGTGCACGCCCGCGGTGATCAGAACGCGAGGGCCGGGGTGGGCGCCGTTGACCAGGGTCAGCGGGATGTCCACGGTGAGGGTGCCGAGGTCGGCGGGGACGGTGCCGCGGGTCTTGGTCCCGGGCTCGGCGCGCAGGACGCCGATGGACAGGGGGGCGGTCATGGTCGTCACGCCTCCGCTCGGTCGAGGGTGGAGATGAAGTCGATGGGCCGGGGCGAGGTGCCGTCCAGCGCGAGGTCGGCGGCGATGTCGCCGAAGGCGGGCGAGAGCTTGAAGCCGTGTCCGGAGAACCCGGCGAGCAGGACGACGTTCTCCGCTCCCGGCAGTGGCCCGACCAGAGGACGGCTGCTCTCGGTGTAGCCCTCCATGTAGACGGAGAGCCGGGTCGGATCGGGGTTCAGGTCCGGCATGTGACGCCCGATCAGTTCCGTGAAGATCTCCAGCTCCTCCGGGGCCACCTCTCGGTCGAGCCGGTTCGGGTCGCCGGCCGGGCGGTGCAGGGCGCGGGAGAGACCGAGCTTGACGGAGACGCCGTCCGGGGAGGGCAGGCCGTAGCAGTGGGTGGGCGCCGTGCGGATGAAGGCGGGGCGCTCCTCGCCGAACCAGGCGTCGGTGGTGGGCACGTACCAGGCGCTGACGAGGCGGCGGATGTCCACCTCCCAGGGCAGTTCGGGGAGCAGGTCGTTGACCCAGGGGCCGACCGTGACGACGGCGGTGTCGAAGCGCTCGCTGCCGGAGTCGGTGCGGATCTCGACGCCGCCTGCGACGGGGACGATCTCGCGGACCGTGGTGTAGCGGTGGATGCGGGCGCCGAGCTCCTCGGCGCGGCGGGCGGCGGTCTGGATGGTCAGCTCGGGGCGGATGAAGCCTGCGCGGCGGTCGAGCACGGCCGCGTCGCCGTCCTCGATCCGGAACTGCGGGAAGCGCTTGGCGAGCAGCTCGGCGTCGAGGACCTCGTGGTCGAGGCCGTGCTCGGCGATCGACTCGAGGACCGTGGCCATCTGGTGGTGACCGGTCGGCCCCATCAGCAGGCAGCCGGTCAGGCGGCGCAGCTCACGGCCGGTCTCCTGCTGAAGCCGCTCCCAGAGGGCGTCGGCGTGCTGGAGCAGCGGCACGTACCGGGAGTCCTCGAAGTGGGCGCTGCGGAAGATCCGGGTCTCGCCGCCGGCCGCGCTGCGGTCGTGGCCCGGGGCGAAGCGGTCGTAGCCGACCACCTCGGCTCCACGGGCGGCCAGGCGCCAGGCGGCCTGGCTGCCCATCGTTCCGACGCCGACGACGGCGACGCGCTTCCTGGCAGCTGACACAGGGCTTTTCCTTTCGTATCGCCGCGGCGCATGCTGGGCCCCCGGCGTGAGGCTGTTCGATTCGAGGCGGTTTGGACGGGGCCGGGCACTCGGCGGGACCGCAGCTCGCAATCGTCCGTATCTCGTAGCTCCGGCTCACTTTCGCGGGATCCCTCCCGAAGCCGTGCCACATTGTGGAATGCTGTGCTAGAATCTGGCACGAGAATGACAGCGGTAAAGAGGGGAGTCAAGAGGGTGTCCGCAAAGGATTCCGAGGATTAACGGGGGGAAACCGGATGGAAATGAAGAGCGTCACCAGGTCGCTGCGCATCCTGGAGGCGGTCGCCCAGCATCAGCCAGTGACCGTGGGTGAGCTGACGAAGATCTTCGGCCTGCCGAAGTCGACCGTGCAGCGCACGCTGGTCACGCTGGCGGAGGCCGGCTGGCTACGGGCCAGCCGGAAGGACACCACGCGCTGGGAGGTCGGCGCCCGGGTGCTGGCCGTACGACCCGCCGCCCTACAGGGGTCCAGCCTGTTCGCCGCCGCCCGCGACCCCATGGTGCAGCTACGGGACAAGGTCAACGAGACCATCCACCTGTCGGTGCCGGACGCACTCCAGTGCATGGTCGTGGTGGACCGCGTCGACTGCGACCACGCCGTACGAACCTTCCACGCCATCGGCGACACCTCCCCCCTGCACGCCACCGCCACCGGGCGCGCGGTCCTCGCACACCTGCCGAAGCAGGACATCGAGGAGCTCATCACGCAGGGCCTGGAGCGCTACAGCGAGTCGACACCCGCCGACCCCGAGGACCTGCGCGCCGACCTGCGGCGGATCCGCACCGACGGCTACGCGGTCAACCGCAACCAGTACCGGCCGGGCGTCTGCGCCATCGCCGCGCCCATCCTCGACGAGGACGGCACGCCGCTGGCCACCGTGGCCATCTCCATGCCCGATTCGCGGTACGACGCCGACGAGCTGCCCGAGTGGGGCCGCCTGGTCGCCGACACGGCCGCGGAGATCACGGGGCGCCGCTTGGGCGCCTGAGCGCGTCGCGACTGCCCGACTTCCGCCCCGCATCACCGAGGGTCGGCTCCCCCACACGGGAGCCGACCCTCGGTTCGCTTCACGGCAGGACCGGCCTTGTGCCCGGATGGCGGAGAGCCCCGGGCGCAGAGCGACCACCTCAAGCGGCGGCGCTGTACGGCTCGTTCAGAGCGCGACCGGCGCCAGACGCCGCGGAGCACCGGAACGGCACACTCCTGACGCCGGTCCGACCATCAGACATCAGCTGCATGCCGCATTGTGGAACACCATGCTAAAATACGGCACGATCATGCCTGTGGGTCCGGAAGCGAGTCAAGAGGACAGCGCGGCAAATCCGCGGAACTGAGGGGCCGGGACGGAAATGAAGAGCCTGACCAGGTCGCTGCGCATCCTGGAGGCCGTGGCGCAGCACCAGCCGGTGACCGTGGGCGAGCTGACGAAGATCTTCGGGCTGCCCAAGTCGACCGTGCAGCGCACCCTGGTGACGCTCGACGAGGCGGGCTGGCTGCGGGCGAATCGCAGGGACACCACGCGCTGGGAGGTCGGCGCCCGGGTGCTGGCCGTACGCCCCGCCGCCCTACAGGGGTCCAGCCTGTTCGCCGCCGCCCGCGAGCCCATGTTCCGGCTCCGCGACACCCTGAACGAGACCATCCACCTGACGGTGCCGGACGCCCTGCACGGCGTCGTCGTGGTGGACCGCGTCGACTGCGACCACACCGTACGAACCTTCCACGCCATCGGCGACATTTCCCCCCTGCACGCCACCGCCACCGGACACGCCGTCCTCGCCCATCTGCCGAAGTCCGAGGTCGACGAGCTCACGGCGGGCGCACTCGAGGGTTACGGCCCGGAGACCATCACCGACCCGGCGGAGCTGCGTGCCGAACTCCGCCGCGTCAGAGACCGCGGATACGCCGTCAACCACAACCAGTACCGCCCGGGTGTCTGCGCCATCGCGGCACCCGTGCTGGATGAGGACGGCACGCCGCTGGCCAGCGTGGCCGTCTCCATGCCCGACTCACGCTTCGACTCCGGCCGGCTCGCCGAGCTGGGGCGGCTGGTGACCGACACCGCGGCGGAGATCACCGCCCGCCACCTGGGCTGAGAGCAGCGGGCGGCCAGACGACAGCGCAGCGCTCTCTCCTCCCAGAGAGCGGAGCCGTGCCGGGCAGCGCCGGCCTCCTCGCGGCGTACGGCGCCCTGGGCGCATGTGGCGAGCCTTCCAGTGTGCCATTCCGCTCCTCACGGGCGGCGACGAACTGTTCGGGTAAACAGCCGCACCACCAGGCTGAGGAGAGGGGCGCACGTCGTGGCTTACTTGTCAGCCGTGTCGCCGCCCCGGCCATGCAGCAGCCCACCGGACCAGCGGCCGACCCTTGCGCCATGCGACGCACGCGCAGCCTGCCTCCGCATGGTGAGAGACCTGCGCCCGCCGTCAGGTGGAGGAAAAGCCGCCGCCCCGTGCCCGGTGGCGTGGAAACCGGGCACGGGGCAGCCCGTCGCGGCGCGCGACGCGGGGTGGTCAGGGCATGACCGCCGTCATCGCACAGGCACCGCGAGGTACTGGTACTCCAGGAATTCGTCGATCCCCACCCGGCCGCCCTCACGACCCAGCCCGGACTGCTTGACCCCGCCGAAGGGCGCGGCCGGGTTGGAGACGAGGCCGGTGTTGAGGCCGACCATGCCCACTTCGAGGCGCTCGCTGACGCGCAGGGCGCGGTCCAGGCCCTCGGTGAAGACGTAGCCGACCAGCCCCCAGGGGGTGTCGTTGGCGCGGCGCACGACCTCGTCCTCGTCGTCGAAGGTGAGGATCGCGGCGACGGGTCCGAAGATCTCCGTGTCCATCAGACGGCTGCCGGGGTCGACGTCGGAGAGCACGGTGGGCGGGTAGAAGCAGCCCGGCCCCTCCGGCGTACGGCCACCGACGAGCACCCGGGCGCCACGCTCCACCGCGTCGCCGACCAGCTCCGCCACCTTGGCCCGCCCTGCCGCGTCGATCAGCGGGCCGACATCGACCCCGTCCCGGGTGCCGGGCCCCACGACGAGCGCACCCATGCGCTCGGCCAGGCGTCGTCCGAACTCCCCGACCACCGACCGGTGGACGAAGAAGCGGTTGGCGGCGGTGCACGCCTCGCCCATGTTGCGCATCTTGGCGAGCATCGCCCCGTCGACGGCCACGTCGAGGTCGGCGTCGTCGAAGACGATGAACGGCGCGTTGCCGCCGAGCTCCATCGAGGTCCGTACGACGGCGTCGGCGCACTGGGCGAGCAGCAGGCGCCCCACGTTGGTGGAACCGGTGAAGGAGAGTTTGCGCATCCGCCCGCCGCGCAGGAGCGGTTCGCACACCTCCCCCGCACGGGAGGTGGTGACGACGTTCAGCACGCCGTCCGGCAGCCCGGCCTCCTTGAGGATCGCGGCGAGGGCCAGGCTGGAGAGAGGGGTCTGGGGGGCAGGCTTGAGGATCATCGTGCAGCTGGCGGCGATCGCGGGGCCGATCTTGCGGGTGCCCATGGCCAAGGGGAAGTTCCATGGGGTGATGAGCAGACAGGGGCCGACCGGGCGACGGGAGAGCAGCATGCGGTTGCGGCCGTCGGGCAGGACTCCGCCGCCGCCGTCGATGCGCACGGCCTCCTCGGAGAACCAGCGGAAGAACTCCGCCGCGTACGCCACCTCTCCCCTGGCCTCGGCGAGCGGCTTGCCCATCTCGGACGTCATCAGGTGAGCGAGCTCATCCGTGCGCTCAAGGATCAGCTCGTAGGCCCGGCGCAGGATCTCGCTGCGTGCCCGCGGTGCCGTACGGGCCCACGCCTCCTGCGCGGCGACGGCCGCCTCCTCCGCGAGTCGCGCGTCCTTCGGTCCCGCGTCGGCGACATGGCAGAGGATCTCGCCGGTCGCGGGGTCGTCGACGGGCATGGTGGCGCCGTCCGCGGCGTCCACCCAGGCGCCGCCGATGAACAACTGCGTGGGTGTGTCAGTCATGAGATCTCTCCTGATCGAGCGGCTTGATCGGCGGCGGGGTCGAGCAGCTCCGCGAGATGCAGGGCGCGGATGCCTCGGTCTCCGGCGAGGTGGTCGATCTGGGTGGCGCAGCTGAAGCCGTCGGCCACGACGACGCTCGGCGTGTCCTGGTCGATGGCGTCGAGGCGAGGCTTCAGCGCCAGGTCGGCGACGGCCATCGAGGTGTCGTAGTGCTGCTCCTCGAAGCCGAAGTTCCCGGCGAGTCCGCAGCAGCCCTCGGCCTCGTCGACGTTGCCCACACCCAGGCGGCGCAGCAGTTCGGCGGGGTGACGGCCCTTGAAGGTGGCGTACTCGTGGCAGTGGGTCTGCAGGACGACGTTGTCCGGCAGCGCGGGCCGGCTCCGGTCCGGGGCAGCCAGGTCGGTCAGGGCACCCGTGAAGGTGTGGACGCGGTCGGCGACCCGACGGGCGGCGTCAGTCCCGAGGAGCTCGGGCACGTCGCGCTTGAGGGCCGCGGCGCAGCTGGGCTCGGCCACGATGATGGGCCGCTCGTCGCCGTTGTCCAGGTGGGCGACGGTACGGGCCATGATCCTGCGGGCCACGGACAGCTGGCCGGTGCTGACCCAGGTCAGACCGCAGCACAGACCGTCCTGAGCCGTGCAGGGGATTCCCGCCTCGGCGAGGACACGGCTCGCGGCGCCCGCCACCTCGGGCCGGAAAGCGCGGGTGAAGCTGTCGACGAAGAGCAGGGCTTTCGCCGGTTCGCCGGTCTTCGCATCGCGCAGGACCCCGCGCAGGGCGTGCCGGGATGCGAAGGCGGGGATCCTCCGCTGCGTGGTCACGCCTCCGAGACGGGCGAGGACTCGGCCGAGCGGTCCGCGGAGCAGCGCGTTGAGCGGTCGGGCGGCGTATCCGGCGAGGGCGGAGGTCAGGGGCAGCCAGCCCAGCGAGTAGTGGGAGCGGGGCCGGAGCCTGCCCTTGTAGTGCTGGTGGAGGAACTCCGCCTTGTACGTGGCCATGTCGACGCCTACCGGGCAGTCGCTGGAGCACGCCTTGCAGGACAGGCACAGGTCGAGGGCGTCGCGGACCTCCGTCGAGCGCCAGCCGTCCTGGACGGTCTCACCGCGCACCATCTCCTGGAGGAGGCGGGCCCTGCCCCGCGTGGAGTCGTTCTCCTCGCCTGTGGCCCGGTAGCTGGGGCACATCACGCCGCCCGCGTCGCTGCGACATCGACCGACGCCGACACAGCGGCGGGCCGCGCCCGCGAAGCCGTCCTCGTCGTGCGGGAAGGTGAACTCGGTGGCCAGGGGCTGGATCTGGTGCAGCGCGAGATCGGCGTCGAGCGGGGCGGGAGCCACGATGACGCCCGGGTTCAGCAGCCCCTCGGGATCAAAGACCTGCTTGAAGGCGGCAAACGCCTGGATCATCCGGTGGCTGTACATGACCTCCAGCAGCTCACCGCGGGCCCGCCCGTCCCCGTGCTCGCCCGACAGGGTGCCGCCGTGCTCGACGACCAGGGCCGCCGCCTCGTGCAGGAACCGGCGGGCGGCGGTGCGGCCCTCGTCCGTGACGAGGTCGAAGTCGATGCGCACGTGGACGCAGCCCGCGCCGAAGTGCCCGTACATCACGCCCGTCAGCCCGTGGTCGGCCAGCAGCTTGCGGAAGTCCCGCAGATAGCCGGCGAGGTTCTCCGGTGCGACCGCCGAGTCCTCCCAGCCCGGCCACGACTCTCCGCCGCCGACGAGGCGGGCGGCCAGGCCGGCCCCGTCCTCACGGACCCGCCACAGGGAGCGCCGCTCGGCCGCGCTCTCCACAACCCGCCCGCCGGTCGTCCGACCCTGTGCCTTGAGCACGTCGAGGAGCTCGGCCGCGCGCGTGTTGACCGTGGCCTGGTCGTCGCCGTCGAGCTCGACGTACAGCCAGGCGCGCCCCTCGGGCAGTCCGGTGACGGAGTCGGAACCACGCCGTGCCCGCATGGTGGCGACGATCGCCTCGTCCATGCCCTCCACGGCGGTGGGATCCCATCGCAGGATCTCCGGCACATCCTCGGCCGCGTCGACGACGTCGTCGTAGCCGAGGGTCAGCAGCGCGGAAGCCTGTGCGGTCGCCACCAGGCGGACCGTCGCGGCGGTGACGACCGCACAGGAGCCCTCGGTGCCCACCAGGGCGCGGGCCATGTCGAAGCCGCGCTCGGGCAGCAGGTGGTGCAGCTGGTAGCCGGAGACCTGACGGGGGATCTGGCCCAGCTCGGTCCTGATCGGCCCCAGGTTTTCGCCGATCAGGCGTCGTACGTCCGCTTCGAGGCGGGTGACGTGGTCGATGTCGCGTGGGTCGGTCGAGTGCATGCCGGTACGGTCCGCGACGGCCCGCACACCGTCGGCCGTCACGATCTCCAGCGCCTCGATATGGCTGCTGGTCCGCCCGTGCCGCACGGACCGGTTGCCGCACGCGTCATTGCCGATCATCCCGCCGATGGTGCAGCGGCTGTGCGAGGACGGGTCGGGGCCGAAGGAGAGCCCTTGCAAGGCGGTCGCGCTCTGCAGCGCGTCGAGGACGACTCCGGCCTCGACACGCGCGGTCCCGCCGGCCGGGTCGATGTCCAGGATCCGGTTCATGTACCGGGAGAAGTCCAGGACGACGCCCGGCCCGACCGCGTTGCCGGCCATGCTGGTGCCGCCGCCGCGGGCGGTGATGGGGACGCCCGTCTCCTTACAGGCCCGCAGCACCGCGACCACGTCGTCGGCGCTGCGGGGGAAGGCCACAGCCTGCGGGGGGACACGGTAGTTGGAGGCGTCGTAGGCGTACGGGCCGAGGGCGCCCGGGTCGGATTCCACCCGCAGGCCGGGAGCCGTCTCGGTGAGGCGGGCGGTCAGCCGCGCCAAGCTGTCGCTCATCGCGGCGATGCTCCTGAGGTACCCGCTTCCACCGCGGTCGCCCACGCCTGGAGGCCCTCGTCCACCGCCGTCTCGTCGATGACGAGGGCCGGGATCATCCGTACCACCTGGTTCCAGGCGCCGCACAGCAGCAGGAGCAGGCCCTCGTCGACGGCGGCGCGCTGCACGCGGGCGGCGGTCTCGGGGTCGGGGCCGCCGTCCTCGGTGACGAACTCGGTGGCCAGCATCAGTCCGAGGCCCCGCACGTCGCCGATGCCCGGGGTGCGGTCGGCGACCGCCTCCAGGCCATGTCGCAGCCGGGCTCCCATCGCCTCGGCGTTCTCGACGAGCTTCTCGTCCCGTACGACGTCGAGCGTGGCGCAGGCCGCCGCGCACGCCACCGCGTTGGCGCCGTACGTACCGCCCTGCGAGCCCGGCCACGCCCTGCTCATCAGCTCCTCGGAAGCAGCGATGCCGGACAGCGGGAAGCCGCTGGCCAGGCCCTTGGCGGTGACGAGGATGTCCGGGGTGACGCCGAAGTGGTCGTGGCCCCAGAAACGGCCGGTGCGGCCCACCCCGGTCTGCACCTCGTCCAGGATCAGCAGGAAGCCGTGCCGGTCGGCCCGCTCGCGCAGCCCTTCCAGAAAGGCACGGGTCGCGGGCACGTAGCCGCCCTCCCCGAGCACCGGCTCGACGATGACCGCCGCCGTGTCGGCGGGCGAGGAGATCGTCTGCAGCGTGTAGTCGAGCTCCTGTAGCGCGAAGCGGGTGGCGGTCTCCTCGGTCCAGCCGTACCGGTAGGCCGACGGGAAGGGGGTAACGACGACGCCGCTCATCAGCGGGGAGAAGCCGGAGCGGAAGCGGGTGCCGGAGGTGGTCATGGCGGCGGCGGCCACGGTGCGGCCGTGGAAGCCGCCGTGGCACACGATGACGTTCGGCCGGCCGGTGGCCTGGCGGGCCAGGCGCAGCGCGGCCTCGACGGCCTCGCTGCCGGAGTTGGTGAAGAACAGGCTGTCCAGGCCGGCCGGCAGCACCTCGCCGAGCTTGTCGACGAGGCGGCGCAGGGGCTGGTGCATGACCGTCGTGTACTGGCCGTGGATCAGCGTGCCGACCTGTTCCTGCGCCGCCGCCACGACCTTGGGGTGGCAGTGGCCGGTGCTGGTGACGCCGATGCCGGCGGTGAAGTCGAGGTAGCGGCGGCCGTCCTGGTCGAAGAGGTGGACGCCCTCGCCCCGGGCCGCCACGACGGGCGTGGCCTGGCGAAGGTGCGGCGACAGTGCGGTCATGGTCGTCTCCCGGCGTGGGTCGTCGGACTGGTGCCCTCTGCCGAGCATCTCCGCCGCCCGGCGGCAAGCCAACGCGCGATCTGTCCGGTACGGGCCCGCTGTTCGGACGTTGTGTCAAGCACGGGCCGGAAATGCGGCACTCACCGCCTCATCCACCGAGGCAGGGCTGCCCTTGCGCAGGTCAGCACGGCTTGTCACAGTGGCCGGGCACTCCCCCTCCCGGCTTCGCTCGGGCGGGGCACCCCCGTGGAGACACCGTGAACGACAGCCGTTCGACGGCACGACCGCCGGACATGGGCGGCCCGGACAGCACCCCGCCCGCCCGCGCCCTCACCGTCGCCGACGTCCTTGCTCTGCCCGTCCTGGCCGCCGGCCGGCCCCAGGTCGTGACCGGCGTGACCTTGCTCGACCGGCCGGTCCGCTGGGTCCACATCACCGAGCTGACGGATCCCGCGTCCTTCCTCAAGGGCGGCGAACTCGTCCTGACCACCGGCATGCCCCTGCCCGAGGAATCAGCAGGCATCCAACGCTACGTCGACGAACTCGCCCGCATCGGGGCGGCGGCCCTGGTCATCGAACTCGTACGGCGCTACCACCGCCCGCCCGACGCACTCGTCCGCGCCTGCCGCACCCGCGGGCTGCCCCTGATCACCCTCGCCAAGGACGTCAACTTCCTCGAGGTCACCCAGGTCGTCCACGGCCTCATCCTCGGCAACCAGGCCGAGGCGATGCGCCGCACCCAGCGCGTCCACGAGGCGTTCACGACGCTGACCCTGCGCGGCGCCGGACCCGAGGACGTCATGCGCGCGGCAGCCGAGATGAGCGGCCGCACGGTCGTCCTGGAAAATCTGGTCCACCAGGCACTGATCTGCGAACCCTCCGGCGCCACCCTGGAGGAAGCGCTCACCGACTGGGAGCAGCGCTCGAGAGCAACCCCGCCCGGCGACCGCACGAGCCGAAGCGGCCCGGAAGGATGGCTCACGGCATCGGTCGAGTACCAAGGTGAACGTTGGGGCCGCGTGGCCATGCTGCCCGTCCCCACCACCGAACCGGCCTTCGGACCGGAGCACATCACCGTCCTGGAAAGGACGGCGATGGCCCTGACCGTCGCGCGCCTCACCCACCCGACCCCCTGGGAAAGCACAGCGCACCGCAACGCTCTGCGCGACCTCGTCGAGCAGCGCCACCGCTCCGCAGCGGACGCCTGCGCCCGGCTGGCCGCACTGGGCCTGCCCGCCGAGAACAGCCGCTTCCTCACGGTCGTGGTGGACCTCCCCGCAAGAGACACCACAACGCAAGCCGAGGCCCGCCTCTCCCAAGTCCTGCACACCACGGGAATCCCGGCGCTCATCGGCGAACTGACCCCCGGCCGCCTGGGAGTACTGCTCGCCCTGAGCCCCTCACACCCCTGGCAACCCGCGGTGGAACGGCTGAGCCACGTGGCGCGCGACCTGTCCCCGCGGGCCGTCGTGAGCGTCGGCTTGGAGGTCGGCCTCCTCACTGACACTCCCCGTTCCTTTCATCAGGCGAGCCGCGTGGCCGAGGCCACCCCGCCCGACCAGCCTCTCCCCCCGGGCCGCTCCTTCCACGAACTCCGCGATGTCGACCTGCGCCGCCTGCTGTACGCGCTCCGCGAGGACACCCGGATCCAGGAATACGCCGAACGACGACTCGGCCGCCTCCTCGATCACGACACCCGGCACGGCACCGACCTGCTGACGACCCTCCGCCACTACCTCGACGTGGCCGGCAACAAAACCAGCGCCGCCCGCCGCGGCGGTCTGTCGCGCGAGACGTTCTACCAACGCCTGCGCACCATCGAGCGTCTGCTCGACTGCGACCTCGAATCCGGCGAACAGCGCACCGCATTGCACGTGGCCCTGATGGCGCTGGACGTCTTTCGCACCGGCTGACCCTGTCTTGGGACCATTCGCGACGTCTTACGACCAGCGGCTCCAGCCCCAGCAGTCGCTGAGCCCGGACACGTCGGAGCGGCTGACGTCACCCACGGGAGCACTTGGGAGCCGGAGGTGAGCCGGGGGCATCGGCGGCCTGGCAGTAGGGGTTGCCGCCGGGCCGTGGACGCCACCGTTGAAGGTGACCCGGTACGGGCGGTTCGGCGCGAGACGGCCGGGCGGTGGTGAAGCCGACCGCGTCCTCGTTGTGCATGCCGTTGACGACCCGAGCGCTCAGGTGCTGGCGCAGACCGTGGTCGGTGCTCAGGTCTGAAGAGGGAATGGGCGGTGAGGTCGGCGCGGGACCAAGGCGGTGGACTGCGGCGGTGGACCGCCCTCGACGGCCTCAGCTCCTGCCTGAGCGGCGCCACCTTGCAGGGAGGGGAGCCCACAGCTATCTTCATAATCAACTATGCAACTAGGTGCCTAGTTGTTTATCGATGGCCGTGTGCCACTTCCACCAGCAGCGTTGACGAGAGGCGGTCGGCCCCGTGTCGAGCAGTGGGTATCTGCGCTATGTCGCCCTGGGCGACAGTCACACCGAGGGGCTCGGGGACGGCGACGACGTCCGTGGTCTTCGGGGCTGGGCGGACCGGCTCGCCGAGCAGGTCGCCCGCCACAGCCCCGGCCTGCTCTACGCCAACCTCGCGGTGCGCGGCCGTAAGGCCGGTCAGGTGCGCGCCGAGCAACTGGCTCCGGGTCTCGCGATGCGGCCCGACCTCGCCACCGTGGTGGCTGGGGTCAACGACGTGTTGCGCCCGGGCTGCGACCTCGACGAGGTGGCCGGCCATGTCGAGGCGATGTTCGCCGCCCTCACCGCGCAGGGCGCCACCGTCGCGACTCTCATGTTTCCCGATGTCGGGCGTATCACGCCGTTGGCCCGCCCGATCGGTCACCGTGTTCTCGCACTCAACGCCCGCATCCGGGAGGCCGCCGACCGCCACGGTGTGGTGGTGGCGGAGACGGCCGCGCACGCGGCGGCGACCGATCCGCGGTTGTGGAGTGCCGACCGGCTGCACGCCGGCCCGCTGGGGCACGCGCGCATCGCGGCTGCCGTGGCCCATGCGCTCGGTCTGCCGGACAGCGACGACACATGGACCCTCCCTCTTCCGGCCGAGCGGACAGGCATCTCCGGCTGGAGGACCGTGGGTGCCGAACTGCGCTGGGCCGGCACCTTCCTCGGCCCCTGGGTCGGCCGCCGCCTGCGTGGCCGCTCCTCCGGCGACGGCCGCCAGGCCAAGCGGCCGGCCCTGCTTCCGATGGCCGCGTCCGCCGGGGACACCTCCTCAGCCGTATGAGGCTCCGCCCGCGACGACGCCGGCGGCTCCTCCTGCTGCACTTCTCTCTTCCTCGTACCAAGAAGTCGTCCCAGGGCGGAGACAGGATCGACTGGAAGCTGATGGACGAGGAGGAGATGAAGGAGGAACTGGGCAAGGGCAAGCTGTTCGACGCGCTCGTCGTGCCCCGCGCATTCACGGCCACTGTCGCCGCCCTCACCGACCCCGGGGTGGCCGGCAAGCCCGTCCGCCCGACACTCACCGTGCTGACCCGGGGCTGGCGTGGGACTCGCGGTCGCCGGCCTCTTCGGCTTCGGCGTGACCCGGTTCTACGACCGCAAGGGGCTCCATCGCATTCCCGCCGACGAGGAACCGCAGCCGCTCCTCGCCCGGGCATAGTCCGACGGCCGGTGAGGGGTGGAGTCGGGCACGATCGCCCCACCCCCTCTTTCCTGACCGATCGTGCAGGTGGGATCGTCGCGGTCAGCCGTCGGCCCGCAGTGCCGCTGTGCGCTGTTCGAGCCTGCGCAGCGCCATGTCCCCCCACTGGAGGTTCTCCCGCTCGAACGACATCCCGCGCAGCAGGGTGAGATACGGGCCGATGCGCTCGGCCTCGGCGAAGTACGCCTCCTCAGAGCGCCCGTCGAGCAGGCGCTGCCGGAGCCGCTCGTAGCGGGCCAGCTTGGCGGTGGCCCACTCCATGCGCTCGGCGATGGCGGTCCGGACCGTTTCCATGTCGCCCGCGTCCAGGCACTGCACCTTGACGAGCAACTCGTCCCGGATCACCGCCGGCTTACCCAAGGGTTCGGCGGTGTAGGCGTGGACGGCCTTCCGCCCGGCCTCCGTCAAGGAGAACAGTCGCTTGTTGGGGCGGCGCTTCTGCTCGACGACGCGGGCCGTGACGAGTCCTTCGGCCTCCATGCGATCCAGCTCCCGGTAGAGCTGCTGAGGCGTCGACATCCAGAAGTTGGCGACCGTCGCGTCGAACGCCTTCGCGAGGTCGTACCCGGACGCCTCGCCCTCCAACAGTGCGGCCATCACCGCGTTCCGCAAAGCCATGGATGCAAGCTAACAGATTAATCAACAATGTGACCGAGAGTCACCCCTCCCCTGCAGACAAGCCCTAACGGGCTCTCTATTCTCTACCGCACCTATTCACATCTTTGTGTATCAGAGGTGGGCTCATGCATCCCTTCCGCAAGGCCGTCGAGAGCGGCGACCTGGACGCCGTGGCCGCTCTGCTGGCCGATGACGTCGTCTTCACCAGCCCCGTCACCTTCAAGCCGTACCCGGGCAAGGCGATCACCGCAGCGATCCTGCGCGGCGTGCTCCGGGTCTTCGAGGACTTCGCCTACGTCCGCGAGATCGCCAATTCCGACGGCCGCGATCACGCCTTCGTCTTCACCGCCACTGTGGCCGGCAAGCAGCTCCAGGGATGCGACTTCCTGCACTTCGACGACGACGGGAAGATCGACGAGTTCACGGTGATGGTGCGCCCGCTCTCCGCCGCCCAGGCGCTCGGCGAGGCCATGGGCGCCCAGTTCGAGCAGATCGCCCGAGAGGCCGCCGAACAGTAACCAGGACGACGGACTTCGACGCGGTGGTCATCGGCGCGACGCCGGACTGACCGCCGCCACCCTCCAACGCTGGGCCTGCGCACCCTCCTGGCGGAGCGCCACAACGTCCCCGGCGGCTGCGCCACCTCCTTTCGACGAGGCCGCTTCGAGTTCGAGACGGCGCTGCACCAGCTGTCCGGAGTCGGCCTGGAAGTCCAGCCGTACAAGCTACGCGGGCTGTTCGAGAAGCTGGGCGTCGCCGACTCGCTGTAGTTCGCCCAGGAGCACGACCTGTATCGCGCCGTGGTACCCGGTCGACACGATGTGACCCAGCCCGCCGACTGGGTCGGCGCCGTGGACGCCCCGGAGGACGCCTTCCCCGGCAACCGCGATCGATCGGCAGCCCCACGAAGACGACCTCGACGAACACTTCGGCCCTCTCTCTGAACCCGGCGAACCACAGCGGTCAGAGCACCTGGCTGCTCGCCGGTCGACCGTTCGCCGGCGCCTCGGTTTGCCAGCCGAGAAGGATCGCGCGGAGCGCCTGTTCGGCGAGGCGGCGGGCGCGATCGCTGCCTACGTTGCCGAGGTAACTGAGCGACGCGATGCCGTACAGCGTGCCCCAGAGGATCTCGCAAGCCTGGTCGAAATCGGCCAGGACCACGTCGTGTGCAGCCGACCAGGAGGTGAGCAACTCCTTGAGGACGTCGATGACCGGTTCCGCGACGCGTCGGCGTTCGTCCGCGTCGACCATCGGGTCGTTCATGACCTGGTAGAGGTGGGGGTGCTCGCCGGCGAACCGGACGTACTCCGACGCGATGCGCGTCATGCGCCGGTCCGTGTCGGGCTCCTGTGCGGCTCGGCGGAACTCGGTCAGCATCAGGCGGTGGCCGTGCGCGACCAGCTCCAGTACGAGCGCGTCCTTGTTGGCGAAGTGCTGGTAGACGACGGGCGCGGAATATTCGACGTCGGTGGCGATGCGCCGGATCGTCAGGGCCCCGATGCCCTCGGTCTCGAGGACATGCAGCGCGGCCTCGATGATCCGCTCCCGGGTGTTCGCCCGTTCGCGGGCCCGTCTTGTGCTGGTCGGCATGGTCTGTCACTTCGCTTCGATGGTGTTCTCGAACACTAGTCACCGTCTTGACCGCGTCTACGATGCGCGTCATAGTTAACGCCGTTAGGAAATCTAACGACGTTAAGAACGGGTAGTAAGTCATGATTTACCACATCAACAGAGTCACGATGAAGGACACTGCGACGCCTGAGCAGATCGAGGGAGTGCTGGAGAGCTGGCGCAATCAGGGCCGGTCGAACCCCGCCATCAAGTCCTTCGTCGTCGGTCGCGACCACGGCGGCGACTACACATACGGCGCGGTGTTCGTCGTCGAACATCTCGACGGGCTCTTCGCCTACCTGACGCACCCGACCACCTACCAGACCGACCACCTGGGGCTGCACCTGGTCGAACAGCTGGAGATCTTCGACGTCAGTGACGACGGCGACCCCGACCTGAACGCCAAGATCCAGGAACTGCACCGGCGCCGCAACGAGCTCAACCCGCAGATCGCCGGCATGCTCGCCGACGTGCCCGCCTATACCGGCTCCGGCGTGGACGACTGACCGATACCCCGGAGAAGGAGAAACCGCCATGGCCAAGCACGTCATCATCGGTGCCGGTTCCATCGGTACCAACGTCGCTCGTCTGCTCGCCGAGCGCGGCGAGAGCGTCCGGATCGTCACCCGCAGCGGCTCCGGCCCCGAGCACCGGCTGATCGACCGGGTTGCCGCGGACGCGTCCGACCCGTCCCGCCTGACCGAGCTGTCCCGCGGTGCGGAAGTGATCTACCACTGCGCCAATCCACCCTCATACACGGTGTGGGAGCGCCTGTTGCCGCCCCTGCAGACGGCGGCCATCACCGCCGCCAAGGCGAACGACGCCGTCCTCGCGCTGACCGGCAGCCTTTACGCCTACGGTCCGCAGCCCGGTGGCCGGATGAACGAACACACCCCCATGGCCGCCACCGGGCACAAGGGCCGCCTGCGCAGACGCATGTGGGAACAGGCCCTCGCCGGAGGGATCCGCACCGTCGAGGTTCGCGGCTCCGACTACATCGGCAAGGACGCCAACGGCATCTACTCCCTGCTCATCAAGTCGGCCCTGCAGAAGGGAAAAGCGGCCTGGATCACCGGCCACCTGGACATGCCGCACACCTTCACCTTCAACGGCGACATGGCACAGGCCCTCATCACGCTGGCCTCGCAAGAACGCGCGTGGGGCCGACCCTGGCACGTGCCGTCCGCGCCGGCCGTCACGATTCGCGAGCTGGCGCGGCGCTACGCCGTCGCGGCGGGCCGGCCACCGGTCAAACTCATCCAGATACCGCGCTCCGTGACGCGTACGGCCGGGCTGATCGTGCCGATCGCCCGCGAGATGGCCGAGATGGACTACCAGTGGTACGCGCCGTTCCACATGGACGCGACGGAGACCGCCGACACCTTCCGCCTGACCGCCACCGACCTCGACACCGCCGTCCGCAACGAGGTCAGCTGAACTCCCACCGCCACACCTGCAGGCCGAGGGCATGGCCGCCCACACCGTGAACGTTCGTGGTCACGGCACTAGGTGTATTGGCCCGCAGCGTTGTTCACACGGCTGATTGGCGGCTTGCCTCCGAGTGCGGTGTGGTGCCCACTCGTACACCCCCGCCCTGCCGAAGATCCCCGTCCACGGCAGTCAACGAGCAGCATCCGCAAAGGTCTCATTCGACCCACGAACTCGCGTTCCCTCCCGAAAGCGTTCCCTCCCGAAACCGCAGGCAGCACACCCACGTCAGCAGACCCTCCTGTCGCGCCGATGAACCACCGCATCCAGTACAGGCGCTCACCCTCGATCACCAGAAGTCACTTCTGCCAAGTCCAGCGGCAGCAGTTCCAACCCCGACGAGCCTGCGCTTACACCGCGCCTGACGCCCATTGCAGGGAAGCGCTTCGACGCAAGGTCTTTCGGACTCGGTGCAGTTTCCATGCGGATCAGACCGTTCTCTCCGTCGCCAGGCTGCGCTAGGCTCCCGCAACGTGTCGAAGCGCTTCGACGTGGAGTTGACGCCGCCGACATGAGGGCAGGCCTTTCGACTCAATGGAGAGCTCTATGCCGAGTTCAGCCGGTTTCACTCGCCGCCAGGCCATGACGGCCTCCGCGGCCCTCGCCGTCGCGGCGTTGTCCACCCCATCGGCCGCCCAGGCCGCTGCCCGGTCCGCTGGTTCCGCCGCGTCGGCGTCCGCGCTGGACGTGGTCGCAGACATGCAGCCGGGCTGGAATCTGGGCAACACCTTCGAGGCCATCGGCGCCGACGAAACGGCGTGGGGCAACCCGCGGGTGACCCGGGCGTTCTTCCGCAGGCTGAAGGCGCAGGGCTTCAGGAGCATCCGGATCCCGGTGACCTGGGGCCAGCACGAGGGCCCGGCTCCGGCCTACACCCTCGACCCGATGTTCCTGGCCAGGATCAAGGAGGTGGTCGACTGGGCCCTGGCCGATGGTTTCCACGTTCTGATCAACATGCACGGTGACGCGTGGCAGTGGGTGCTGAACATGCCGGCCCAGCATGACGCGGTCCTGGCCCAGTACACGGCAACCTGGCAGCAGATCGCGGCCACCTTCCGGGACGAGTCGCGCCGACTGCTTTTCGAGAGCGTCAACGAGCCCTTCTTCACCGGCAGTTCAGGCGACGAGCAGAACGCCGTTCTGATGAACGAGCTCAACACGACCTTCCACTCCGTTGTGCGCGCGACCGGCGGAGGCAATGCCGACCGGCTGCTGGTCATGCCGACCTTGGGGGACACCCCGGATCAGGCCAAGATCGACAGCCTGCTCGCCACCTTCGCCGCGCTCGACGACCCGAATCTCGTGGCCTCGGTCCACTACTACAGTTTCTGGCCCTTCAGCGTGAACCTCGCCGGCTACACGACCTTCAACGCGGCCACCCAGCAGGACCTGACCGACACGTTCGACCTGGTCCACAAGGCCTTCGTGGCCAACGGGATCCCGGCCGTCGTCGGTGAGTACGGGCTGCTCGGCTGGGACTCCGGCCCCGGCACGGTCGAAGAGGGAGAGACGCTCAAGTACCTCGAGTATCTCGGCCACTACGCGCGATACCGGGGCTTGACCACGATGCTGTGGGACAACGGCAGTCGCTTCAACCGCCGCACCCTGCAATGGAACGACCCGAGCCTCTATGCGCAGATACGGTCGAGCTGGACCGGGCGCTCCGGCACCGCCTCCACCGATCAGCTCTTCGTGCCCAAGGGCAGGACCCCGGCGGACGCGACGATCACGCTGAACCTCAACGGCACCAGGCTGACGAGGATCGATGTCGGCACCCGTCATCTGATCCGGGGCGTGGACTACACCGTCAGCGGCAGCACGCTGACGATCGCGGCGGCGACGCTCGGCCGGCTGACCGCGTCGCAGGAGCACGGCACGAATGCCGTCCTGTCCCTCCGGTTCACGGACGGAACTCCTTGGGCCGTCAACGTCATCACCTATGACAAGCCGGTGCTGACGAGCGCGAAGGGTACGACCGCCTCGCTGGTGATACCCACCACGTTCAACGGGGACAAGCTGGCGACCATGGAAGCCGTATATGCCGACGGCAGCCCCGCCGGTCCGCAGTCCTGGACGACGTACAAGCAGTTCAACGTGGCCTTCACGCCGGACTACACCGCGGGCACGATCACCTTGCCGACCGCGTTCTTCGGCGATGTCACCGACGGCGCCGCCGTGACCCTCACCTTCTACTTCTGGAGCGGGACGCGACTGACGTACACGCTGACCAGGTCCGGCACCGCGGTCACCGGTACCTCCGCCTGAAATCGGGCCCGTCGGGAAGTCGCGAGGCTGCGAGACCTCCAGTACTGGCTGGTGACGGGCGCTTCGCTGTACGTGCCCGGCGGTGTGACGGCCGATCTCCAGGGATCGGCCGTCACACCGTTCACCTCCGGCCCGGCGAGGGTGTCCGCGAGGAAGAGATCTACGGAGCGTGGGGCGGTCAGGCGATGGTCCGAAGAACAACGACCCCGTGGTCTTCGCTGCAGAGATGGGCAGCGCGCATAACGCTGACCGTCAACAGCGCAGAGACGTACGGCTGATCACGGTGGGCCCTTTCATGAGCGCCTGGAATCGGAGCAGCAGGCAACCGAAAGCGTCACCGTCTCGACCCCGGCGCTACTTGGACTGCTCCGGGACAGTCCGGAGCCTCCATCGGACCCGGAGCGGTTCACCTTCGCCCGCCTCAAGTCCTGACGACTGCCACGACAAGCCCGATGCTCGACCAACCGCGTCGGCTGCAAGTCGGACGACAACAGCGGTACCGCCGATCTCTGGCGGGGTTCTGCCGCCTTCACCTCTTCAGTGATCGGTCGGGGTGTCAGGGCAGGAGGAGTACTTTGCCGGTCTGTCGGTGGCTTTCCAGGTAGGCGTGTGCCTCGGCCGCCTCTTCCAGGGGGTAGGCGCGGTCGATGATCGGGGTGATTTTTCCGTCTGCCAGCAGTTCCAGGCACAGTTGCTGGTCGCGCAGGGTGGCACCGCGCACGCTGGCGATTGTCACCTGTTGTCCGATGAGGGCGAGTGCGTCCAGTTCGAGGCGGGATCCCTGGTCGGTCGGTGTGCCCAGGACGATGACGGTGCCGCCGAGTCGTGTGCAGGCGAGGGAGAGCTGGAAGAAGTCGTTGCCGCCGACGCAGTCCCAGACGGCGTCGGCGCCCAGGCCGTGGGTGAGCTGCCGTACCTGTGCGGGGAGTTGGGGATCGGTGGAGTGCACGATGTGGTCGTAGCCGAGTTGGGTGAGCGCTTCGTCGCGGTCCGGCTTGGTGGTGGTGCCGATGACGGTGGCGCCGCTCAGTTTCGCCAGTTGTGCGCAGGCGATGGCCATTCCGCCGCTGGCGCCGGTGATGACCACTGTGTCGCCTGGGCCGACGGGCGCTTGGCGCGCGCAGTTGAGGGGGGTGGTGTACGTCCACATGGTGGCTGCGGCCGTCTCGAAGTCGACGCCGTCGGGGATGGGCAGGATGGCGTCCTGGCGGCGCACGACGTACTGGGCGTATCCGCCGAAGACCTGGTGTCCGGGGTAGGCGGTGTCGATGCACAGGTTTTCGAGTCCGCGTACGCACAGGGCGCAGTTGCGGCACGGCGGGTGCGGGATCTGTACCGCCCTGTCGCCGGGGCGCCACCGGGTGACGTTCTCGCCGGTGGCGACGATTTCACCGGCCGCGTCCCGGCCGAGCTGGAACGGCAGGGGCCATGGCGGGCGTCCCGGAAGAGGCTGCGGCAGGTTGCCCGAGCGGTACCGGAGATCCCAGCTGTTGACGGCCGTGGCGTGCACGCGCATCAAGACGTCGTCCGGGCCGACCTCGGGAATCGGCGCCTCGATGTACTGGAGCACCTCTGGCCCGCCGTGTTCGAACAGGCGGACCGCCATCATGGTCTGTTCCACTCTCACGTTCCTTCAGATCAAGGGACCGAGTCCGCCGACGCACCAGAGGCTCGGCACACCCGACACGTCCACGTCGGCAGTCGGCTGTGGGCAGTCGGCAGTCGGCAGTCGGCTGTTGGGCAGACCCGCGAACACACCGCGAATCCGCCGCCGTCCCCGCACAGACCGTGCGCAGGTCGGCGGTTCAGCTGCAATGACCACCAGGCAACAGCCGCCGCATAAAACCCGTACCACTTGGCGTATGAAGCTTCCATGAAGCCGTGCTCTCCCCGATCGATTCCGAGCCCGGTGACACCGGCGGGGAGCAAGAACCGCAACCGGCAGCTGTCGGCTCCGCGGTCCGAACTTTTGACGCCGACAGCCATGCCTACGGCTGGACCTGGGTGGAGTCGGCGTGCGGCTCCTCGATCTCCGCCAGCCGCAGGACCTCGGAGCCGCCGAAATCCTCGTACAGGATGGTCTTCGCGCCTGACACCTTCCGTCCTGTGCGTAGCGCCACCGGAAGCACAGCGGGAGTGCGGGACGGGCCGGCGCCGCTGGAGGTCATGAGACCGGAGGCAGGCCGCCGGAAACGTGATCCTGCGGTAGGCGCAAGGTGATCGTCGCGCCCTTGCCCGGGCCGGCGGATTCCGCGGTGATGTCTCCGCCGTGGGCTCGGGCGATGCCCCGGGCGATGGTCAGGCCGATGCCACTGCCGCCGAAGGCAGCGGGTCGGCCGGGATGCTCGAGGCGTTCGAAGCGGTGGAAGATGCGCTCCCGGTCGTGTTCGGCGATGCCGATGCCGTCGTCCATGACGCGGACGATCACGTGGTGCTCGGGAGACGGTTCGGCGTGCACGGACAACACCACATGTCCCTGCCGGTCGCATGCGGCCAGTGCGTTGCCGAGCAGGTTCACCAGGACCTGGGTGATCCGGTCCGGGTCGCAGAGAGCAGCAACGGGTGTGCCCGCGTCAACGACCAGGGTCACCATCTGGTCGTCGTACTGGGGGCGCAGTCGCTCGGCTGTGCTCCGAACCAGCATGGCCACGTCGGTGGGCCTGCGGCGAAGTTCGAAGGCGCCCTCCTCCGAACGGGAGAGGCTGGAGAGGTCACCGGCCAGGCGCTGCAGCCGGTGGAGGTCGTCGGCGAGGGAGGCGAACATCGCCTCATCGGGCGTGAAGATGCCGTCGGCGATGCCCTCTATCTGGCCGCGAAGGATGGTGATGGGGGTGCGCATCTCGTGGGCGACCTCGGAGATCAGCCGGGCGCGGCGGCGCTCGGTGTCGGCGAGGGCAGCCGCCAGTGTGTTGACGTCCTGGACCAGCGCTGCCAGGCCCGGCTCGCTGGGAAGTTCGAGGATGTCGTCGTAGTGTCCCTCGGCGAGCCTGCGCGTGGCGGCGCGCACCCTGTCGAGCGGACGCAGCAGAAACCGGGACAGGGCGACGGACGCCGAGAATGCCGCGGCCCCTCCGAACAAGAGGCCGACCTGCAGGACCACGTCGCCTTCGATGTCGGCGAAACCGAGCCACACCTCGAACAGCGCGCTGATCGCCGCCATGGCCGCCAGTGCCAGGAGGAGCACCATGACGTGCGAGAGCACCAGCCGGTTGCGGAGCGACAGACGCTCCTTGATTCGGCGCAGCCGCGCACGAGACCGGTGGTAGGTGGGAAAGCGGGGGGCGGGCATGGGTGGGTGTCCTTCTGGGCCGCTAGGCGGGGCGCCCGATGAATCGGTAGCCGATGGTGCGGACGGTTCCCACGAACCGGGGTGCGCCCGCGTCGTCGCCCAGCGCGCGCCGCAGAGTGCGGATGTGCACGTCCACGACGCGCTCGTCGCCGAAGAAGTCGTCGCCCCACACTTGGGCCAGCAGGCCGCGCCGGGTGAAGACCCGCCCGGGGGCACGGGCCATCGCGAACAACAGATCGAAGTCGAGAGCGGACAGCTCCACCGTTCGGTCGGCATCGACCAGCACGGTCCGCGTCGCGCGATCGACAGCCAGTCCGTCGAAGCGCAGCACGCCGTCCTCGTGGTCCGCCTCGGACCGGCTGTCGGTGCGCCGAAGGATGGCGCGCACCCGTAGTGCCAGTTCGCGGGGGCTGAACGGCTTGGTGACGTAGTCGTCACTGCCGGTGGTGAAGCCGATCAGCCGGTCGACCTCCTCGTCCCGGGCGGTGAGCATGATCACCGGAATCTGGCTCGCCTCCCGGATGCGGCGCAGGACCTGGAATCCGTCCAGGCCCGGAAGCATCACGTCGAGCACCACAAGGTCCGGCCGGTCGCGGGTGACCGCTTGCAGAGCGGACCGTCCGTCCGCGGCTTCGACGACGTCGAACCCGTCCGCCTCCAGGTAGCCGCGCACGGTCATGCGGATCTTGGGCTCGTCATCGACGACCAGAACGCGCTGCGTACTCATCGTGCTCGCTTTCCATCGCCGAGATGAGAAGGGGGAGGAGGAAGGCCGTCGTGGCCGCGGGGGCACCGGCGGCATGGAGGCAGAGGGCCTCGAATGCCGCCAGCGTACGGTGTCCGTCGTGGCCGTCGACGCTCTGTAGGCCGGCCTCGCGCAACGAGCGCCGCTCCTCCGGGTCGCCGGGTCGCCGGGTCGCCGGGCAGTTGAGGGTCGGCAAGGGCGCCCACGGCACCGGGCAGGAAAAGGTAGCCGTTGCGGCCGGGGAGGACGAGGTGTGGCAGCGCCGTCGCGATGGCCGTGTCGAAGGACTTGCCCGCGGCCATGGCCCTCGGGCAATTCTCCGGCGTGAAGTGGTTCGTGGCCGCCCCCCCCCCGTCGTCCCTCGTCGGCGCGGGGCGGCTGCCAGGCTCCGGCGGACGGCGAAGCGGGACGGGATGTGCACGACGTCGGAGCCGATCTCCTCCAGCAGACGCGGAAGGCAGGATGGAACGGGGTGCGGTGGGAGGCCGGCCGACGCACCGTGACCCCCTTCTCCACTGGTCCCGGCACCGGCCTCCCCGTCCTGCGCGCCACGTTCGCCCGGCCAGGCAACGTCGATCTATCCCCTGTCGATGGCCTCCCCGTCGGCCGACGCCGGCTGTGCACAGAGCCCCGTTTGCGCCTCTCGGCGGAGCAGCGGGCGGCGGGCCGAGCCGGGCCCGGCCCGCGGCGGAGCAGCGGGCGGCGGGCCGAGCCGGGCCCGGCCCTACGGTCGCGGTTCAGCGAGAGCCGGAGCGGCGTATACGCGCCTTCAGCTTCGGGAACTGCTCGAGGGCGTTGTCCCGCTCGAGAGCGATCCGCTGGCGCCGGCTGTAGATCTCGTCGACGGTCGGCTGGGGGTCGCCTGCCTTGAGAAGCGGCAGGCTGCCCTTGAGGAAGGGCATCGTCTCGACGTTGTCGGCCGCGTAGAGGTGGCGGGTCGCCGGCCAGTCGCTGCCGAACATGATGTGGTCGGCGGGCACCAGCGACGACAGCGGCTGCAACTGCGCGGCGGTGAACGCCTGCGCGTCGTCGAAGTACAGCCGCTTGATGTACTTGAGGGGGCCTTCCGGCAGCACCTCGTTGAACGGCGGGAAGGCCGAGTGGCGGGTTGCGAGCCGGTAGGCCAGGAACGGCAGTGCCCCGCCGCTGTGCGTGAAGTGCCAGCGGATGTTCGGGTAGTCCCGCAGGACACCGTTGTAGATCAGGCTCGTCATCGCGCGGGTCGCGTCGAAGGTGTACTCGAAGACGTTGTTCCCGGCCGGGATGTCAGGGCCGAAGCAGAGCTTCGGAGCCGGGTTCACCTCCGGACCCGTGGGGTGGACGTAGACGTAGGCACCACGGTCGTTGAGGATCTCGTACAGAGGCGCGAAGGAAGGATCCCCCAGGTAGGTGCCTTTGTAATTGGTGAGCAGGCAGATGCCGTCGAGGTCCAGTTCGCCGAGCGCGCGGTCCACCTCGGCCACCGAGCCCTCGATGTCGGGCATCGGGGTGACCGCGAAGATCCCGAACCGGTCACCACGGGTCTGCACGAGGTCGCGGGCGTAGTCGTTGACCGCGCGGGCGGTGGCGCGCCGGTCGTCGACCGGGCCGACGGTGACCTGGAGGTCGCCGAACGACAGGACGCTGGCCTGGATCCGGTACTGGTCCATGAAGGCCAGGTGCCGATCCACCGACCAGGGACCGTACGCCCCGGTAATGGCACCGAGGAGGCCATAGCGCTTCAGGTAGTCGTTGTACACGTCGGGGGAATAGTGCGCGTGGGTGTCAATACGCCAGTTGCCCTTCGGCAGCCCCGGCCCGGACGCTGCCGTCTCCGGACTGGCCATGGCAGCAGGCACCGTGGCCGCAGCCGCCGTGACAAGCGCCGCGGCCGACGCTCCTTCGATCATCCTTCGTCGCGAGATGTTCCGTCGCAGGTTCATGTCCGGTTTCCTCTTCTTTCTGTGTGCGAGTCGGGTCGTGTGTGCGTGCGTCACAGCGCCGTCGCCAGGCCGGCAGGGTCCTGCGCAGAAGGGCGATGGTCCCCGCGGTGGTGGAGACCGCTCTCTTTTCGGGCGGGCGTGCGCGCGGTCCAGGTCGATCGGGGAGCGCAAGCGGCCAAGTCGCTCCTCGGCCGGGCCGGTTGCCGCCACCAGGTCGGTCCGCCGCTCAGGCGTGGGAACCCGTGGCGCCGACGTAGCCGCGTGGGCCGGCGGCTGCCGGTCGGGGGTCGGCGGTCGGGAGTCGGGAGTCGGGGGTCGGGGGCGGGGGTCGGCTAGTGGAGCGGCCCCGCGAGCAACGCCGCCGGGCCCGCCGCCGCTGTCCCCGCCCAGGTAGGGGCCCCGTGCCTGGCCGACCCCGGACCAAGGAAGGGGCCGGTCACGATGGAACGGGACAGCGCGGTGCCGGCCGCCGAAGTCAGGTGCCGCACGGAAGGGGGGTCAACGGTGTCCACCGGCGGGACCAGGAGTACGTGCATGAACGCCAGACAACAGCCGCCTCATAAAGCACGTACCACTCAGCACATGAAGCCTCCATGAAGCCGGTGCCGGACTGACGTCCGTGCCTTCGAGGGCTAGGGCCCTACCGGTGCCGGGCCTCGCTCAGAACGCGGTTGTTCCGCTCCGTCGGGAGCTCTCGGTGACTACTACCGGGAGTCCCGCGGTGTGCCGACAGGCTGCAGCGTGGTGAGCCACTGGGCCACGACGGCGTCGATGAAGGCGTCGGTGACCTGGCCGCGATCGAGGAAGAGCCGGGCGAGGACGGGCCCGTAGAGCAGCGTGAACTCGTCGTCGCTGATCTGGATGCCCGAAGGCTCCAGCAGCCTGTTGAAGCCGACGAAGCGGTCTTCGCCGATGCGGACGAGCGCCCTCGCACTGTCGGGGTCGTGGTCGGCCTGGGCGGTGACGGCCAGGGCCGCGGCTCGCACAGCCGGCACGCTGACGCCGGCGCGCAGGCTCTTGAGCCAGGCGGTGGCCACCTCACGCACGTCGCTGCCCGGTTCGGGGTAGGTGCCGAGGTCGGGGCCTTCGAGGACGAGGTCGAAGAGCAGTGCGGCTCGGGTGGGCCAGTGCCGGTAGAGGGTCTGGCGGGTGACGTCCGACCGCTCGGCCAGCAGGGCGTAGGTCAGCCCGGCCGGTCCGACCTGAGGCAGCAGTTCTCGCGCGACGGCCAGCACGCGGTTGCGGGTGCGCTGTACGCGCGGGTTGCCCGGAGTCGGCTGACGGCGGTGGAGGGGCTGCTTCATGCCACCACCCTACCCGCACATCATACAACGTGTGTGATTGACGTCACAGGCGGCAATCATACGCGCTGTGTGATAGACCTGAGGAAGTAATCACACGCACTGGATGATTCTTGCGTGTCGACGATTCGGAAGGCAGACGCTCATGTCACCCCGCAACCTCACCGCACCCACCTTCGCCCGCACTCGCCTCGGCTCCGGCCCCGGCCTGCTCCTCGCCCACGGCGCCGGCAGCAGCCTGGCCGGCACCTACGGCCCCGTCCTGGAAGCCCTCGCCGCCCGCCACACCGTCGTCGGCATCGACTACCCCGGCAGCGGCGACACCCCCCGCTCCACCACCCCGCTGTCCGTCGACGAGCTCGCCGACCAGCTCGTCGCCGCCGCCGACGCGGAGGGCGTCGACCGCTTCGCCGTCTCCGGCTACTCCCTCGGAGGCCCGGTCGCCGTCCGCGCCGCCACCCGCCACCCCGAGCGCGTCACCGCACTCGTCCTGACCGCCGCCTTCCCGCACCGCGACAACCGGCTCGCTCTCGCCTCCTCGATCCAGAGCAAGATCGCCGCGTCCGGCGACCGCGAGCTGCTCGCCGAGTTCCAGCTCATGGTCGCCCTCGGCACCCAGGCACTGGAGTCCATGCCGGCCGAGCAGCTGCGGCAGACCCTCGGCTACGTCGCCGCCGGGACGCCCGACGGCAGCGCCGAGCAGACCGACCTCGTCGGCCAGGTCGACGTCCGGGACGACCTCGCCGGTATCACGGTCCCCACGCTGGTCGTCTCGACCACCGACGACCGGCTCGTCTCCAGCGCCCTGCACCGCCGGCTCGCCGAGACCATCCCCGGCGCCCAACTCGCCGAAATCGCCACCGGCCACCTGCCGATGCTGGAGCGGACCGAGGAGTGGCTGCAGCTCATCACCGACTTCCTCGACAAGCACCACGCCTGAACGCAGACCTCGGGCGGGGCCGCAGGGCCTGGCCCCTCACCCGGACCGATCACCACTCACCACACGCGAGTCCATGGAGGAATCATGCTCGGCTTCGGCCACCTCGACGAGTCCACCCATTTCCAAGACCAGCAGAAGGAGAAGGCCGGCCCGGTCACCATCATCAACACCTTTGTCGCCCCGGAAGGCAAGGAGGATGAGGTGGTGGCCGCCTGGACGGCCGACGCGGAGTACATGAAGAAGACGGGTCACCTGCTCTCGGTGCAGCTGTACCGGGGTATCGGCGGCAGCCGGCTCTTCACCAACGTCGCGGTCTGGAAATCCACCGAGCACCTCCGTGCCGCGCTCGGCACGCCGGAGTTCGCCTCGCACCTGGCGGGCTACCCGGCCGGCACCGTCGCCTACCCGCACCTGTACCAGAAGTTCGCTGTCGAGGGCGTCTGCGAAGGTGAATGACGACCGCTGACCGACCGGCCGGTTGCTCGAAGTCCGGACGGTGATGGGGGCGGCGAGCTGCCGTCACACCGTCCCGACGGAGTCGGTCTTGCCACGGACGACATCCCGCAGGCGCTTCTTGTCGATCTTGCCGACCTTCGTCAGTGGCAACTCGTCCACGACCAGCAGGTCTTCGGGGAGCTTGTATCGCGCCACCTGCATCGCGGTGAGGGCGGCACGGACCGATTCGAGGCTCAACCGGGTGCCCGGCTCGACGACCACGACCGCGCACACCCGCTCCCCCAGGTCGGGGTCGGCCTTCGCGACGGCCGCGACGCGGGCGACACCGGGCAGGCGGTAGATGAGGTTCTCGACCTCCTCGGCGGAGATCTTCTCGCCGCCCCGGTTGATGAGGTCCTTGTCCCGTCCTTCGACGACGAGATCGCCCGACGGGTGCAACCGTACGACGTCACCGGTGCGGTACCAGCCGTCGGGCGTGAACGCACGGGCGTTGTGCTCGGCGGCCCGGTAGTAGCCGCGTGGGGTGTACGGGCCGCGGGTGAGCAGGGCGCCCATCTCACCGGGCGGGACCGGGTTGTCGGAGGCGTCGACGACGAGGATCTCGTCGTCCGGGCACATGGGGCGCCCCTGTGTCTCGATCTTGATGTCGTCGGGGTCGTCGGGGCGCGTGTAGTTCAGCAGCCCTTCCGCCATGCCGAACACCTGCTGGAGCGTGCCGCCGAGCACGGGTTCGGCGCGGCGGGCGACCTCCGGCGCGAGGCGGGCGCCGCCCACTTGCAACAGCCGTAGTGCGGGCGGGGCGGGGTGGCGGCCGGAGGCCACCGCGTCGATCCAGCGCTGGACGACGGCCGGTACGGCGGCGGTGGCCGTCACGCCCTCGGCGGCCATCAGCGGCAGCACCTTCCCGGGGTCCGGGGTGCGGGCCAGGACGACCCGGCCACCGTTCATGAGGGTGCCCAGGATGCCGGGGCAGGCCAGGGGGAAGTTGTGTCCGGCGGGCAGGGCCACCAGGTAGACGGAGTCGGCGTCGAGGCCGCAGACCTCGGCGCTGCGCCGCGCGTTGTACTCGTAGTCGTCGTGGGTGCGGGTGATGAGCTTCGGCAGTCCGGTCGTACCGCCGGAGAGCAGGAAGACGGCGATGTCGCCGCTGTCCGGGGCGATGTCGTCGAGCCGGGCCCGTGCGCCGGCCGGGTCGTCGGCCGGTTCGGCCAAGGCACGCAGGTCCGTGGCGTCGGTACCGGCCGTGCCACCCGCGACGAGCAACAGCCGTACGCTCGGGGTGTCTTCGGCGACCTCCCGCCCCAGGGCCTGGTGGTCGAAGTCGCCGAGTCGGTCCGGTACGGCGATCGAGGTGACCTCGGCATGGGCGGCCAGGTAGCGCAGTTCGTGACCGCGATGCGCGGGCATCGCCATCACGGGAGCGATTCCGGCCCGCAGACAGGCGAGAGTGAGTGTGACGAACTCCCAGCCGTTGGGCAGCTGGACGAGCATCGCGTCACCGGGGTTGAGGCCGCTGTCCAGCAAGCGGCACGCCAATCCGTCGGCCCTGTCGATGAGTTGACGGTACGTCAGGCGCATGTCGCCGTCCACGACGGCCACCGTGTCGTCGTAGGTATCGGCCCATTCGTGAAGGTACGAGCCGAGCGGCCTGCCACGCCAGTACCCGGCCTCGCGGTAGCGGTCGGCCGCCTCCTTGGGCCAGGGCACGAATCCCTCACGCGTCATCGGATCCTCCTTGATCCCGGGGGTCTCGCAGCAGCAGTACGGCGTCGAGCGCGACGACGTCGCCGTCGGGCAGGACGCGCAAAGGGTTGATCTCGCACTCGGCCACGGCGTCGTCGGCGGCGAGGGAGGCCAGGGCGAGCAGCACGTGGGTGAGTCGCGCGCGGTCGACCGGGGTGGCGCCGCGCGCGCCGAGGAACAGCTGGCGGGTGGCGAGCTCGTCGAGCATCGCGTGGGCCTCGTCCGCGGACAGGGGCGCGAGGCGCAGGGAGACGTCGCCGAGGATTTCAGCGGCTGTTCCCCCGGCGCCCAGAGCCAGCACGGGGCCGAAGACCGGGTCGCGGCGTACGCCGACGATGAGCTCGGGTCCTGCGGGGGCCATCTGTTCCACCAGCAGCGCTGGGCTCGCGGGCATGCGGGCGAGGGCTTCGTCGAGCTCCTCGTGCGTGCGGATGCCGACCTGGACCCCGCCCACTTCCGTCTTGTGCAGGATGTCCGCGTCGAGGATCTTCACGACGACCGAGCCGCCGAGCTCGTCGAGAGCCGCGTGCGCCGCGGTGGGGTCGGCGCACACGCGCCGTACGGGCGTATGGATGCCCAAGTCCGCGAGGACGCCCTTGGCCGTGTGCTCGTCGACCGGCCCCGGCGGGGGCAGGGTGGGGGCATCGGAGGCGGTGAGGACGGCCTCCAGCCGAGTGCGCGCAGCCGCGTCCTCGACGAGCGCGCGCACCATCACCGATCCGGAGGCCGGCGTGGCCGCGCAGGGAATGCCGGCTTCGCCCAGTTCACGGCGGGTCCGCCGCGCCTGCTCCACGGGTCCGCCGACGACGGCGACGAGCGGGGTGGCCGTACGGGCGGCGGTCAGCGCGGCCGGGAGGTCCACGGTGGTGGGTTCCAGCAGCCCGTAGACGGCGGTGACGTCGATACCGGGGTCCTCCGAGACCCGCTCCACGATCTGCGTGATCGTGGGCGAGGGCCGACCGGTGTCGACGGGGTTGTTGAGATAAGTGAGGGCCGGGAGCAGCTCGCGCAGCTCCTTCACCGTCCGTTCGACCAGCGGGGGAACCTGCACTCCGTGGGAGCGCAGGTCGTCGGTGAGCAGCAGACCGGGTCCGGCCTGGGCGGTGACCAGGCCGACGCCTGCACGGGGATGCGCGGGGAGTCGTACGCGGCTGAGGGCGGTGACGGCGTCGACGAGGTCGCGCTCGTCGTCGACGAGGACGGCTCCGGCCTGGCGCAGGGCCGTCCTGGTCACGCGCCAGGAGGTGGCCAGAGCGCCGGTGTGGGAGCGGGCGAAGTCGCCGATGTCGCTACGGCCCACAACCAGGGCCACCACGGGGACACGATCGGTCAGACGCCGTACCGCCTCGGTGAGGCGGCGGCCTTCCGCGGCGGTCTCCACGTGCAGGGCGACGGCCCGTACGCCGTCGTCCTCGGCGAGGTGGCGCAGGACGTCGCCCTGGGTGACGTCCAGGCTGTTGCCCAGCCCGACCCCGAGACGCAGGCCGACGCCGGCCTCGGCCAGGGCGAACGCCAGCGCGTGGTTCACGCCTCCGCTCGCGGCCACGACCGCCACCGGACCCGGTTCCAGGTCGGGTGTGCCCGGGACGAAACTGGCCGTGAGCCGCCGGTGGGGGACGAGGAAGCCAGAGGTGTTCGGTCCGAGGACCCGGATGCCGGTGTCCCGTACCACCTCGGTCAACGCCTGCTGGTGCAGCGCACCGTCACCCCCGGCTTCCGCGAACCCGCCGGCGCAGACCAGTGCGGCGCGGGCACCGACGGCCGCCGCCTCACGCAGGGCGTCGGCGGTCACGGCGGCCGGGATGCAGGAGACGACCAGGTCGGGTGTGATGCCGTGGCTTGCGGCTGCCTCGCCGACGCTGGGGAAGAAGCCCCGATCGGGGTCCGGACGGCCGGAGTTGACCTTCATCACCGGCCCCGGGAAGGAAGCCAGGGAGGCGGCCATCGCCGCGCCGAGCTTCCCGGGCGTGGCCGATGCGCCGAGCACGGCAATGGCTCGGGGGGCGAACAGCGCTTCCAGGGCGGTCACTTGATGCCTCCGACGAGGTCGGCCCGGCCGGAGAGGACGAGCGTGGTCGCGGCGTCGTCGTCATACGCGCCGACGACCGCGGCGGGCAGGCTGTGCACGAGCCGGGCCTCCTCCGCGACCAGTACGCGGGTCAGCGCCGTACCGCCGCGTACACCGACGAGCAAGGCCCCCGCCTCTGCCGTCTCACGCACCTGCTCAAGGGCGAGCGGCAGGCCCTCCTCAGTGTCCGGGGCGTCGATCCATACGCCCGCCCCCGACGACTGACCGCTGAAGGGGACCATCGGGATGACGGTGCCGTCCGTTCCGGTCAGGACGTGGTCGTCGACCGTCACCCGCCGCGAGGGAAGGCGGTACGGCCCGCCGCTGAAAGGCGTCTGCAGGGGCCCTGCATCGTGACGGCCCCGCCACCATCCGTCGACGCGGTCCACGTACAACGCGTCGCGCACGGCGAGTTTGCCCCGCGGGATGCTGCGGGTGAGGAAGTGGAAGGCGAACTGTGTCGGGTCGTCGAGGTTACGGACGTAGCGGCCGAAGTGCTCCCACCAGGACAGGCTGGGCCGCGCCGAGTTCTGGATCCTCTCGACCTTGGGGCGGCGGCGCTCCTCGTAGAGGTCGAGTGCGTCCGGCACGCTGTCCGGTGCCTCCCCAAGGGCCCCGGCCAGCGCGACCGCGTCCTCCATGGCCATCTTGGTGCCGGACCCGACGGAGAAGTGCGCGGTGTGCGCCGCGTCGCCCAGCAGCACCCACTTGCCCCGTCGCCACGAACGGGCCCTGCGGGTGGCGAAGTTGGCCCAGCGGGAGTTGTTGCCGACCAGCGGGTGCCCGTCGATCTGCTCGCGGAACAGGTCTTCCAGGTAGCTCTTGGTCTTCTCGTCGCTCATGCCCGGCGGGGTCGACGGATCGAAGGCGTCGAGACCGGCCCTGGCCCACGAGTCCGCGTCGGTCTCGACGATGAAGGTGCTCAGCGAGTCACTGATCGGATAGGCGTGGGCGGCGAAGACACCGTGAGGGCCGTCCTGATGGACGAAGGTAAGTCCATCGAACATGTAAGTGGTTCCGAACCAGATGAACTTGGCGCTCGCCACCTCGGCGGTCGGTCCGAAGTCGTCGGCGAACAGGGTGCGGAAGCGGCTGTTGGCCCCGTCGCACACCACGACCAGGTCGAAGTCGTCCAGCTCGGCGGGATCGCGGACCTCGTGCTGGAAGCGCATCTGCACGCCCTCGGCGCGGGCCCGTTCCTGCAGCAGGCTCAACAGCGTCTTGCGTACCACAGCCGCCATGCCCATGCCGCCGACAGACTCCCGTGCGCCGTGCACGCGGACCTCGATGTCGTCCCAGTGCCGGCCGTGCTTCTCCAGCGCCTCGCTGAGGACGGGATCGGCGGCGTCGATGGCGTCGAGTGTGGCGTCCGAGAAGACCACTCCGAAGCCGAACGTGTCGTCGGGTCGGTTGCGTTCGAAGACCACGACCTCGGCGCCGGGCCGGCTCCGCTTGAGCAGTGTGGCGAAGAACAGTCCTCCGGGACCTGCGCCGATGCAGGCAACTTTCATGGCTTTTCCTTCGTGCTCACAGCCACGCGGGCAGCTTGGGCAGGGATTGCCCGCCGGTCGGGTACAACGGGCCGGGGACGGGGCGCCCGGTCGCGTAGGCAGCCAGGCTGGGCAGGTCACCGCTCACCACGACCGGCTCGACGCCGGCCGAGTCGCCCAGAAGCCAGGTGTGGGCACCGTCCTCAGACCGCAGCCGGACGGAGGGGCAGTCCGGCCGACCCTGGAAAGACGCGGCCACGTCGTCGACGAGGGCCGCGCACACGTCGTGCCGGACGTCGTCGAAGCTGGTGTCGATGCTCAGGTCGACGGCGTGGACCCATACTTCGCGCACCCGCATCCAGGGCACCTGAGAGGCGGACACTTCGCGTCCTCGCGCGGTGCGGACGGTCGCCGCCCAGCACTCGTCGGGCAGCGCGGCGAGTTCCTCGCCGAGACGGCTGTCGGCCGCGAGCAGTTCGGCACGCAGCTCTTCGGCCGGCCGCCGGGCGCCCTCTTCGATCTCGCGCGTCCGCTGGTCGCCACTCGCGTACATGGGCGTCTCGACACCTGTCCGCGCCCAAGTCAGCAGGTTGACGAGTGCGTCGGCGTTGCGGGCGACGTGGGCGACGACGTGAGCGCGGCTCCAGCCCGGCAGATACGAGGGCCTGATGAATCCCGGGTCGGTCAGCCGGTGCACGGCGGCTTCGAAGGCCGCCGTGCCCTTGGCCGCCCGCTCCAGCATCGCCGCCGGGCGTGCGCTCACCGTGTCTCCCGGCGGCAGGTGTTGCGGGTCTCGCCGATCCCCTCGATCCGGGTGACGAGGAGTGATCCGTCCTGCAGATAGCGGGCGGGCTTGCGGGCGTGGCCGACCCCGCCCGGCGTGCCGGTGGCGATCACGTCGCCGGGCACGAGGGTGACGATCTCGGACAGGTACGCGACCAGGGTGGCCGGGTCGAAGACGAGGTCGCCGGTGTCGGCCTTCTGGACGGTGTCGCCGTCGACCTCACAGGTCAGGCTCAGGCCCTGGGCGGACACCGCGGGGTCGTCGGCGGTCACCAGCCACGGCCCGATGGGGGTGGTGGCCTCGAAGGTCTTGCCCTGGTCCCACTGGGTGGTGCGGTACTGCCAGTCGCGGGCGGTGACGTCGTTGAGCACGGTGTACCCGGCGATCGCGGCCCGCGCCTGCTCCGTGTCGGCGTGCCGGACCTCGGCCCCGATGACGACGCCGAGTTCGGCCTCCCAGTCCATCTGCGTGGACGCGGCGGGCAGGGTCACCTCGTCGTAGGCGCCGACCAGCGCCCGCGCGAACTTCGAGAACAGCGTGGGGTGCGAGGGGAGTTCGCGGCCCATCTCCAGAATGTGGGTGCGGTAGTTGAGGCCGACGCACACGACCTTCTCCGGCGCGACGACGACAGGGGCGTAGTCCAGGGCGCCTTCGTACGTCTCACCGTCGGCTTCCGCGGCACGCGCCGCCCAGTCCCGGTGGCGCAGGAAGGCCACCAGGTCGTTCTCGCCGAGGTCGACGGCCTTGTCGTCGTCGATGCGGACGGCGCGCGTGGTGCCGTTGACCCGGATGGTGGCGAGCTTCACTTGTGTTCTCCTCGGGAGGTGCGGGCGAGGCCGAGGGCCTCGTAGACGGGTTCGTCGCTGAAACGGAAGAGGTCGACCTGGGTGCGGGCGGACAGCGAGACCTCGCACCAGGAGGGGACGACGAACAGGTCGCCCTTGGCGATCTCGAAGACCTTGTCGCCGACCTGGGCGACCGCCTCGCCCTCGAACACCTGCCAGACCGCGGAGCCGACCGTGCGCACCGGGGTGGTCCGGGTGCCGGCCCTCAGGCGGCGCATCTCGGTGCGCATCGTGACCAGGGCGTCCCTGCCGGTGGTGGGGTTCGAGAAGCGGACTCCGGCGTGCCCGGGCTCGAGCACGCCGGGCACACCCTCCAACTCCAACTCCAGCTGGGCGGTCAGGGCGGCGTCGGTGTGCTCCCAGCGGTACGCGTTCAGCGGGGAGTTGGGCTGGTCGGGCCGGCCGATCGGGCGCAGCCCGGGGTGGCCCCACAGTCGCTCGCCACGCGAACGCTCGGGGGTTTCGCGGGTGGAGAGTTCGTCGGGGCCGAACTCGAAGAAGCCGGCGTCCAGCTTGGAGACGAGCGGGATGTCGAGGCCGTCGAGCCAGGCCATCGGTTCATCGGTGACGTTCTGGTGCTCGTGGAAGGCCCAGCTCGGCGTGAGCAGCAGGTCACCCCGCCGCATCGCCACCGCATCCCCGTCGACGTTGGTCCACACGCCCTCGCCTTCGACCACGAACCGGAAGGCTCCCTGGCTGTGCCGGTGCGAGGGGGCGACCTCGCGCGGCCCCAGGTACTGGATCGCGGTCCACAGGGTCGGAGTGGCGTAAGGAAGGCCGGGAAGACCGGGGTTGGACAGAGCCATGGCGCGGCGCTCGCCGCCACGCCCCACCGGTACGAGCTCTCCGGAGCGCTGCGCGATGGGCAGCAGCTCCGCCCACCGCCACAGGTGCGGCACCGCGGCAGGCTGCGGCGACATCGGCATCAGGCCGTCCACCTGCGTCCACAGCGGGATCAGACCCGCGTCCTCGAAATCCGCGTACAGCTCGTCGAGCAGCTTGCGCTCGGTCTGTTCGCTGGTGGTGTCGGTCACGGAAACCTCCACGTCGTGTTGTTCGGCGACCGCCGGAAGAAGCGCGCATCGTTCCGCGCCGTCCTGGACGCTACGCCGCGTTTTCCCCTCATCGGAATCCTCGAAGGGTAGGATTCCTCTATGGAGAATTCAGGCAGTCTTTCGCCGAGCCCTTCGTATCCGGTGAGCGCCGCCGGCAACGCCCTGCGCGTCGTCCGGCTGCTGCACGAGCTCGACGAGCTGCGGGTGATGGACGTCGCCGACCGGCTCGGCGTCGCGCGCTCGACCGCGCACCGGATCCTCGCGATGCTGGTCTTCGAGGGATTCGCCGCGCAGGACCGCCACAAGGTGTACCGGCCGGGGCCGGCTCTGCAGGCGATCAGGGGAAGCCAGGCGGCCCCTCCTCCGGACCTGATCACCATCGCCCACCCCCATCTGCAACGGCTGGCGGACGCCGTCCGTGAGACGACCCATCTGATGGTGCTCGAGGGCAACGGCAGCCGCTTCCTCGACGGCGTGGAGGGCCCACAGGCGCTTCGCGTCAGCTACCGCACCGGCACACTCCTGCCCGCCCACGTGACCTCGGGCGGCAAGGCCCTGCTCGCGGCACTGCCGACTGACCGGCTCCGGGCCCTCTACCCCAACGGGCTCCCCGAGGACCGGGCCAAAGTTCCCAAGGACTTCGAGAGCCTGATGAACGAGCTGGTGTCCGTGCGCCGCCACGGCTACGCCCTCAATTTTCAGGAGAGTGAGCGCGGAGTGCACGCCGTCGGCACGTGTGTGCGCGACCGTACGGGCGCCGCCGTAGCCGCCGTGGTCGTGGCGGCTCCGTCTGTCCGCTGCACCCGGGCAAGGCTCGCTGAACTGTCCCAGCCTCTGCTCGCGACCGCGCGGGACATCGGTCAGGGTCTGTGAACGGCAGCGGCGCACGCCACCGTCGAACCGCGTGGTGGCATGCGCCGTGGCGTCTTCGAGTCACGTCGTACGACCTCTGCGAAGGGCATCCCGTGAAGCGGCAGGTGTAGTTGTTCACCAGGGCGACCCCGGCCCGCTTTGCCGAGGTCGCCGTCAGGCCCGCAGACGCCACCGGAAACCCGTCGTGCGGGACCCCGTGCCTGATCGCGACCTCGCCCCGGGTTGATCCCAGCGGCCGCCACCTCGACCGTTCACCGGGCTGGGGCCGTTCGACGCCGACCGCGTCCCGTACGTCGATGCCCCTGCCCTTCCGGCATCATGGCTCGTCACAGTCCCAGAACGCGCTCGGCGTTGCCGTGCGCGATGCTCGCGAGGTCGGCCGGCGCGTACGGGGCGGAGCGCAGGAATTCCACCGCCGCAGCGCTGGACTCGAACGGGTAGTCGATGGAGAACAGCACCCGGTCGACACCCACGGCATGGACGGCTCCCAGCAGCGCGGCATGCGACATGACTCCGCTGGTGGTGACGTACACGTTGTTCCGCAGGTAGTACGAGGGCAGGTGTTGCACCCTGTGC
>JODI01000062.1 GCA_000720805.1 Streptomyces violaceoruber
TGCGTAGACGGCCACGCTCGCGATCCCGGCGTCCCGGCAGGCCCGGGCCACGCGGACAGCGATTTCGCCACGGTTGGCGATGAGCACCTTGCGCACGATGGATTTCTCCTCCTGGCTCGTCCGGACGCTGCGATCCAGCTTGGCCGGGCACTGATGAGGGCTCAAGGCATCCCTGGTCAGGCTTGCGTGAACTTCCTTCACGGCTCGCAGCAGCACGTGAGAAGTCCACGAGCGGAATGTCAGAGAGAGGTCAAATCGCCAAGGCAGGTGTCCCTGATGGCGCGTCAGGGTGCGCTGGGGCGACCGGACCTACGGGTGTCCGAGCCGAAATCCGACCCCGCGTACCGTGACGATCCAGCTGCTGGAACCGAGCTTGTTGCGCAGACTGCTCACATGCGTGTCCAGGGTGCGGCCGGGACGGGACCAGGAGTCGTCCCAGACCTGGACCATGAGCTGCCTGCGGGAGATGACGGTCTCCGGCTGGGAGGCGAGCAGGTGCAGCAGGTCGAACTCCTTGCGCGTCACCTCGATGAGCCGCCCGCCGACGCGGATCTCACGGGTGCCGGCGTCGATGCGCAGCAATCCGTGCGTGATGACCTGCGGAAGCGGCCGCTGCGGACGGGCCCTGCGCATGACCGCCTCGATGCGGGCCATCAGCTCCCGGAAGCCGTACGGTTTGGCCAGATAGTCGTCCGAACCCGCCTGCAGGCCCAGCACGCGGTCGAGTTCGGTGTCCCGGGCGGTGACGACGATGATCGGCGTGTCACAGATGGCGCGGATGCTCCGGCAGATCTCCAGACCGTCCAGGTCGGGCAGTTCGAGGTCGAGGAGGATCAGGTCGCAGTTGTGGTGCGCCTGCAGCGCCTTGGCCCCGGTGGCCACACTTTCGGCCTGGTAGCCGTGCCGGCGCAACAGCTGGACCAGGGACGTGGCGGCGTTCGGCTCGCTCTCCACAACGAGGACCCGCAGGGAGTTCCGCAGGGGGCGGGCCGCGCTCTCCGTCGCTGCCGGCGGGTGGGCGGGCGGCGGGATCAGCTCGTCTTCGTCGTAACCGTGCCTGGGTATGCGGGGGTTGAGTAAGGCGGTGGACTGCTGCGTCATCTATTGCTCCTGCACATCCGCGAACGGTCTGTCATCCCCAGTAGAGCCTTAGTTCCTCAGTAAAATACAAACCGTTGCGTCGGTTTGTCAACGCGGCCGATCATCGGCCATACGCGGCCGCACAGCCACCGCGCCGCGAATCCGACGGACCGCCTGCCGCCCCTGGTGTCCAGGGCAGGGTTCGACAGCCTCCCCCGACCTCCCCTGTGAGGTCGTCTCCCAAACGCGGGTGCAAGACGAGGGGAGTCGGCGCGGCAGAGCGCGGCCTTTCGACGTATACAAACCAGGTAGCTGGTTTAATAATGCTTCTCCGGCAGACGCCCAGCGTCTCCCTCTTTCTCCGTCTTCTCCTCCCGGCCGCCAGGCCGCAGGAACAGTTCCCCTTCTGGAGCCACCGGTGACCAAACAGGAACGGGGTGTCCGCACCCGGCTTGCGCTGATCCGCTCGGCGGCCCAGGTCTTCGAGCAGCGCGGATACGCACAGACGCATCTGGCCGAGATCAGCTCGCAGGCCGGTGTGAGCACCGGAGCGTTGCACTTCCACTTCAGGAACAAGGCGGCTGTGGCCGATGCGGTGGAGGCCGAGGCCGTGGCCTCCCTGCACCATGCGGCACGCACAGCCGGTGAGCATCCGGTGAACGCGCTCCAGACGCTCACCGACGTCTCGCACGCCTTCGCCTTCCTGCTGCGCCAGGACGTGGTGGTGCGCGCCGGGCTGCAGCTGGCCTGCGACACCGGCCGCCGCCCCAGTCTGAAGCTCCATCAGACATGGTCGGAGTGCGTGCGGCGACTGCTGGTCCGGGCCGGGGACGAGGGGAGCCTGGCCGACGACGTGTCCGTGCATGACCTGACGGCAGCCGTGGTGGGGGCGACCACCGGCTTTCTGTCGATGCGCCGGGAGAGTGAGGAGTGGCTGACGCATCGTTCGCTCACCGGGTTCTGGCAGTTGCTTTTGCCCAGAGTGGCCACCCCGCAGGTACTGGCCTCACTGAGCCCCGAGGGCACGGCCCCCGTGGCCACCACGTAGCCGCCGGTCGCCGAACGGTCCACGTGGAGAGCGGCCCGGGATCGCCGCTCGCCCGCTGACACGCCCGGCCGCCGGGCGCCCGGTACGCACGGATCGTCCCGTGGCGACTCGGAGGTACCGGCGACATCCCAGGCCCACGCGGTACGACCCCGTGCCCTGGCCGGTCGGGTCCCTGCGCTCACGGCCGCAGGATCACCTTGCCCATCGTGCGGCGGGCCAGCAGGTCCTCATGCGCCCGCCGTGCCTCGGCCAGCGGGTACTCCGCGCCGGTGACCGGCCGCAGACGCCCCTCGACGGTCAGCGAGAGAAGTTCCTCCAGAGGCTCGGCGAAGCCGCCGGGCCGGGCAAGGGCGGGGCGCAGCCAGAAACCGACGACTCCGGCGTTGAGGCGGCTGAGCCGCGCGGGGTCCACCGGGGTGAACCCGGCGCGGGAGGCGTTGCCGTAGGTCACCACGCGGCCGGACCCGGCGAGGGAGTCGAGCGCCTGGTCGAAGAGCGGACCGCCGACCGCGTCGAGGATCACGTCGGCGGGTTTGTCCAGCGGGTACTCGACCACTTCGTCGGCGCCCAGGGTGAGGGCGAGTTCCCCTTTGGCCGGGGTGGAGACCACGGCTCCCACCCACCCGGCGCCGAACTCCCGGGCCAGCTGCACGGCGAGAGAGCCCACGCCGCCGGCCGCGGAGTGGACCACGGTGCTCTCGCCGGGCAGGAGACGGGCCGCGGTGCGCAGCAGGTGCCAGGCGGTCAGTCCCTGCATCAGCAGGGCCAGTGCCTGGCCCGCGGGCAGGTCTTCGGGAAGGCCGATCGTCCTCTCGGTGTCGACCAGAGCGAGTTCGGCGTAGCCGCCGGTCGCCAGGCCCATGACCCGCCGCCCGTCCGGCGTCCTGCCGACCACCTCTCTGCCCGGCACGTACGGCAGTTGATCCGCGCTGAGGTAGGAGCCGTCGGTCTGGTGGGTGTCGGCGAAGTTGACGCCGGCGGCCTCGACAGTGACCAGCGCCTGGCCCGGTCCGGGGACCGGCTCGGGCACCTCACGAAGGCTCAGCACTTCCGGGCCGCCGAAGCGGTCGAACTGAATGGCACGCATGGGGAGTGATCTCCGTTCGTTCGGGGCGGTGCCCCGCCGGGACTGTGGATGTGGTGGAGGAACCCGGGGTGCGTTCCGGGGACCCGGTGACGCCGCCGGTCGGTAACCCGTCTGTCATGCACTCGCCCACCAGCGTCTGGAAGACTGCGCGGCATGATCGAAACAGGTGGTTTACTTTCCGGGAAAGTGGTGTTGATCACGGGAGCGAGCAGCGGTATAGGCGCTGCCGCCGCGTCCGTCTTCGCCCGTGAGGGAGCGGCGGTGGTGCTCGCCGCACGCCGCGAGGAGAGGCTCTCGGCCCTCACAGCCGAACTGAACGGCAAGGGATTCGACGCGGCGTACGTGGTGACCGACCTGACCCGCGCGCAGGACGTGCGGAGGGCGGTCGACTTCACGCTGGACCGCCACGGCCGGCTCGACGGAGCGTTCAACAACGCCGGCATCGGCGGCGACCGAACTCCCCTGCACCAGATGGAAGACGACATCTACGACTCCGTCATCGACACCAACGTCCGCGGCTTGTGGAACTGCCTGCGGGCCGAGATCGCCGCCATGCTGAGCGGCGGCGGCGGCGCGATCGTGAACAACAGCAGCGTCGGGGGCCTGGTGGCCATACCGGCCGCCGCGCCCTATGTCGCCTCCAAGCACGCGGTCGTCGGTTTCACCCGGGCCGCGGCCGACGAGTACGCACGCCAGGGGATCCGGGTGAACTCCGTGGCCCCGGGATCGACCCGTAGCGAGATCACCGTCGACTGGTACGGGCGCAACCCCGGCCTGGAGGAGGCGATCCACGAGATCACACCCCAGGGACGTACGGCGGCCCCCGAGGAGATCGCGGAGGCCGCGGCCTGGCTGCTCAGCGACCGCGCGTCGTATGTCACCGGCGTGGTGATGCCGGTGGACGGCGGTTACGTCAACCACTGAGGCCCACGGGGGAGGACGCTCGGCACGGGGCGTCCTCCCGGGGCGACGTGCGGGAGGACGCCGTGCGGACGGTCCGCGCCTGTGGGGCTACGCCTCTGCGGTCAGAATGATCGTGAACACGGTCCTGCCCTGCTGCACGCCCGTGACCTCGACGCGTGTGAGCCCGTCACCGGTCGCCGGAGCGATGGCTGCCTCGATCCAGCACGGGGCATCGAACTCGACATAGCGCATGTATGAGCTGGACACGCCAGTCAGAGGGAACGGGCGGTCGGGGCCCGTGACGCCCTGAGCGGCCTGGCGTGCCGCCTCGATCAGCGCCAGGGCGGGGACATGGTCGACAGGGTGGTCGTACAGGGCCGCGTTGCGTACGTCCATACGCAGTTGCCACCGGCCGGGACGGTCGGCGGGCGCGAGAACCACATCGGAATCATGGACGCACCCGACGGTGTACGCGTCCACGGGTGCGGGAACGGGGGCCTCGCCCCAGGCCACCTGCAGGTGCTCGCCGCGCAGCCTGCGGTAGACAGCGGGAGCTATCCAGCTGAAGGAGACGACGGACTCCGCGACCACGTGCCCGTCGTGCAGCAGAGTGAGCTCCATCCGCATCGAGCGGTGGCCTGTCTTGCGGCAGGACACGTTGACGGCCAGGTCGATCGGCCGGTCTCGGGGAACCCGGTAGCCGCGGGCGACGGAGAAATCCATCTGTTCCATCAGCGTCTGGTGCGACAGCGGGACCGACCGCTCGGCGTGGGCGATGACCAGGCAGCTCTGCCGGATGGTCTGAGTGAGTAACAGAAGACCGCGGAAGCCCTCCCCCGCCGCCGGCCACCGCGCGGTGACCGTGTACTGGTCGGCTTCACCGGGGAACCAGCCGGTGACCAGGACGGATTCCTCCCGGTGCAGGTGGACGTACTCCTTGGGGACGCCCTCCTCCCGCACCGCGTCCACAGGGCCGTAACCGGGCAGCAATGTATGGGACATGAATCCCCCAAATCAGGGTCGGCGTGCCTCTGACAGCCGGTAAGATACCGGGTCGCCGGTTTATTTGGGTGAACTTCGAGTTACAGTGAACTTCGACACTTCAGAGGGGAGCAGCCGTGGCGCGACAAGAGCGGGCGATCAAGACCCGAAGGGCCATTCTTGAGGCCGCCGCCGCGGTCTTCGACGAACTCGGCTACGAGGCCGCGACCATCTCGGAGGTCCTCAAGCGGTCCGACGTGACCAAGGGCGCCTTCTATTTCCACTTCCCCTCCAAGGAGGCCCTGGCCGGCGGAGTGCTTGAACTGGCGGTGACGACCGAGGGCGTCGAACCCCAGGACCTCATGCTCCAGGAGGCGCTGGACACCATGCTGATCATGGCTCATCGGCTGCCACAGGAGCCCGTGTTCAGCGCCGCGCTGCGCCTGGCGGTGGACCGGAACTCGCAACGTCTGTTCGGAACGCGCTGGCCCGACTGGATCGCACTCCTGGGATCCCAGCTGACTGAGGCCAAGGCGCGGGGCGAGGTGCACCGGTACATCGACGAGACGGAAACCGCCCGCCTTGTGATGTCCGCCTGGACCGGCGTCCGGATCGTGTCCGAGGGGCTGCCGGACGCCTACGACCTGCCGAACGAGGTGGCCAGGCTGCTCCAGCTGATGGTGCCGAGCATCGCCGTGCCCGCGGTACTGAGCCAGCTGGAGATCTCCGCCGAGCGTGGTGCGAGGCTCGTCGCCGCGATGGCGACGAGCCGGCTGGAGCTGGAGGAAGGCGCCGTCTCCGGCTGAACGCCGACGTCAGCGGATGTGCGGCACCGCGGTGACCGGGCCGTACGAGACACGGCTGGGCTGCCGACGGCAGCCCAGCCGTGTCTCGTACGGCCCGCACCTCTCGGGTGCCGTGTCGCCGTCCTCACCCCTTCCCGGTGGAGGGAGCGGGTTGCGGGGCCGGGGTCCCGCTGTCGGAGTGGGGGTCCGTCACGTCCGCCCGGGTGACCGCCAGGAGAACCACGGCGACCGCGGGCACGGCTGCCGCCAGGAGGAACCCGGTGATGTTCGAGGTGGCCTGGATGAGCGGGCCGATCAGCAGCGGGGAGGCGAACTGCCCGGCGAAGGTGGCTGTTCCCGACAGCGAGGTGGCCTTGCCGCGGACCTCTGCGGGAACGCCCTCGCCGATCAGCACGGTGGTCACCGGGAAGAACACGCCCTGGCCGAGGCCGAACAGCAGCGGAGCCAGGAACAGCAGGGGGGCGCTGGACGCGACGGCGAGCAGCAGGAAGGCCGCCGTCCAGAGCATCAGCGAGCCGCGGATGAGTTTGCTGTAGGCCAGGCGCGTCCGCAGCGAGGCGTACGCGAGACCGATGAGGCTCATCGCGCCCGACATGCCCACGGTGTAGAAGGAGACCAGCAACGGATCCTCGACGCCGACCTCGGCCAGGCGCTCCGGGAGGAAGACCACCAGCGCGTACAGCAGCAGGGAGCCGCAGAACTGCAGCGCGTACCAGACGAGCAGGAGACGGTGCTCGCGCAGCATCGCCCAAGCGCCGGGCCCTGATCCGCCCGCGCGGCCGGGGCTCGCCGGACGTGTGCGGGGCAGCATCAGGGCGGTGGCGATACCGAGGGGCACGCCGACCAGGTAGACGCCGAAGGGAAGGTGCCAGGAGATCCCGCCGACCGCTCCGGCCAGCAGCGGCCACAGGACCCCGCCCGCGCTGGTGGCCGTCCCGCGCCACCCCATCGCGCGGTCCTGCGCGGGCCCGCGGTACAGATTGAGCAGGGCCACGGTGGTTCCCGAGAAGACCAGCGCCGCTCCGGCACCGAAGACGGCACGCGTGGCGATGAGCGCGGGATAGCTGTCGACGATCAACCCGGCGCCGCCCGCCAGCCCGTACAGGACCAGTCCGCCCGCCAGGGGCAGCCGTACTCCCCAGCGGTCGAGCATCCACCCGGCCAGGGGGCTGGTGACGGCTATGGAGAGGCTGTGGGTGGTGATGATGAGGCCGGCGGCTGTGCCGCTGACGCCGAGGTCACCGCGGATGACCTGGATGACCGGCGCGAGGATGGAGCCCGCCATCACGGTCAGGGTCGAGGCGAAGAGCAGGAGGGGCAGCGTCCCGGGGCGGACCGGAACCGGTGCCGGTTCTTCTTCCTGTGCCGACGTGGTCATCGGGCGCCTTCCGGAAGGGGGCCGCCTACCCCGCCGGGACGGGTCAGGCCGTGGTTGGTCAGATGCAGTACGGCGGCGTTGAAGGCCATGAAGGGCTGGATGAGGCCGTCGACGAAGACGAGGAAGGCGAGGGTCCCGATGCCGACGGGCCCGCCCAGCAGCCACCCGAGAGTGAGCAGCACGGCCTCGACGCAGACCTTCGCCCCCCAGAAGGGCACCTTCAAACGCTGGTTGAGGGAGATGACGATCAGGTCCATGGCGCGGATGCCGGTGCCGCTCATGATGATCAGGGCGGAGCCGTAGGCGCACAGCAGGACCGCGATGACCAGGGAGGGTACGGAGGAGATCCAGCTCAGGTCGGCCAGCAGGATCAGGTCGATGAGGCTGCCGCAGAGGAGGAAGGTGACGAACGGCATCACGACCGGGCGGCGGCGGTTCCACACGGACCAGATGGCGATGCACACGGCCGCGGTGAGTGCCTGTACCACGCCGATGGTGAGCGGGAGGTGTTCCAGGACGCCGAGGGAGAGGACGTCCAGGGGATCCACTCCGAGATCGGAGTGGATGAACAGGGAGGCCCCGGATGCGAAGACCAGGCAGCCGGCCAGATAGAGCGCGTAGCGCGGAAGGTCGCGGGGGCTTCGGCCCAGGATGGGCGTGGGAGCGTTCCGTAACGTGGACATACTGGACTCCGGTTCGGAGACCCTGCGGGACGCCCGGGGGATGCGGGGGACATGGCCCGGACGGCCCGCAGGGGGCAACGGGGGTTGAGTGCGGGCCGCCGGCGGAAGCACGCGGTGGCTGGGGACGGTCCGCGAGGTGGAGGGCCGGTCAGGCGTTGACGAAGATCAGCTGGTTGCCCTCGGGGTCGGTGATCTCGAAACGCTCACCGGTCTTGTGCGGGATGATGCCGGTGGGGCCGAGGTCGCTCAGGGCCTTGTGAGCGTCGGGGATGTCCACCTCGGTGAAGGCGATGGCGTTGGGATGGTCGCCCTTCTGGATGATCAGCTCGCCGTCGTGACCGGTGTCGAAGACCACGGAGACTCCCGGGTACTCCTCCCGGACCTTCAGACCGAGCCGGTCGCGGTAGAACGCGGCCATCGTGTCCAGGTCCTCGCAGTAGATCTTGATCACCGTGAGCTTGCCGAACATGACGTCCTCCCATTCCTGAGCACCCCATCGCGGGAGTGCTGACGTGTCGATCAGAACCGGACAGCCCCGAGGGCTCAGGCTGGGGATGCGAGGAGCAGTACCCGGGTGCCGTCCGGCCAGAAAGGAAACTACACGGTGCAGTTCAATAAGTAAACCGGGTAGTGCAATAAAGGAGCTGACGGCCACGCCGACGGCGACGGCGCCGCAGGTCCGGCGAGGGTGCGGCGCGGCTTCGGGGTGGTGGTCTGGATGTGCCGCGGCTGCTCCGGCGCCGGTCGGGACCCCCGGGAACGGGCACGGAGGTGTGAGCAAGGGGGGCGCGAGGAGAACACAGGATGTAAACTAAACGGTATAGTTTCGTCCATGCGCAGGTCAGTGCGATCCAAGGAGTGAGCCACCATGACGGCCCCCACTGCCCGACCGGCCCGACCAGGGCGGCCCGCGAAGCGCACCGCGATCGACTGCGCCGCACGCGCCGTCTTCGGTCGTGAGGGCTACATTCGCGCCAGCATGGACTCCATCGCCGCGGAGGCGGGCGTCTCCAAGCGCACCATCTACAACCACTTCCAGGACAAGGAACAGCTCCTGCTGAGCGTGCTTCAGGAGAGCACGCAGGCGGTGGCGGCCCACCAGGAAGACCTCATCGACCGGCACCTGACCGTCCCGGCCGACCTCAAGGCCGAGCTGATGGCGCTCGGCCGCGCGCTCGCCGCCCCCCAGAGTGGATTCGAGGAGCACTTCGCCCTGGTGCGGGTCATTTTCGCGGAGGCGTCCCGGCTGCCCGCCGAGGTCACCGGAAGTTGGCGCTCCGAGGGGCCGCGGCGCACCCAGGCCCGGCTCGCCCGGCACTTCACCGCCCTGACGGCGGCGGGCCGGCTGCACACGGAGAACCCCCAGGAGGCCGCCGCCCACTTCACCCAGCTCGCCATGTCCGAGGCCTACGAACGCTCCTTCCACGGCGCCATCCCCTTGCCGCCGGGCGAGCTGGACGCGCTGGTCGCCTCCGGCGTGAACGCCTTCCTACGGCTGTACGGGACGGGTGACTGACCTCTCTCGCGGCCGATCCCGCCGAACGAAGGCGTCTCGGTGGATACATTTTTGCTCCACACGGTGTAGTTTACCTTTTGAGGGACGGCGCTGCTCCGTCCCGTACCAAGCCGTCTGTTCCGCCACGAAGTCGTCTCTTCCGGAGGTACCGCATGACCACCCAGCCCCTGTCCCTCGCCGTCATCATCGGCAGCGCGCGCGGCGGGCGCCTCGGCGACAAGGTCGGCCACTGGTTCGCCCGGCAGGCCCAGGCGCGCGACGACATGACGGTCGATGTGATCGACGTCGTGGACCATCCGCTGCCGCTCGCCATGCCCGCGATGGGTGAGGAGCCGGCCGAGCACGTACGGTCCGTCAAGGACCAGCTGTCGGCGCGGCTGCACTCCGCCGACGCCTTCGTCGTGGTCACCCCCGAGTACAACCACTCCTTCCCCGCCTCGCTGAAGAACGTCATCGACTGGCACCTGCAGGAATGGGCCGCGAAGCCGGTCGGCCTCGTGTCCTACGGCGGCATGGGCGGCGGCCTGCGGGCCGCCGAACACCTGCGGCAGGTCTTCGCCGAGGTGCACGCCATGACCGTGCGCGAGATGGTCAGCCTGCACAACCCCTGGGGGGCGTTCTCCGACGGTGACGCACCGGAGGGCGCGGACGCGGCGGCGAAGAAGCTGCTGGACCAGGTGGCATGGTGGGGCAAGGCGCTGCGCACTGCGCGCGACGAGCAGCCCTACGCCCTCTGAGCCGAGCCGTCCAGCCCCGCGCGGACGGGCGGCGCCATGGCCGAGACGCCTACCGCGCCGGTGAGCAGGACCCGCCCATGAGGGGCGGCGCGCTCCTTGAAGCCCCAATGGGCCGCGATCTGGTGGTGGGTGTGGCGATGACCTGTGGGGTCGGGTTCGGGGCGTGCGCCGGCGTGCGACGCGAGGTGCTGCCCGCTCGGCGCCACCTCGCGCCGCCCTGGGTCACCCCCGGCTCCCCGTATGGGGCGAACACCACCGCGCACGACTCCAGGTCGGCCTGAGTTGTTGAACGGAGCCGTCCGGCCCGCCGGTCCCGCCGGTCCCGCCGGTCCCGCCGTTCCGGCCGGATCCGCCGGACGAACCTTCCGGCCCCTGATCGGACGCCCGCCCTGTGCGCCGGGGCGGCCGTCCTTCCCTTTCGGGGCGGCCGTCCTCTTTTTGTGACCGGACGGTAACCGGTCATGTATTGACCAAATTCCCTCCTGTGTCAGGGGTTGGCCTGCGAGAGGCTGTTACTGCCGAGCCGTCAGGTCTTGGACGGAGCGGCACATGCCAGGGGGACGTGACCGAGCTGATGTGTCCGTTGGGGAGCAAACCTTGCTCCGGAGTCGCTCAACCGGGCTGCTGTGACGGGTATGTGAGTCCTCGTCACGTGAGTTCAGTAATGTCGTGGGTGGGCGTCTTGGCAACGCGACACCGTCCCTTGGCCGTTGGCACTGCCTTGTAAGACCCGGCCCGGGTGGCGCAAACGGGAGACGCAGCCGCCTTAAACGCGGAGAAGTGTGGGTTCGAATCCCACCCCGGGCACCATCAGGTCCGCCTACCGAGGCGGGCCTTCCTGTTTGTGGCACTCTGTCCGGTGCGCGAGACGGGGAACGCCGTGGCCGCCGACGCCGACCTGGGGCGAAGCCGTACGGTCCCGTGCCGGTCCTGACCTCCATGTCGGGCGCCGGGGTCAGGTTCACGTCCGGCTCCGGGCGCCTCCGACACGCCTGCGCCCTCCATTGAGGACTTCGCCGCATGACCGTTGACAGCGGGCGGGTGCGGTCGCAGACTCATGTCCCGGAATAGGTGAAGAAACTTTCACTGTGCGAACGAGAGGCTGGTCGATGCGCACCACCGTCGGCATCATCGGAGCCGGCCCGGCCGGTCTCCTCCTGGCCCGGCTGCTCCGCAACGCGGGCATCGACTCGGTCGTCCTGGAGAGCCGTGACCGCGCCTACGTCGAGCACCGGCAGCGGGCCGGGATCCTGGAGCAGGGCACGGTGGACGTCCTGCGCGAGGCCGGCGCCGGGGGACGCATGGACCGCGAGGGACTGCGCCACGACGGCATCGAACTCCGGTTCGCCAGGCAGCGCCACCGCGTCGACTTCCCCGCCCTCACCGGCGGGCGGTCCGTGATGGTCTACGCCCAGACCGAGGTCTGCAAGGACCTCATCGCCCTCCAGCTCGCCGAGGGCGGCCCCCTGCTGTTCGGGGCGGAGGCGCTGGCCGTCGAAGGTGCCGACACCGACGGCCCCCGCGTCCGCTTCCGGCACGAGGGTCGCGAGGACGTCCTGGAGTGCGACTACGTCGTCGGCTGCGACGGCTTCTGGGGTGTGGCCCGCACGGCGATCCCGTCCGAGCTCACCCAGGTGTTCGAACGAACGTACCCCTTCGGCTGGCTCGGCATCCTCGCCGACGTGCCGCCCTCGCACGACGAGCTGGTCTACGCCCGCCACGACCGCGGCTTCGCCCTGCTGTCCATGCGCTCCCCGTCCGTCTCCCGCCTCTACCTCCAGGTTCCCGAGGGCGCGGACGCCGGGACATGGGGGGACGAAGCGATCTGGGACGAGCTGGAGCGCCGCTTCGAGACCGCCGACGACTGGCGGCTGCAGCGCGGCCCGATCACCCAGAAGTCCGTCACCCCGATGCGGTCCTACGTCCACGAGCCCATGCGGTACGGCCGTCTCTTCCTGGCCGGCGACGCCGCCCACATCGTGCCGCCCACCGGGGCCAAGGGGCTCAACCTGGCCGTCGGGGACGTCGTGACCTTCGCGCGGGCCCTGATCCACGAGCGGGAGAAGGGCTCGGCGGACCTGCTCGACGCCTACTCCGAGACCTGCCTGCGGCGCGTCTGGCAGGCCGAACGCTTCTCCTACGACATGACGAGCCTCCTGCACCGCGCCCCCGACGCCACCGGCTTCGAGGACCGCCTCCAGCTGGCCCGTCTGGAGCGGATCGCCTCCTCCCGCGCCGCCGAGACCGACCTGGCCCAGGCGTACACCGGGTTCCCGTTCGACTGATCGGCCCTGTGGGCGACCCCTCCGGTGGGGGGAATCACTCGCGCGCGTAGCGTGTTGCGCACCACGACGAGGGAAAGATCCTCCCCAAGCACTAGGGTCAATCCTTTGCCTACCTATTACTCTTGAGCCAAGGCCACGAGGGTGGCCATGGAGGAGTGAAATGAGGAGCAGCAACCCGGTCTTCTCGCGACGGGGGTTCAGCCGCGACAACGGCTACGCGGGCTTCAACACCGCGCCGCAGGCCGGGGGCGCAGCTGTAGGCACGCAGGGCAACCCCTACGCGCAGCCGCAGGGCGGCAACCCGTACGCCCAGAACCCGTACGCGCAGCAGGACCTGCAGCACGGCGCACCGCCGCAGGCCCCGGCCACCACCGGCAGGATGACGATCGACGACGTCGTCCTGCGCACCGGCACCACGCTCGGCGTCCTGATCGTCACAGCCGCGCTCGCCTGGGCGCTGCTGCCGATCGACGACGCGAACATCAGCCGGTCGTACGGCATCGGCATCGGTGCCGCGCTGATCGGCATGGTCCTGGCCTTCGTCCAGTCCTTCAAGCGCAAGGCCTCGCCCGCGCTGATCCTGACGTACGCCGCGTTCGAGGGTGTGTTCCTCGGCGTGCTGTCCAACATCGTCGACAACCGCATCGCCGACGGTGCGGCCATGCAGGCCGTGATCGGCACCATGGCGGTCTTCGCCGGCGTGCTGGTCGCGTACAAGGCGGGCTGGATCCGCGTCAACCGCCGGTTCTACGGCTTCGTGATGGCGGCCGCGCTCGGCTTCGTCCTGCTGATGACGGTGAACCTGCTGTTCGCGGTCTTCGGCGGCGGTGACGGCCTCGGCTTCCGCAGCGGCGCGCTCGGCGTGGTCTTCGGCGTCATCGGCATCCTGCTCGGCGCGTGCTTCCTGGCCCTGGACTTCAAGCAGGTCGAGGACGGCATCGCGTACGGCGCACCGCGCGAGGAGGCGTGGCTGGCGGCCTTCGGGCTGACGCTGACGCTGGTGTGGATCTACATGGAGTTCCTGAGGCTCATCGCGATCCTCAACAACGACTAGTCCGCCCGGCGGCAGTCGCGGAGGGGGCCCCGGTCGTGACCGGGGCCCCCTCGTCGTCTGTCGTCGTCTGTCGTCGGCTGGCGTTCAGCTGCGGTGCGCACCTAGACGAACTTGCGCGCGGCCCTCCTCAGGTCGTACTCGTGGACGATCGCCTTCGCGTGGCCGTACGCGAGATCGTGTTCATGGCGAAGCCAGCTGACCTTTTCCTCGAAGCGGAAGAGAGCCGGGCCTTCTTCGACGGTGCGCAGCCAGTCGGACACTTCACGACCGGTGCAGTGGGGGATGCGGGCGAGCATGTTGCGGTGGGTCTCCTCGGAGAGGACGTGGGACATCGGCGCCTCCGGACGCAAAGGGGATGTAAGCCGGTCCTTCAGGTCACCGTGCCTGAGTGTTCGCCCGTTGGCAACAGTCCCGGAGCGTCGCGATACGCTCGCCGCGTGGTGGATACGACGCCTTTGACCCGTGCCGTGGATCACTTTGCCGACCTGCTGCGGGCGGCACCGCAGAGTCGGTTGCAGCGGGGGGCCGCCGCGGAGGCCCTGGGATTGGCTCGGGCGTTGTCCCGGTGGGCGCAGATTCTGGACGCGCCGGACGTGGAGCCCCGGGTGATGCCGGATGCCGGGATGTTCGCCGCCGCCGATCAGATCACCGTGGCCGTACACGACTTGGCCCTCGTGCTGGAGGACGAGGGGCAGGTTGCCGACGCTGTGCGGTTGGTGGAAGAGGCGCAGAAGAGGGCCGGGGTATGAGCCCGTGATCAATACACTTAGAGGCTCGCTATGACCCTGTCCGCCAGGATGTAGACGCTCTCCTCACCGCACGCGAACGTCAGGGTGTACGCGCCCGAGATGCCGGAGCCGCCGAGGAGGAACGGGGTCTCGCCGGCGCGCAGGGCCGCTGCGAGGCGTTCCGCTGTTTCGCGGTGGCCCGGGGTCATGCAGAGGGTGGTGCCGTCGGCGAAGACGTAGACGTCGAGGGTGCCGAGGGGGCCGGGGCGGACGTCGGCCAGTTCGGTGGCGGACGAGGCCAGTTCCTCCAGGGTGGCCACCGTGCGCTCGTGGTCGTTGACGGCCGGCGAGGAGACCGGGACGAAGTCCGGGTGGGAGGGGTGACGGCGGCGGGCGGCGGCCAGTTCCGCGGAGTCGCCGGCGAGCTCGTCGGTGTCGGCGGGCTCGGTGACCGACTCCAAGGGCTCCAGGCCCACGAAATCGCTCGGCCGGGGCAGGAACAGCTCGCTGTCGGGCAGACCCAGCAGCGAGGGCGGCTCGGTGGCGCCGTGGGCCTCCTGCGCGGCCCAGAAGGCACGCGCCTCGGCGAGCTCGCGCTCACGCTCCTCGGCGAGGGCCTCCGCCACGGCGGCGCGTATCTCGTCGACGTCGGCCGCGGCGCGGGCGGCGGGTACGAGGCCCCGCGCGGCCGTGGCGTTGTTCTTGGCGAACTCGGCATGCAGGGCGGCGACCTGCCGGCGCAGCACCATGAGCGTGCGCAGGACGGCGACGCCCACGGCGCCAGTGGCGGCCGTGGTGACCAGCAAGGCGATCGGCATGGCGCTCACTGACGTACTCCCGGTTCAAAGTCGACCCCCGACTTCCTACATCAGCTTGAAGGGCGGACTAACCCTCTGTCAGTGCGTAACGTCACGAACCGGACAGGAGTTGGGGCCCAATCTGTGCTGCTGAAGTGGGGTTGACCTGCATGAATCCCTCATTCGAGGGAGATAGGTCACATCCTGGGGGAGATTGGATCACAAATCGGCCCAGAACCCTGGGGGTTTCCGGGTTCTGGGCCCGATTGTCACGCTGAGCTCCCGTACGGATACGGGCGGTTGATGGTTCCGGTGGAGGTCAGCTCAGGCGCTCGATCACCATCGCCATGCCCTGGCCGCCGCCGACGCACATCGTCTCCAGACCGAACTGCTTGTCGTGGAACTGGAGGGAGTTGATGAGCGTGCCGGTGATGCGGGCGCCGGTCATGCCGAAGGGGTGCCCGACGGCGATGGCGCCGCCGTTGACGTTCAGCTTCTCCAGCGGGAGGCCGAGCTCGCGGTAGGAGGGGATCACCTGGGCGGCGAACGCCTCGTTGATCTCGGCCAGGTCGATGTCGTCGATCGTCAGGCCCGCGCGGCGCAGGGCCTGGTTGCTGGCGTCGACCGGGCCGAGGCCCATGATCTCGGGGGACAGGCCGGAGACGCCGGTCGACACGATGCGGGCGAGCGGGGTCAGACCGAGCTCGCGGGCCTTGGTGTCGCTCATGATGACGACCGCGGCGGCGCCGTCGTTCAGCGGGCAGCAGTTGCCGGCGGTGACCAGGCCGTCGGGGCGGAAGACCGGCTTGAGGCCCGTCACGCCCTCCATGGTGACGCCGGGGCGCGGGCCGTCGTCCTTGCTGACGACCGTGCCGTCGGGGGTGGTGACCGGGGTGATCTCGCGCTCCCAGAAGCCGTTCTTGATGGCTTCCTCGGCGAGGTTCTGCGAGCGGACGCCGAACTCGTCCATGTCCTGGCGGGTGACGCCCTTGAGGCGGGCGAGGTTCTCGGCGGTCTGGCCCATCGCGATGTACGGGTCGGGGACGAGACCGTCCTCGCGCGGGTCGTGCCAGGTGGTGCCCTCCTGCTGGGCGACCTCGGCGGTGCGGGCTTCGGCCTCCGCGAAAAGGGGGTTGTGCGTGTCCGGAAGGCTGTCGGAGTTGCCCTTCGTGAAGCGGGACACCATCTCCACGCCCGCCGAGATGAAGACGTCGCCCTCGCCGGCCTTGATGGCGTGCAGGGCCATCCGGCTGGTCTGCAGGGAGGAGGAGCAGTAGCGGGTGACCGTGCAGCCGGGGAGGTGGTCCATGCCCATCTGTACGGCGACGATGCGGCCGAGGTTGTTGCCCTGCTCACCGCCGGGCAGACCGCACCCGAGCATCAGGTCGTCGATGTCCTTGGGGTCGAGCTCCGGAACCTTGGCGAGGGCGGCCTGGATGATCGTGGCGGTGAGGTCGTCCGGGCGCAGGTCCTTCAGAGAGCCCTTGAATGCTCGGCCGATGGGGGAGCGGGCGGTCGAGACGATCACGGCTTCGGGCATGACGGCTCCATTGGCGTTATGGGATATGCAGGGCTGTGGGGGAAGTTACCCGTACGTACGGACTCGGTCACGGGTATCGCCGTGTGACTATGACCGCAGTTTTCTAAGCGCTTGCTTTGTCGGCCTGCCGAGGAGCCCCGGGAGGCCGAGGAGCCCCGGGAGGCCCGGGAGCCCGAGGAGCCCCGGGAGGCCCGGGAGCCCGAGGAGCCCCGGGAGGCCCGGGAGCCCGAGGAGCCCCGGGAGGCCCGGGAGCCCGGCGCTTCAGCAGGGCCCAGGGCCCCTTCGGGCCGCTCGGTACCGCCGCCGCGACCTCCGTGCCGGCCTCCGACGCCGCCTCGGCGGCCGCTCGGGCGACCGGGAGGAAGCCCTCGCGGCGGGACGCGTCCGGGCGGTCCTCGTCGGCCGGCCACAGGCCCAGGGCCGCGCAGACCGTCGGCAGGACGGCCATCGCCGCCGTGGCGTAGCCCTCCGCGGAGGGGTGGTAGTTGTCGGGGCCGAACAGCTCCCGCGGGTTCGCCTCGAACTCCGGGCCCAGCAGGTCGCCCAGCGACACCGTACGGCCGCCCTGCTCGACGACCCCGATCGTCTGGGCCGCCGCCAGCTGGCGGGAGGCCCGGCGGGCCAGCCAGCGCAGCGGCTGCTGTACCGGCTCGATGGTGCCCAGATCAGGGCAGGTGCCGACCACCACCTCGGCGCCGGCGGTGCGCAGCCGTCGTACCGCGGTCGCCAGATGGCGGACCGAGCGGGTCGCCGGCATCCGGCGGGTGACGTCGTTCGCGCCGATCATGATCACGCAGATGTCGGGCACCAGGGACGGTTCCGCCAGCGTCAGGGCCACCTGGCGGTCCAGGTCGTCGGAGGTGGCCCCGGGCAGGGCGACGTTGCGCAGTTCCACCGGCCGTTCCGCCACCGCCGCGAGGCCCGACGCCAGCAGCGCGCCCGGGGTCTGGCCCGCCCGGTGGACGCCCTGGCCCGCGGCGGTGGAGTCGCCCAGCATCACCAGGCGCAGGGGCGGTTCGTCGGGGACGGCGTAGACATGGCCGTAGCGGCCCTCCGCGTGCGGGACGTGCGGCGCCGTGCCGTTGCCCACCTGTCGCCTGGCCAGCCGGACCTCCGCCAGCAGCAGCCCCATGGCCGCCGCACCGGCCAGCCCGATCCCGCCGCCGCCGTACGCGGCACCGGCCGCGATCCGCCGGGCCACCCTCGCCCTCGACATCCTCGTCATACGTCGCCGCCACCTCCTCGAATCCGTACAACCACTCCTTGCCCCGTACGGACCGTCGCCCAATCTCAACGGTGGGTGAACGACCGCCACGGGTCGCGGGAACCCATAGGCTGGCGGAACAGTCACGACCACTTTCTTTTGCAAGCATCCGGAGACAACGGTGCAATTCCACGACTCGATGATCAGCCTCGTCGGCAACACCCCGCTGGTGAGGCTCAACAGCGTGACCAAGGGCATGGGGGCGACCGTCCTGGCCAAGGTGGAGTACTTCAACCCCGGCGGTTCCGTGAAGGACCGCATCGCCCTGCGGATGATCGAGGCCGCGGAGGAGAGCGGGGCGCTCAAACCCGGCGGCACGATCGTCGAGCCGACCAGTGGAAACACCGGCGTCGGCCTCGCCATCGTGGCGCAGCAGAAGGGGTACAAGTGCATCTTCGTGTGCCCCGACAAGGTGAGCACCGACAAGATCAACGTGTTGCGGGCGTACGGCGCCGAGGTCGTCGTCTGCCCGACCGCCGTGGACCCGGAGCACCCCGACTCCTACTACAACGTCTCCGACCGGCTGGTCCGGGAGACGCCCGGCGCCTGGAAGCCCGACCAGTACTCCAACCCCCACAACCCGCTCTCCCACTACCACTCGACCGGCCCCGAGCTGTGGGAGCAGACGGAGGGGAGGATCACCCACTTCGTGGCGGGCGTGGGCACCGGCGGCACCATCTCCGGGACCGGGCGCTACCTGAAGGACGTCAGCGACGGCAAGGTGAAGGTCATCGGCGCCGACCCCGAGGGTTCCGTGTACTCGGGCGGGTCCGGGCGGCCGTATCTCGTCGAGGGCGTCGGTGAGGACTTCTGGCCGACCGCCTACGACCGGACCGTCGCCGACGAGATCGTCGCCGTGTCCGACAAGGACTCCTTCCAGATGACCCGCCGGCTCGCCAAGGAGGAGGGCCTGCTGGTGGGCGGCTCCTGCGGGATGGCCGTCGTCGCCGCGCTGAAGGTCGCCGAGCGGCTCGGCGAGGACGATGTCGTGGTGGTCCTCCTGCCCGACAGCGGGCGCGGCTACCTCAGCAAGATCTTCAACGACGAGTGGATGGCCGACTACGGCTTCCTGGAGGACGAGGGCCCCAGCGCCCGCGTCGCCGACGTCCTCAACGACAAGGAGCACGGCCGCATCCCGTCCCTCGTCCACATGCACCCGGACGAAACCGTGGGCCAGGCCATCGAGGTGCTGCGCGAGTACGGCGTCTCGCAGATGCCGATCGTCAAGCCCGGCGCCGGTCACCCGGACGTCATGGCGGCCGAGGTCGTCGGGTCGGTCGTGGAACGGGAGCTGCTCAACGCCCTGTTCGCGCAAGCCGCCTCCCTGGAGGACCCGCTGGAGAAGCACATGTCGCCGCCGCTGCCCCAGGTCGGCTCCGGCGAGCCGGTCGGGGACCTGATGTCCGTGCTGGGCGCGGCCGACGCGGCGATCGTCCTCGTCGAGGGCAAGCCGACCGGTGTGATCAGCCGGCAGGACCTGCTGGCCTTCCTCGCCAAGAGCGGGAAGTGACGGTAAACGTGCGGTGAACGGGCCCTGACGGCGGCGAACTTGTGGCGGTCCGCCGATTCGGAGGACTTCGCGGAAGTGGTACGAGCGCGTCACGTCCACGCAGCACACGCTTAACACGGGTCCGGCACATTAGTGGATGTCGGCAGGGCGGGAGCGGCTCCCCGCCCCACCGGCAACCGAAACGTCCAAGGACCTCCGGAGCGGCTCCCGGACCTCCATGGACGCCCGGACGCGTAAGCCCGGCCCTGACCCGGCCCGCGTCCTTCGCGGGGACCGCCGTCGTCCCGCCCCCCTTTACCGGGGGTGCGGCGGTCCCCGCGCCAAACCTTCCCCGGCCCGGATTGCCCCGGCCGGTCAGCCCACCCGGGTCGAGGTCCAACTCCCCAGCAGGGCAAGCCTTTCGGCCGTCTCCGACCCCGCCTCCGGTGTGTAGACCACGATCGTCTGCTCCGGGTCCGCCGGCACCGTCAGTGTCTCGTACGGGAGGGTCAGCAGGCCCGCCACCGGGTGCTGGAGGCGTTTGACGCCGTACATGCACAGCGCGACCTGGTGGTCGGCCCACAGGCGGCGGAAGTCCTCGCTCTTGACGGAGAGTTCACCGACGAGGGCGCTCAGCTCGGGGTCGTCGCGGTGGTGGCCGGCGTTCACCCGTAGCTGCGCGACGGTCTGGGCGGCCACCGCGGCCCAGTCGGGGTACAGAGCACGCGTGGTGGGGTCGAGGAAAGCCTGTCGGGCGATGTTGCGGACACCGGGAGCCATACGGCTGAAGCCGTTCACGGCGTCGCCGAGGGCGTTCCAGGCCAGGACGTCCATGCGGCGGCCCAGGACGAACGCCGGGGTGCGCTCCATGCTGTCCAGCAGCAGCTGCACGCCGGGGCGTACGCGGGGCGCGGCCGCGCGGGGAGCCTTGCCGGGCGGCCTGGCCACCGTACGCAGGTAGGCGTGTTCGGTCTCGTCCAGCCGCAGGACGCGTGCGATCGCGTCCAGCACGGTGTCCGACACGGAGGGCCCTCGCCCCTGTTCCAGGCGGATGTAGTAGTCGACGCTCACACCCGCCAGCTGCGCCACCTCCTCGCGGCGCAGTCCGGGCACGCGGCGCCGCCCGTACGAGGGCAGCCCCACCTCCTCGGGCTGGATGCGGGCGCGGCGCGAGCGCAGAAAGTCTCCGAGTTCCCCGTCCATGGGGTCGAGCCTAGACGAGCCGCGCGCCCCGAACCTGGTACTGGCAGACCCAGGAAAAGCGCATCCCTGGGTAGGACCGGCCGGGCGGCCGAGGGTGGTGGGTGTCGCCGGGTGGACCGGCGGCGATCCGATCACTCAGGGAGTGCACCATGTCGTACCAGAACCTGGCCGGACGTACCGTCGTCGTCACCGGGGCCGCCAGCGGGATCGGCGAGGCCGTGGCCGTGCGGCTGGCCGCGGAAGGGGCGCGGGTGGCGCTGCTGGCCCGGCGCGCCGAGCGGCTGGAGGCGATCGTCGGGAAGATCCAGGCCGACGGGGGCGAGGCCCTCGCCGTCGTCGCGGACGTCACCGACGATGCGTCGGTGGAGGCGGCCGCCGCACGGGTCCGGGAGGCGTACGGCACCGTCGACCTGGTCGTCAACAACGCCGGCGTCATGCTGCCCAACCCGATCGACGAGGGCCGGATCGACGAGTGGCAGCGGATGCTCGACACCAACGTCACCGGAGTGCTGCGGATCATCCGCGCCTTCACCGGGGACCTGGTGCGGGCGGCAGAGGAGGGGCGTACCGCGGACCTGGTGAACATCTCGTCCATCGGCGCGCACGTCACCAACTTCGTCAACTACGCCGTGTACGGGGCGACGAAGGCCGCGGTCACCCACCTCTCGGCGCTGCTGCGCACGGAGTTCGGGCCCCGGGACGTCCGCGTCACCAACATCGAACCGGGGCTGACGGAGACCGAACTGAGCACCCACATCGACAGCGAGGAGCTGTCCGGTCAGCTGGACGGCATGGTGGAGGCGATCGGCACGCTGGCGGCGGAGGAGATCGCCGATGTCGTCGGCTATGTCGCCAGCCGTCCCCGGCACGTCAATCTGCGGCAGATCATGGTGCTGCCCACCCGCCAGGCGTGAGCTCGGCCCGTTCATGCCTCCCAGTCGCTGTCCTGGGAGGCCCCGCGGCTACGGCGGCCCCGGAACAGGTCCGGGCGGGTGCGGACGGCCTGGAAGGCGTTGACGCCGACGATGCCGGCCCAGGCGACCAGCAGCCCGGGCAGATGGGCGGTGCCGCCGCCGATCGCGGACAGCGGTATCGCCAGGACCAGCGAGACGATGCCGAAGCCGAAGCGATCGCCCCAGGAGTCCGTGGCTTTCGACGACCGGGAACCCCGGGCCACCACCATCTGCTGCTCGGCCATCTGCCGGCGCACCCGGCGCTCCACCGCGCCGTCGATGCGCTGGTCGACCTTTTCCAGGAACGAGTCGACCAGCGCGGACTCGTACTCCTCCCCCAGTTCCCTGCGGGCCTTGAGAGAGGCGTCGAGTTCGTTCTTCAGCTCGGTGTCCCGCGCGTCCATTCCGGTCATGCGGTCCACGGTAGGCAGCGCGGACGCCCGCCGCACTGGGGTTAGCCCCCCTGTCGGAGCGGGGGATCCCCAGTGCCGTTCAATTCGCCAGACCGTGCTGCTTCGCGTACGTGTTCGCCACGTCCTCCGGGTCCTTCTTGTCCTTGTCCACCTGGCGGTTGAGCTCGGTGAGCTGGGCCGTGGTGAGGACGTTGCCGAGGCGGGCGAGGGCCTTGCGGACGGTGTCGTCGGCCTTGCGGTCGGCGATGAGGGGGACGATGTGCTGGCTGGGGATCAGGTTCTGGGGGTCGGTCAGCACCACCCAGTCGTTGGCCTCGATGTCGGTGTCGGTGGTGAAGAGGTTCGCCACGTCCACGTCGCCCTTCTTCAGGGCGCCCTTGACCAGGGGGCCGTCGGAGTCCAGCGACTTGAACTCCTTGAACTCGACGCCGTACACGTCCTTGAGGCCGACCACGCCCACCTGCCGCTTCTTCACCTCGGGGGCCGCGCCGAGAACCAGCTTGCCGTTCTGCTTCTTCAGGTCGGCCAGCGAGGTCAGGCCGTACTTCCTCGCCGTCTCGCGGGTCACCGCGAAGGCGTCGGAGTCCTCGGCGGTGCCGTACGGGAGGACCTGCAGGCCGCTGGGCAGGGCGAGGGTGAGGGCGTTCTGCATGGCGCCCTCCTCCGCGGCCGTGGCCTTCGGGTCGAGGTAGTTGAGGAGCGCGCCCTGGTACTCGGGCAGGAGGTCGATGTCGCCGCCCCTCAGAGCGGGGATCACGATCTCGCGGGTGCCGAGGTTGGGGCGGACCTTCACCTTCACGCCGGCCTGCTCCAGGACGGCGGCGTACAGGTAGCCCAGCACCTGGTTCTCGGTGAAGTTGGCGGTGCCGATGGTGACGCCGCCCTTGCTGGAGCCGCCGCCACCGGAGGCGCCGCCCTGGCTGTCGAGGGAGGTGATGCCGCTGGAGCAGGCGGAGAGGGCGGGGACGGAGGCGGCCGCGAAGAGGCCGCCGAGGAGCGTACGACGATTCATGTCCGTGGGTTTCCCTACGCGGTGCGGTGGCGGAAGAGGAAGCGCTGGAGGCCGGAGAGGGCCAGGTCCAGGACGACGGCGACCGCGGCGACCAGCACCGCGCCGCCGAGCACCTGGACGAGGTCGCGCTGGGCGAGGCCGTCGAAGACGTAGCGGCCCAGGCCGCCGAAGGAGACGTACGCGGCGATCGTGGCCGTCGCCACCACCTGGATCAGGGCCAGGCGCAGGCCGGTCATGATCAGGGGGAGGGCGAGCGGCAGCTCCACCTGGAAGAGGACCTGGTGGGCGCGCATGCCCTGCCCGCGGGCCGCGTCCTTCACGTCCGGGTCGACGGCGGTCATCCCGGCATAGGTGTTGGTGACGATCGCCGGGACCGCGAGGGCGACCAGGGCGACGTACACCGGCAGCATCGACAGACCGCCGGCCAGGAAGACCAGCACGACCAGGCCGACGGTCGGCAGGGCGCGGCCGAAGGAGGCCAGGTTGATCGCGAGGAACGCCCCCTTGCCGGTGTGGCCGATCAGCAGGCCGAGGGGGAGGCCGATCGCGGTCGCGATGAGCGTGGCCAGCAGCGAGTACTGGAGGTGCTCGGCGAGGCGGTGGGCGATGCCGTCCGAGCCGGCCCACTGGGTGCCGCTGGTCAGCCAGTCGCCGAGGTTCTTGAAGAGTTCGTACATCAGGCGCGCCGCCTCTTCCACGGGGTGAGGACGTACTGGACGGCGACCAGCAGCGCGTCCGCGACGACCGCGAGGAGGAGGGTGAGGACCACTCCGACGATCACCGGGGTCGGGTAGTTGCGCTGGAAGCCGTCGGTGAAGAGCTGGCCGAGGCCACCATCGCCGATGTAGGTCGCGACGGAGACCAGGGAGATCGACATGACCGTCGCGATCCGGACGCCCGCCATGATCACGGGGAGCGCGAGGGGAAGTTCGACGGTGAGGAGCGTGCGCAGGGGGCGCGTGCCCATCGCCTTCGCGGCCTCCTTGGTCTTGGCGGGGACCGAGTCCAGGCCCTCGACCGTGTTCCGGAGCAGCACGACCAGGGTGTACACCGTCAGACCGATGACGGTCGTGGTGCGGGTGAGGCCGCTGACCGGCAGGAGGAGGACGAAGATCGCGATCGACGGGATCGTGAACAGGACGTTCGACAGGCCGAGGAGGAAGCCCCGCAGGGCGCGGATCCGGTGGGCGACCACCGCGAGGGGGAGGCTGATCAGCAGGCCGAGGAGGACCGCGGTCAGGGCGGCCTGGAGGTGGGAGACCGTGAGGCTGGTGAGGTCGTCAGTGTGGCCGGATATCCACGACCAGTCGACGGTCACGCGGCCGCACCCGTCTCGGTGCGGGCCGCCGTGCGGGCTTCCGTGTGGGCCTGTCCGGCGTGGGTGTGGACGTCGTCGCGGGACGAGACGCCGGTGAGGGCGCCGTTCGCGTCGACGCGGGCGATCAGCCCGGTGGGGGAGGCGAGGGACTCGTCGAGCGCGGCGAGCAGGGAGTCGTCGTCCTTGAGCGGTCGTACGGGGATCTCGGCGTCCGCCGACGCCCAGTGGACCGGCTTGTCCGCCGCGTCGAGGACCAGGGTCCAGGTGCCGCCCTCGGGGGCGGGGCCCTGGGGGACGTCCGCGAGGGTCTTCAGCGAGAGCAGCTTCAGGCCCCGCTCGGCGCCGAGGAAGTCGGCGACGAAGTCGTCGGCGGGCCGGGCGAGGAGTTCGGTCGGCGGTGCGCACTGGACGAGGTGGCCGCCGGTGCGGAAGATCGCGATGCGGTCGCCCAGCCGTACCGCCTCGTCGACGTCGTGCGTGACGAAGACGATGGTCTTGTTCAACTCCTTCTGCAGCCTGAGCAGTTCGTCCTGGAGCTGGGTGCGCACCACCGGGTCGACCGCGCCGAAGGGCTCGTCCATGAGCAGCACGGGCGGGTCGGCGGCGAGTGCGCGGGCGACGCCGACGCGCTGCTGCTGGCCGCCGGAGAGCTGGTGCGGGTAGCGGCGGCCGGACTCGGCGGTCAGGCCGACGGTCTCGAGGAGCTCGGCCGCGCGGGCCCGGGCCTTGCGGCGGCCGTGGCCCAGCAGCAGCGGGACCGTGGCGATGTTGTCGAGCACCGTGCGGTGCGGGAAGAGCCCCGACTGCTGGATGACGTACCCGATGGAGCGGCGCAACTCCGCCGCGTCCTGCTCGGTGACGTCCTTGCCGCCGACCCGGATGGTGCCGGAGGTCGGTTCGACCATCCGGTTGACCATCCGCAGGGTGGTCGTCTTGCCGCAACCGGAGGATCCGACGAGGACGGTCACGCCGCCTTCCGGCATTTCCAGGGTGAGGTCGTGGACAGCTGTCGTGCCGTTGGGGAAGCGCTTGTGGACCGCGTCGAACTGGATCATGAGTTGTCCCTTGCCCGGCTGTATAACGTCATGCAGAGTTGTTCTTGGGTGAATGGATTGTCAACGCCTTGGTGTTAATCCGAGGTAACGGATGACCGAAGAGCAAGATCAGCTGTCCGATTCAGGGAGGTTTTGGGCTTTATGTCGTCTCGGATCGTGGACATGCCGCGGACTTCGGGCTCCGCCCTCGTCGTCCTGGACGGGGTCGGCCTCGGCGTCGCCGACGTCGTACGGCTCGCCGACGGGGCCGCGCGGCCGGTCCCCGGGAGCGAGGGGATGCGGCGCGTCGAGGGATCCTGGGACGCCGCCCGGCAGATCGCCGCGACCGGCCGCGTCTACGGCCGCTCCACCGGCGTCGGCGCCAACCGGAACGAGGACGTGCCCACCGAGGCGGCCACCGAACACGGCCTGCGCCTGCTGCGCAGCCACGCCGGCGCCATCGGCGAGGAACTCCCCGCCCGGCAGGTCCGCGCGATGCTCGCGGTCCGCGCCAACCAACTGCTCGCCGGCGGCGCGGGCCTACGGCCCGCCGTCGTCACGGCCCTGTGCGAGGCGCTGGAGAGCGGCGCCCACCCGGTGGTGAACGAGTTCGGCTCGGTCGGCACCGGCGACATCGCGGCGCTGGCCCAAGCGGGGCTGGCACTCGCGGGGGAGCACCCCTGGCGCGGGACCGGCGCCCCCGAGCCGCAGCCCCTCGACAACAACGACGCCCTCGCCTTCATCAGCAGCAACGCCCTCACCCTCGGGCAGGCGGCCCTCGCCCTGCACGAACTGCGCGGCCTGCTGGAGGCCACCCAGGTCGTCGGCGCCCTCTCCCTGCTCGCCGTCGACGGCTCCCACGAGGCGTACGCCGCCCCCGTGCACGCCGCCCGCCCGCACCGCGGCTCCAGCGAGGTCGCCCGCCGGATGCGGGAGCTGATCGGCGCCGCCGACCGGCCCACCCCGCCGCTCGGCCGGATCCAGGACCCGTACGGCTTCCGCTGCCTGCCCCAGATCCACGGCCCGGCACACGACGCCGCCGACGCCCTGGAGGAGGTCCTCGCGATAGAGATCAACGCGGCCGCGGAGAACCCGCTGATCTGCCCCGAGGACCTGGCCGCCTACCACCACGGCGGCTTCTACCAGGCCCAGCTCGCCCTCTCCCTGGACCACTTCAGGCTGGCGCTCACGCAAGTGGCCCGCCTGTCGACGTCCCGCCTGTCCACCCTGAACGAGCCCGCCTTCACCAGGCTGCGGCCCTTCCTCGCCGACCCCGAGCCCGCCTCCTCCGGCGTGATGATCCTGGAGTACGCCGCCGGGGCCGCCCTCGGCGACCTGCGGGCCTTCTCCGCGCCCGCCTCCCTCGGCCACGCTGTACTCTCCCGAGGCGTCGAGGAACAGGCCAGCTTCGCCTCGCTCGCCGCACGCCAGACGCTGCGCGTGTGCGGTGCGTACCGGCTCGTCGTCGGCTGCGAACTCGTCGCCGCCGTACGGGCGCTGCGCCAGCGCGGTCATGTGCCGGACCCGGACCTTCCGGTGGGCCGCGCGCTGCAACTCGCCGAGCCGGTGCTCGACGAGGACCCGGCCGACCGGCCGCTCACACAGGACGTGACGGCGGCGGCCGCACTGCTCGACCGGTTCACGGAGATCTGGAGGGGGAGCGAGGCATGAGGGCGGACGGGAACCCGGGTGCGGGGGACGGGGGCACGGGCGCGCCGCACGCGGACACGGGTGCGTCGGACGGAAGGGTGGCCGTGGCGGACGGGAGTGGCGTGGTGGCCGAAGGAAACGGCATCGTGCCGGACGGGGGCGTGGGTGCGGGCGTGCCGGACGGGGGCGCGGGCGTGGGTGCGGGCGTGACGGACAGTCCCGCTGTGCGGTTGCAGGCGCTGTTCGAGGGGCACCGGCTGACGCCGACCCAGCGGCGTATCGCGCACAGCATGGTGCGGCGGGCCTCCGACGTGCCGTTCCTGTCCAGTGTGGAGCTGGCCGAACTGGCCGGGGTCAGCCAGCCGTCCGTCACCCGCTTCGCGGTCGCGCTCGGCTTCGACGGCTACCCGGCCCTGCGCCGGCACCTGCGCGAGGTCGCGCCCGCCGAACCGGCCGGGGACGCGGCCTCGTACAACGAGTACCAGCAGGCCGTCGAGGCCGAGATCGAGAACCTGCGGCACCTGGCCGAAGTGCTGGCCGACCCGCGCCCGGTACGGCGGGCCGGGCGGCTGCTCGCGGCCTCGCGCCCCCTGCCAGTGCTCGGACTGCGCGCCGCGGCCTCGCAGGCGTACGGCTTCGCCTACTTCGCGGCCAAGGTCCATCCCGACGTGCGGCTGCTCAACGAGGGCGGCACGATGATCCACGACCGGATCGACGCCGCCGTGCGGGCGGGCGCCTCGGTGTTGCTGTGCTTCGCGCTGCCCCGGCACCCGCGCGAGGTCGTGGACACCCTCGCCTACGCGAAGGAGGCGGGCCTGACCGTGGTCACCGTCGCCGACTCCGCCTTCGCGCCCGTCGCCAAGGTCTCCGACCTCCTCCTGCCCGCCGCCGTCGGCACCGGCCTCGCCTTCGACACCGCCTGCGCGCCCATGCTGCTGGGCCGGGTCCTGCTGGAGGCGATGTGCGACGACCTGTCCGACGCGCAGGCCCGGCTGGAGGAGTTCGACGCGAGGGCGACGGCACGGGGGCTGTTCGTCGAATGAGGCGTGGGTCGCTCTCAGACTCGTCTCACGTTCGTTCGCTAATCTGCGCGACCAGAAAAACGTGCTGAGGCGACGAGGAGGCGGAACGTGGCACGCGGAGATCGCAGAGCGCAAGGTCTGGCTCGGGTGGCGGTCGTCGTACGGTCCGGAGCCGCGCCCCTGTGGTGGCTCGGGGTGTTCGCGGCGGGCATCGGTCTGCTGGTGCCGGGCATCACCGGTCGGCGGATCGGGGTGTCGGCGGGAGCGGCGCTGTTCATCATCGCGGGCGTCGTGGTGACGTACTGGCGGCGCGGGCGGTACGTCGAGCTGGCCCGCTCGGCCGCCCGCGCGGGCAAGCACGACGTGCTGCAGGACCGTGCGGTGAGCGTGCGCAACTGGCGCCGGGGACACCGCTGGTGGCTCCTGCTGGCCTTCCTGGCCGCGCTGGGCAGCGCGTTCGCCGTGCCGGCCGCCGGGGGCATGCTGCTCGCCGGGTGCGGTGCCGGGCTGCGGCTGAAGGCCGCCTGGCTCGGGCGGCGCGAGCGGGACGGGGAGGCGCTGCTGTGGGTGCGCGTCGACTGGCTCGGTGCGGACGGCGGGCGCCCGGCCGGCAAGACGGTCAAGGCCTACCGCAGCACCGGCATCGCGGCGGGCGACGCGGCCCCCGGAGGAGCGCGCCGCCGCACCGCGGCCCTGGTCTAGGACGGGATCCGGCGGATCGCCGGCGTCAGACCTCCAGGTCTTCCTCGATCTTCCTCAGCTGGTGGCGGGCCATCGCCAGGTTGGCCCGCTTGGCGTCCAGGACGAGGTAGAGGAACAGGCCGTTGCCGCCGCGGCCGCTGATCAGGCGGATCAGGTGGTACTGGTCGGACAGCGTGATCAGGATGTCCTCGATCTGGGCCTTGAGTCCGAGGTGCTCCATGGTGCGCATTTTGGAGCGGACCACGTCGGTGTTGCCGGCGGCGGCGACATTGAGGTCGAAGGTCTTGCCGCCGCCGAGCGTGCCCAGCGCCATGCCGCTGGTGTAGTCGACGAGCGCGACGCCGGTGGCGCCCTCGATGGAGGCGAGCGCTTCCTTCAGTGCGGTTTCGGTGTTGGCCATGACGGTCTCCCTCGGTTCAACTGTCGGTTGTGCTGCGTGTGTTGGTGGTCGTGGCGCGCGGGGTGCGCGCGGTTCTGGCCCGGGGGCCCGCCTTGGCGGCCGGCCGGGACTGCTTCGCGGGGGCCTTGGCGGGGGCCTCGACGGGGATCTCGGCCGGGTCGGGCGCCCGGGCTTCGACGAGTTCGCCGATACGGGCGCCGGCGCGGCGGCCCTCCAGGTGGAGCCGGCCGACGGGGACGCGGTCCTCGGCGAGCAACGTCAGGACGGCGGTGCGGCCTGCCGCGTACGTGGCCACATAGCCGTGTCCGCCCCGCACCAGCAGCTCGCGGAACTGGTCCCCCCGGTCGTCCCCTTGGCCGGCCGCCTCCGTGATGCGTACGGCGAGTTCGCGGGCGCTCGTCGTGAGTGCGGCCAGGTTCTCCGGGGCGATGCCGGGGGTGTCCTGGGCGAGGACGAGCCCGTCGGGGCCGCTCACGAGGGCGCCGGTGAGCTGGGGCACGCGCGCTCTGAGCCGGCGTAGCTCCTCCTGCATGCCGGGCTGTGTGTCGGGCTGTGTGTCGGGCTGTGTGTCGGGATGTATGTCGGGGTCCGCTGCCATCAGGTCTCTCCTCTCGGCGCGGGTCCGCTGCCGGTCAAAGGGCCTCCAGCGCATCCCTGAGCCTTAAAAGCAACGTGATGTGGGGATCGGTGACCTCGGGGGCGGACATGGGCACGGACATGGGCACGGGTAGGGGCACGGGCACGGGTAGGGGCACGGGCACGGGCGGGGGTATGGGCGCGGGGTCCGGGGGGCGGGGCGCGACCACACCGGCCGCCGCCAGGCGTCGCAGGTCCACCAGGATGTGGAACGCCGGGCGGCCCAGGTCCCGGGCGATGTCCGCCGCCGTACGGACGTCGTCCAGGCGCTCCAGGACCGCACGCTGGCGGGCCGTGGGCGTCGGGGACGCGGGACGGTGGGCGCGGACGAGGGGCGCCTCGTCGGTGGCCGGATCGGGCCAGATGCGGTGCAGCAGGTCGCGGCGGCGCAGCGTCTCGCGCTCCACGGCGGCCACCGGCACCGGGCACGGGCAGCCGGGCCCGTCGTCGTCGGCGTAGCGGAAGCGGCCCGGGCTGCTGCTGGGGGCGAGGGCGAAGTACGCCGCGTCGTACAGCGCCACCAGCCGGCACACCTCCAGGGCGCCCGGGGCGAGGTGGCCGCCGTCGGCCAGGAGGTGGCCGGCGCGGTGCCGGTCGCCGGTCTCGGTCAGGGCCTGCCTCCAGGTGTCGGGGTCGAGCGTGCCGCGGGCGGTGAGCAGGACGTCCAGACCGGGTGCGGCCGGGCTCTCGGCGTGCACCACCCGTCCTCCGGCGAGGTGGAGCGTGCCGCGCTCACGGACGAGGACGCCGGTGGCCCGCTCCTCGGCGAGCCTGGTCAGCATCGGGGAGACGCCACCCCAGCCCCGGTGGCGGGCCGCCGCCTTGGCCCGTACCGGCAGCCGGGGTGGCGGCGTGGTCTGCACGGTGGTCATCTCAGCACCAGCCGCTCGGCCATCTCGCCCAGCCGGATGCGGGCCAGCGCGAGGTTGCCCTCGGAGCGGGCCAGCCACAGGTGCAGGCACACGCTGCTGTCGAAGGACGTCGGCACGAACCGCAGCACGTGGTAGCTGTCCCGGTTGCTGATGATGAGGTCCTCGATCGGCGGATCGCCTCCGCCGTCGGGTGCTTCATGACCTCCGGGTGCTCCGGGTGCTCCGGGTGCTCCCGGCGCTCCGGGTACTTCGGGTGTTTCGAGGGCTTCGGGTGCGAAGGCGTGTTGCTCGGCGGCCAGTCGGGCCAGCTCCGCGGCCTCCACCGCCGCCGTCTCGTGGTCGTCGCCCGGGGACTCCCCGACGATGCCCAGGGCCAGTCCGCTCGTCCAGTCGACCAGTGCGGCGCCCCGGGCACCGGGCAGTCGCATGGCTTCCAGCAGGCACTCGTCGATTCCGGGCACCGTGATTCCCCTCCCGCCTGGGGTTCGGCTGAGTGACGCCGAAGCTACGCAACGTGTGCGCGACGGGTGAGTGTTCTGGCATTTTCCGGTGGAACATGCGGCAAGTGACTAAGGTGGGTCAACTGACCTGCTGCACAGACCAGTTGACCAGCAGATCCACCGGCGTGCGTCAATGGCGCTCAGGCGTGCGGAGGGTGGTGAGCGTGTCGGTGTGCGCCCCTCCGGATTCGGCCACGATCTCCTCGACGGTCTGTGCCTCCCGCACGGTCGCGAAGGCCGTCCCTCCGCCCCCGTCCGCGACGAAGCCGTAAACGCCGGGCCGGGCGAGGGAGTTGTACGCGTAGTGGTGGGCGAAGTAGTACGCGCCCGTGTCCAGTGCCGCCGCGTAGTCGCCCTGCGCCAGCAGCGGCAGCGGATAGGCCTGGGCGAGCAGGTCGCCCGCGAAGCAGGCCGGCCCGGCGACGTCCTGCACCACCTCGGGCCCCTCCTTCGGACGCCCCTCGGCGTCGTACGCGGCGATCCTCAGCGGCCACGCCCCCGGCACGTACACCGTCCGTGTCGCCACCTGCACGCCCGCGTGCGTCACCGCCACCGGCCGCCCGCCCGCGCTCTTGGCGTACTCGACCCGCGCCACCACCGTCCCGTGCTTGGCCAGCAGTGACCGCCCGAACTCCGTCACCAGCCCGTACCGTCCGTCCAGCAGGCCCGGCACCGTTTCCTTCAGTGCCCGCGCGTACTGCGCGTACGTCGGTGTCGTCACGTCCGAGGCGAAGTTCACCGGCAGGCCGCCGCCGATGTCGATGGTGTCGATCTGCGGCCGACCGATCCGCCGGTTGATCTCCTCGGCCAGCCGGTACGTCTCCGCCACGCCCTCGGCCATCAGGGAGAGCGGGACGCCCTGCGAGCCGGTGTGCGCGTGCAGCCGGGACAGCCAGGGGCGCTCGGTGTACGCCCGTACCACCCACTCGCGCGCCCCCTCGTCCCGCAGTGCCACCCCGAACTTCGAGGTCGCCGTGGCAGTGGACAGCGCCTCGATCGCCCCGGCCCCGACCTGCGGATTCACCCGGATGCCCAGGGGGGAGCGGCTGGGCGCCGACCGCATCAGGGCGTCGATACGCTCCAGCTCCTGCGGATTGTCGGCGTTGACCGCGATCCCGAGGGCCAGCGCCTCCCGCAGCTCGGCCGGGGTTTTGGCGGGCGAGTCCAGAACCGTCCGCTCCGGTGGCAGCCCCGCCGCCCGCGCCAGCGCCAGCTCACCCGGGCTCGCCACCTCGGCGCCGATCCCCTCCTCGCGCAGCAGCCGCAGCACCGGCACCAGCGGGGTCGCCTTCACCGCGAAGGCGTGCAGCACGGGCGTGCCGGGCGCGGTGACCTCGCGGAAAGCCGCCCGCAGCCGCGCCGCCGACTCCCGGATGCCGGTGACGTCGAGGAGACCGACGATGGGGGAGTCGGGACCCAGAAGCCCTTGCTCCACGGCGGCGCGGACCGCCGCGTCCCGACGGACGACCCGCATCCCGTCACCGTCGCCCTCAATGTGACGCCCATGACTGTCGTCGGCGTTACTCACAACATCCCCCGTCGGTCGGTGTCCGGGCCCATGCACTCCAGCCAAACATCCAAGGAGGGCCAACGCCGAAGCCCTGATGTATTGACTAGCTCTATTCAGAACGTCAGGATGTGAATAACGGCAGCAACAGTCCGCTAGGAGGCAGACCATGTCAGGACCACGCCCCGTACGAGCTCCCCGCGGTACGGAACTGAGCGCCCTGGGATGGCAGCAGGAAGCCGCCCTGCGGATGCTGCAGAACAACCTCGACCCGGAGGTCGCCGAGCACCCCGACAAGCTCGTCGTCTACGGCGGCACGGGCAAGGCGGCCCGCGACTGGCGCTCCTTCGACGCCATGGTCCGCACCCTTAGGACCCTGAAGCAGGACGAGACCATGCTGGTTCAGTCGGGCCGTCCCGTCGGCGTCATGCAGACCCACGAGTGGGCCCCGCGCGTCCTCATCGCCAACTCCAACCTGGTCGGCGACTGGGCCAACTGGGAGGAATTCCGCCGCCTGGAGGCCCTGGGCCTGACCATGTACGGCCAGATGACCGCCGGTTCCTGGATCTACATCGGCACCCAGGGCATCCTCCAGGGCACCTACGAGACCTTCGCCGCCGTCGCCGCGAAGAAGTTCGACGGCACCCTCGCGGGCACGATCACCCTCACCGCCGGCCTCGGCGGCATGGGCGGCGCCCAGCCCCTCGCCGTGACCATGAACGACGGCGTCGCGATCTGTATCGACTGCGACCCCCGTGCCATCGAACGCCGCATCGAGCACCGCTACCTCGACGTGAAGGCCGACTCCCTGGAGCACGCCCTCCAGCTCGCCGTCGAGGCCCGCGACGCCCGCCGGCCGCTCTCCATCGGCCTCCTGGGCAACGCGGCCGAGCTGCTCCCGCGCATGCTCGCCGAGGGCGCCCCCATCGACATCGTCACCGACCAGACCTCGGCCCACGACCCGCTGGCCTACCTCCCCGTCGGCGTCGACTTCGACGACATGGCGTCCTACGCGGCCAAGGACCCGGCGGGCTTCACCACCCGCGCCCGCGAGTCCATGGCCCGGCACGTCGAGGCGATGGTCGGCTTCATGGACGCCGGCGCGGAGGTCTTCGACTACGGCAACTCGATCCGGGGCGAGGCCCAACTCGCCGGATACGAGCGGGCCTTCGCCTTCCCCGGCTTCGTCCCCGCCTACATCCGCCCCCTCTTCTGCGAGGGCAAGGGCCCCTTCCGCTGGGCGGCGCTGTCCGGCGACCCCGCCGACATCGCCAAGACCGACAAGGCGATCCTCGACCTCTTCCCCGAGAACGAGTCCCTCGCCCGCTGGATCAAGATGGCCGGCGAACGGGTCCACTTCCAGGGGCTGCCCGCCCGGATCTGCTGGCTCGGCTACGGCGAGCGGGACAAGGCCGGCGAGCGGTTCAACGACATGGTCGCGAGCGGCGAGCTGGCGGCACCGCTGGCGATCGGACGCGACCACCTCGACTCCGGTTCGGTGGCCTCCCCCTACCGCGAGACCGAGGCCATGCTCGACGGCTCCGACGCGATCGCCGACTGGCCGCTGCTGAACGCCATGGTGAACGTGGCGTCCGGCGCGTCGTGGGTGTCCATCCACCACGGCGGCGGGGTCGGCATGGGCCGGTCCATCCACGCCGGGCAGGTCTCGGTGGCCGACGGTACGAAGCTCGCCGGCGAGAAGCTCCGCCGGGTACTGACCAACGACCCCGGCATGGGGGTCATCCGGCACGTGGACGCCGGGTACGACCTCGCGGAGACAGCCGCCGACGAGCGGGGCGTGCGGGTTCCCATGCGCGAGGGTGACGACGGGTGACGCGGTATCAGGACGGGCGCGGCAACTCCTCGGCCGGGGCGGATGCCCCGTCACCGGGTGCGGGTTCCGCCGTGCCCACCGCCCCCCACTCCCACCTTCGTCCGAGCGGAAGTACCCCCATCACTGTGCGGAACGACCGCCCACAGCCCGGACGGCGTGACGCCTCGGGATCCGCGTCGGCCGGCGCCTCCTTCCACGAAATGTGGCGCGAGCTGCTCCCCCTCGGCCGCCACCCCGACTCCGGCGGCTACCGCCGCTACGCCTGGACCGCCGCCGACACCGAATGCCGGGCCTGGTTCAAGCAGCAGGCCGAGACACGTGGGCTGGCCCACGAGGTCGACCGGAACGGGAACCAGTGGGCCTGGCTCGGGGATCCGGCCGAAGGAGACGCCGTCGTCACCGGGTCCCACCTCGACTCCGTTCCCGACGGCGGGGCCTTCGACGGGCCCCTCGGGGTGGTGTCCTCCTTCGCCGCGCTCGACGAACTGCGCGCGCGGGGCGTCACGTTCGCCCGGCCGCTCGCGATCGTCAACTTCGGTGACGAGGAGGGCGCCCGGTTCGGGCTCGCCTGTGTCGGGTCCCGGCTCACCGGGGGGCGGCTCACCGTCGAGCAGGCGCATCTGCTGACCGACGGGGACGGGGTGACTCTGCCGCGCGCCATGGAGGCCGCCGGATACGACCCCGACGCCATCGGTCCCGACCCGGAACGGCTCGCCCGGATCGGCGCCTTCGTCGAGCTGCACGTCGAGCAGGGGCGGGCGCTGGACCTCAGCGGCGACCGGGTCGGCATCGCGAGCGCCATCTGGCCGCACGGGCGCTGGCGGTTCGACTTCCGCGGCGAGGCCAACCACGCCGGGACGACCCGGCTGGCCGACCGGCGGGACCCCATGCTGCCGTACGCCGAGACGGTGCTCGCCGCCCGCCGCGAGGCCCGGCTCGCCGGTGCCGTCGCCACCTTCGGCAAGATCGCCGTCGAGCCCAACGGCGTCAACGCCATCCCCTCCCTGGTGCGCGGCTGGCTCGACTCCCGTGCCGCCGACCAGGAAGCCCTCGACACCGTGGTCGCCGGGATCGAGGAGGCGGCCCGTGCCCACGCGCGGGAGCACGGTGTCGACCTCGACATCGTCCGCGAGTCCTTCACGCCCGTCGTCGAGTTCGACCACGCCCTGCGCGACGAACTCGCCCGCATCCTCGGCAAGGGCACCGGCCTCGAGGACACCGGCCTCAAGGTCCCCGTCCTCGGCACGGGTGCCGGACACGACGCCGGGATCCTCTCCGGGCGCATCCCGACCGCCATGCTGTTCGTACGCAACCCCACCGGCGTCTCGCACTCCCCGGCCGAGTTCGCGGAGGAGGACGACTGCGTGGCCGGGGTACTCGCGCTCGCCGACGTACTGGAAGGGCTGGCCGCAGGTGACCGATAGCCGCACGTACTGGCTGGAGCACGCCTGGCTCGACACCCACGTCGAGCCGGGTGTGGCCGTCACGGTGTCGACAAGCGGCTCCGCCGCGGGGGCGGACGGCCGGATCACCGCCGTCCGCACCGACACCCCCGCCCCGCCCCCCGGCGCCGAAGTCCTGCGGGGCCTCACCCTCCCCGGCCTCGCGAACACGCACTCGCACGCCTTCCACCGCGCCCTGCGCGGCACCGTCCAGGTCGGGTCCGGCACCTTCTGGACCTGGCGCGAGCTCATGTACTCGTTCGCCGACAAACTGACCCCCGAGACCTACCTCGCGCTCGCCCGCGCCGTGTACGCCGAGATGGCCCTGGCCGGCGTCACCGCCGTCGGCGAGTTCCACTACGTGCACCACGCCCCCGGCGGCACCCCGTACGCCGACCCGAACGCGATGGGTGAGGCCCTCATCCAGGCCGCCGCCGACGCCGGCGTCCGCATCACCCTCCTCGACACCGCCTACCTCTCCTCCGGCTTCGGACAGCCGCCCAACACCCACCAGCTCCGCTTCCGCGACCGCAGCGCGGACGCCTGGGCCGAACGCTGTTCAGTTCTCAAGGAACGGGATCACGCACGGATCGGAGCGGCGATCCACTCCGTACGGGCCGTGCCCGCCGGCCAGTTGGCGACCGTGGCGCGGTGGGCCGAGGAGCGGCGGGCCCCGCTCCATGTGCACCTGTCCGAGCAGACCGCCGAGAACGACGCCTGCCGGGCCACCCACGGGTGCACGCCCACCCGGCTGCTCGCCGACCACGGCGTCCTCGGGCCGCGCACCACCGGCGTCCACAACACGCACCTCACCGACGAGGACATCGCCCTGCTCGGCGGCTCCGGCACCGGCACCTGCATGTGCCCCACCACCGAACGCGACCTCGCCGACGGCATAGGCCCCGCGGTGGCCCTCCAGCGGGCGGGCTCCCCGCTCTCCCTCGGCTCCGACAGCCACGCCGTCATCGACCTGTTCGAAGAGGCACGCGCGATGGAGCTGAACGAGCGCCTGCGCACCCGCACCCGCGGCCACTGGACCGCCGCCGCGCTGCTGCGGGCCGCCTCCGCCGACGGTCACGCCGCCCTCGGCTGGGACACCGCGGGCGCCATCGAGCCCGGCGCGCTCGCCGATCTCACGACGATCGCGCTCGACTCGGTCAGGACAGCGGGGCCGGTGCCCAGGCTCGGCGCCGAGACGGCCGTATTCGCGGCGACCGCCGCGGACGTACGGCACACCATCGTGGGCGGGCGGTTCGTCGTACGCGACGGGGCGCACACCCTCGTACCGGACGTGCCGCAGGCGCTGGCGGCCGCCGTCGCAGCCCTGCGCTCCTGAACCCCACCGACGCCCCAGCCCGCCCCCACGAGGACACGATGAGCAGCAGCACTGTCATCACCAACATCGCCACGCTGGTCACCAACGACCCCTCCCTGGGTGACAACTCCCCTCTCGGACTGATCCAGGACGCGGCCGTCGTCATCGACGGCGACCGCATCGCGTGGACCGGTGAAACAAGCAAAGCACCCGCCACTGACAATCGGGTCGACGCCGCCGGCCGGGCCGTCCTGCCCGGCTTCGTCGACTCGCACTCCCACCTGGTCTTCGCGGGCGACCGCACGCAGGAGTTCAACGCGCGGATGTCCGGACGGGCGTACAGCGCGGGCGGCATCCGTACGACGGTCGCGGCGACCCGCGCGGCGACGGACGCCGAACTCGAGGCCAACCTCACCCGCTACCTCGCCGAGGCACTCCGCCAGGGCACGACCACCTTCGAGACCAAGTCCGGCTACGGCCTGACGGTCGCCGACGAGTCCCGTGCCCTGCGCATCGCCGCCGCCCACACGGACGAGGTCACCTACCTAGGCGCCCACATCGTGTCGCCCGACTACGCCGAGGACCCGGCCGCGTATGTGGCCCTGGTGACCGGAGAGATGCTCGACGCCTGCGCCCCGTACGCCCGTTGGATCGACGTCTTCTGCGAGAAGGGCGCCTTCGACGGCGACCAGGCGAGGGCGATCCTCGAGGCAGGCAAGGCGAAGGGGCTCCACCCGCGGATCCACGCCAACCAGTTGTCGTACGGCCCGGGTGTGCAGCTCGCCGTCGAACTGGACGCGGCCAGCGCCGACCACTGCACCCACCTGACGGACGCGGACGTCGACGCGCTGGCCGACGGCAACACCGTGGCGACGCTCCTCCCCGGCGCCGAGTTCTCCACCCGCGCCGCCTGGCCGAACGCCCGTCGCCTCCTGGACGCCGGCGTCACGGTCGCGTTGTCGACCGACTGCAACCCCGGCTCGTCGTTCACCTCGTCCGTCCCGTTCTGCATCGCGCTGGCGGTACGGGACATGGGGATGACGCCCGACGAGGCGGTGTGGTCGGCGACGGCGGGCGGGGCGCGGGCCCTGCGCCGGGACGACGTCGGCCGCCTCACCTCCGGCGCTCGCGCCGACCTGATCCTCCTTGACGCCCCGAGCCATGTGCACCTGGCGTACCGGCCCGGGGTACCTCTGGTTCGTCAGGTGTGGCGAAACGGCGTCCGAGTGTGAGGTGACGGCTGCGCGATCGCGCAGCCTCGGTGCACGTGTCGTAGGTAAGCCGGGTGAACACGCGAGCAACTTCACTCGGCGATCAATCTGCCGGACAGGGCCCGTCCCGGGGGCGGTGTTTCGGCGGCGCGACCGACCGCGCAACCGTCACCCCGCGGACATTTATGGGGGACCCTGTGAACGCCCCAAGACGCCGCAGGGCTGTTGGCTAAGCTGCGCTGACGCCCAAGATCAAACACGAAGGGCCGCCTCGCAGGGGCGTAGGGGTGGCCGGACAGGTACGGAAGAGTGCGAAAGACAACGGGGAAGATCCTCGCGCTGGGCACCATGGCCACACTGGCGGTGGCCGTCAGTGCCTCGCCTGCGGCTGCGGCTGACAAGACCATCCGCAACGTCAAGGGTGTGTATGGCATCAGCGGGGAGTACTGGTACAAAAGCGGGTCCTCGACGCGAAGCCTGAACTCCGTCGGGGCTCACAAGTCGGATCTCAAGAAGAAGTCGACGCTGTACGCCCGTTGGCTCTACAAGAAGCCCGGCGGCGCCTACAAGGTGGGCAAGTCCTGGAAGAAGGCGACACTGACCCGCGTGTACGACGGAACCTACGACGCCCACGCCGGCTGGGGGAAGAACAACAGCCACACCGGGCCCAAGTTCCCCAAGAACACGGTGATCTGCACCCAGTTCAAGGGTAGCTCCACCAAGGTGTGCGCCACCCTGAAGTAGGGCGCCGGCAAGCGAGTACCTGCTTGCCGTGATCGATGGGATCATCCCCGCGGGGACCGCCGTCGTCCCGCCCCCGGGCAGGACGTGCGGCGGTCCCCGCGCCACTTCTCACTGGGCGGTTCGTAAGGTGATGGCCGTTTCTGGCTGAGGTGGGAGCAAGGACGCTGGTGCCTCCGTGCTCAACACCATTCACGGCTGATCGCCGTGCCGGCCTGCGCTTGGCGGACCGTGAACGGGCTTCACCGACCCTGGCGGCTGAAGCGGTGTTCGATCACGTCACGGGCCTTGTGATCAGGAGGTTGTGCGGAACAGGCCAGCCTTCACGCCGCGTATGAGGTGCGCCAACGGGGCGGTCGTGGTGGTGAGTTCGGTGTCTGGGGTGTCGCTCTCGCGGAGGTGGAGGGTGGTGGGGGTGGCGGCGAGTTCGACGCAGGTGTTTCCTTCGCCGCCGTCCGAGAAGGTCGACTTCTGCCAGCGCAGGTCGTGGTCCATGGCGTGCATCACAACTCCTTCGTCAAGCGGTGGATGAAGTCCCGTGACGCCGTGGGTTCCAGAGACGCCTTCTCTACTTTACGGAAGAGTGTTCGGAGCCGCCTCAACTGAGCTTCGGCGTCGATGAACATGGTTCCGCCGGGGGTGTCGCGGAACCCGGTGTCCAGTTGGGGCAGCGGACCACCCAGGTACATCATCGAGGCGCCGGCCCCGGCGAAGCCGTCCTGGTCGGTTGGGATGACCCGCACGGTGGCGTGGCCTTGCTCGATCTCGGCGAGGATGCGCAGAAGTTGAGAGACGGATGTCTTGCGGTCGGCCACGCGGATGCGTAGCGCGAACTCGTGGATGATCGTCTCGTACGGGGTCGGGTTGTCACCCTCGATGACGGCCCGCCTCCTCATCCGGTGTTCCACCCGGGGTGCCAGTTCGCTCTCCGGCAGTTCCGGACGCATGTACCTGAAAACCGCACGAGCATAGTCCGGGGTCTGGAGCAGCCCCGGAACATGGGTGATGACGACTTCCCGCAGGAATGTCGCGTGGTGCTCTGCCTCGGCCACGTCCAGGTTCACCTGGGGCAGGACTCCTCGGTACTCGTCCCACCAGCCGCGCGTGCGATCGCCTGCCATGGCCGTGAGCGCGTCGATCAAGGCTTCGTCAGTGCAGGCGTAGTGGGCTGCGAGGCGGCGGATGCGCTCCGCGCTGACGGCCGCAATGCCCGCCTCCACGTGACTCATCTGGGCGGAGGTCGAGTTCAGGAGGGCGGCCACCTCGCGGGCCTTCAGCCCTGCGGCCTCGCGCAGTTTGCGCAGCTCCGCCCCCAGACGCACCTGGCGCGCGGTGGGGTGGCTCCTCGGTGCCACGTACCCCTCCCGTTCCAACGCCCTTGTTGCCGTGCCACGTTCGGGTGCCAGGTTACGGCAGCGGGTTGCAGAGGGGCAAATTAGTGCCCTACCGTCAGTGACGCGACATGCACGCTGCGGAAGCGCACCACTCCGTCCTGCCATGACGGCTGCGGCAATGCCACCGCACCTCCACCCGACGAACCCCACCCTTGGAGCTGCCGCATGCCCGAAACCGGAACCGAAGCCGAGTCCGAACCCTGGGAGTACTCCCTCTCCATCCCGCACGACCCCCGCGCGGTCACCGTCTGCCGCCGCACCCTCCGCTTGATCCTCACCCTGCACGGCCTGATCCGTCTCGCGGACACCGCCGAACTTTTGGCAACCGAGCTGGTCGCCAACGCCGTGCTCCACACCAAGGGTCCCGCGACCCTCCGCGTCCGCTGGTCGGCGGGGGTGCTGCGGATCGGTGCGTGGGATGCCAACCCCCAACCTCCGGAACCTCCAGGCGAATTGGCGAACCTCATGGATGCGGAGGAGGGCAGAGGCCTCGCCCTCGTGCAAGCCTGCGCCGACGTCTGGGGCTGGCACCCTCTCTCCAGGTTCGGCAACCGGGGCAAGTACGTGTGGTGCGAACTGGGGGTGGCATAGTGCCTGGCTCATCACACGAAGCCCTGCATCGGATCTTCCAGAAGGATCCCGCGCTGCTGACCCGTGCCCTGCAACACGTCCTGCACATTCCCTTTCCCGAGCCGCGCGAGTTCGCCGCGATGAACGTGGACCTCACCGAGATCGAGCCGGTCGAGCGACGGGTGGACACGCTGTTGCGGGCGGAGACCGACGAGGGGGCCTACCTCCTGATCGTCGAGTCGCAGGGCCAGCCGGACGAGAGGAAACGCGGCAGTTGGCCGTACTACCTCAGCTACCTGTACGAGAAGTTCCGCTGCGAACCCGTACTCATCGTCATCACGCAGAACGCCGCCACGGCCCGTTGGGCTGCGGAGCCCATTCACCTCGGCGTGCACGGGTGCCCTTCGCTGACAGTGCGCCCGTTCGTGCTGGGGCCGGGCAACGTGCCCGTGATCGCAGACCAGCGGGAGGCCGAACGGGATGTACCTCTTGCGGTGCTTTCGGCGATGACACATGGTCGCGGCCCACAGGCCGCCGTCATACTGGAATCCCTGGCAGCCGCCCTGCGGACCATCGACGCGGACAGCGCCGCGGTCTTCGTTCAGTTCGTCGACTCATGCCTGGCAGACCGCCAGGCCCAGCAGATGTGGAGGGACCTGATGACGGCGATCCAGTACTTCTGGCGGCACCCGCTGGCCGAGCAGGTGCGTGAGGAAGGCAGGGAGGAGGGGCGCGAGGAAGGCAGGGAGGAGGGGCGCGAGGAAGGCCGTGCTTTGGAGAGGGCGCAGGTGATCCTTCGCAATCTCCGCTACCGCCAGATCGACGTCCCGGACTCCGTCCGCGAGCGCATTCTCTCCTCCACAGACATGGACGAACTCGGAACCTGGCTTGACCGCTCATACGAGGTCACTGACGCGGCGGATCTGTTCGGCGAAGGCTCCTGAACGTGACAGGGGTCCAGTACTTCTGGCGGCACCCGTTGGCGGAACAGGTGCGCGAGGAGGGCCGAGAGGAGGGGCGACGGGAGGGCCGGGCTCAAGAGCGAGCGGCGGGCGTTCTGCGGATCCTCCGGTGGCGTCAGATCGGCGTGCCCGACGAGGTTCGCGACCGTGTCCTCTCCTCTACCGATCTGGACCAACTCGGCACCTGGCTCGACCGCTCCTACCAGGTCACCGACGCGGCGGATCTGTTCGCCGACGCCGGCGTCTGAGAGGCGCGGTCACCGGGCGCACGGGCCTCACCCCGCCCCCGCCCGCCATCGCTGCCCCGCGCCCCCGCTCAGCGCGACCAGCGAAACCCCCTCGCCCCCGTCAGACCCACCCGGAGTGACCGCCGTCTCGATCGCGATCGCCGGTCGGATCACGCCGTCGTTGTCCACGGTGAACCGCAGGTTCTCCCCGTGGCTCCCGTCGAGCGAGTCGCACTCCCAGATGCCGACGCCCTTGTCCACGTCACCCCGGCTGTCCAGGCAGAAGTCGGAATCGGCGGACGACTGCACGACACCCCGGTCCGCGTCGACGCGCCAGCGCTGGGTCCAGGAGGCGGTGCAGGGCGCCGTGACGACATCCGTGCCGTTCTTGAGGTCGCCGTCCACGTCCAGGCAGCGGCCCGAGGCGAGGTTCACCACCTGGGCGGAAGCGCTGCCCGGCGGTTTGGGAGGAGGCGGTGGAGGCGGCGTGGTGCGGGTCGGGGAGGGGCTTGCGGACTTTGTCGGTTTCGGAGGGGGCGAACTTCTCTTCGGGGGCGGCGGCTTGCTGGTCGCGGAGGGAGACGGGGGCGGAGGAGGTGTCGCGGTCACCGTCACCCGGGGCGGAGTCGTCGGCGTGCTCACCGCCGCTCCCGTCGACTCCCGGGACGGGGAGCCGCTGTCCTGGGTGAGCAGGAGAATGAGCAGTGGGGCGAGGGCCACACCGAGGGCCGCCGAGGCGAGCGCGAGGCGTCTGGACGGTGGCCAGATCCCGATCGCCGTACGGGACCCGCCGCCACTGCGGACACCTGCGTCGCGCGAAGCGCCGCCCCGCCGCGCCGCCCGCCGGGACCCGTCACCCGGTCGCGCCGCCTCACGGGCCCCGTACGCCGTCCCCGCCCACGGCAGCAGGCCCTCCGCCAGCGCCGTGCCCGGGGTGTCGCGCAGGGAGGTCAGTTCCTCGTACGCCGTCGTGCAGTGGGCGCAGTGCGCCATGTGGGAGTGCAGGTCGGGGCTCTCGCGTGGGGTGTCCGGGCGTACGGCCTCCTCGATCAGGCGGCGGAAGTCACCGCAGCGCGGATCGTCGGACGCGGCGAGGCGGGCCCGGAGACAGGCCTGGGCCATGGCCTGGAGGGCCTGGTCCGTGCCGTAGGTGACGTCCTCGCGGGTGAGGCCCAGGTAGCCGGCCGTGCGGTCCGTCGGTTCCCGCTCGACGACGCCGTACCAGATGAGGCCCTGCGCCCGGGAGGGGAGGGACTGGAAGGGGGCGAGGAGGGGCGGGGGAGGCCCGTCGGGGAGCGCGGTGTTCAGGACCAGCAGCAGGCCCGGGTCGAGGCCCGCGGATCGTTCGTCCACCGCCCAGGACGCGGCCACCCGCCCGGTCAGCAGCAGGAGCCGGTGCCGCCACGGGACGCCGGGGTCGGTGCCCCGGGCCGTCTCGCGGGCCGCGAGCGTGAACGCCTGGGCCGCCAGCTGCCGTGCCGTCGACTCGCTGGTCGCGCACAGGCGGGCGTAGGCGACGACGGACGGGCGATGCCGGGCGCGGAGTTCCTGCAGGCCCAAGTAGGCGGTGGCCGTGTCGGCGCGCAGGAGTTCGGTCAGGCGGGCGTCCGAGGCGCCCGCGTACACGCCCGTGTACGTCCCCGTGCCGTAACCCCCCGCGTTCCCGACCTCGTCGTCGGTCCCGTCGGCCCGAGCCATCCGCCCGCCTCCTGCCACCCCGCTGCCGCCCCGTCCGGCCGTCCTGACGTACCAGCCAGTCTGTGAAGGGTGCCCATAGTGATGGACGGGGCCTTGGGAGGAAAGGGGTTCCTCGGGGTAATAGCAAGCTTTCGGCCGCCGGACGCACCGGTTCCACTGGATGCACGGGGCCCACAGGGGCCCGCCGCACGGCAACCCGGCCCATCCTGGGCCGGGTTGCCGTGTCACGGATGTGCGACCCCGGCGGACGCCACCGTCACTCCTCGGACGTCACGGACGTCACGGACGTCAAGGCGTCACCGTCACTCCTCGACGGTCAGGCCCTTGCGCAGCTTCACCAGCGTCCGCGACAGCAGCCGGGACACGTGCATCTGCGAGATGCCGAGCTCGTCGCCGATCTCGGACTGGGTCATGCCCGCGACGAAGCGCAACGACAGGATCGTGCGGTCCCGGGAGGGAAGTTCGGCGATCAGGGGCTTGAGGGACTCGACGTACTCGATGCCTTCGATTCCGTGGTCCTCGTAGCCGATACGGTCCGCGAGGGCGCCCTCGGCGTCGTCCTCCTCCGGCTGGGCGTCCAGCGAGGAGGCGGTGTACGCGTTCGACGCGGCCATGCCCTCGACGACCTCTTCCTTCGACAGGCCGAGGCGCTCCGCGAGTTCGCCCACCGTCGGCGCGCGGTCGAACTTCTGGGCCAGCTCGTCACCGGCCTTGGCCAGGTCGAGCCGCAGTTCCTGGAGCCGGCGCGGGACGCGTACGGACCAGGAGGTGTCGCGGAAGAAACGCTTGATCTCGCCGACGATGGTTGGCATCGCGAAAGTGGGGAACTCCACTCCCCGGCTGAGTTCGAAGCGGTCGATCGCCTTGATCAGGCCGATGGTGCCGACCTGGATGATGTCCTCCATCGGCTCACTGCGGGAGCGGAAGCGGGAGGCGGCGAATTTCACGAGGGCGAGGTTGAGTTCGACGAGCGTGTTGCGGACGTACGAGTATTCGTGGGTGCCTTCTTCCAGCGATTCCAGCCGCGCGAAGAGGGTCTTGGACAGGGCCCGTGCGTCCACCGGCCCCACCTCGTCGTAAGGCGGGATCTCCGGGAGGTCGGCGAGTACGTCGTCCGCGTCGGGACGTACGTCGCTGTCGTGCCCGATGGGATTCAGATGTTCCGGGGGGGATGTCGACGTCGCCGGATGGGTATGCGATGCGTCGAGCCGGGGTGACATGATGTCCTCCATCGTTCTCGGCATAAGGCTGCCGAAGCCAGTTCCGTGCACTGCGGTGTGCGGCGCCTCCAAAGCCGGCCGTGTCGGGTACGTGTATCTACTAGCCCTACCCGCTTTCCTGAGCCCTCCGCAAGTGTGTTCTGTTGGTATATGTCCGTTTGCGTGTGATTGTTCGGGTGTCGGGGAGTGTGGAGAAGGCGTAGTGTTCGAGGGCGTCATCAGCAGCCACGACGTCGGGAGAGAGAGACGCATGGACCGCGGGACAGTCGGCAGCGCACAGTCGGGCCGGCTTCTGGTGGAGGTGCGAGAAGAGGGCCCTAGTGCTGTCGTGACTCCGGCGGGTGAGTTGGATCACCACACCGCCGATCTGCTGCGCGAGCCCCTCGACGACTGCCTCGCCAAGGGATTCAGTCGACTGGTGGTCGACTGCTCACGCCTGGAGTTCTGCGACTCCACGGGGTTGAACGTGCTGCTGGGTGCGCGACTGAAGGCGGAGGCGGCCGGGGGTGGGGTGCATCTGGCGGGGATGCTGCCCGTGGTCTCGCGTGTCTTCGAGATTACGGGGGCGGATGCGGTCTTCACTGTCCATGACACCTTGGAAGCGGCTCTGGCCGACGGGCCGGGCGAGGCCGAAGAGGCCGGTTGACGCGCCCGGCCGGGATGATGCCTCGCTCGTCACCCTGGGGCCGGCGCTTTCCGGGCGTCACGCCCCGTGTGTCGAAAGACAGGGGTGTTCGACCGGTCGGCCCGGGCAGGAGACATCCGTACTGACTGTGCGGGAACCCGGCCGACCGTGCGGGAAACCCGATCGGTCGTACCGGCCGAGCAGTGATGTTGAGAATCGTGAACTGGTGAATCGGTGAGGTGAAGCGCTGATGAGCACCACCCGGCCTTACCCGCCGGGCGACCGCGGCCCGGAGCCCAGCGGCGCTTCCGGGGCGTCCGAGGGGGGCGTGCCGGCGACCGGGGCGTCCGGTGGGGGCGCGGCCGTGTCGTCGGGGGGACGTCAGGTCCGCAGGCTGAGGTTCGACGACGAGAGCGGAGTCGTGCCGCTCGCCCGCGACTTCACCCGCCAGGCGCTGTACGCGTGGGGCTGGCTGCCCGCCGCCACCGCCGACCAGCGGGCCGCCGCCGAGGACGTGCTGCTCGTCGTGTCCGAGCTGGTCACCAACGCCTGCCTGCACGCCGAAGGCCCGGACGAGCTGTGGATCACCTGCGACAACAAGGTGATCCGCCTCGAGGTCTCCGACAAGGGCACCGGTCAGCCGGCCCCGCGCACACCGCACCGCGCCGGCCGCCCCGGCGGTCACGGCATGTTCATCGTGCAGCGGCTGTGCCTGGACTGGGGCGTCGTGCGCGCCCCCGGGGTCGCCGGCAAGACGGTATGGGCCGAGCTGGGGGCGCCTGCCTAGGCCCCGGGCGGCCCGGAGACCCGCGGCCCAGGGTTACCCACGGTTCGACCTGATCTCCGACCCTTCTTCATACGTCTCTTCACACGTCACGTCACCCGCGCCGGATCACCACAGATCCGGCGCTCCCTGTGTCTTCCCTCCTCTGGGCCCCGGGCGTACCTTGACGGCCGATCTGATGTGCCGTCAGGAACCTTCAGGAACGCCTGCAGGAATGAGGGGACAGTGTCGAACCGGACGTACCAGAAACGAACCGCCGCGATCGCGTCCGTCGCGGCCCTGGCCGGCTCGGCGGTGCTGATGGCCGCCCCCGCAGCCCACGCCGAGGTCGTCGACGTCAACTACCGGTGCGAGACACCGATCGGGGTCAAGACCGCCGTCTCGCCCATCGACATCAAGAGCGTCAAGAGCGGCGCCGGCTACAAGCTCACCATGTCGTGGCAGAAGGGCGTCTCCTCCAGCCCGGTCGAGCTGGGCAAGGGCGCGATGAACCCGAGCGCCACCGTGAAGCTCGGCGGCGCCGACAGCGGGACGCTGACCGTCACCGGGCCCGCCAACCAGGAGGCGATCCCCGCCAACACGCCCATCAAGGTCAGCGACCTGTCGGGGACGTACACCCCGAAGAAGAGCGGCAAGGTCACTTTCACGGCGGGCGTCCTCACCATCAAGGCGCTCGGTACGACGACCACCTGCACCCCGACGAACAACCCGAAGCCGTCCCTGTCCCTGGACGTGACGGCGGCGGGCGGGGGTTCCTCGGGAGGCACCCAGGGTGGCGGCGGCTCGGGCGGCGGCTCCGGCGGCAGCGCGGGCAGCGACGCGGGCGGTGACTCCGGCGCCGCACTCCCGCAGACCGGTCCCGAGGACTCCGCGGTCGCCCTCGGCACGCTCGGCGGCACGGTGCTGCTCTCGGGCGCGGCCGGCGTGCTGTGGCTGACCCGGCGGAACCAGGCGGCCCGCCGCTGATCCCTCGTTGGTGACGACCGCCGGAGCCGCCCATGCCGTCCACCGACCGAACCCTCAGCGTCCTGTGCCTGACGGCGCTGAGCCTGCTCGCCACCGCCGCTCTCACCGCGCCCACTGCCCATGCCGCCTCCGCCGACACGGCCGCCGACGGCTGGTCCCTGGCGCCCTCCGGCGGCGGCCGGCCCGCCTTCTACGCCGAGGGCGCGCCCGGGACGGTCCAGCAGGACACGGTGACCGTGACCAACCGGGGCGGGGGGCCGGTCACCGTACGGCTGAGCGGAACCGGCGTGGCGATCACCTTCGCCGGGACGGACGTCCGGGTACCCGCCCGCACCCGTGCCGACGTGCCCTTCACCGTGAGCGTCCCCGAGGACGCCGCCCCCGGCGACCGCTCCGGCGCGATCGTCGCCCGCGACTTCGAGGGCCGGTCCCGGGCCGTGCCGCTCACGCTCCGCGTCGGCGGTCCCGACCTGTCCGCGCTGACCGTCGAACACGTCACCGTGCACGGTGACCGTATCGCCTACGAGCTGGTCAACCGCGGTACGACCGTCCTCGTACCGACGCTCGCGGTGCGCGCTGACGGACTGTTCGGCCCGGTCCTCGACCGCGCCCCGCGCACCCTGCCCGTCCAACTGGCCCCCGGCCGCCGCCTCCGCCTCACCGAGCCGTGGCCGAACCGGCCCGCCCTGGACGCGGTCGACATCCGGCTGACGGTGACGGCCGGCGGCGGCGCGCGCGACACCGCCCTCGTGCCGGCGCGGTTCGTGCCGTGGGGCGCGGTGGCGGGCGCGGGGAGCGCGGTGGCGGCGGGCGGTGCCTTCGTCGTCGTACGGCGGCGTGGGCGCCGTGGGGGCAAAGGTGGCGAACCGGCTCGACGGCCGGGTCAGAAGGCCGAGTTGACGGGAGCGAGGACGTGAGCGGGAGGGTACGGATTCCGGTGCCGGCGGTGTTGGCGATGCTGCTCGCGCTGCTCATGTCGCCCCTGTCGCCCGGGGCGGGCGTCGCCGCGGCGGCCGGCGGGCCGAATGTGAAGCTGTCCAAGTCCCAGGCGGGCACCGGGGGTTCGATCACCGTCACCGGCAGCGGGTGGCGGGAACGGGCGCTGCTGATGATCCTGGTCTGCGGGCAGGCCGAACCGTCCCGGGGAGTGGTCGGCGGCACCAACTCCTGCGCCAACGCCGACGGCCGGGCCGTGACGACCGACGGTGAGGGCCGGTTCAGCCGGAAGGTGCCGGTGGCCGAGCCGCCGGTGCCGTGTCCGTGCGTGGTGCACGTGGCGACGGTGACCGGGGCGAAGGCCGAGGCCGACGCGGTCTTCCAGGTCGCCGGGCACGCCGTCGAACCGCTGCCCGCGGAACCGGCAGGCGGACGCCTGTCCGTGCTCACGGACACCCGGCTCGACGGTTCCAGCGGGCTGCTGACCTGGTTCGGGGCGCCGCCCGCCCGCACCCTCGTCCTGACCGTCGGCAACGTCGGCACCTCCGCCGTCAAGGACCCCGTCTTCCAGGTCGGCACCTCCCACGGCGTGTTCGCCCCGCAGTGGGAGGAGCAGCAGTGGCGCGGCACGATCCAGCCGGGCAGGAAGGCGCGGATCGAGCTGCCCGTCGAACTCACGGGCGGTGCGCACGGCGACTACACGGTCTCCCTCAAGTACGGCGGGAAGGTCCTCGCCGAGCAGCCCTGGGGCGTGGGCCGGCCCTGGGGCGTGACCCTGTTCTGGGTCCTGGTCTGCCTGGTCGTACCGGCCGCGGTGTTCCGGGCCGGCATGGCGGTCGTGGACCGTGTCCGGCCGCGCCGGGCGGGCGGGATCCGGCACCGGGGCCTCAGGCTGCCGCTGCCCGAACTGGCCCTGCGCCTGCCCGGGGTGAAGCCCCCCGAGGCCGCGCACCGGGCCCCCTCATCCGCTTCGACCCTGCCGTGGTTCACCCCGGACGCCGATCCGGGTACGGCCGGTCGACTCTCCGCACCGCACGACGACACTCCGACGAGTCCTGCGGCTCCGACGAATCCCGCGACTCCCAGGAGTCCCGCGGCCCCGACGAGTCCTACGACTCCCACCAGGAAGGGACCCATGTGAGCGAGCGAAGGAGAGTCATACCGGCCGGCAGACGGAGAGGTACGGGCGCGGCGGGCCTCGCGCTGGTGCTCGGCGGGGCCGGGGCCCTGCTCGGGGTCGCCGTGGGGCCGGCGCAGGCCGCGGAGGTGGCGTACGCGACGAGGTGCGTCCCGCCCGCCGGGATCGGGCTCGACCCGGTCGACGGCACCACCAAGGTGGAGATCACCGCACCGGCCACCGCGAAGGTCGGCGAGGAGGTGCAGGTGGTCTGGAAGTTCGTACAGGCCGCCTCGAAGAACCCGGACATCATCGACCTGCCGGCGAACTCCGTCCAGCCGTCGGGGACGTTGAAGGTCGCCGGGGCGCAGACCGGGGCCGTGGCGATGCAGGGGCCCCGGGAGAACCCGGCGATCCCCAAGGGCGGGGCGATGGTGCTGTCCGACATGAAGGGCACACTCAAGCCGACCGCGCCGGGGCAGTTGACGCTGACGCCGGACGCGTACGTCGTCAACGCCATGTCGACGGACACGAAGTGCGCGCCGACGGCGGCCGTGCAGCCAGCCGCGACCATCAACGTGACGGCGGGGGAGGGGAGTCCGCCTCCGAGCGGCACCCCTGACCCGACCGGCAGTACGACGCCGACGCCGACGCACACGCCGAGCGGGACGCCGAGCCCCTCCGGCAGCGGAGGCGGGAGCGGGGGCACGGACACCGGGGGTTCCGGCGGCGGTGCCGGTCAGACCGACTTCACCGGCAAGGCCGTCCAGGTGCCGTACGCCTGCAAGACGCCCATCGGCGACAAGAACGCGACCTCGCCCGTGCAGATCAACGCCAGGAAGAACGGCGGGAGTTTCGATCTCGTCGTGAAGTTCGAGAAGTCGGTGATGGACAGTCCGGCCGACATTCCGGCGGGCTCGGTCAAGCCGTCGATGGAGGTGGTCCTGGGCGGCGCCGACAAGGGCACGGTGCATGTGGAGGGCCCGGTGAACGCGGGGGCCATCAAGTCGGGCGACCCGATGGCGATCCCGGACCTGACGGGGACGTACAAGCCGGGGGCCAGTGGTGAGTCGACGCTGTCGCCGGGTGTGCTGACGATCAAGGCCCTCGGCACGACCACGACGTGCACACCGACCAAGTCGGAGGTCTCGCTCACGCTGAACACGGAGGAACAGGCGAGCGGGGCGTCCGGCGGAGGGTCGGCGGGCTCCTCCGGTTCCGGTGGCTCCTCGGGCGGTTCCTCCGGTACGACACCCGACGGGGGGTTGGCCGAGACGGGCGCGGAGGGCAACGGCGCCCTGAAGGCGCTGGGACTCGTGGCCGGGACCGCGGTCCTGCTGGGCGGCGCGGTATTCACGTTCATGCCGGGCCGGAGGGCGCGGTAGCCGGACCGAAGGGACGCGGAGGACAGCCCGAAGGGGCGCGGAGGACAGCCCGAAGGGACGCGGAGGACAGCCCGAAGGGGCGCGGAGGACAGCCCGAAGGGGCGCGGAGGACAGCCCGAAGGGGCGCGGGGGACCGCGCGAGGAGAGGCCGTTGCACCCACATGGGTGCAACGGCCTCCGTCACCCCGGCCAGGCCGCGGGCCTCAGCGAACGTCCCCCATCAGCGACTTCACCTTCCGCCGGTACATCCACACCGCGAACCCGGCCAGCGCGGCCAGCGCCGCCTCACCGAACACCGCCGGCGTGCCGCTGAGGTCGACGCCGGCGATGGCCGGGTTGGACAGCAGGCCGGTGACGGAGTCGCCCGCGGTGACCGCGAGGAACCAGACGCCCATCATCTGGCTGGCGTACTTCGCCGGGGCCATCTTCGTCGTCACCGACAGGCCGACCGGGGAGAGGCACAGCTCACCGACGGTCTGGATGAAGTAGATGCCCACCAGCCACATCGGGCTGACCGAGGTGCCGTCCGCCGCCATGCCCAGCGGGATCAGGAAGAAGAAGAACGAGACGCCGATCAGGACCAGACCCATCGAGAACTTCACGATGGTGCTCGGCTCCTTGCCGTTCCGGTTCAGCCACACCCAGACGAACGCGAACACCGGGGCCAGCGCCATGATGAACAGCGGGTTCAGCGACTGGTACCAGGAGGACGGGAAGTCGAAGCCGAGCAGCGAGCCGGCGGCCTTGCCCTCGCCGAACGCCTGGACGGTGGAGGCACCCTGGTCGTAGATCATCCAGAACACGGCGGCCGCGACGAAGAACCAGATGTAGCCGGTCATCTTCGACTGCTCGGTGACCGAGAGTTCCTTGTCCCGCTTGATGCGCACCAACACACCCGCCGGGATGATCAGACCGATGACGGTCAGCGGGATCATCGCCCAGTTCAGGGTGAAGTGGCCGGTGAAGCCGACGACGCCGTAGAAGACGGCCGCCGCGATCAGCCAGGCCAGACCCTTGCGCAGCCAGGCGGCACGCTCCTCGGCCGCGAGCGGCTTGGGCACGACGCTGCTCTGCGGGCTCAGATTGCGAGTGCCGAGCAGGAACGCGGCGAGGCCGATCGCCATGCCGACCGCGGCCATGCCGAAGCCGAGGTGCCAGTTGACCTCCTGGCCGACGGTGCCGATGGCCAGCGGGGCGAAGAACGCGCCCGCGTTGATGCCCATGTAGAAGATCGTGAAGCCGCCGTCGCGGCGCGGGTCGTCCGGGCCGTCGTACAGGTGGCCGACCATCGTGGAGATGTTGGCCTTGAGAAGACCCGAGCCGGCCGCGACCAACGCCAGGCCCGCGAAGAACGGTGCCTGACCGCCGGGCAGGGCCAGCACCAGGTGGCCGGACATGATCGTGACGGCGGCGATGGCCACCGTCTTGCGCGGGCCCCAGACGCGGTCACCGAGCCAGCCGCCGGGCATGGCGAGCAGGTACACCATCGCCGAGTAGACGGCGACGATCATCGTGGTGGTGGCCACGTCCATGGCCAGACCGCCGCCCATGCTGCCCTTGCCGGCGCCGGGGCCGCCGGAGAGCAGGTAGACGGCGAGCAGGGCCTTCATGCCGTAGTAGGAGAATCGCTCCCACATCTCGGTCATGAAGAGAGTGGCCAGTCCGCGGGGGTGGCCGAAGAAGGTCTTCTCGGATCCAGGGGTGCCCGGGGTGACCGAGTCCTTCGTCAGGCTGGACGCCATGGTCGATCCTTGCTGGGGTGCTTTCCTTTCGAGGCCGGCGGGTGACCGGCCCGCACACAAAAGAGACCTTCAGCGTCAACTCCTCGCCAAAGGTCCCCGCGGTGCTACAGGCGTTCATTCACCATACGGCAGCACAGAACCGGAAATGGAAGGACTTGAGACGTGAATCACAGGTGAGAAGGGAACCGCATGCATCCTTTCCAAGGTCCTCGCGGAGTTATTACCTCATAGGCACAGGTTGGGATCGGTAAGCCAAAAGGTAAGAAGGACCGGCTGTCGATCACACCCAGCTCCTGGCCTGCGCGGACTACCATCACCTCATGACCCGTGTACTGCTCGCCGAGGACGACGCGTCCATTTCGGAGCCGCTGGCCCGCGCACTGCGCCGGGAAGGCTACGAGGTAGAGGTGCGTGAGGACGGCCCCACCGCGCTCGACGCCGGAGCGCAGGGCGGCGTCGACCTGGTCGTGCTCGACCTGGGGCTGCCCGGCATGGACGGCCTCGAGGTGGCCCGCAGGCTGCGCGCCGAGGGCCTCAGCGTCCCGATCCTCATCCTGACCGCGCGGGCCGACGAGGTGGACACCGTCGTCGGCCTCGACGCGGGCGCCGACGACTACGTCACCAAGCCCTTCCGGCTCGCCGAGCTGCTCGCCCGGGTCCGTGCCCTGCTGCGGCGCGGCGCCGCCGAGCCCGCCCAGGCTCCGGCCACCCACGGGGTGCGGATCGACGTGGAGTCGCACCGGGCCTGGATGGGGGACGAGGAGCTGCAGCTCACCGCCAAGGAGTTCGACCTGCTGCGGGTCCTGGTGCGCGACGCGGGACGGGTCGTGACCCGTGACCAGCTGATGCGGGAGGTCTGGGACACCACGTGGTGGTCGTCGACCAAGACGCTCGACATGCACATCTCCTGGCTGCGGAAGAAGCTGGGCGACGACGCGGCGAACCCGCGCTACATCGCCACCGTGCGGGGTGTGGGCTTCCGGTTCGAGAAGAGCTGAGCCCCCGCCCGCCCGGAAGGCGTCCCACCGGCAGCACAGGTAAGAGGTCATGCGCCGTCGACTGATCCAGTCCACTCTCGCCGTGGTGCTCGTCGTCATCGCGGTGTTCGGCGTGTCCCTCGTCATCGTCGAGACCCGCACCATCTCCACCAGCGCCCAGGAGAAGGTGGACTCCGAGGCGCAGCGACTGGCCAGCATCGTGGACAGCCGGCTGCTCGCCTCGGGGACCGTCGACGCGAGGGTGCTGCGGGGCCAGGTCGCGCCGGAGCGGTACGCCGTGATCCGGATCCCCGGGGAGCCCGACATCGAGGTCGGCACCCGGACGGTCGGTGAGGTCATACGGGGCCAGGCGGACGGCGAGGAGGGCGAGACCGTCCTGGTCGAGGAGCCGCGCTCCTCGGTGACCCGTGAGGTCGGCCGGACCCTGCTGATCATCGGGCTAGTGGCGCTGCTCGCGGTGATCGCCGCCGTGCTGCTCGCGATCCGCCAGGCCAACCGGCTCGCCTCCCCGCTCACCGACCTCGCGGAGACCGCCGAACGCCTCGGCTCGGGCGACCCGCGCCCCCGGCACAAGCGGTACGGCGTCCCCGAGCTGGACCGGGTCGCCGACGTCCTTGACTCCTCCGCCGAGCGCATCGCCCGCATGCTCACCGCGGAACGCCGGCTCGCCGCCGACGCCTCCCACCAGCTCCGCACGCCGCTGACCGCGTTGTCGATGCGGCTGGAGGAGATCACCCTCACCGACGACCCGGACACGGTGAAGGAGGAGGCGAACGTGGCGCTGACCCAGGTGGAGCGGCTCACGGACGTGGTCGAGCGGCTGCTCACCAACTCCCGCGACCCGCGCACCGGTTCCGCCGTCACCTTCGACCTCGACGAGGTCATCCAGCAGCAGCTCGCCGAGTGGCGCCCCGCCTACCGCAGCGCCGGCCGGGCCATCGTCAGCTCCGGGAAGCGACACCTGACGGCGGTCGGTACGCCGGGGGCGGTCGCCCAGGTGCTGGCCGCGCTGATCGAGAACTCCCTCATGCACGGCGGCGGCACGGTGGCGCTGCGCACCCGCGTCACCGGCAACCAGGCGGTCATCGAGGTCACCGACGAGGGGCCCGGGGTGCCCGCCGACCTCGGGGCGCGGATCTTCGAGCGGGCGATCAGCGGCCGCAACTCCACGGGCATCGGACTGGCGGTGGCCCGGGACCTCGCGGAGGCCGACGGGGGCCGCCTGGAGATGCTCCAGGCCCAGCCGCCCGTGTTTGGCCTGTTCCTGTCGCGTACGCCGGCGAGGAAACCACCGGTACCGGACGACGAGGAGCCGACGGTCCGCTGAGCGTGCTTCACGGCCTCGCGGCCACGCCGGGCACCCTCCACGGCGGGGCGGGCTGTTTCTCAGCGTGTTTCTCTACGGCAGAGTGGGCTGTTTCGTCCGCCGCTTCTTCACTTCCGTCGCCAGGAACGATTCCGCGCTTGCCACCGCCTCTTTCGCGGGCAGCGTCTTGAACACCCAGGTGCGGTACGACCAGAAACGGAACAGGGTCGCGACGCCGATGCCGACGAACTTGAAGATGTTGCTCTGCACCGGGCTGTCCCAGCCGAAACCGTAGGTCGCCGTGTAGAGCAGACCGTTCTCGATCACCAGGCCGACCGCGCTGAACAGCAGGAACAGGGTGAGTTCCTTGGTACGGCCGCCCTTGTCGCGGTCCCGGTAGGTGAAGTACCGGAAACCGACGTAGTTGAAGGCGATGGCCACGACGGTGGCTATGACACTCGCCCGCACGACCTGCAGATGGGTCGCGTTCCGGACCAGGTTGAACACGAGCAGGTTGACCAGCACCCCCGCGCCGCCCACCGCGCCGAACTTGGCGGCCTCACGTACGAGCCGGTCGATCCGCTGCCGGGCCGCACTGCGCGGCGTCGTAGAGAGCCTTGAGGAACCACGTCCCATGGCTTTCCAGGCCCCCGTCCGTAGGATTCGTCAACTCAGCCATGCTAACCACCCCCCATTCGTGATCGCCTGTGGACCGCCTCATGGCTCGGCAAAGGCCGGTTCGGAGGGCGGGAAACCGGCCACCATGGCGCGGCCGATACCCTAGGAGCGTGACGTTCCCGGTAGTCGGCATGGTCGGCGGTGGCCAGCTCGCGCGTATGACACACGAAGCGGGCATTCCGTTGGGCATCAGGTTCAAGCTTCTCAGTGACACCCCCCAGGATTCCGCGGCGCAGGTGGTGAGCGATGTCGTCATCGGCGACTATCGCGACCTCGACACGCTGCGTGACTTCGCGCGCGGGTGCGATGTGATCACCTTCGATCACGAACACGTACCCACCGAGCACCTCCGGGCGCTGGAGGCGGACGGCATCCCCGTCCGCCCCGGCCCGGACGCGCTCGTGCACGCCCAGGACAAGGGCGTGATGCGGGCGAGACTCGACGCGATCGGGGTGCCGTGCCCGCGGCACCGGATCGTGAGCGACCCGGCCGACGTGGCCGCGTTCGCGGCGGAGGGCCTCGGCGAGGGTGCGGGGGGCGCCGGGGGGGACGGCTTCCCCGTCGTCCTCAAGACCGTCCGCGGCGGCTACGACGGCAAGGGCGTGTGGGTCGTCGACAACGTGGCTCAGGCCGAGGAACCGTTCCGCGCCGGCGTCCCCGTCCTCGCCGAGGAGAAGGTCGACTTCGTCCGCGAGCTGGCCGCCAACGTCGTCCGCTCCCCGCACGGCCAGGCGGTGGCGTACCCGGTGGTGGAGTCCCAGCAGGTCAACGGTGTCTGCGACACGGTGATCGCGCCCGCTCCCGACCTCGACCAGGGTCTGGCCCTGAAGGCCGAGGAGATGGCCCTGAGCATCGCCAAGGAACTGGACGTGATCGGCCACCTCGCCGTCGAGCTGTTCCAGACCCGCGACGGCCGCATCCTCGTCAACGAACTCGCGATGCGCCCGCACAACTCCGGCCACTGGTCCATGGACGGCGCGATCACGTCCCAGTTCGCCAACCATGTCCGGGCCGTCCTCGACCTCCCGCTCGGCGACCCGCGCCCGCGCGCCACGTGGACGGTCATGGTCAACGTCCTGGGCGGCGACTACCCGGACATGTACTCCGCGTACCTGCACTGCATGGCCCGCGACCCCCAGCTCAAGATCCATATGTACGGCAAGGACGTGAAGCCCGGCCGCAAGGTGGGTCACGTCAACACCTACGGCGACGACCTGGACGACGTGCTGGAGCGCGCCCGTCACGCAGCCGGCTACCTGAGGGGCACGATCACCGAATGAGCCCAGTTGTTGGCATCGTCATGGGGTCGGACTCCGACTGGCCCGTCATGGAGGCCGCCGCCCAGGCCCTCGACGAGTTCGAGATCGCGTACGAGGTGGACGTCGTCTCCGCGCACCGGATGCCGCGCGAGATGATCACGTACGGCGAGCAGGCGGCCGAGCGCGGGCTGAAGGTGATCATCGCGGGCGCGGGCGGCGCGGCCCACCTGCCCGGCATGCTCGCGTCCGTGACCCCGCTGCCGGTGATCGGCGTCCCGGTGCCCCTGAAGTACCTCGACGGCATGGACTCGCTGCTGTCGATCGTGCAGATGCCGGCCGGTGTCCCGGTCGCCACGGTCTCCGTGGCCGGTGCCCGCAACGCGGGTCTGCTCGCGGCGCGGATCCTGGCGACGCACGACGAGGAACTCCTCGGCCGGATGCGGGAGTTCCAGCAGGAGCTGAACGACCAGGCCGCCGAGAAGGGCAAGCGCCTGCGCGCCAAGGCCGAGGGGTCGGGCAACGGCTTCGGCTTCGGGCAGTGACGGCCGTGAACTCCGTCGGGACGGCCCGGGAACTCCTGCGCGAGTTCCCGGTCGTGGACGGCCACAACGATCTCCCCTGGGCACTGCGCGAACAGGTCCGCTACGACCTCGACGCCCGCGACATCGCCACCGCCCAGAACGCTCACCTGCACACGGACATCCCCCGGCTGCGCGCGGGCGGCGTCGGCGCGCAGTACTGGTCGGTGTACGTGCGCTCGGACCTGCCCGACCCCGTCCCCGCGACGCTGGAGCAGATCGACTGCGTACGGCAGTTGCTGGCGCGCTACCCGCGGGACCTGCGCCCGGCGCTGACGGCGGCGGACATGGAGGCGGCCCGGGGTGAGGGCCGGATCGCCTCGCTCATGGGCGCGGAGGGCGGCCACTCCATCGCCAACTCCCTCGGGACTCTGCGGGCGTTGTACGCGCTCGGCGTGCGCTACCTGACGCTCACCCACAACGACAACGTGGCGTGGGCGGACTCGGCGACCGACAAGCCGGGAGTCGGCGGACTGTCGGCGTTCGGCCGCGAGGTCGTACGGGAGATGAACCGCCTCGGCATGCTGGTCGACCTCTCGCACGTGGCCGCCACGACGATGCGGGACGCGCTGGACACGTCGGCCGCCCCGGTGATCTTCTCCCACTCCTCCGCCCGGGCGATCTGCGACCACCCCCGCAACATCCCGGACGACGTGCTGGAACGCCTTCCCGTCAACGGCGGCATGGCGATGGTGACCTTCGTGCCGAAGTTCGTCCTCCAGGCGGCCGTGGACTGGACGGCGGCGGCGGACGAGAACATGCGCGCGCACGGCTTCCACCCCCTCGACACCACTTCCGAGGCGATGAAGGCGCACCGCGCCTTCGAGGAGCGTGAGCCCCGCCCGGTGGCGACGGTCTCGACGGTGGCCGACCACCTGGACCACATGCGCGAGGTCGCCGGCATCGACCACCTCGGCATCGGCGGCGACTACGACGGCACCGCCTTCACCCCTGACGGCCTCGACGACGTCTCCGGCTACCCTCACCTCGTCGCCGAACTCCTCGACCGCAGCTGGTCCAGGCCCGACCTGGCCAAGCTGACCTGGCAGAACGCGGTCCGTGTGCTGGGCGCGGCGGAGGACGTGGCCCGGGACCTGCAGACGACAAGGGGGCCGTCCAACGCGACGATCGAGTCGCTGGACGGCTGAAGCCGAGGGCTGAGACCGATGGCTGACGTCGGCGGCTGATGCCCGAGGGCTGAAGTCGTCGGAGGGAACCGACGGGACCGGCGTCAGCCGCGCGGCATCGTGTAGCCGACACCGCGGACCGTCCGGATCAGCGTCTGGTCCTCGTCGCCCAGCTTGCGGCGCAGGTAGTAGACGTACGTCTCCACGATCCCGGAGCGGAACGGTGCCCCAGCCCCCCAGACCCGCTCCAGGATCTGCTTCTTCGTGACCACCTGGCCGGCGTGGTCCATGAGGTAGCTCAGCAGCTCGAACTCCCGTAGCGACAGCTCCACCCGGCTGCCGTCCCGCCAGACCGCGCGTCGGTCCGCGTCCACCGTGAGGCTCCCGACGCGCAGCAGCCGGCTCTCGTCGGCCAGATCCCGGGCCAGCAGGTCGTTCAGACGTGCGAGCGCCTCCGTGAGGGCGAACGGCTTGGTGACATGGCCGTCGGCGTCCGTCATCAGCCGGCGCACCGCGGCCCCGGCCCTCAGGTCGTCGTCACCGGAGAGGAACAGCACCGGTGCCCTCACCCCGGCGGCGCGCAGACCCTCGTACGTCTCCAGGCCGTCGTCGTCCGGCAGGGCCACGTCCAGGACGACGACGTCGGGGCGGGTGGAACGGCCGACGGGGATCGCGAACCGGCCTCGGCTGGCCGCGTACACCTCGAAGCCCTGTCTGCTGAGCTCCGTGATCAGCGGCCGGGTGCGGGGGTCGGCGTCGATCACGAGGGCACGGAGGGGGGTGGGGGGTCTTTGAAGGTTCACGTACATGAGGACGCGGATCGGGCCGCAATGGATGCTCGTCCGGTACCCCGAACGCCCCGCCCACCAGGAAGGCACTCCGGCCTCGTGGGACGGTGGCGGTACTGGGATCAGGACGATCACGGCACAGGACCAAGGCAACGGTTCACGGCAAAGGATCACGACGTACGGAGCCCGCCATGGCAGACCTCCAGCACGAACTGCACCCCTTCACCGAGGCCGGCGAGCTCGACGACCTGGCGGAGTCCCTCCCCGACCCCTTCGAGGAGCCGTACACCCCCGTCACCGACCCGGACGGCACCCCCTTGGAGCGGGCCCACGCCCTGCTGGCCGCCCATCCCGTCGCCGACGGCTACAGCGGGCTGCCCTGGGCGCTGCGCCACCGGCCCTGGTACGACCTGGAGCTCGGCGAGAGCGCCGTCGACACGGACGTGCCGCGGCTGCGCGAGGGCCGTGTCGGGGCACTCCTGTGGTCCTTGCACCTGCCCGAGGGCCTCGACGGCGACCGGGCCGTCGGCGCCACCCTGGAACAGCTGGACCTGGTGAAGACGGTCGTCCGCAGGCACCCGGAGGGCCTGCGCCTGGCCTGCACCGCCGGCGAGACCACCGACGCCCGCAACTGCGGCCGGATCGCCGTACTGCTCGGACCCGCCGGGGCCGCCGCCCTCGGCGACTCCCTCGGCATCCTGCGCTCCCTGAGCGCCCTCGGCCTGCGCGTCCTCACCCTGTCCGGGGTGTCCTGGGCGGGCGAGGCCGGGCTGACCCGGTTCGGCGAGGAGATACTGCGCGAGATGAACCGCCTCGGCGTGGTCGCGGACCTCTCCGGCGCCTCGGAGGAGACCATCCGGCGGGCGCTCGCGCTGTCCAAGACGCCGGTCGTGTGCACCCGCTCCGCCGCCCGCGACCTGCGCCCCCACCCGGCCAACCTCCCCGACGACCTGCTCGCCGAGCTGGGCGCCGCGAAGGGGCTGTGCATGGTGCCGCTGACCGCCGAGCAGACCGGCACCACCGTCCGGGACGTCGCCGACCATCTCGACCGGGTCCGGACGCTCGCGGGCCCGCAGTGCGTGGGCCTGTCCGGCACGTTCGACGCCGGCGCCGCGCACCCGCAGGAACTCGGCGACGCCTCCTGCTATCCGAACCTCATCGCCGAACTGCTCCAGCGCGACTGGAGCGAACCCGATGTCGCCCTGCTGACCTGGGGCAACGTCCAACGTGTACTGCGCGGCGCCGACTTCACCGCCCGCGCCGCGCAGCTGCGCCGGGAACCGTCCACGGCGAGGATCGCCGACCTGGACGGCTGACGTCCGGACCCTAGACGGGGTCGATCCGGCACAGGCAGAACGGGTGGCCGGCCGGATCGGCGTACACCCGGAAGTCCTTCTTCTCGTAGTCCTCCCGGTCCAGCACCCGCGCACCCAGCGCCAGGACCTTCTCCTCCGCCGCGTCGATCTCCTCCCAGGTGGTCCCCGCGTCGAAGTCGAGGTGGAACTGCTGCGCGTTGCGGTCCGCGCGCGGCCACTCCGGCGCGGTGAGGCCGGGCGCCCGCTGGAAGGCGAGCCGCGGCCCGTCCGGGACGCGCAGGACGACCCAGTCGTCGTCCTCCGCCTCGGGGGTGCCGCCGCCGACCTGCGCGTAGAACTCGGCGAGCGCTCGCGGGTCGGGGCAGTCGACGACCACGGAACGGATACGTGCCACGGGTGCCATGAGATCCTCTTCTCCCAGGTCAGCAGGTCAGCCGGCGCAGAGACAGAACGGGTGCCCCGCCGGATCCGCGTAAACCCGGAAGGTCCGCGAGCGGTCCTCGACGTCCAGCGGCTTCGCGCCGAGCGCCAGCACCCCTTTTTCGGCCGCGTCCAGGTCCGGCACGGCGAGATCCAGATGGAACTGCTGCGAGCCGTCGGGCGAGGGCCACTTCGGCGGTACGTACCCGGGGGCGGCCTGAAACGCCAGGGCCTTTCCGTCGGGCAGCTTGAGGTCCACCCACTCTCCCTGGTCCTCCACGGTGCCGCCGAGCACCTCGGCGTAGAACGCGGCGAGGGCGTGAGGATCGGGGCAGTCCAGAACGACGACGTCCAGCTTGGCGAGCGGCATGACTTCCTCCTCGAAGTCGCGGTTACCTATAGAGCAGATTAACCAGTAACGGTTACTGCATGCACCCCTATAAGCGGTAACGTCGCACGCATGAGTGAGAGATCGCCCGCGCCCGGCGGTCTGGCCCTGGTCCAGTCCCTGGTGAACACCCTGGACATCGAGTCGGACATCGACTCGCTGGACGGGCCGGAGGCCAGGGCGCGGTTCGGACTGGCCGAGGGCGAGGTTCCCGGTGCACGCGAGCTGCGCGAGTCCCTTCGGGCGGCCCTCCTCGCCCACGCCGGCCATCCCCCGCACCGCGAGGTGACCCCACTGAGCGTGCTTCTGGCGGCGGCCCCGCTGGTGGTGACGGTGGACGCGGCCGACGGCTCGGCCGCTCTCGCCCCGGCCGACGAGGGCCCCCTGCTCTCCCGGGTCGCGGCGGCCATCGCCCAGTCCCTCACCGACCGCACCTGGCCCCGCCTCAAGGCCTGCGAGGCCCCCGACTGCCACTGGGCGTACTACGACCGCAGCCCGGCCGGCCGCGGCCGCTGGTGCTCGATGCAGGTGTGCGGGGCCCGCGCGAAGATGCGGCGCTACCGGGCCAAGCCGTGAGCCGGTGTCCGGCCTACGACGCCTGCGGAGGACTTCGTCGAGCAGCGCCGGGCCGCTTGCCCCGTCGCCGGGTGGGACCGGCGTCCCGTATGGACGGCCCGCCGTCCGCCGCCCGCTGATCCGTCCCGGCGGCCCGCCGCAGCCATGCGCTCACTGCGGTTCTCGTGCGGTTCTCGCGCGGCTCTCTTGCGGGCGGCGCGCCGTGCGCTCACGCCGCGGATCTGCCCGGACGACGGACAGGCCCGGCCGCCGACGGTGACGGGCGGGTCGTCCGGGGCGAGGGTTGCGGCGGGGCCGCGCCCTCCGCCGTACGGGCGTCCTGGGCGGGGTCGGTGAGGGCGGTGGCGGCGGTGGGGCTCGTGCCGGTGAACAGATCTGCCCGCGCGGCCAGCCCAGAGGGGCGGCCTGCCCGCGCCGGGCCAGCGCCCACTGGTCATGGGTGGCCTTGGTGATACTGCCCGCCCACCGCGCCGGCGACCTCCCCGTCAGCGACCGTTTCCGCGCCGCCCATGAGGCCGCATCATGCGCCGGCCCCTGCCGGGGAGCGTTCCGCGAGATCGCCGGCCGCCAGCGACCCCAGGAAGACGCCGACCTCGGTCAGTACCGCCGCGTCCGACTCCCTCACCCGCAGCCGGTCCCGGACGGTCACCCCGGCCGGGCCGGGCACCACGAACGATGCCGCCACCTCCCGCGGCCCACCCACCCGTCCACCCCCGCCCGGCCGAAGATCCCGTCACGGCAGTCAACGAGCAGTCGCCGCAAAGGTCACCCGTTCGACCCAGGAACCCCCGTTCCCCTCCACGGCACGCAGAGCCGCACCACACCCCAGGACAGGGGTGCCCTCCCCACTCGCAGCGGAACAACCGCCAGCCACAGCGCTCACGCACGCCCACCAGAAGTCACTCATGCTCACTGGACCGGCAGCAGTTCCAACCCCCTACCCCTCCTCCTCCCGAGGTGCCGCGGCGCGGGAGCCCACCAGCAGCAGGCACAGCACCGCCACTCCGGCGACGATGCCGGCCAGGACGAGCAGAGGGTCCAGGGGGCGGGCCGTCGAGGCGGTGGTCTGGGTCGCCGGCATCTGCGCTGCCTGCGCGCCCTGCGGTGACGGGGACGTCTGCGGTGCGGCCGCTCCCGGGGCGGTGGCGGACGGCGACGAGGACGAGGACGAGCCCATGTCCATCGGCGGCGTGGAGCCGCTTGCCGGGGCCCGGGTCGCGGTGGTCGCCCCGCCTCCCTTCGAGGAGCCACCGGAGCCGCCCGATGAGCCGGAGCCGCCTGACGAGCCGGAGCCGCCCGAGGATCCCGACGAGCCCGAGCCCGCGGAGTGTTCGTGCGTCGGTGCCGGCGCCGGTGGTGGTGCCGCCGGGCGGACCGTGATGCCGGCCGTCATGTTCGGGTGGACGGTGCAGTAGTAGCCGTACGACCCGGCCGTGCTGAACGTGAAGCTCCAGCTCTGGCCCTTGTTCAGCATGGGGGAGTGGATCGAGACCGGGCCGGAGGTGGTCTTCACGTCGTGCGGTGCGGTGTCCTGGTTGGTCCAGGTCACCGTGGAGCCGACGGGGACGGACAGGCTCGCGGGCGAGAAGGCGTACCCCTTCATGGTGACGCTGAACGAGGCCGCCGACGCCTGCTGGGCCGGCAGCAGCGGCAGTACCGGCAGGGCGACGAGGGTGAGGACGGCGGACACGGCGGCACCCCGGGCTGTACGCCGTGCCGTCCCGGCCGCCCTCACGCGAACTCCGCCGCGACGAGCAGCCGCAGCCGGGTGGCCGGCCTGCGCCACGGCAACCCGAATCCCGTGGCGCGGCGCAGCAGCCGGTACGGCAGCCGGGCCCGGCCCACCACGAGCAGCCGGTCGTCGGTCCGCTCGACCACCCGCAGCTTGAGCAGTACGGGGAAGGCGACGCCGTTCACGTCCAGGTCGCCGGTCACCTGGAACAGGTCGTACGCCTCGTCGACCCGCTCGGAGACGAGGGAGGCCGTGAGGTCACGGCCGCCGAACTCGAAACGGAACGAGGGGAGTCCGGTGTCGGAGGAGGGGCCGGGCACCGTCTCGGGGAAGGTGTCGGCAGGGGCGTCGGACGCGGCGTCGGACGCGGCGTCGGACCCTGCCTCGGTGGCGCGGTCGGGCACGGTGAGGCTCGCACCCGCCAGGGCCACGCGGCGGCGCAGCGTGGGCAACGGACCGTACCAGGCGGTGAGTTCGGCGAGCGAGCGGCCGGAGGCCACGGTGTACCGGCCGGGCAGGGGCCACCGGCGGTCGGCGCCGTCGCGCGAGTCCGGTGGCGAAGGGACGGTGGGCAGGGTGACGGTCGTCATCCCGGTCTCCTTGGAATGCGGTTCCCGATGCGTGGCTTCGGTGTGGAGAATGGACACGGGCGCCGCTCCGGCCGGCTGAGCCCCGGCCGGAGCGGCGTTTCCCCGTGTCGCGGATCGCGTCAGCAGTTGCTGGTGATGAAGTCCGTGGTGGGCGTGAGCATCTGCCCGGCCCAGACGGTGTGCATCTTCACGTAGCTGTCGACGTTCAGCAGGTCGGTGACCTGCTGCCCGAGCGACTCACCCAGGTGCGCGCTGTTGACGTGGTTCAGCAGAGTGCTGAGCGTGCTGTCGAGCACCGTGCTGCCGCCTGCGACGGCCGGCTTGAGGATGCTCTCGACCCAGACGGTGTGCGTCTTGATGTACGAGTCGAGCGCGAGCGCGTCCTGCACCTGCTCGCCCGGCGACCGCTCCAGGTGCGCCGAGTAGAGGTGCTGCAGGATCGGCATCAGCACGTCCTGGGCGCTGGCGCACTGCTCGTCGTCACCGGAGCCGCCGCCGGAGCCGCCGCCCGTGCCGGTCGGCATCGGCATCCCGGTCGGAGCCGTGGTGGGAGTCCCGGTCGGCGCGGCCGTGGGGCCGGTCGTGGGCGTGCCCGTGGGAGCCGTCGTCGGGGTGGGCGCCGGCGTCGTACCGCCACCGCCACCGCCGCCACCGGCCGCGACGACCTTCACGGACGAGACCATGTCCGGGTGCACCGCGCAGTAGTACTCGTACGTCCCCACCTTGGTGAACTTGTACGACCACGAGTCGCCCTTGTTCAGGGTGCCCGAGTCGAACTTGACCGGGGCCTTCGTGGTGGTGACCGTGTGCGGGACGCTGTCGTGGTTGGTCCACTGGACGGTCTGGCCGACCTCGACGACGAGCTGCTTCCCGTTGCCGAACTTGTTGCCCATGATGTCGACCTGGTAGTCCGCCTTGGTGGCGGCGGCCGGCCGTGCCTCGGCGGCAGCGGCGGGCGCCTGAGCCGCGCCCGCGTTCTGCACCGAGTCGGTCTTGGAGCCCGAGAGCGCGCTCAGCAGTCCGAGGCTGAGCACGGCGGCCAGCGCCGCACCCACCCCGGCGACCAGCAGGCCCCGGTTCCCGGTGGGCGGCGTGCGCCGCCGTTCACCGGTTTCATTGTTCTGCTTCACTACAACTCCTTTGTGCTTGTGGAGAGTTCAGCGGCCGGGGTCGGCCGTGACCAGCAGACTCGTCACGGCGAGCACGACGAGGACAAGCCCCGTCTCGGCCGCGACCGAGTAGCCGAAGGGCCGCACGGTGGCGGCGTCGCCGCGCAGCAGCACGGCGAGATCGAGGCGGGTGCGCACCCACTGGCGGCTCGCGTACGCGGCGAGCAGGACGCACCCGAGAATGCCCGTCTTGAGCAGCAGCAGCTGCCCGTACGAGGTGTGCAGGAGGGCGTGGTAGGAGCCCACCACCTGCCAGGCGAGCACCAGCCCGGCGCAGACGATGCCGGCGACGCTCACGGCCGCGAGCCGCGAGTAGCCCGGTATCACCTCGGCCAGCTCCCCGACCCGCTTGCGCGGCAGTACGGCCAGCGTGAGCATGGCCAGTCCGCCGATCCACAGGGAGGCGCCGAGCAGGTGGACGAAGTCGGCGACCGCGCCCCACGTGGGCTCGCCGCCCTCGGAGTTGTGGCCGGTCATCCCGGTGGTCCGCAGCAGGCCGAAGGCGACCGCGAGGGCGCCCACCCGCCAGCCCGGGGAGCGGGAGGCGCGGGCTCCGCCCTGGAGCAGCGCGCCGAGCACCACGGCCGCCAGCACCCACAGCAGGGTGCGCGCGGCGAGCACGATCCCCGGTTCGGTGGTCAGCATGTCGGCGTACGTCCCCAGGCGCAGGGCGTCCCGGAAGCTGCCGAGTGTGGTGTACGCGCCCTGGAGACCGACACTCACCACCGTCGCCAGCAGTCCGGCGACCCAGGCGAGCGCCAGCAGCGCCCGGGCCCGCGGCTCGTCCGCGCCGCGCGGCCACAGCAGCACGAGGAAGCCGAGTCCGCCGAGGAACACGGCGAGGGCGAGATAGCTGATCCAGCGGGCGGCGACGAGGCCCTTGCGCACCGAGGGGGACGGTGTGGGAACGGGGGACGCGGCCTGGTCGCCGCCGGTCGTGGCGGCCTTCTTCGCCGGTACGCCGATGCTGAGGGCGATCCGGCCGGAGGAGGGGTGCCCGTCCTCCTCGTCGACGACCGACCAGACGACGGCGAGGTCACCGTGTGCCGGTGCGGCGAGCGCGACCCGTACGGCACGGGTGCCGCCCTTCGCCGCCCGGGTCACCGGCAGCCGGTCGCCGTCCACCGTCAGCACCCGGACGTCGTCGAGGGCGACGGGCTCGTCGAAGGTGAGCGTGAGATGGTCCGGCGCCTTCTTGAGGTGCGCGCCGTCCTTGGGGGAGGAGGACACCAGCCCGGTGTGGGCCGAGGCGGTCTGGGGCGCGCCGACCAGGGCGTAGAGGAGCGGGGTGAGAAGGAACAGGAACAGGGTGCGGCGAAGGCGTCGGGTCACGGCGTCGCCTCCGGCCGGGGGGAGGCGTCGATGCCGAGCAGGCCGGTCAGCGAGACGGGCGCGATACCGACACAGGGCGAGGGCTGCGGCTCGGGCGTCTCGTCCGTGCCGTCGAGCAGCCCGAACACGGGCTCGGTGAGCCCGCCGAGGAGCGGCTGCGCGAGGGTGACCTCGCCCTCCTGGCAGGTGTCGTCGCCGGGCGTGGAGCCCGAGGGGGACGGGGTGGGCGTGGGG
>JODI01000063.1 GCA_000720805.1 Streptomyces violaceoruber
CACCCGCTGGAACAGCTCCCACAACTCATCTGGCACCAGACGTTCAACGATCCCCACGAGGCCAGACTATCGAACAGCCCAAATGAGATGAACTCTTAGCGCTTCCTCGGCTGCGGCTGGTCCTCGCGGCTCCTGTGGCTCGACGGCACCCGCGCCGACGACGTATCGTCCTCCCTGTCGACGGAGCGCGGATTCGGTGCGCGCGTGCCCGATCGTCGGCGGGTCTCGCACAGTAGACACAGGTCGGCGGCGTCCGGGTCGATGGAGCCGCCCGGGTACTCGGGGCAGCGGGTGGTTGGTTTCGAGGTGCTGACCGCGTCGTCCAGCAGGGCCAGGGCCCGCTCGAGGTCCTGACGGATCTCCTGAATGTTGGCGTCAGCGCCGTGGTCTTCGACCTCTGCCCGTGCTCTCTGGCAACGCGAAGGAACCGTCCCACGGTGATGAGCTGAGCACGGTTCATGTGGCTCTCCTTTGTGCGGCACCGAGATGGCACGGGCTTGCTGGCTGCGGCGGGCAAGGCGGCCGGTCAGCTGGGTTCCGCGATCCGGGCCAGACGCAGCCGCATGGCCCTCCAGAGCTCACCGGCGCCGCGGCTGGTGGTGGGCTCGTCGCGGTGCGCTCCGGGGCAGCAGGCGTCGTGGACGACCTTGGCACTGCCGTAGTCGCGGTGGTGAGGACCTGGCCACGCGATCCCGCCGACTAGGTGGTAGACCTCCGAGTCGGCGAAAAGCCGGGCCGGATAGTCCCCCGGCACCAGCGCGATCCATGCCACCTCGGCCCCGATCCTGCCCGCCCTCGCGAAGGCGGGCAGGATCGGGGCCAGCCTGCGGCCGGTAGACCTTCACGCCGTCGTAGTTCATGGTGCGGTGGCGGTGCGTGGCCAGGGTGCAGTGCGGGCACGGCACCGTCAGCTGGCGCCCCCACACCGGCACCAGCTCGTCACCCGGCCCATGCGGGGAAGAAACAGACACGTCCGCTCAGCCTCCGATGTGCTCCAGCCCTTGTCCGGCCGATGTGCACCAGGAACGCCACCGGGAGTAACCCCCAACTTACTGGTCGGAACTGACATGACGACAGCCCGCTAAGCGGCTCTATGGTGGGCCCGGTCGGCCGCCGCCCGCGCCCGAACTACCTGCTCGCACAGCCCCATCAGCCGTCCGGCGCGGACACGCTCGGGGATCTGCGGCAGCAACTCGGTGCCGAACCAGTAGTCGGCGCTGCAGGGGAAGGCGTACCCGAAGCCGACCATCGAGCCGTGCGCGTATGCCGCGACCAGGGTGAAGCCCTCCGAATGGTTGCGGACGTGGGCGAGGACCTGTCGGCGCAGCGCCGGCACGGACAGGCCGTCGCTCGCCGCGCCTGGTGTGTACACGATCTCCGGGTGAGCATCGGCCCACAGGTCGGCGACCGTGTCTACCAGCGGCGGGACCTGCCCGGGGCCGTAGGTGCGGATCACGACGTCAGTTCGGGTGCTGGGGGCGCTCACGCCCGTCCTCCTTCGGTGTCGACGATGGTGCGGTACTCCTCGATCCAGTCGGCGACCGCGGGAACACGGCCGTGTCTCTGCAGTGCACCCGCGATGTCGTGCAGCGACTGCAGCAGCCGGTCGGAGCGCACCTCGGGGAGGTACGCCAGGACCCTGCCCGCGGCTTCGGCAGCAGCCTCCGGCTCAGGCAGGGCCCGCACCGCATGTTGGATGGCGACGTCCGCCGTGTACAGAGCGCTGTTCCTCGCGAAGGCGCCGCCATGCAGCAGCACCGCCTGCTCCGCCCCGGCCGCGGCGCGCTCGTGCTGCCCCAGGTCGGCCCGGGCCAGCGCTTCCAGCCCGGCCAACTCGCCGGGCGCGTAGAAGTCCAGCCAGACCGGATCCGCGGCGGCGGGGCCCTTGGCGTAAAGGTGATGAGCCGTGACGATCGCCCGGTCGGTCTCGCCGGCGTCGCCGAGGAGCGCCCAGCCCCGGGCCTCGCGCATGTGGAACAGGCTCAGCAGCCGTGGGGAGCCGAGGTCGCGGGCGACGGTCTGTGCGCCCTGTGCGGCGGCGACCGCTTCGCGGGGCCTGCCCTGTGCCTTGGCCAGCCGAACGCGTGCGCTTCCAGCTCCGGATCGCCGGATATCCGCGCGGCCGCGAGCGCCTCCCCGTACAACGCGTGAGCGTCGCCCGGACGTCCGGAGTCGAAGGAGAGCCACCCTGCGGCGATCGACAGCGCGCCGACCGCTGTGCGGAGTTTCCTCTCGGTGCTGGTGCTGTAGGTGCCGTTCTGCAGCCACTGGTAGGCGGTGTGCAGGGCACGGGAGGCCTCCTGCTTGAGCATGACCGAGCCGTGCTCGTGGTCTTCCGCGTACAGCTTGGTCACGGCCCGGTTGACGGCGCGCACCTGGGGTGAGCCTATTCTTCCTAGGGCTTTGTCGGCGGCGAACGGGAGCCCCAGGAGTGCGCCTGCGTCGAGCAGGAAGTCGCGCCGTTCCATCACACTCTCTTCCCGTGGTCTGGGCACCATGGGCGCCGGGGCTGTGAACGGTGCCGCGGCAGCGCGGAAGCCGAGCTGGCCCATGCTGCGGCCGGTCATCCGGGGCGGGATGCGCGGGTAGACGGACCGGGGCAGCGATCGCCGTAGGTCTATCCCCAACAGCGTCTTGCCCACCATCCGTCGTCGGGCGAGGCGAAGGGGTCGGGCCAGGTTTTGGCGATGTAGAGGTCGTCGAGCGGTCTCACCAGACGCCGCAGTTCACGCGCCGCCTGTGGCGGAAGAGCGTGTATGGCCGCTTCCAGAACTCCCCGCTCGTCGGTTGTGTAGAAGGGGTTGCACAAAGGGCAACCGCAACCGCCGGAGAGAGCACGACTGGGGCGGTGGGCGGTTCGTGACCACTGCTGCAAGGCCTGGGCTATCGCCCCAGGCCAGAGCCGATCGTGTTCGAGGCGGGAGACCGCTCCGGCAAGCTTGCCGGAGCCACGCGGCAACCCAGGCGTTGGTGGCTCATGTGTCTGCCGCCTCGGGTGACGTCCTGCGGCGCGGACTTGGGACGGCCGATTACGCGGCATCGTCCTTTCTGAGCTTGTTGTTCACGGGGCCAGCATGCCAGATCCGGGGACGGCTTCGCGCCCCGGATTAGGCGTCGGACGGGTCGTCTCGCCAGTGCGCCGGGGCTTGGTTCCTTGCTTGTGGTGCGCGGGTCTGGTGTAGGACTCGCCGGTGGCGAGGACTCGTCCGACGTCGTAGCGGGTGGCGGGTTGTCGGTTCTTCGAGCCGAGCGGGCGACCGGGGCCGGGCCGGGTGGGTTTCGGTGCACCGGCTGGAGTGCCCGTCTTCGCCCACAGGTTCCTGAACCCCCGCCTCACTCGGGCCGGGGTGAGCCTGTTCGGTTCCGCCGGCCGCTCCCACGGCCGTCGGAGGTCGCGCGCGAGCGGGCGGCCGAGGCGGAGCTGGGCGTGTGCGGCCAGGACGAGCCAGGTCCAGCGGTCGGCCGCTTCCGAATCCCGCAGACGGGGCCTGGTCCAGCCGAGCGTCTGCTTGAGCAGCCGAAATGTGTGCTCCAAGTCGAACCTTCGCAGGAATGCCTGCCAGCACCGGTCGACGTCGTCCATGGCGCCACCGGTGCCCGACCACCACAGCCAAACGGGCTTGTTCACTCCGCGGCTGGGCAGTTTCGCGACCGTCAACCGGATCACGGTGCCCTCGATGATCGGCAACGGGCCCGCGTGGTGTAGCCACGCCGCCCGGCGGGTCAGCCGGGGGTGGAGGCGGTCCCAGGCTTGTGCGGTCGCGGTCCCGTACCGGTCGCTGTCGGTCACGGTGACCGCGGTGGCCTCGCCCCACGTGGCCGGGTCACGGAAGACGAACTCGCCTCCGTGCTTGGGCGGGCGGCCACCTTGCGGTGGGCAGATCCACCGCACGGGGACGGGTTTGCGCATGACCCGGTCCGAACGGAGCCGACCCAGCACCTCGACGGGAAGATCACTCAGGAGGTGGGCGATGCGGGGCGCGTCGTAGCCGGCGTCGAGGACGACCAAGACGTTCGGGGCACCCGCCTGCCACTGGCCGGCTTCCACAAGGCGTTCGACGACGTCGCGGACCTGGCTGGCGGTGACCGCGGCCAAGTCGGCGCCGGGCTCCAGCCGGATCGCGTCCAGCAGCGCGGTCCACGAGGTCCGGCCGGTCTCCAGCGCCGCGACGATCGAGTACGGCCAGCCGGGCACCATCTGGTGCTTGCCCAGGCCCCGGCCGAAGGTATGGCAGAAGGAGCGGTCCGAGGAGGTGTCGGCGTCCGGCCGCAACCACGGCGAGACGTCCACCGCCAGCACCAGCCGACCGTCGCTGGCTCGGGGAAGCGGGACACTGGTCAGCGCCAGCCGCAGCCGGGCTACGTCGATCCGACCATGGTTGATCCCGGAGTACAACGCCCCGTGCACGCGCCGATGTTCGGGAGCGAGCGCCAGGTCCACGAGAGTGCGGACCGGACCGTCGGTGCACAGCAATGCGTCGCATAGCTCGAACAGAGCGTCGCTCCGCGCGGTCAGGCACGCGTACAACTCCGACCGAAACGCCGCGACCACCGTCAACGCGTCTCGTTGAACCTCGTGCTCGATCAGCCCCACGATCCCGGCCTCCGTGCTGCGTTGTCGTACAACGCAGGATCGGCCCGCGGCCCCTCACTCATCTGGTGAACTGGGAAAACACCGAACAAGTTCGAGCCCCGTTCGGCGCCGGACCATAAACGACAAGCTGACAGAAACAACTGACCTACGCGATGCGCGACGCGTACGCCACCAGCGGGGGAACTGTCCGCCGCCTGTGAGGCCTCGGATCGCCTGACCCGCCACACTCGCATGTCGCCTGCCGCCGACTCGGAATGTCATCGCTCTCTGGCGGCAGGGTCACCACAGCCGCCCTCTTCTACCCGGTCACGAGATCGAGCAGCAGTCGCAGGCCCTCGCCCGGATCAGCAGCGTCGAGACGTCGGCCGAACGGGCAGTTCGACGGACGATTCGAGCGGGACATGAGGTGCGGATCTACACTTCAGGCTCTTGCTCGGCCCGTAGGTAGCGACCCCAGATCTGGGCCTTGCGATAGGGACCTGCCCCGTCACAGTCGTACTGCGGCGCGTCGAAGGTCACCCAGTACAGCAGCTCGCCGCTGAGCGACTGGGCATGTCCGTTGGGTTCGGGTGCACACGTCGCATCGATAGTTCCAGCAAACTCGACCTGCCAAGGACCATCCCAGTCCTGGTCGCGAACGACCGTGACCTGGCTGCCCGGTGCCAGTGCATCTGTCGGCCATGTCCGGCTCAAGGGGCGATCGAGGATGTGGTCTACCGCCTGGCGGTCGTCTACCTCCGCAGGAACAAAGCCGGAACTATCTGTCATGCCGCCTACTCTGCCCGCTCCACTTCCGGGGCGCCAGAAGATAAAGAACTTCCCAATGAGCGGTGTGCAAGCTGAAGTTGCAGGTCACGGGGCTGGTGTGCGTGGGCATCGGGATGCTTATGCTGGTTGATGGCAGATGACTTTGGTGAAGATCGTCGGTCATCGGGCGACTTCGCGGTTCGTGAGGACCAGCAGGGCCCGGACCAGGGCGGTCGCCCAGGTGGGGTCGGCGCGTACCTTGCCCAGGACGCGCCAGTTCTTGAGGTGGGCGAAGCCGTGCTCGGCGGGCGCCCGGACGGCTGCCAGTTCCGTGTTGGACAGCTTCTGGCCTCGGGTCAGGGGCCGGTTCCGGGCGGCCTTGTAGTCGGTGATCACCGCTGGGCCGGCGCCGGGGCCGCCGTCGTCGAGGCCGACGAATCCCAGGTCGGCGATGGCTCCGAGCCCGGCCTCGCGCACCCGCCTGAGCATCAGTTGATGGAGCAGTACTCGGCGAGCCGCAACACGATTCGTTTGGCGTGCGGAAGACGAGCGACCGGGGCGCACCCATGCGCATCGACGAGTGCAAAGGCCCACGCCGTACTGCGGCGTCAAACTTCTGCGGTACGCCCTACGTTGTAGGACCGGTACCGCGCAAGTTGCGTCAGCCGCGCGTCTACCGCATTCGGTGGTGTGGGAGTTACACCCGCAGCAGGACGCGATAGGCGCGCCACCGCACCTACCGTCATGGCACAGCGGCACCGCCCGGACCAACGGGGCCGCACAGTCCGCGGGCTGCTGTGGGACCCAACGGGGGGCCCGGCCTGTGGCCGAACGGAAGGGTGGATTGCTAAATGATCCTCAGTAAGCAGCGCGGAGCCGTAATTGCCGCCGCCTTCGCTTTGGGCGCAGCTGCAAGTGTGTTCGCGGCGCCCACGGCGCAGGCGCACGCTTCGTCGGTCGACCTGTCCCGTTCTGGGTGTGGGTACACGGGATACAGCAATCACACCTACGCGTACACCCAGAGGCTCTCGGGTGGCAGTTGCACTGGCCATGCCTGGCTGCGGGTGACGATGAGGCGCACGTCTGATGGCAGTGTTGCGACGAGCGCTTGGATTCATACATTGCCAAAAGCAGAGGCCAACGCCCCCAGCGGATACACGTTCACGAAGACAGAGCACAAGACATGTGAAACCTGCTCGGTGGTGACGATCACGCACTGAGCACTGTGCATCGTGAAGTTGTAGGTCACGGGTCTGGTGTGCGCGGGTTCTCGATGCTCGGGCCGGTCGCGGGCGGGTGACTTCGGTGAAGACCATCGGTCAGCGGAAGACTTCGCGGTTCGTCAGGACCAGCAGAGCCCTCACCAGGGCGGTCGCCCACTTCGGGTCGGTGCGTACCTTGCCCAGGACGCGCCGGTTCTTGAGGTTCAGCTTCGTCGAAGGCGAAGAGTGGTACGGCCATCGGCGCCGACCGGATCCGCACGCCGGGGCGCGAAGCCGCCCGTCTTCCCCATCGCCGCGACCCGTGATCCGCCGCATGGCCGAGGAACTCGGGGCCCCGGCCGCCCTCGCGTACGCCGCCGCGCTCGCCTGTCTCCGGGCAGGCGCGCATCAACGGATCGTCGGGGTACTGCCGTGTCAGATGGCGGGAGACCTGCTGCGGTGACCACTTCTCGTCGAGCTTCTCGCGGATCGCGAAACGCGGTGCAGCGTGTTCCCGGAGCTTCTCGGGCTTGGGCGCTGCCTGCGCAGCAGTGCCTGGTTGTGCGCCCACCACGGGTCGTAGCTGCCGTCGTCCTTCCTGCCCCGGGAGATTTCCCGGTAGACGGTCGACATGCTCTTCCCGATCGCGGCGGCGGTCGTTGCGGGAGGCTTTCCGGCGCGCAGGCCGTCGGCGATCGCGATGCGGTCGTCCTGTGTCAGGAATCGCGGTGATACCGGGGCATCTGGGGTGATCATGCTTCCAGCTTCGATGAACCACTTCGATCCGCAGCTGATTGATACGCCCACCTGGCGGGCGGCCGCGGCCCCTTTCAGCCCCTGGCGCAACAGCTCGAAATACCGCTGTCTGGATGCCGTCGGCTTGCGATTGGCTCCTCCACGAGGCATACGAACGATCTCCTTCCTGGGCGTTCGCAACCATCGACTCGGACACCTCGGCGCCGTACACCTCGGCGAGATGAGCCGATATCTCCCCGTGGGTAAGGCCCTTCGCGGACAGTGACAGCACCATCTCGTCGACGCCGGTCAGGCGCCGCTGCCGCTTCTTGACGATCTGCGGCTCGAAGCTGCCGGCGGTGTCGCGAGGCACCTTCACTTCCACCGGCCCGACATCGGTCAGCACGGTCGTTGCGCGGGTGCCGTTGCGGCTGTTGCCGTTGTTCTTCCCTGCTGGATCATGCTTCTCATAACCGAGGTGATCGGTGATCTCGTCTTCCAGAGCAGATTCCAAGACCCGCTTGGTCAGCTACTGCAGCAGCCCACCCTGCCCGGTCAGCTGCAGCCCCTCCACCCGGGCCCGCTCCACCAGCATCGCGACCAGTTGCTCGTCGGACACGGGCGCAGGCTGCCCGGACTGGGCACTGTCGACAGGCTCCACGGTCTCCAACTCCACGGCGGCGACAGTCACTTGACGTCTCTCCCTTGATCGTCGGATCCGCCGTTAGATTTACACTCCCCCACGACGGCAGGCCACCGGCCCGGCGTCGGCCTCTCCGATAGTCGGTGGACAGCTCTCCGCCTGACTCCCATCCCCGGTGCAGATGCTCGTCGAGCACAGACAGGGCGATGTTGGCCAGCAGTGGAGAGAGGATGCCCCCTTGCGGCGTGCAGGTGAGTGTGTCTTGATACTCGCCGAGCTCCTGGTCCAGGAGACGATGGGGCGGGTCTGAGAGGAGATCACGGAGGGCTCCTTACCCACACGCGGCTGTTCGATGAACGGACATCAGGGTTCATGACGTGACACCGGGGGCGGAGAGTTCGACGTACAGGGATAGTGCGGCGATCGCCGCTGTTGTGAAGGTGACACGTCACATGTCAGCCACTGAGACCGAGGCACCCCCGTCCGGCACGGCCCGGACCAGCGCCCTCCTCATCGCGGGCGAGCCCGTTACGGTCAGGGACGGCCGCTACTACGAGACAACCGAGACCCTGGCCGGTGAACCGACCGTCGCGCGGGTCCCGGAAGCCTCCGTCGCGGACGTCAATCTCGCGGTGGACGCGTCGCGGCCGCCGCGCTCGACGTGGCTCGCCGGATCAAGACGGGTATCTGCCACATCAACGGCGCCACCGTGCACGACGATCCCCAGATGCCCTTCGGCGGTGTCGGCGCCGGCGGCTGGGGCCGGTTCGGCTCCTGCGCCGCGCTGGAGGAGTTCACCAAGTCGCGCTGGATCACCGTCCAGTCCGGATCCCGCCATTACCCCATCTCATGACCGGACGAAGCCGTACGGCGCACGTGACCCGACGTGCGCCGCGCCCCCGGTCCCTGCTCCCCTGGCTGTGGGGCCTTGCTGCGGCATTCAGCCCGGCGGTGGGAGCGGCATGGCTGGCGGACACCCGAGAGACAGAGGCCTCCCACCGGCTCGACCGAGAGTTGGAGGAGTTCTTCCGGTCCACCTGACGAGGCCCCTGGTACCAGGGGTCTCCACCTCTCCGAGGAGTCAACAATGTCGCAGACCGACAACGACCGCTATGAGATACGGCGGCTCATCGAGAACTGGGCGTTGTGGCGCGACGCTGGGGACTGGGGCCGCTTCGCCACGGTCTGGCATCCGCGCGACGGCTGGATGAGCGCCACCTGGTTCCAGGGCAGCGCCACCGACTTCATCAAGGCCAGCCGCGAAGGCTTCAAGAACGGCGTCTGCATCCTGCACTTCCTGGGCGGCCACACCGCGGACATCGTCGACGACCGGGCCGTCGCCCAGACGAAGATGACGATCAATCAGCGCGCGAGCGTCGACGGCGTAGAGGTCGATGTCGTATGCACCGGCCGCTTCTACGACTTCCTCTCCCGCCACGAGGGTCGCTGGACCCTCGTGCGCCGGCAGCCGATCTACGAGAAGGACCGGCTCGACGTCGTGGACCCCGCTGCCTCACTGACGTTGGACCCCGAACTCCTGAACCGGTTCCCGACCGGCTACCGGCACCTGGGCTACCTGCAGACCAAGGCGGGGTTCACGGTGAAGGACGGGCTTCCCGGCCTCACCGGCACAGCGGTCGAGCAGCTCTACGACGAAGGCAAGCAATGGCTGGCGGAGGCTTGATGAAGTTCACCCACGCGACCCTTCCCCAGCGGGTGGTGTTCGCGGCCGGGGAGTCACCCGCCGCCGTGGCGGCGGAGGTCGAGGCACTCGGCGGTTCCAAGGTCATGTTGATCGCGTCGGACCGCGAGAAGCTGTTGGCCGACCCGATCGCCAAGGAGATCCCGGTCGTCCTGCGTCACGAGGAGGTCGTGATGCACGTACCGGTCGAGGTAGCCGGGCGAGCTCTCTGGGCGGCGGTCGACGCGGGCGTGGACATCCTGGTCAGCGTCGGCGGCGGCTCGACCACGGGGCTGGCCAAGGCGGTGGCGCTGACCACCGGGCTGCCGATCATCGCGGTCCCCACCACCTACGCCGGCTCCGAGGCGACCAACGTGTGGGGCCAGACCGAAGACGAGACCAAGACCACCGGCGTGGACGACAAGGTGCTGCCCGCGTCGGTCGTCTACGACGCCCGTCTGCTCACCACGCTGCCCGGCGAGATGACCGTCGCCAGCGGCCTGAACGCGATGGCGCACTGCGTGGACTCGATGTGGGGACCGCGTGCCGACCCGATCGACCGGGCGCTGGCGCAGGAGGGCATCCGCGCACTCGCGACCGGTCTGCAGGCGGTGGCCGACGACTCGACCGGCGTCGAGGGCATCGAGCAGACGCTGTACGGCGCCTACCTCGCCGCCGTCGCCTTCGCCTCGGCCGGCTCCGGGATGCATCACAAGATCTGCCACATCCTGGGCGGCATGTTCCACCTCCCGCACGCACAGACCCACGCGGTCGTGCTGCCCTACGTACTGGCCTTCAACGCCCCGCACGCTCCCGAGGCTGAGGCGCGTATAGCCCAGGCATTCGGCTCCCGGAAGGCCGGCGCCGGCTTGGCCGCCCTACGCGAGGTGCTGGACGCGCCGAGGGCGCTGCGTGACTACGGCATGCCCGAGGACGGCATCGCCAAGGCGCTGGGGCCGATCACGAAGGCGATCCCCGACAGCAACCCGGCCCCCGTCACCGACGAGAACCTGACCGCGCTGCTGAAGGCGGCCTGGGCCGGCGACCCGATCAACTGAAGGAGGCCGTCATGGCTACCTACGTCAACCCCGGCTCGGCCCAGGCCGGTGCCCACGCCACCATCTACCGCGAGGTGTCGCCGGAGCAGCAGGCGGTCGAGCAGCGACTCGTCGACAGCGTCGTGGCCTCCTTCGACGCCTGCCAGGACCCGCGGCTGCAGGAACTGATGACCTCCCTGGTCAAGCACCTGCACTCCTTCATCCGCGAGGTCCGGCTGACCGAAGAGGAGTGGGGGACGGCGATCGACTTCCTCACCAGGGCCGGCCACATCACCGACGAGGTCCGGCAGGAGTTCATCCTGCTCTCCGACACCCTCGGTGCGAGCATGCAGACCATCAACGTCAACAACCAGGACTACCAGGGCGCCACCGAGGCCACCGTCCTCGGGCCGTTCTTCGTCGAGGACTCCCCCGCCATCGAACTCGGCGACGACCTGGCCTTTGGTGCCCCCGGCGAGCCCTGCTGGGTCGAGGGCACCGTCACCGACACCGACGGCACCCCGCTCGCCGGTGCGCTCATCGAGGTCTGGGAGGCCGACGAGGACGGGCTCTACGACGTGCAGTACGAGGCTGGCAAGCGCGCAGGGCGGGCTCATCTCGTCTCCGCGGCCGACGGCGGCTACCGCTTCTGGGGCCTCACCCCGACGCCGTACCCCATCCCGAACGACGGGCCCGTCGGCAAGATGCTCGACGCGGTCGGCCGCTCCCCGCTGCGCGCGAGCCACCTGCACTTCATGGTGTCCCACGAAGGGGCGCGCACGCTGGTGACGCACATCTTCCCCGAGGGCGACCCGATCGGCCGCAAGGACACCGTCTTCGGCGTGAAGGACTCACTGATCAAGCGGTTCGAACCGCAGCCCGCCGGTACACCGACACCCGACGGCCGCGTCATCGACGGCACCTGGAGCCGGGTCCGCTTCGACATCGTCCTCGCCCCCTCGGGCGCATGACCCGCCTGCCGATAGGGTTCAGTGCTGATGCTGACGCACACCGAGGTGGCCCGGTGGCAAGCGGCCGGCTCCTCGGTCCACACAGCGGGCGCGAAGCGCGTCGCCACACACTCGCTACCGGCGCTGTGCCTCGCCCGGGGCCGGCAAGCCGTCCACCACCAGTCCGGCCAAGGCCTCTGCCCTGCCGAGACGTTCCGCCTGCGACCGGTGCTCGGCGCGGCACAGGCGCCGTACGAAAGTGATAGATCGTCGTGCTGTGCTCCGCGGCAGCCACTCGGTCGCCGCAGGCGCCCTTGCCATCACCACAGTGAAAGCGGCAGCGCCCCGGCGTTCGTGTCGGTCATGCCCGCGCTGATGGGCAACTCGGCCAAGACCGGGCAGTCGCTGGGATACCCCAAGCGCCTGACCTACCAAGAGCGGCGCGCTGGAGACTTCGACAAGTTGAATTCCGTCGTCCGCTCCGGCCAGCAGTGGAATCGAATCCGCGATAGCGGTTGATGGAGGAAAGATCCATGCCTCGCGCGCACGAGCCAGGACGCACCGTCAGCTCTCGACTGTGGGATCTGCTGTTCGCCTTTGACCCCAGCCACACCGAGCTGAGCCTCGCCGACCTGGTCCGGCGCACCGGCATGCCGCACGCCACCGCCAGGCGTCTGACGCTCGAACTCGTGGAGGCGGGCGCGCTGGAACGCACCAGCGACAACCGCTTCGCGATCGGCCTGCCGCTGTGGCGCCTTGGGACCCTCGCACCACGCGCCGAGACGCTGCGCAGCGCAGCACAGCCGTTCGTGGAGGACCTGTACACCGCTCTTCGCCAGCATGTGCAGTTGGCTGTCCTCCAGGGCGACCAGGCCGTGATCATCGAGCGCTTGTCGGCCGTCAACGCCGTCGGTCTGACGTCACAGGTCGGCGGCCAGCTGCCCCTGCACTGCTCAGGCGTCGGCAAGGTGCTGCTGAGCCACAGCAGTCCGGCGTTCATCGATGAGGTGCTGTCCGGAAGACTGCGACGCTTCACTCCCAGAACTATCGTGGACCCGGCCGAACTCCGTGGCCAGCTGGCGTCCTGTCGTTCGACGGGAACGGTTGTCGTCAAGGAAGAGCTGAGCGTAGGGGCCGAGTCGGTCGCGACGCGCATCGTCGACGGCCGCGGCAAAGTCGTCGCGGCCCTCTCCGTCGTGGTGGCCGCGGGCTCGATCAAACTGCAGGCGGCCGTTCCCTCGCTGGTCGCGAGCGGACTGGGGTTGTCCAGGAGTCTCGGCTGGAGGCCGGGCATCCCCATTCGCACCTCGTGACCTCTCGCGGGGCAAGGAAACCGGCACGCCATGCGCGTCATACCGGCGGTTGCCGCAGGGAGAGCCATATGTGGCCGAGGTGCCATCCCTCATCGGTCGAGAACCACACCCGCGTGGCCACGGCCTGAACCAGGAACGGCGGCCAGGTCGGACAGGCGCCGGATGCGCATCTTCTGGAAGCGCGTCACAATGGCCCGTCCCCTCGTACCAGACATCGCTACGCTGGTCTCGGCCTCGACGGTGGGGCCCATGGACGCGTTGACAGGCGAGGAACCGCTCGATAGGTGAGGCACCGCTCGCGGTCATGGGGCCCCCCGACCGGGCCGTCTCACTGTCGGGGACATGAGTGGACGCTGTTCCTCATCGCCGTTGTGATCGCGACCAGCCACGCCGCCTCCGCCTGAGCGACCGTGGCCGGCATGCAGACGTAGTCCATACTGCTCGGCCCTGGGTGCGTGGTGGTCATCGATCGACTTCTGTCCGAGTTCGTCTCGTGATCGTCATGGGTTGTACTCAGTGACCCGCCACGGCTGCTGCTTACGAAGAGGAGTCGCGCCGGGCGCTCCGGTGTACCCGGCCGGCCTGCTGCCCGTGGCCCGGCGTCGGTACGTCCGGCAGGTGGTCAGCCGTCGAGGGTGTGCGGATCCTCGTCGAGATGAGCCTGACCCGCGCCACCGCGCCCGCCCGCCAGGATGAGTGCCGCCGCCACGAGAGCAGCCACGCCACCGATCACGTACGCGACGGAGAAGCTGTGGCTGAGGGCGTCGAAAGCGACCTCTGCACTCGCCATCGCGGCGAAGTCGCGTATCCACTGCGCAGTCGGCCGCAGGCCCCCGAACGTGTAGAAGTGAAGCTTTATGACGCCGTGGCGATCGGTGGCTCGAGCAGGACGAGCAGCCGCTCACCGGGATTCACCACGGCGGCGACCGAGCGCGTGTTTCTCAGCTGCCGCTTCCCCACCTCCAGGTGCAGTTCGCCGAAGACGCCGAAATGCAGGAAGTATGACGGTTCCCGCCCCGTGGAGACGTTCGCCTTCAGGCCCATGTCGGTTGAGATGAACCCGACGGCGAAGTCCTGGTCGGCGAACCCGTTCAGCCAGTATGTGCCTGGTTGGGACGACGACAGCGCTTCGATGCCTCTCACGCCGGCCCGAGACATACGTGCGCCGACGGAACGCAACGCCTCGGCGGGATCCGGGGACTGCACCAGCGGCCAGCGGGACAGCAGCGTCTGTCCAGTGCATGGAAGACCTCGTGCAACCGTGTGGGTGCGGAACGGCGCAGCGGCCGGCCCGCCGGTATGGCCGCCGCTGCCGACGATCGTGGAGATGGGGATGACGCCAGTCATGAGAGCGCTCCTGCATCAGCCTGGATCCATCGCGACGGCCTGCCCGTTCTCAGGGCCGGCAGTCACCGGTTCTGGATGGTCGTGGGCCCGATGCGGGGCGGCGAAGGACCTCGATCATGGTCGCCCGGGCCTCGTGCGAGACCACTGGTCACGTGCCGCAAGCCAGTTGAGGCACTCGTGATGCCGGAACGGTTGCAGCCTGCGCACAGCACAGAGCGCACCAGCGCCAACACGGTGCTGTGGCCGACGAACGTCGCCAGAGCCACTAGCCTCGGGCGGCGAACGCAGCAGCCGCTTCCTCGAAGGACGCGGGTTCACGGCCGAGCAGCATCCGCAGGACGTTGCTGTTGCCGCGCAGTCCGTGCCGGTCGTAGTCCTGCCACATGGCACGCATGTCGGGGCCCCGGGACGGATCGTCGGCCACTCCTGGCGGGAGCGGCGCTTCCGCCCAGTCGACCGTCCTCGCCTCGAGCTCCACACCTCGTACACGTCCCGCGATGCGCAGGGCCTCGGCCGGCGTGGTGGTGGGTCCCGCCAGCTCGTAGGTCGCCGAGTCGTGGCCCTGCTCGGACAGCACCTTCACGCCGACTTCCGCGAGTTCACGCAGATCGATGAACGAGAACTTGTTCTGGACGTCGAACGGCACGTTCACCGGCCCCGCGGGAGCCCTTCCCCACGTCGACAGGACGATCTGGGCGAACATCGAGGGCTGGAGGATCGTCCATTCCAGATCCGAACCCCTCACGTTGGCCTCGGCGTTCGCCTTGCGCATGTGGTGACGCAGCCCTGGGGTGTGCGGGTGGAGGACGGACAGGTACACGAACCGGCGCGCGCCCGCGTGCTCGGCCGCCTCGAGCGCCCTGATCGCGAAGACGTCCTCCTCCGGATGGAACGCCGGAGGGATCATGAACACGAAGTCCGCGTTCTTCACCGCCCGGCGGACTGAGTCGAGCTCCGCGAGATCGGCCTCGACGATCTCGTCGACGCCCAGAGCGGCCACCCGTTCACGGCCCCCCGGCCCATGCACCACTGCGCGGACCCTGAACGGAGAGCGCTCGGCCGCCTCCAACAGGTACGAACCACAGAGCCCGGCCGCCCCGATCACCGCGAGCAAGGGCGGCTCTTCGCTGCGTACGGCTTCCGTTTCGGACACTTTCCGGTTTCCTCTCGCTGGTTCCTCCATGGCTTCGCAGAACACGCTGATGGACTCGTGGCCCGGATCAGGGATTGACCACGGTCATCCACATGGATTCGTCACGGCGTTGCATGGCGTCGACGGCCCCCAACGCGTCGCTGAGCGGGAACCGATGCGTGATGAGCTCGTCAGCGGTGAGGACACCCGTCTCCAGCAGGCGCAGGACTTCCAGCGCGTCGTTGCGGGTACAGGCGCGGGTGCCGATGAACCGCCACATGTTCATCATGAGTGCCAGCGGTGACTGCGGCAGCGGAGTGCCGTTGCCTCCCATGTGAACCAGCGCACCGCCACTCGCGAGCCCGGCCATGGCCTGACCGGTGACCGGCCCGTCGGGGACGTAATCGAGGATCGCGTGCGCTCCTCTGGGTGCCAGTTCGCGCAGCCGGCCGCCGAGAGCGTTGCTGGCCGCCCAGTCGTCGGGGAGTTCGTCCAGGGCGACGATGTTGGCCGGGATGCCACCGGACAGCCCCGCGACAGCCTTGAGCCGGTCACTGTGGCGGCCGACGAGGATGAGGTCGGCGACACCGAAGTGCTTCGCGAGCTTGACCGTCGCGGTGCCCATGGCACCGGTCGCGGCGGTGACGACGACCGTGGAACCCATCGGCAGCTCGGCCCACTTGAATGCGCGTACGGCGTTGGCCAGGGTGTGCACCTTGGCCGCGACGTCGAAGCTGACGGATTCCGGCAGCGGGTCGACCAGCCAGTACGGGAGGCGCACGTATTCCGCGAGCGCTCCGTTGTGGTACTCGTCGTAGAGCGGCATCGCGGAGTCGTTGAAGGCGGCGTAGCCCATGATGGACTGCTGCGCGCACATCATGTCGCGATCGGTACGGCAGTGGATGCAGGAACGGCAATTCAGGAAGGGGTGGACCCGGACCCGGTCGCCGATGCGGACGCCGGTGACGTCGCGGCCGACGACAGTGACGGTGCCGGCGGCTTCGAAGCCGAGGGTGGTGGGCAGATGCTTGAACGCGCCCCTTCTGAGCAGGTGCATGAGGCCCGGGGCCAGGCCGGCGGATGCGACCCGCACGACGACGTCCATCGGGCCTGGCTCGGGGACGGGAATGTCCTCCAGTACGAGGGTGCTGGCGTCGCGCTGGGCGCGCAGTGCGAGCATCGTGGTCATGAGGGAACCTCCACGTTGAGGGCCGCGAGCCGGTCGGGTGAGTACTGGTCGGCGGTACGGGAGGTCTTGGCGACCTGCGGAACCTCGCTGCGTGAGAGCAGGCTGACGTAGTCGCCGGGCTCGGTGGTGACGTCGGCGTGGGAGATGCCGAGCGGAATGCGCACGAAATCGCCGGGCTCGAGGTCGACGATGCCGTGCTGGGTGATCAGGGTGCGGTGGCCGTTGGCCTGGTACTGGATCTCGTCGGCGTCGAGGGTGCGGCGGTAGCGGCGTTCACCGCCGGGCGATGTGGTGACGAGGCCAAGGCGGATGCGGTCGGTGCCGTACATCCAGGTGGTGTCGCGGTCGGGGTCGGCACGCAGGACCTGTATCCGGCGGTCGTCGCTGTGGACATGGTCGAGCAGCTGCTGTTCATCGACCGGGAAGAGGACGACGTCGCGGCCGGGTGCCCCCAGGTTCCAGGAGACGGCCTCGTTGGCCTCACCGGGCTGCCAGCCGGGAAACGGTGGGAACATCGCCCGGGATTCGCGGTGCGCCGATGCCAGTTCGGTGACCGGCGCCGGGATGTAGAACAGCAGGTGGCTTTCGGCTCGGCTGCGGTTGTCGTGGGCCACGCCTTGCGGGATGCGGGAGAATTCGCCGGGCCAGTTGTGCTCGACCGAGCCGAGTTCGGTCATCAGGGTGCGCTCGCCGGCAATCTGATAGGAGATCTCGTCCACATCGCAGTTGCGGTGGTAGAACGGCTGCCGGCCGTCCAGTTTCTGCCACTCGACTCGGATCTCGTCGTTCTCGTAGACGCCGCGCGGCGGGGCGTACGCCTCTTCCTGGAACTCCTGCGGGTAGTGCACCACGGACAGTTCCGGCCGCTCGCCCGCAAGCTTGATGGGCACCTTGGGCGGATGCGGCGGTGACAGCAGCAGGTGCTCGTCGCGGACGACGCTCTGCAGCGGCCGGTCCGATGCCATGACCATGAGGTCCTCGTTGACGCTCACGGCAACCTCCTCGTTCTGGGTGGCGTCGCGTAATGCGGCTCAGGTTGTCGGCCGATCCCGCTGCCCGGAACTCAGCAGGATCGGGGCGGTGCCCCTGTCGTCGGCACATCTGCCAGACAGGTAGGGGCTGCGTTCGAGGGAAGGGGTCGATTCCCTGCTTCGTATTCATGCGCAGCATTTCCGGCATGGCGGGTGCGTGCCGGCGCTGTTACTTCTTTCGGCCCCAGAACATCTCGATTCCGCGCCATTCCAGCAGCTGCGGGCTTTCGACGGTGTCCCCGAACGCCTCGCGGACCTCCTCGCCGGACCAGTAGGGAATGTTTTCCACGCCCACATGCTGAAACAGCTTGTCGTACCACTGCCGCAGATGAACGTCGGAGTTGATGCGCGCGTCGAACGCCGGCCCCTTCAGGACCGACTCGGCCAGCACGATGCGGCGGCCCGGCTTCATCACGCGCAGCAGGTCCCGGGCCGCCTCCGCCCAGTCGTCGCAGTGCTGGGTCGCCTGGAGCACCGCGACGACGTCGTACTCCTCGTCGGCCTTCGAGTCGGCGTAGTCCCAGCGCCAGCAGCCGGTCTGGCCGTTGCGTCCGGGAAGCCGGCCCAGGACCGCCTTCCGCCCGTCGTGGATGATCTCCACCTCATCCACGGCGCCGTCCGGTCCCACGATCTCCCGCATGTCTTCCAGCCAACCCGCGGGGGCGATGCCCTCGCCGATGAGCAGGACCTTGTCTCCGGCGCGGAGTTCGAGGAGGCCGTAGACGATTTCGGAGATCGGCCGGGCCAGCTCCCTCCAGATGTACGGCAGCCCGCCGGCCACCGACAGGGCCATCTCCCACTTGTGTCGCAGGGCGATGTCGTGGACGTCCTTCCCCAGCAGCGCCTCGTCCCACGGCTGGATGTGGTCCCACGGATTTCCGCCGCCGAAACTGCTCTTGACTTCGCTGCTCACCTGAATGCCTCCTGCTACTGGGCCGTCGCACCTGCGACAGCCGCCAGATTGGACATTTCCTGACTCGACGACGCCACGGCTCCGGCTTCCTCAGGACGACCTCTGCGCGTCAGGCGCAGGTGTTCACGAGGGTGCCGATGCCCTGGATTTCGATCCGGACCTCGTCACCGGTCCGTAGGAACAGGCCTTGCTTGTGCCCGACCCCGGCCGGGGTTCCGGTGGCGATCACGTCGCCGGGTTCGAGGGTCGTCTGCCGCGACAGGTAGGAGACCAGCGCGGAAACCGGGTGGATGAGCTGGGACGTACGCGCGTCCTGACGGAGCTCGCCACTGACCCAGGTGCGCAGGTGCAGGTCATCAGGGTCGGCGAACTCGTCGAGGCTGGCCAGGGCGGGGCCCATGGGGGTGAAGGTGTCGAAGCTCTTGGCCGCGGTGACGTTGGCGGCCCGGCCGGGAGCGCGTCCCTTCTGGACATCGCGCGCGCTGACGTCGTTGCAGATCGTGAAGCCGGCGACGAACGAGTACGCGTCCGCCTCCGACACGTCGGTGGCGCGCCTGCCGATGACGACCGCGAGTTCGCCCTCGTAGTCGACCTCGTTTGGAGCCACCCTCGGGAAACGGATCCGCTCTCCCGTGCCGATCACCGAGGACGGAGCCTTCAGGAAGATGACCGGATCCTCCGCCGTGCCGGCGTACCCCACCTCGGTGCGGTGGCCGGCGTAGGCGTAACCCACGGCCCAGATCTTGGAGGGTCTCGGGAGCGGGGCGATGAGATGGGCCTGGGCCGTGGGTACACGGTCACGGACCGCGGCCGTGGCGAGGGACGCGATGTCGAGGCCCGCCTGCAGGGCGGCGCTGAGGTCCGCCGCGTCGATGTCGAGGAAGGCGACGGTTTCGCCGTCGTCCTCCAGCCTGCCGATTCCCTTGGCCGTGCTGACGAGCCTGGTCACAGGGCCACCGCTTGGTTGTCGAGGCGCAGCAGCTCGTCCTCGGGGTCACCGGCACGGTAGCGGGTGACGAAGCGATCGGGGTTGAGCTCCAGGCCGGAGGGGTTCGCCGCGAAGACGGGCCCGGACATGAAGGCCACCTCTTCCTCGATGGTGGCGAAGTTGGCGCAGGAGAACTCGACGATGTTCCCGTCCGGGTCGCGGTAGTAGAAGCTGGTGGCCTGGCCGTGGTTGGCGGCACGGTGCGGGCGGGCGCCGATGGACGCCATGTGCTCGAACTGGGTGACCAGTTCGCCCAGCGAGCCGACACCGAACTGGAAGTGATGCAGACCCGGCCCGGAGGCGTCGGTCCCGATCAGGCTGTCGATGCCGAACAGCGCGAGGACCTGAGTGTGCGGGGCGTCATGCACACGGAAGAAGCCCAGTCGGACATCGACCGCTCGTTCGGGCATCCCCGCAGGCCGCGGCGGGGCGTCGGGGTCCGGGGTCCGCTCGTAGAACGGGCCGTGTCCCAGTACGTGTGTGTAGAAGGCCGCCATGTCGTCGTAGCGGCCGGTCTTGAGCACGAGTTCGGCTATCTGCAGCGCGACGGCTCGGGTCTCGGTGGCCGCGGGGGCGGCCGTGCTCTGAGGGGTCGTCGTCATCGTGGGGGTCTCCTTGCCCGTCAGACGGTGGGGTGCAACGGCCTCGATGTGCGGTGCGTGATCCGCCACTGTCCGCCCGAGTGGCGGAACCGGTGGACGGTGTTGAGGACGCGGTCCAAGACGTAGACGCCATCGGGTTGCCGAACGTGCAGCAGAACGATGTTCTGCAACTCGATCCGCTCGTCGTCGCTTCCGTCGTCCTGAGCGGCGGCGACCTCGTTGGCGAGCACATGGACGGTCTGCCGTCCGGTGTTGGCCTCTCGTGCCTTGAGGAACCCGAGTATCTCTTCACGCCCGCGGAAGACCCGGCCGTGTGCCTCGAACTCGGCGTCGTCGGCGAACGCGCCGATCCCCGCCGTGGCCCGGCCACTGTCGATGTCGCGGTGGTAGCTGACAACAAGGGCACGACATTGGCCCACAGCATCGCTTCGATCGGCCGGAGAGACCACGATGTTCCTCCTCGCTCTTGAACGCGGGTCAAGCGTAGCACTGCATCAACCTGATCGACAGATGCTCATTTCTTTCACTCTTCCGCAGAACGGCCCATGCGCGCGACTCTGACTCGAGTTCAAGAGTTTGGGTCGCGATTGATCCAAGCCATGCTCAGGAAGGCAGCCGCGATCCGGCTCTTTCGTTGCGGTCAGACACAGGGGGCCCTTCGACGTCGGGGCTGTGCGGCAGAGGCGCGGGCCAAGTCGGCGCCGCCCACGGACTATCCGCACCGGACGATGTTCGCCACGTCGGTGACAGGACACGCGCTCGCCGAATTCGACTACGGGGTTACCAACCGCCCCCCCCCGCGCGTATTGACGCTGCTGCGCCTGACCGATCCGGCGGCGGCGCGGCTGTACGAGCGGCCGTTGGTGCTGGTCCGCGGGCCGGCGCTGTCCGCGCGCGGAGCCGGCGCATCGCCGCCCGGCCCCTCGCCGCCACCATTGAACGCGTCGGTCGGCCGGTTCAGGACCCGCTCGACGTACAACTCGACGTCGGCGCCCAGGGTTTCGCGCAAGGCCGGGCACACGGCGAGATCGGCGCGGATCGGTTGGGGAGTGTGGCCGGGGAAGCTGTCGCTGAAAGCGTCGATGAGTGTGCGGGTCGAGTCAGGGGAGACACCTGCTCCGGCCGCTCTACGGTGGAGCGGTCGCTCACTTGCCGAAGCCGGCGGTGAGTCCGCTGATGAGCTGGCGGCGGCCGAGGATGTAGAGGGCGAGGATCGGCAGCGTGGAGAGGACCACCGCGGCCAGGATCGCCGGGATGTTGATCGTGAACTCGCCCTGGAAGCTCCACACGAACAACGGCAGGACACGCTTGTCGGGGCTCTGGGTGAGGATCAGCGGGAAGAGGAAGCCGTTCCAGACGTTCAGGGCGTCGTAGATCGTGACCGTGATCAGGGCGGGGCGCGACAGCGGCGCGGCCAGGCTCCAGAGCATCCGCCAGTGGCCGGCGCCGTCCGCGCGCATGGACTCGTACAGCTCGTCCGGGATGTCACGCAGGAAGTTGACCAGGATGATCACCGTGAGCGGAATCGCGAACGCCGCCGAGGGGAGCACGATCGCGAGCAGGGTGTCGTACATCTGCGCCTTGGCGATCAGGTAGTACACCGGGATGATCGTGGCCTGCAGCGGGATGGCGAGTCCCAGCAGGAAGACGCTGAACGCCCAGCGCAGCGCCCGGCTGGTGCCGCGGACGATGGCGTACGCGGCCAGGAACGACACCACGAGGGTGAGCAGCGTGGCGCCGACGGTGACCAGGGCGCTGTTGAGGAGGTAGTGGGTGAAGCCGCTGTCGAGGACCAGGCGGTAGTTCTCCAGGGTGGGGCTGGTCGGCAGGGCGAGCGGGTTGGCGTCGAAGAAGCCCTCGCGGGTGCGCAGGCTGGTGACGACGACCCAGTAGACCGGGACGAGGACGACCACCAGCCAGAGCACACCGCCCAGCGCTCCGAGGGGGTTGGTGCGGCGCAGCCGGGCCAGGCGGTCGGGTGTCCCCGCGGTTGTGGGTGTCCGGCGGGCCGGGGTGTCGGTGGACGGGGCGTGGGAGAGCGTGGACATCACATTCCTGCCTGCTGGCTGGTCATCCGGTTGAAGCCGGAGAACCGGAGAAGGGCGAGGGAGAGCAGCAGTCCTGCCAGGACGAGCACCACGGAGATGGCGCTGGCGAGGCCCATCTCGTTGCTCTGGAAGCCGGTGATGTACATGTCGAGCGGCAGGATGCGGGTGGCGTAGCCGGGGCCGCCGCCGGTGAGCACGAAGACGAGGTCGAAGTAGGTGAGCGAGCCGACGACCATCAGCGTCGACGACGTGACGACGGTGTAGCGCAGCTGGGGCAGGGTGATGTGCCAGAACTGCTTGAGCCGGCCCGCGCCGTCGATCGAGGCGGCCTCGTACAGGGATGCCGGGATCTGCCGGGCTCCGGCCTGGTAGAGCAGCGTATGGAAGGGCACGAACTGCCAGGCGATGACGAACACGGCCGCGTAGAAGGCGAGTTGGGGGTCACCCAGCCAGTCCTGTCCGAGGATCGGCAGGTTCAGGGCGGCGCCCAGGCCGAAGTTGGGGTCGAGCAGGTTCTTGAAGATGACGGCGATCGCAGCAGTTGAGATCAGCAGCGGGACGAAGTAGAAGACCGCGAGCAGGGCGCGGTAGCGCTGTTTGCCGGCGACGAAGATGCCCAGCAGCAGGCTGATCGGGGTCTGCACGACCCAGGAGAACACCATCATCTTGGCGGTGAGCCAGAGGGCGTGCCGGGTGACGTCGCTGGTCAGCGCCTTGCGCCAGTTGCCGGTTCCCGCCCACGCCGGGCTCCCCAGTCCGTCCCAGCGGGTGAAGCTGAGATAGACGACGATCGCCATCGGGACGAGCGCGAAGAGGGCGAAGAGCAGCAGGGCGGGCAGGGCCATGAGGAAGGGCGGGCCGCCCTGCCGGGGGGAGGCAGCACCCTTGGCGATGCTCACTTCGCCGCCGCCTTGTCCATCTGCGCGCAGAACTGCTGCGGGCTGATCTGGCCGAGGAAGAGCTGGTCGAGGCGGGTGAGCAGGTCGTTGCCGAGTTCGGGGGTGAGGGCCTGGTCCCAGGAGAGCTGGAAGCTCTTGGCGTCGCGGGCGAGTTGGTAGACGTACGTCGTCCAGTCGGCGTTGGACGTGGCCTTGAGCTTGGTGTCCAGGTCCTTCACCGGCGGCACGTCGCCGTTCTTGAGAAGGTTGTCGACGTAGGTGTCGTTGTAGACGCCGTCCTTGAGGTACGACACCGCTGTCTTCTTCTCCTTGGCGCTCGCCTGTGCGGACAGGGAGAAGAAGTTGGCCGTGTTGCCGACGATGTTCGTCGCGTCGCCCTTGCCGCCGGCGACGGCCGGGAAGCCGGTCCAGCCCAGGTGGCCCTCGGAGACGAACTTCGGCGAACCGGTGTTGATGCTGCCGTACCCCCAGCTGCCCTGGAGGATCATCGCGGCCTTGCCGGTGTACAGCTGTGCCTCGGCCTGGCCGGTGTCGGCGGAGACGGAGGTGAAGCCCTTGGCGAAGCCGCCGGCGTCCACCAGCTGCTTGATCATCTCCGTGGCTTTGAGGACGGCCGGGTCGGACCAGGCGTCCTTCTTGCCGACAGCGATGTTCGCGAAGGTCTCGGGTCCGCCGACGCGGTCGACGAGGTACTCCAGCCACATCAGGTCCGGCCACTTGGACGCGCCGCCCATGGAGAGGGGGGCGATACCCTCGGCCTTCAGCTTCTTCACCAAGGCGAGCAGGTCGTCCCAGGTCTTCGGGGGCTGGGCGCCGACCCTGCCGAGCAGTTCCTTGTTGTAGTAGAGCACCACGGGCTGCACGCCATTGACGGGGACGCCGTAGACCTTGTCGTCGAAGGTCGCGGACTTGAGGACCGAGGGGAAGATGCGGTTCTTCCATGCCGGGTTGGCGTCGAGATCCGGGGTGAGGTCGGCGACCTTGCCCGCGTCCACGTAGTTCTTCAGCCCGCCGCCGCCCCAGTTCTCGAAGAGCACGGGACCGTTGCCGGCGCCGACAGCGGTACGCAGCTTCTGCTTGTAGGGGTCGTTCTGGAAGTACTGGTAGGTGATCTCGCTGCCCGCGTGTTCCTTGTTCCACTCCGTGGCAGAGGCCCGGAAGGTCGCCTCCGAACCCTGGGTCAGCGCCCAGGCCAGCGTTCCGTCTCCGCCGCCGCCTGCGGTGCGCCCGCTGCTGCCGCAGGCGGAGAGGGTGAGGGTGAGAGCTGCCGCCGAGGCGGTGATCAGGACACGGGAGGGCATTCTCGGGGTCATCGTGAGCTCCTTCGGCTCGTCAGAGGTTCGGTCGCGCGGGACGGCTCGTCTGGCTCGTCGGATGCGGTGAGCGCGACTCGAAAATTTTCGAAACCTCTGCGTTTTCTGGCCGACAAATTAGGTGCGCTGCCGACGACGGTCAAGGGGTCGGTGAATGCAATTTTTCAGTACACCCGGCACTGGAACCTCACGAAAGCTTGCGCTACCTTCCCCGTAAATCAGCGAAAGGACCAGCATGGCGAAGAGAGCCGTCGAGCGGACTACCCTGACCGGCATCGCCGAGACGGCCGGGGTCTCCGTGGCCACCGTCTCCAAGGTGGTCAACGGCCGCAGCGACGTCGCGCCCGAGACCCGGGCGCGAATCGAGAGGCTGCTGGTCGAGCACGATTACGTGGCTCGCGGGCCGGGCGGCGCACAGTCACCGGTGCGCACGATCGACCTGACCTTCGACCAGCTGGTCAACCCCAACAACCTGGTGATCACACAGGGTGTGACGGAGGCCGCGGCCGAGGCCGGCGTCGATGTCGTCATCGGTACGGCTCCCGACGACCCCTTGGGCGCCGCCTGGGCCCGCAAGATCACGAACGCCGGGCGGGAGGGCGTCATCCTGGTGACGTCCGAACTGACCGCCCGGCAGCGGGCGCAGTTCGCGCAACACGGCGTCCCTGTGGTGCTGATCGACCCGATGAACGTGCCGGACGAGAGCGTGCCGAGCATCGGCGCGACGAACTTCAGCGGCGGCATGGCGGCGACCGAGCACCTGCTGAAGCTCGGCCACCGGCGGATCGCGATGATCGAGGGCCGGCACGACGCCGTCTGCAACACCGCCCGCCTGCACGGCTACCAGGCCGCGCTCACCGGCGCCGGCCTCACCCCCGATCCCCGGCTCATCAAGCGGGGGGCCTTCCGGTTCGAACCCGCCTACCAGGCAGCCCTGGAACTCTTCGCCTTGGACGAACCGCCCACCGCCGTGTTCGCCGGCAACGACCTGGAGGCGTTCGGCGTCATCGAGGCCGCCCGCGTCCACGGACTGCGGGTACCGCACGACGTCAGCGTGGTCGGCTTCGACGACACCGCCGCGGCCCGCACCTCCGCCCCTGCCCTGACCACCGTCCGGCAGCCGTTCATCGAGATCGGCCGTGCCGCGCTGCGGACGCTGCTCCGCCTCGCCGCCGGCGAGCGCCTGGACAGCCACCGGGTGGAGCTGGCAACCCAGTTGGTGGTGCGGGCCTCGACCGCCCCACCGTCCACCCACTCCTGAATCCACCGCGCCCCACACCACCCCGAGGAACGCACCATGACCACACCTTGGGCCGATCCGGCCTGCCCTCGTGACGACAGGGTCGAGGCCCTGCTCGCGGAGATGACCCTGGAGGAGAAGCTCGCCCAGCTCGGCAGCGCCTGGCCCGGCGTCGAGCGGGTCAGCGGCAACGTCGCCCCGATGCAGGACGTCTTCGCCCGCCACACCGACTTCGCCGAGGCCAGGAAGGACGGACTCGGCCACCTCACCCGCCCGTTCGGCACCAAGCCGGTCGATCCGGCCGAGGGAGCTCGCCAACTCACATTCCTACAGCGCGAGTTGATGGACAGCACCCGGCTCGGCATCCCCGCAATCGCCCACGAGGAGTGCCTGACGGGGTTCACCACCCACCACGCCAGCGTCTTCCCCACCCCACTGGCCTGGGCCGCCGCCTTCAACCCCTCACTCGTCGAACGCATGGCCCACGCCATCGGCACGAGCATGCGCCAAGTCGGCGTCCATCAGGGCCTCTCCCCCGTCCTCGACGTCGTACGCGACTACCGCTGGGGCCGCGTCGAGGAGACGCTCGGCGAGGACCCCTACCTCGTCGCCACCACCGGCACGGCCTATGTGCGCGGCCTGGAGAGCGCCGGGATCATCGCCACCCTCAAGCACTTCGCCGGCTACTCCGCCTCGAAGGCCGCCCGCAACCACGCCCCCGTCTCCATGGGCCCGCGCGAGTTCGCCGACGTGATCCTGCCGCCGTTCGAGACGGCGATACGGGAGGGCGGCGCCCGCTCGGTCATGAACTCCTACGCCGACGTGGACGGCATGCCGGCCGGTGCCGACCCCTCCCTGCTCACCCGGCTGCTGCGCGAGGAGTGGGGATTCGAGGGCACGGTCGTCTCCGACTACTGGTCCATCGCCTTCCTGCGCACCATGCACCGCATCGCCGCCACCGAGGGCGAGGCCGGCGCCATCGCCCTCACCGCAGGCATCGACGTCGAACTCCCCGACACCCTCTGCTACGGCGAACCCCTCGCCGAACTCGTCCGCGCGGGAACTGTCTCCGAGGGCCTCGTCGACCGGGCCGTACGACGCGTACTGCGCCAGAAGACCGAACTGGGCCTGCTGGACCCCGACTTCAACCCGGACACCACCCCAGAGGGCCCCATCGACCTGGACCCGCCCGCGCACCGGGCCATCGCCCGCGAGCTGGCCGAGCAGAGCGTCGTACTGCTCGGCAATCGGGGCGGGCACCTGCCCCTGGCGCCGGACACCGGGTCCATCGCCCTCATTGGCCCGTGCGCCGACGACGCCAACGCCTTCTTCGGCTGCTACTCCTTCCCCAACCACGTCCTGCCCCACCACCCCGGCCACGACAACGGCATCGAGGCCCGCACTCTGCTGAACGCCCTGGCGACGGAGCTGCCCGGCACCCGTATCGCGTACGAACAGGGCTGCCCCGTCAAGGACAGCGACCGCAGCGGGTTCGACGCGGCGGTGGAGGCGGCCCGGCAGGCGGACGTCTGTATCGCCGTCGTCGGCGACCGCGCCGCCCTCTTCGGCCTCGGCACCTCCGGCGAGGGCTGCGACGCGGAGGACCTCTCCCTGCCGGGCGTCCAGGACGAACTCGTCGAGGCCCTGCTGGCCACCGGCACCCCGGTCGTCCTTCTCGTCGTCTCCGGCCGCCCGTACGCGCTCGGTGCCTACGCCGACCGCGCGGCCGCCGTCGTCCAGGCGTTCTTCCCCGGCGAGGAGGGCGGCCCAGCCCTGGCCGGCGTACTCTCCGGGCGGATCAACCCGTCGGGCAAGCTGCCGGTGCAGATCCCGCGGACAGCAGGTGGCCAGCCCGGCACCTACCTGCACGCCCCGCTCGGCGGCAACACCCAGGGCGTGAGCAACCTCGACCCCACCCCGGCCTACCCCTTCGGGCACGGACTGTCCTACACGACATTCGCCTACGACGGGTTCGAACTGAGCGCCGAGGAGATCCCCACCGACGGCGAGGTCGAGATCAGCTGCCTGGTCCGCAACACCGGCGACCTCCCCGGTTCCGAAGTCGTCCAGCTCTACACCGCGGACCCGATCGCCCAACTCCCCCGACCCGTAACCCAGTTGACTGGCTTCGCCCGAGTCCGCCTCGCCCCCGGCGAGCAGCGCAGGGTCACCTTCCGCCTGCACGCCGACCGACTCGCCTATACCGGACCCGACCTGCACCGCATCGCTGAACCCGGCGAGATCACCGTCATGCTCGGCACCTCCAGCACCGAAATCCAGCTCACTGGCACCCTCCATCTCACCGGCCCGACCCGCCGCGTCGGACCCGTCAGGGTTCTGCACACGCCTGCGCACATCAGCTGAGACGTCGATACCGCCTCATGCCACCTGCGACATCGGCGCGAGCCCAGGTCGCAGGCGGTCGGCGTGCAAGCGATTTGAACGGAGCGCTCCGCTCCGATAACTTCGATGTAATACACATCGTTTTGCCGACACGGAGGACACATGAAGGCGACACCCAGGCCGACGGCGCTGGTGACCGGTGGAGGCCGGGGAATAGGCGCGGCGGCTTCGCGGGAGCTCGCGGCTCGCGGATACCGCGTCACCGTCAACTACTTCTCGGACCGCCAATCGGCCGAGCAGGTGGTCAAGAACATCGAGGCCGACGGCGGCGAGGCCTTTGCCCTGCAGGGCGACGTGCGCGACCCCGCACAGGCCGTCGAACTGCTGCGGCGCACCGCGGTCGAGGGGCGCCTCGACGTCCTGGTCTGCAACGCCGCCCCCCACTTCACCCCCACACCGGTCCAGGCCCTCGCCTGGGACGACTTCCAGGCGAAGCTGACGGGCGAACTGGCCTCCGTCTACACCCTCACCCAGCAGGCGCTGGCGATCATGGGCGCCCAGGGACAGGGCCGGATCGTGTACGTCTCCAGCGCCGTGGCCGACGGCCCGTCCGCCCCGGGTCAGATCGCCCATGGCACCGCCAAGGCCGCCCTGAACACCTTCGCCCGCTTCGTCGCCCACGAGGCCGGTCCGCTCGGCGTCAACGTCAACGTCGTGGCACCGGGCTTCGTCCGCACCGAGGGCAGCGCCGGGGTACCGCAGGAGACCCAACGGCGCTTCGCGGAGCACACCCCGCTGGGGCGGGTCGCGGAACCGGACGATGTGGCCCGAGCGATCGCGATGCTTGTCTGCGAGGAGGCCGGCTTCGTCACCGGCCAGATCCTCACCGTCGACGGTGGGCTCGGCGTGGCACGCATGTAGGGGAGAATGCTTGGCCATGGGTGACACACACACGGGTACGCAACGCGGCCGCCGACGGGAGGCGGACCGCAACGACGCCCGTCTCATGCGGGCCGCACGCGAGGTCTTCGCCGAGCGCGGCTGGGACGCCCCCGTCTCGGAGATCGCCCGTCGAGCCGGAATCGGCATGGGCAGCCTCTACCGCCGCTACCCCAGCAAGGAACTGCTGGCTCAGCGGATGCGGATCGTGGGGATGGAACAGCTCGTCACCCAGGCACGCACGGCTCTCACCGAGGAGCTCGACCCCTGGGCCTCCTTCGCCCGCTTCCTGCGGGACGCGTTGTCCGCCCAGGGGTCGAGTGGTCCGCTCCTCCCCCTGGTCGGCGGCCGGCTGCCGGCCACGAACGAGGTCGTGGCCGCCGCTGCCGAGCTCCGGGCCGCCCTCGACGACCTGGTGGGAGGCGCACACCGGGCAGGGGTGCTGCGCGCCGACTTCACCTCCGCCGACATCCCGCTCCTGCTCGAACTCCTCAGCGCACGAATCCCCGTCACCGGTGAACGCGCCGCCGAGCTCCACCTGCGTTACCTCGACCTGGTCCTCGCCGGGCTGCGCCCCTCGGCTCCCGACCACCCCACTGGTCTACGGGGTCCGGCCCCGCACTGGGCGGAACTCAATGGGCTGTGGAACGCGCCTGAGGGGTGAGCCAGTGTCGGGCCGACAGGCCCCTCATGTACGGCCTGTCAGCCCGTCCTGCTGAGCTATTGATCAGCGCCGGATGGGCGCCCGGGGCGACCCTGGGGGCCACCTGGCAGAGTGCGCGGTCGGGAGCGCCTCAAGGATGACCCTGGCATTCCTGAATCGCTTGGTGTCACGGAGAACCTCGCGGACCTCGTGTGAACCAGCCACGCTCCACCAACCCGAGTGGGTGTCGGCTCGGTGCTGGTCGACAAGCGTCGCGGCGGATTCGAAGCGTCGGCACGACCTCCGCAGCCCTGCTGCCGCCGACAATCGTCAGTATCCGGCTGCGGCCTCTTCGCTGTGCGGTACCGCTCGTCTTGACGAACCAGCTTGACGGTGGCCTCGAAACCGGCGTCCGTTCAATGAACACAGCCGTTCCGGTGGCCCACGACGCCCGTCAGGATCTGGGGTGGCCAGTTCATTGGCATCGACGACCAGAGGAGTCCATCAATGCCTGCCACCGTGCCAGGTCCGCGCATTGCCATCGTCGGAGGCGGCATCGGTGGTCTCGCCGCCGGTGCCTTCCTGCGCCGCGCGGGGTTGACAGCCACCGTTTATGAGCAGGCACCCGCACTCACCGAGGTCGGCGCCGGGCTCGTGATGGCTCCCAATGCCGTACGGCTGCTGCGGCGCCTCGGCGTCATGGACCAGTTCCTCCGCCGGGCCGTGCCACTGGACTGGGGTTGGGAGTTCCGCCGCTGGACGGACGGCCACGTGCTCTCGGTCGAGAAACTGAGCGGTGTCTGTGAACGGCTCTACGGCGAGCGCACCTATGTCGTGCACCGGGCCGACCTGCTGGACTCGCTCAAGGCGGCTGTGCCCAGTGGGTGGGTTCGCCTGGGCGCACGGTGCACGGCGGTCGACGTACGCAAGGACGTCGTACTGCTGCGTTTCGCCGACGGCAGCCAGGTCGAGGCGGACATTGCCATCGGCGCCGACGGCGTGCACTCCGTCGTCCGCAGCGCGGTGACCGAGCCCTCACCACCGACGTATTCCGGTATCTGCGCCTTCCGCACCATCGTGCCCGCCCGAGCCGCGCCCGACTTCGCCCTGCGCCGCGCCCAGACCCTCTGGCTCGGGCCCGGACGGCACTTCGTGCACTATCCGGTCGCCAGTGGGCAGGCCGTCAATGTCGTCGCATTCGCCCCGGCCGGGGATTACACCGACGAGTCCTGGAGTACGACGGCCACGATCGAGGAGTTCCATGCCGAGTTCACCGACTGGGACCCGCGGGTGACGGACCTGATCACCGCCGGCGGTGTACCCGGGCGCTGGGCGATGCTGGACCGGGCGCCACTACGGCGTTGGAGCCGCGGCAGGATCACCTTGCTCGGTGACGCCGCGCATCCCATGTTCCCCTTCTTCGCCCAGGGCGCGGCCCAGTCCATCGAGGACGCCGCCGTTCTGGCCCGCTGCCTGGGCGCGCATGCGAACGATCCTGAGCAAGGGCTGAAGCAGTACGAGGCTGCGCGGATCGAACGCACCACACGTCTGCAGGAGATCAGTCACGCCCGCAGGGAGATCAACCACCTGCCAGACGGACCCGAGCAGAAGGCTCGCGACGCCGCACTGGCAGAATCCGACCCGCTGGTGCGCAACGGCTGGATCTACGGCTTCGACGCCCAGGAAACACCCACCTCGTGAACAACAACGCGGACGACAGCGCGGATCGCCACGGTGGGCACCACTGCCGCGGTACCGGACCGGCAACGTCAAGTTGAGGAGAAACTTGTCCGGACCGTTCAGCGGGGCAACGACCTGCCGCACGCCCAGACACGTTCGGCCGTACCGCCGTATGCAATGGCGTTCAACGCATCCGCTGCGGTGGGCGCCCCGAAAGCACTGTGGCCCACGGAGAAGCTTGGCCTGCATCTCCGATACCCGCTGACGCCGACCAACGGGGTCCGCATCCGGCGCGGCACCGCCATTCGGCGATGCATCTTTCGGCATTGCAGCATCCTTCCCTTCCCGATACCGCTGCCGCCCTTCCCCATGCTCCGGGCTCTCCCCGGCTCGGAGTACTACGGCGGCTCCGCCCCACCCGACCCGTTCGGCGGTCGATGCGCCTATCCCCGGAGACGAACTGACTGCCCGCCGCTGAGGAGTTGAGACCGGATGGTTCCCGTGTTCACTGTGCTTCGCTCGTCGAAGTAGGAGCCCGACTGTGTCCCTGCGGCATCGCCACGAGTGCGCCGTAGTCCTTCCTCGTGGCCTCCCGGACGGCTTCGAAGGACCGGCCAAGAAGTTCTCCACCGCCAATGGCGGTGGGTGCGCACCGCTTCCGGCCCAGATCCACCAGGTTCGAGCCGATGGCATCGTTAAGAGACGTAAAGACGCCGGTTCCTCGCGTACTCCTCTCCAACCCGCTCGCCGAACCCGCACCATCTGGCAGTACTGGCACGTCCCGGCTTTGTCAGGGCCGCTCCCGCCCTCCCCGGCATCACCCGGATCAGGCTGCCCTCAGCTCCACCTCCCTGCTGCGACAGGTCAGCGGCGAGGGTCTCTCACCTCCACACGAAACACAGCGCCTCACGGCGCAATTCGAAGCAGAGCCAGGCCCCGAGCGCCGCCACGGTGTTTCGCCTGGGGCCATGTCTCCTTCACCCACCCGGTGACAGCTGCCTCGTTGCGCTCGCGCGGCGGGCGGGGACCTGGTGACTGAAGCCATGCCGATGCAGCATCTGCGCGATGGCCGACAGCGTCATGCTCTTGTGGAACCGGCGCCCGATCAGCGTCTTAAGGAAGCAGGACGTTGGAGGGCGGTGGCGGTCGATGGCAAGGTGCTGCGTGGATCGCGGCGAGCGGGTGGGAAGGCGGTGTGGCTGCTGGCCGCGATGGACCACGCCGGCACCGTGCTCGGGCAGCGGCGGATCGACGACAAGAGCAACGAGACCCCCGCCTCCATCCCGCTGCTGAGAGACATCGACCTGGCGAACACCGTGATCACAGCGGACGCGGCCCACACCCAGCACGCCAACGGCACTTGGCTGCGTGAGCAGCACGCGCACTACATCGCCGTGGTCAAGGCCAACCACCCCCATCTGCTCGCCCGGTTGAGAAAGCTGCCCTGGAGGAACATCGGTCTCGACCACTACGACAAGGCCACCGGCCACCACCGCACCGAGATCCGACGTCTCAAAGCCGCGGCCTTTCGCCACCTCGATTACCCCGGAGCCTTACAGGCCCTCCAGGTCGTGCGCTGGCGCAAGGACCTGACCAGCAAAAAGGTTTCCATCCAGCGTCTGTACTTCGTCACCAGTCTCCCCGCCGGGGTCGCTTCAGGAGCCGAGCTGGCGGGATGGATCCGCAGCCACTGGAAGATCGAGAACCAGCTCCACCACGTCCGCGACACCACCTTCAGCGAGGACGCCTCGAAAATCCGCACCGACGGCCTGCCCCGCGTCATGGCTACCCTGCGCAACCTCGCTATCAGCGTGTTCCGCCAGGACAAACACACCAGCATCGCTGCCGCCTGCCGCTACATCGCCCGCGACCCACAACGGCCCCTGACAGTCCTCGGGATCGCCTGATCAACCGGACAAATCGACTACACGCAAAGACCCTGCCCACCGCGCACGGGCAGGAATGCCGCGCGCCGCATCACCCCCCGGAATGAGACGGAGAGGCGGCTACCCGGGAATTCATATCCAGGGGATGATTTCTTCCCCCCATCGTGAGTGGACATCATCTCCACACCGGAGAATCATGGTGTGCGGACCGCCGATTGGCGGACCGCGGCCGACAAAGGGACAGGCGCCATGGTCGAGACTGTTTCATTCAGGAACAAGGCCGTAGAGATAGCGGGACACCTCCACCTGCCGGACAATTTCGAAGAAGATAAAAAATACCCGGCCCTTGTCGGAATTCATCCGGCCGGCGGTGTGAAGGAACAGACCATCGGCCAGTACGCGAAGCGGCTGGCTTCCGAGGGATTCGTCACCGTGGTCTACGACTCCTCCTACCAGGGAGAGAGCGGCGGCGAACCGCGCCTTCTGGAAGACCCGACGACAAGAGTGGAGGACGCCCGCTGCGCGGCGGACTTCCTCACCGCTCTCCCGTACGTGGACACCGAGCGGATGGGCGTCTTCGGCATCTGCGCCGGTGGCGGTTACGCGATCAGCGTGGCGCAGACCGAACGCCGTTTCAAGGCGGTCGCCACCGTCAGCGCGGCTCCGATGGGCGAAGGTTCCAGGGGCTTCCTGGGGCATCTGTCTCCGGTGTCCGAGCAGATCAAGGCCCTGGAGATGGTCGCTCAACAGCGCACAGCGGAGGCGAGGGGAGCAGAGCCCGTCTACGCCCCGTTCGTCCCGGAAACGCTGGAGGAGATCGACGACAACACGCCGGACCTCCTCCGCGAGGGATACGACTACTACCGAACCCCGCGTGGTCAGCATCCTCGTTCTAAGGGCCGTTTTCTGCTGACCAGCATGGACAAGATGTACGCGTTCTCGGCGTTCGATCAAATTCCGGAACTGCTGACCCAGCCGCTGCTCCTCATCGCGGGGAGCAAGGCCGACACAAAGGTTTTCAGCGACCAGGCTTACGAGCTTTCCAAGGGCCCGAAGGAATTGTTCGTCGTCGACGGCGCGACTCACATCGCCATGTACGACGTTCCCGAGTACATGGATCAGGCGCTCACCAAGATGGTGAAGTTCTTCGCCGTCCTTCAGTAGCAGGCCCCCAGGGCAAACGCCCGGAGAGCCGAACCCGCCGTAGAAATCATTCGAGGAGCACGTTCACCATGTCCCATCCCGGCCGCCCCACCGTCGCCATCGCCTTTCATTCGGGCTACGGCCACACGGCCGTCATCGCCGAAGCCGTGGCGCGTGGTGCGGCGGGAGCGGGCGTCGAGGTCGTCTCGATCTCCGTCGACACCGTCACAGACGAGCAGTGGGCACAGCTGGACGCCGCTGACGCGATCGTCTTCGGCGCCCCCACCTACATGGGTACCGCCTCCGCGGCCTTCCACGCGTTCGCCGAGGCCAGCAGCAAGCGCTGGTTCTCCCAGGCCTGGGTGGACAAGCTCGCCGCGGGTTTCACCAACTCCGGTGCCAAGAACGGCGACAAGTCGTCCACCCTGGGCTACTTCGCCACGATGGCCGCCCAGCACGGCATGCACTGGATCAGCCTGGGTCTGCAGCCGGGCTGGGACTCCACCACGGGCAGCGAGGACGACATCAACCGGTTGGGCTTTTTCCTGGGCGCCGGCGCCCAGAGCCCGACCGACGCCGGCCCGGAGGCGGTCCACAAGTCGGACATCGCCACCGCGGAGCACCTGGGCGCCCGCGTCGCACGTCAGGCCACGATCTTCCGCGCCGGGCGGACCGCCCTCGCCGCCTGATCCCAGAGCCCATTCCCCGCTCCACCCACCACCCACCACCCCCCGCAAGGAGTACGTCATGTCCGATTCCCCGAGCCTCGCCCTCATCCGCCGGTTGTACGAGTCCGGGATGGCCCCCGAAGTCACCAGTGAGGTCATGGCGCCGGACCTCATCTGGGACATCACCCCCGGCTTCCCGAACAGCGGTGTCTACCACGGCTGGGACGACGCGGCCAAGAACTTCTTCGGCAGGACGATGCCGAACTACGACTCCTTCGGCGCGGTGCCCGAGGAGTTTTACGCCGACGACGAAGGCCATGTCTTCGTGTTCGGCCACTACCACGCCGAGACGAAGACCGGGAACAAGGCCGACGTCCGGTTCATCCACCTGTGGACCGTCCGCGACGGCAAGGCCGTGAGCATGCGGCAGGCCGCCGACAGCCACATCCTCCAGGAAGCCCTCAAGGGCTGACACCCTCACCAGGAGACGACAACCATGGCGAAGATCCTCTTCGTGATCACCGCGTCCGACCACTGGACGCTGGCCGACGGCACCCGCCAGCCGGCCGGCTTCTGGGCCGAGGAAGCGATCGGCCCCTACCAGGTCTTCAAGGAGGCCGGATACGAGATCGCGGCGGCGACGCCGGGCGGTGTACCGCCGACCGCGGACGCACTCAGCCTCACCGCGGACTTCAACGGCGGCGAGGAAGGCGCCGAGCGCATGCGGACCGCCCTGCGCGAGGCCACCGAGCTGGCGCACCCGATGCGCATCGAGGACGTGAACATCGACGACTACGTGGCCGTCTTCTACCCCGGCGGCTGGGGCCCGATGGAGGACCTGCCCGAGGACGCCGCCTCCGGCAAGCTGCTCATCCAGTGGCTCGCCTCGGGCAAGCCGGTCTCCCTGGTGTGCCACGGACCCGCGGCACTGCTGGCGACGATCGGCCCGGACGGAACATCCCCGTTCCACGGTTACCGCCTCACCGGCCTGTCGAACGCCGAGGAGAAGCTGAACGGTCTCGCCGACCGCGCGAAGTGGCTGCTCCAGGACCGCCTCGTGGGCGAACTCGGGGCGGACTACCGCGAGGCCGACCCGTTCACCCCGCACGTCCAGGTCGACCGCACCCTCTACACCGGCCAGAACCCGGTCTCGGCCGTTGCCCTCGCCCAGGAGCTGGTCAAGGCACTGAGCTGACAACTCGGAAAGCTCCCACCGGTGGCCCGTGGCGCGCTCGCGCCCCGGGCCATCTGTCCTGCTGCGGGCCAGACCACAATCGAGGGGATCGTGCCCACTGGCCGATCAGCCAGGGGACGGATCCGTACCCCTCACAAGATGCGGCGTTTGTGCCAGGCTGAAGGTCATGAACCGCAACCCGCATCTGAACGAGCTGGGTGAGTTCCTCAAGGCCCGTCGTGCTGAGCTCACCCCCTCCGAGGTCGGCCTCCGCGGCGGGCCACGGAGGCGCGTGAACGGACTACGCCGTGAGGAAGTGGCACTCCTCGCCGCGATCAGCACCGAGTACTACACCCGGATCGAGCAGGGCCGGCTCCAAGCGTCAGCTCCCCTCCTCGACGAGATCGCCCAGGTGCTCCGTCTGAACGACGCCCAGCGCACCTATCTCTTCGATCTCGCGGCGAAGGAGCGGGTGCGCCCGACCGTGTACCGCGAGCGCCAGCAGGTGGACCCGCAGCTGCAGCGCACGCTGGACGACCTCAGCGCCTCCCCGGCCTTCGTCATCGGCCGGCGCACCGACATCCTGGGCTGGAACCGACTCGCCGCCGCCCTGTGGACCGATTTCGGGCGCTACCCCGAGCCGGAGCGGGTGTTCGTGCGGCTGCTGTTCACCGAACCCTGGATGCGTGAGCTGTACGTCGACTGGGAGGAGGTCACCCGGCTGGCCATCGCCCAGCTGCGCATGGAGAGCGCGCGCTACCCCGACGACCAGCCTCTCACCTCACTGGTCGACGAGCTCTCCGCCCGTGACCCACAGTTCCGGCAGTGGTGGACCGAACACGACGTCGCGATGCGGGGCAATGGCGTCAAAAGGCTGCGTCACCCTGTGGTGGGCGAGCTGACGCTCGACTGGAACACGCTCACCTGCGGTACGGATCCCGACCAGCACATCATCGTGTGGAACGCGGAACCCGGCACCCCCTCCCACGACGGGCTACGCCTGCTCGCCTCCTGGACCGCCGACCAGGAACCGTCGGCGTCCGACGCGGCTACCTGAGCCTTCTCTCCCGCGCGCCCGCAAGGGCAGACCGGCGGTGCGGTGTCACAGATGAGGGGGATACATACATCCCCCCTATAGCCGTATCCCGCCAAGAAACCTTCCCCTTTTCCGGGCGTACGCGAGACGGAAAGGTCGGACACCTCAACGACCGCATGTCAGACAATGAGGTGCTTCGCATGAAGGCTGTAGGTTTCACGGAATTCGGTGGGCCGGAGGTGCTTCAGGTTCTGGAGCTGCCCGCTGCCGAGGCCGGTCCGGGCGAGGTGCGCATCCGTGTGCGGGCCGCGACCGTCAACGCGGTCGACGCCCTCCAGCGCAGCGGACCCGCCCGGTCTCCGGACGCCCGGCCGCCGTTCGTTCCCGGCATGGAGGCCGCCGGTGTCGTGGACCAGATCGGTGCGGACACGGACACGGACCTCAGCGTCGGTGACCAGGTGATGGCGCTCGTGCTCCCTGACGGTTCCCGCGGCGCCTACGCCGAGCAGATCGTCGTACCGGCGGAGTCGGTGGTGCGCGCACCCCACGGCGTGAGCGACGCGCAGGCCGCGTCGCTGCCGATGAACGGTCTGACCGCGCGCCTGGCACTGGATACCCTCGGCCTGGAGGCCGGGCAGACCGTCGCCGTCACCGGAGCAGCCGGTGCGGTGGGCGGCTATGCCGTACAACTGGCCAAGGCGGACGGGCTGCGGGTGGTGGCCGATGCCTCGGAGCAGGACGAGACCCTGGTCAAGGAACTCGGTGCCGACATCGTCCTGCGTCGCGGCGCCGAGTACCCGGACCGGGTCCGCACGGAGGTCCCGGAGGGCGTCGACGGGCTCCTCGACGGCGCGTCGCTCGGCGCTCTCACCGCCCGGGCGGTGCGTGACGGCGGCCGGGTGGTGACCCTGCGCGGCTACGACGGTCCCGGTGAACGCGGCATCGTCTACGAGCCGATCGTCGTGTTCCGCTATGCCCGCGAGCACGCCAAACTCGACCGGCTGCGGCAGCAGGCGGAGGACGGCCAGATCACCCTTCGGGTCGCCAGGACTTTCCCGGCGGAACAGGCCGCCGAGGCACACCGGCTCCTCGCCGCAGGCGGAGTGCGCGGCCGACTGGTCCTGACCTTCTGACGCGGGGGACGTGCGGGCGCGGACACCGCTGACCTCAACGTCACATGTGTGTGGCCGGACGTCGTACGACGTCCGGCCACACACACTACGCGGCGAACGCGTTCACACCCGTCAGCTCCGCCGACAGCTCCCACAGGCGCGCCGCCTGCCCGGGGTCGGTCGCCCAGTCCCTCACACCGCGCATCTCGCCGTCGGCGGGAGCGGGCTCGGCCACGTCACAGTCCTCGAGGTAGAGACCGCCCAGGCCCTCCAGCTGGGGGGAATTCGCGGCCCACACCTGCGTGGCCGCGCCTTGCTGCGGGGTCTTGAAGAAGTCCGGGTCGCGCAGGTTGCCGTCCTCGTCGAACCAGCCGAACTCCACCTTCTCCTCCTCGGGCACGTGCCGCAGGAGCGGTGTGATGATGACGCCGGGATGCACGGCGAAGGCGCGGACGCCGAAGTCCTTGGCCAGCCTGTCCAGGTGCACCGCGAAAAGCGCGTTCGCGGTCTTCGCCTGCCCGTACGCCTGCCACTTGTCGTAGCCCCGCTCCCACTGGACGTCGTCCCAATGGATGCCGGACATGTGATGGCCGCCGGAGGAGACGGAGACGACCCGTGCACCGCCGGGTTCGAGCGCCGGCCACAGACGGTTGACGAGGGCGAAGTGACCGAGGTGATTGATCGCGAACTGCGCCTCCCAGCCGGGCCCGACCCGCGTTTCGGGGCATGCCATGATCCCGGCGCTGTCGATGACGAAGTCGACACTCCTGCTTGAGGCGAGGAACCGCTCCGCGAATCCGCGAACACTCTCCAGGTCGCCGAGATCCAGCTCGTCCACCTCGACGCCGAGGACCCCGTCGAGCGCATCCCGGGCGTCCGCGGGCCTCCGCGCGGGGACGACGACGTGGGCGCCGGCCCGGGTGAGCGCACGGGTGGTCTCCAGGCCGATGCCCGAGTAGCCGCCGGTGACGATCGCGAGCTTGCCGCTCAGGTCGATGCCCTGGAGGACGTCGGCGGCGGTGCTCCTGGCGTCGAACCCGGAGCCGATCTTGTGCTGTGCGGTGGTCATGCGCGATATCTCCTTACTGGAACAGCAGTAGAAAAGTTGGCGTTCGAGGGAGGGCGCTCAATCGCTTCCTGCGGAGAGGAGCGGTCCGCGGCGGCCGAGGACCCACACGAGGAGTGCGACGCAGGCGAGACCGGCGCCGGTCAGCGCGACGGCCGTCCAGCCGCCGACGGACCACAGGACGGAGGCGGCGGCGGAGCCTGCCGCACCGCCGAGGAAGTTGCAGGTGACGAAGGCCGTGTTGAGGCGGCTGCGGGCTCCCGGCGCGAGCGCGAACAGCCGTGTCTGGTTGAGGATGTTCACGCCCTGCACGGCGATGTCGAGCAGCACGACGGCCACGACGATCCCCACGACGGAACGCTCGGCGAGGGCCGCGACGACGAACGAGACCACGACCACCGCCCACCCCCACCCGGTCGCCGGCATGGACCTGCCCCGGTCATGGAGTCGCCCGGCACGCCGGGCGGCCAGCGCCCCGGCCAGACCGAGGAGGCCGAACAGACCGATCACGGAGACCGAGTAGGAGAACGGCTCCGCGCCGAGCAGGAAGGTAAGCCCGGTCCAGAACAGGGTGAAGACCGCGAAGGCGGTGGCACCGAGGAAGAGCGTCCAGCGCACCGCGCGCTCCTGCCGGATCACCTGCCACACCGAGAGCAACAGCCGTGGGTACGGCAGGTGGACCTTCGGGGCGACCGGAGGGATCGCTCGGCTGAGGAGCAACGCGAAGGCGAGCGAGACCGTGGCGGCGACGAAGTAGATGGCGCGCCATCCGGCCGCGTCCGCGAGGAGTCCGCTGATGGTGCGGGAGGTGAGGATTCCGATGAGCAGACCGGAGACCACCGTCCCCACCACCCGCCCGCGGTTGGTGTCGTCGGCGAGGTCGCCGGCGAGCGGGGTGAGCAACTGGCCGCTGACAGTCGTGAACCCGAGGAGAGTGGTCGCCACCAGGAGCGCGCCCAGGGAAGGAGCTATGGCGCAGGCGATGAGCGCGAGGGCCGCGCAGAGCATCATTCCAGGGATGAACCGGCGCCGGTCGAGGACATCGCCGAGCGGGACCAGCAGCAGCGCTCCGGTCGCGTAGCCGATCTGGGTGGCTGTCACGAGCCAGCCTGCCGACGCGGTCGAGGCATGCAGGTCGCTGCCGATGAAGCCGAGCAGCGGCTGTGCCCAGTAGAGGTTGGCGACGGCGGTGCCGCCGGCGACTGCGAACAGCAGAGTCAGGCCGCGGCTCATCCTGTTCCCGTCCGCTGTGGCGGGGACGCTCGCGGTGGGCGGCGTGGGGGTGTCCGGAGTGGCCATGGTCGGGTGTCCAGGTGAGTACGGGCCGGTCGGCGGTATCGCCGCGAGGTGAAGTGGGCCTGTCCGACGGGGTGGTGGCAGAAATCCTTCAGACCTTCCGCGCGATGCCGGGCTACGCCTGTTCCAGTGGCAGCCGGCGGTCGTCGGTGGCCGGGCGGTCGGCTTCCGTCGGCCCCCAACTGCCGACGTCGTAGCGGTAGGACGCACCGTGCAGGTCGAGGACGGGCTCGACGAGACGCATCACGGCAGCAAGTGCATGTCCGCAGTTGTGAGTTGGACAGTAAATTTCCCAGTGTCGAGGAAAAAGCAAAAGGGACCCATTTCATCCCCGGGATGAATTACCCAGGGGATGCATTCCTCCCCCCCATACACCGGTGCGCACCTGTTGGCCCTGCCGATATGGTCAGCGGCGCGGCCCGGGCGGAAGCAACAGGTCCGATTGCCTGTACCGGAGGGAACGGAACTGTGGTCCATGAGGTAGGCGGACAGGTGGTGGAGCCGCAGTCGGCGGCGGGAAACCGACACAGGGTGCGGGTGTCCATCGGCGCGTTGCTGCTCGGCATGCTCATCTCGGCGCTTGACCAGACCATCGTGTCCACCGCTTTGCCGACGATCGTCAGTGACCTCGGCGGAATGAGTCACCTGTCGTGGGTCGTCACCGCCTACCTGCTCGCCTCGACCGCCGCGACCCCGCTGTGGGGCAAGCTGGGCGACCAGTACGGGCGCAAGAAGCTCTTCCAGGCCGCGATCGTGATCTTCCTGATCGGATCGGCGCTGTGCGGTCTGGCGCAGGACATGCCGCAGCTGATCGCGTTCCGCGCGCTTCAAGGACTCGGCGGCGGTGGCCTGATGGTCCTGTCGATGGCGATCGTCGGCGACATCGTGCCGCCCCGGGACCGGGGCCGCTACCAGGGCCTGTTCGGTGCCGTCTTCGGCGCGACCAGCGTGCTGGGGCCGTTGCTCGGCGGGCTGTTCGTGGACCGTCTGAGCTGGCGCTGGGTCTTCTACGTCAACCTGCCCGTCGGTGCCGTCGCCCTGGTGGTGATCGCCGCCGCGCTGCGGGTCCCGGTCCGGTCGCAGAAGCACCGGATCGACTACCTGGGGACGCTTTTGATCGCGTCCGTCGCCACCTGCCTGATCCTGGTGACCTCGCTCGGCGGCCGGACCTGGGGATGGACCTCGGTCCCGTTGATAGGGACCGCGGTACTGGGTGCCGTACTGCTCGTGTGGTTCCTGGCCGTCGAGCGCAAGGCTGCCGAACCGGTACTGCCGTTGCAGCTGTTCCGCATCCGTACGTTCGCGCTGTCCTCGGCGATCAGCTTCGTGATCGGCTTCGCGATGTTCGGTGCGATGACCTACCTGCCGACGTTCCTCCAGGTCGTGCAGGGGGTGTCGCCCACCATGTCGGGTGTGCACATGCTGCCGATGGTGCTCGGGCTGCTGCTGACGTCCACGCTGTCCGGCCAGGTCGTCTCCCGTTCCGGGCGCTGGAGGATCTTCCCGGTGCTCGGCACCGCCGTCACCGCCGCAGGGCTGTTGCTGCTGCACCGGCTCACGGAGTCCTCCGGCGACCTCGAGATGAGCCTGTACTTCTTCGTGTTCGGCTTCGGGCTCGGCCTGGTCATGCAGGTGCTCGTCCTGATCGTGCAGAACGCGGTGTCGTACGAAAATCTGGGGGTCGCCACGTCGGGGGTCACGTTCTTCCGGTCGATCGGCTCCGCGTTCGGCGTCGCCGTCTTCGGCACGGTCTTCACCAGCCGGCTCGACGACAAGCTGAACGGCGTGTTCACCGGGCCTACCCAGTCCCGGTCGGCCACCGTGCTTGAGGCCGACCCACGTGCCATGGACCGACTCCCGCCTGAGCTGCGCCCGTCCGCTCTGCACGCGTACGCCACATCGATCACTGACGTGTTCCTCTACGCGGCCCCGATCGTCCTGCTCGCCTTCGCGCTGACCTGGTTCCTCAAGGAGGACAGGCTGCGCGGCTCGGTCACCGCGCCCGACATGGCGCAGACGCTCAGCGTCCACCCCGTGCACCGCTCCTCGCGCGAGGAGGCGCAACGGGCCCTGTCCGTCCTCGGGTCACGAGACGGACGGCGCGGCATCTACGAGAAGATCACCGCCCGGGCAGGATACGACCTCCTGCCCGCCTCCAGCTGGCTACTGCTGCGGGCCCTACGACCGGACAGGTCTTTGCCGCCGGCACGGCTCGCCGAGTACGGCCAGGTGCCGCTGCCGGTGATCCAGGCCGCCCTGCAGCAGATCGAGCAGCGGCAGTTGGCCACGATCGAGGGCACGGACCTGACCCTCACCGACGCGGGCCGCGACGCCGCGGCCCGGCTGTCGGCGGTTCGCCGGGACTCTCTCACCGAGCTGCTCGGCGACTGGTGGGGACCCGACCGGCCGACGGACCTGGTCGAACTGGTCGACGAGTTGTCGTCGCAGCTCTCCGGTTCTGACGGGGAACGACCGCGCCTCTAGGCGCCCGGGGAACGCGCTCGTCGCATCTGATCCCGGGGAAAGCGCTCGTCGCACCTGATACCGGGGGCATGCGCCACTCCGGATCGGGAGGGTCAGCGTCTCTCTCCGCGCCGGGCCGGGCCGGGGCACTCCACGGGCGGTTGCCCGGCAGCCCCATGGCGGCTGTCAGGCCGTCCCGAAGGCCCTGCCATGTGTGTGTGGCTGCGCGGTGGCCCACCTGGCCCCCTGAGGTTTCATGCTGCCGCGTCCTGTGCGGGCCGGTTGGAGTCCGCAGTCCATGACGCCAGGAACAGAAGCCCGTCGTGGGACGGGGTCCCGGGATCGGCGGTCGCGACGACCAGTTTCTGCGTGGGGTCGGCGGTGCAGGTCAGGGTGTCCCAGTCGAGGGTGAGGTCGCCGACGATCGGGTGGCGCAGCCTCTTGGTGCCCATCCACAGGCCGTTCATCTGTCGGCCCGCCCACCACTGCCGGAAGTCGGCGTCGGCGACCGACAACTCGCCGACGAGCGCGGCCAGCTTCGGGTCGCCGGGGTACCGGGCGGCCTCCAGGCGCAGATGGGTCACGCAGATTCGGGCGTTCGTCCTCCAGTCGAGGCAGAGCTCACGGAAGGCGGGGTCGGTGAACATCAGCCGCGCGTAGTTGCGCCTGTTCGCGGGGAGCTTGTCGAAGTCGGTGAGCAGAGCGGCTGCGAGAGGATTCCAAGCGAGGATGTCCAGGTGTCTGCCGAGGACGAGTGCGGGGGTCGTGGACAGTTCGTCCAGGATGCGTCTGAGCTGCGGATGGACCTTCTGCGCCGGCCGGCGACGCGGTTCGCACGTGCCCTTTGCCGACAGCTCGAACAGGTGGTCGCGCTGGGCGTCGTCGAGGTGCAGGACGCGGGCGAGCGTGGCGAGCACCGTCCTCGGTACGGGAGTGCGCCCCTGTTCCAGCCGCGCGTAGGCACGGGTGCTGATCCCCAAGAGGTGAGCGACCTCCTCACGGCGCAGCCCTGGCACTCGCCGGGGCTCCCCGGACTCGGGCAGACCGACGGTCCGCGGGCTGAGCTGGGCCCGGCGCACCCTGAGGAATTCTCCCAGTTCAGACAAATGTGCTTCGGTGTGCATAGCAGCGAGTGTCGCAGTATCCAGTCGAAATGTGAGGGGGAGAGTTCTGTCCCAGGTTTGTCGCCTGTCGAATTGCAGGGGCCGAGGAGACCTTCGTATCAGCCGGTCTCACCGGCCTGACCGGTCGTGAGCCCGCCGGGCCGACCGGCGGCCCGCGAGGCGAGGGCGCTCAGTCCGTCGTACGACGGCGTGCCTGGCTCCGCCGTCCAGACGACGAGTTCCTGATCGGGGTCGCCGCCGCAGATGAGGGTGTCCCAGTCCAGGACGAGTTCGCCCACGACGGGATGGTGGAACCTCTTGACGCCCGCCCTGCGCGAGGGCGCGTGTCGGCCTCCCCACCATCGACCGAAGTCACTGTCCTCCACCGAGAGTTCCCCGACCAAGTTGATCAGCTGTGGATCCTCGGGATGTTTGGCGGTCTCCATGCGCAGATGGGACACGCAGTCACGGGCGACGGCCCGCCAGTCCGCGTAGAGCGTCCGCATGTCGGGATCGGTGAAGAGGATGCGGACGCAGTTCCGCCTGCCTTCCGGCACCTTCGCGAAGTCGGTGAACAAGGCGGCAGCGAGCGGATTCCAGGCCAGGATGTCCATACGTCGACCGATCACCATACCGGGACTCACGGTGAGATCGTCGAGCAGGCGGAGCAGCTGTGGGTGCGCCTTCTGTGCGGCTGGTCGGCGGTGTCGTGCCCGTTGCCGGCCGGCCAGTTCGAACAGGTGGTCACGTTGGCGATCCGACAGGCGCAGGACATGGGCGAGAGCGGCCAGCACCGATGCGGACGGCTGGATGCGGCCCTGCTCCAGCCGTGTGTAGTAGTCGCTGCTGATAGCGGCGAGCAGGGCGACCTCCTCCCTGCGCAGACCGGGCACACGCCGACCACCGGTGTCGGGCAGACCGACGGTGCGCGGGGTCAGCTCGGCCCTCCGCGACTTGAGGATTTCTCCCAGCTCACTCAGATGCGCGTCGGCGGCCATGACTCCAGTGTGGCATCGCCCGGTCGCTGAAAGGGGGGTAAGAATTTCTCCCCTGGATACGGGATTCCCCGGATAAAATCCGCCCCTTCGCGGGTTCCGGTGAAAGTGGCAGGGTATGTGGTGTGTCCGGTGACCGGAACCGGTCTGCGGAGCGCACACACCCAGGCCGACATCCGGAATGAACGATTTCCCGGATGTCACCGATATTGAATATCTCTGAGCCAGGCGGAGGAGGAGCGGAGGGCCGGTGCGGACGATCGTCCCCTGCTTCGGCGACAGTCTGGCGCTCACCGGCCCCGTGCCGCTCGCCGACGCCCACATCGCGGCGAATGACGCGGCGGCGCCGTCGGAGGAGGGCGCCGGCTGGCGGTCGCTCACCACAGCGAGCGAGCGCGCTGCGCCTGTTCCCGCAGGCCCCGCGGTGACCGGGTCTCCCCCACTCGACGCGATCAAGCGCGCATAGGCGCCGACCCGATAGTGGACGCCAGGTAACGCAAGCTGTCGGAGGCCGGGCTGCCGAACTCCGCAGTCCACACGACGAGTTACTGCCCGGAGTCCTCAGCGCACTGGAAAGTGGGGCGCTCGTGGGCCCAGTCCCGGTACAGCACGCGGATGGCGGCCATTCGCACGCTGCCGCGATTCCGTGGAGCAAACACCCGGGCACCAGTGGCCTCTTCACGCCGTGCTCGGGTCGGTCGTCGGCCCGTCGTCGCGGCGGCAGCGTCCTGCTGGAGGGCCACAGCCTCTCAGCGGGCCGGTGGCCGGTCGGCGGCGCTCATGCCAGTGGCGTTCCGAGGCGTGTAGTGCTCCTCGATCGCGGCGGCTTCCTCGTCCGTCAAGGTGAGGTCGAGGGCCGCGGCGGCGTCCTCCAGGTGCCGCGGCTTGGAAGCCCCGACGATCGGAGCGCTGACGACGGGATTCGCCAGGACCCACGCGAGTGCGATCGTGGCCATGGAGACCCCGCGTGCCTCGGCGACCGACTGCACCGCCCCGACGATCTTCCGATTCGACTCCTCCTCGGTGAACAGACGCCCGTAGGCGGCGTCGGTTCCTGACCGCGTGGTCTCCGCCCCCCATGGCCGGGTGAGCCTGCCGCGCGCCAGCGGGCTCCAGGGGACGCTCCCCACACCCTGATCGGCGAGCAGCCCGAACATCTCCCGCTCCTCTTCGCGCATGAGGAGGTTGTACTGGTCCTGCATGGACACGAACCGTGTCCATCCGTTGAGGTCGGCGGTGTACTGCAGCTTGGCGAACTCCCAGGCCAGCATCGACGACGCTCCGATATAGCGCGCCTTGCCCGCCTTCACGACATCATGAAGGGCCTCCATCGTCTCCTCGGCGGGCGTCTCGTAGTCGAGGCGGTGGATCTGGTAGAGATCCACGTAGTCGGTGCCGAGCCGGGTCAGCGACGCGTCGATCTGCTCCATGATCGCCTTGCGTGAGGTCCCGGATCCGCCCGGGCCGGCGTGCATCGGGTAGAAGACCTTGGTGGCGAGCACGATGTCCTCCCGGCGCGAGTACTTGTGGATCGCGCGCCCGACGATCTCCTCCGAGCTGCCGAAGCTGTAGGCGTTGGCGGTGTCCCAGAACGTGATGCCCAGTTCGACGGCCTGCCGGAATATCGGCTCCGCCTCCTCTTCACCGAGCGCCCATTTACTGAAGCCGCTCGCGGTGTCCCCGAACGTCATACAGCCGAGCGCCAGTCGGCTGACGACAAGCCCTGAGCTTCCCAGTCGTGTGTATTCCATACGTCCTTGTCCCTCTCCTTATCCTTGTCCTCGTCCCCCTGCTCACCGAGCTACCAGGCATACGCTTCGGGCGCCTCTCCACCCGGCCCCGGCCAGATCTCGTCGAGCTCTCGCAGGGTTTCGGTCGACAGGTTCAGGTGCGGTGCCCGGAGTGTCTGGTGCAGCTGCTCGGGCGTTCGTGGCCCGACGATGGTGGTCGCGACCGCCGGGTTGTGCAGCAGCCAGGCGAGCGCGACATCCGCAGGTCGCTCGCCGAGGTCCGCGCACAGCGCTTCGTACCGTTCGAGTTGCGACCGGTGGCGCTCGACGGCGGCCAGGAAATCGGGAGATGAGCGTCGACCGCTGTCTGCCTTCTGCAGGGCGCCGCCGAGCAGGCCCCCGCCGAGCGGGCTCCACGGAATCAGGCCGATGCCGTAGTGGCGCAGTGCGGGGATCAGCTCCAGTTCGACCGTACGAGCGGTGAGGTTGTAGAGACTCTGCTCGGAGACGAGGCCGAGAAAGTGACGCCTGCCGGCTTCCTGCTGGGCGGTCGCGACGTGCCAGCCGGCGAAGTTGCTGCTGCCGACGTAGGTGACCTTGCCCTCTCGGACGAGTTGCTCCATGGCCTGCCAGATCTCGTCCCACGGTGTGGAACGGTCGACATGGTGCATCTGGTACAGGTCGATGTGATCGGTTCCCAGCCGCCGGAGACTGTCTTCGGCTGCCTTGCGGATCTTGTACGCGGACAGGTGCCGGTCGTTCGGGCCGGTTCCCATGGGCTGGTACAGCTTGGTCGCCAGCACGATCCGGTCGCGTCGGCCTCCGCCCTGGGCCAGCCACCGGCCGATGATCTCTTCCGAGTGGCCGTATCCCTGTTCCATGTCGGGGGACTGCGGCCCTCCGTAGGCGTCGGCGGTGTCCACGAAGTTGATGCCTTCCTCGACTGCCCGGTCGAGAAGGTCGAGGCTGGTGGACGCGTCCGTGACCCAGCCGAAGTTCATGGTTCCCAGGCCGAGTTTGCTCACCTTCAGACCTGTTCGGCCGAGGTGGTCGTACGTCATCGTCATCGGTGATTCTCCGTTGGTACCGGTAGTACGTCGCCGACGGTCCGGGTCAGGCCAGCGTCGCGATGTCGATCACGAAGCGGTAGCGCACATCGGAGGACAGGACGCGCTCGTACGCCTCGTTCGTCTTCTCCACCGGGATGACCTCGACCTCCGCGCCGATCCCGTGCTCTCCGCAGAAGTCCAGCATTTCCTGCGTCTCCCGGATGCCGCCGATGGACGAACCGGCGTAAGAGCGGCCTCGGGAGAGAAGGGAGAACACGTTGAGCGACAGCGGTTCCGCCGGGGCGCCCACGTTGACCATGGTGCCGCCCACGGCCAGCAGGGAGAGGTAGGCGTCGACGTCGAGTTTGGCGCTGACAGTGTTGACGATGAGGTCGAAGGAACCTGCCAGTTCCTCGAACGTGGTCGGGTCACCGGTGGCGTGGTAGTGGTCGGCGCCCAGGCGCAGACCGTCGTCCATCTTCTTCAACGACTGGGAGAGGACCGAGACTTCCGCACCCATCGCGTGCGCGAACTTGACGCCCATGTGTCCGAGTCCGCCCAGCCCGACGATGGCCACCTTCTTGCCGGGACCGGCGCCCCAGCGGTGCAGTGGCGAGTAGGTCGTGATGCCCGCGCACAGCAGCGGAGCGGCCTCGTCCAGGGCGATGCCTGCGGGGACGCGGACGACGAAGTGTTCGTCGACGACGATGTGGGTGGTGTATCCGCCCTGGGTCCGAGTCCCGTCCCGGTCGAGGGAGCCGTACGTGAGCGTGGTGCCGTTGAGACAGTACTGCTCCTCACCCTTGCGGCATGAGTCGCAGGTGCGGCAGGAGTCGACCATGCAGCCGACGCCGACGCGGTCACCCGCGGCGTACTTGCTGACCTCGGAACCGACTCGGGTGACGACTCCGGTGATCTCGTGTCCGGGGGCCACCGGGTAGTGCACCGGGCCCCAGTCTCCACGAACGTGGTGGATGTCCGAGTGGCAGATGCCGACGTACTTGATCTCGATGAGGACATCGTGCGGGCCGACTTCGCGGCGCTCGACGGAGGTCCGGGTAAGCGGTTCGGTCGCGGACGTAGCGGCGTACGCGTTGACGGTGAACACGTTTCTCCCAATCTCCCAGGAGTGGATCTGGTCGCTGGCGCGGCATGTCGGTGCGGCATCCCTTACCTTCACGGACCATTCACGCGGGGCTCCACTTCTTCACTGACGCCATGAATTCGGCGTTCATGATTCATGGGCCCGCGAGAGAACAGGCCGCTGCATGCCGCGCATTAGACGCTTGCACAATCACCCAACGTTGTGCAGGGGGAGGCATTTACCCGGGGAAGATTCCTTACCCCCTTGGGATATCGCGTGCTGGGTACGGTGCTCAAAGGCTCGACACCGAAATACAGACATACACACACCCGACCGACCGGCTCATCAACGATGCGCAGGAGGAAGAATGCACAAACGAACCCTCGGACGCGACCTCCAGGTCTCCGCCATCGGCCTCGGCGCCATGGGCATGTCCCAGAGTTACGGTCCGAACCCCGGTGACCGGAGCGACATGATCGCCGTGCTCCGCGGAGCCGTCGACCTGGGAGTCACGTTCTTCGACACCGCGGAGGTGTACGGCCCCTACGTCAACGAGGAACTTGTCGGAGAGGCCCTCGCTCCGTTGCGTGACCAGGTCGTCATCGCCACCAAGTTCGGCTTCCGCATCGAGGACGGTGCCTCCGTCGGACTGAACAGCCGGCCCGAGCAGATCCGCGCCGTCGCGACGGCCTCCCTCAAACGGCTCGGGGTCGAGAGGCTCGACCTCTTCTACCAGCATCGCGTCGACCCGGAGGTGCCGATCGAGGACGTCGCGGGAACGGTGGGTGAGCTCGTCGAGGAAGGCAAGGTCCGCTGCTTCGGGCTCTCGGAGGCCAGTGGTGAGACCATCCGACGTGCCCACTCGGTCCACCCCGTGACGGCGGTGCAGAGCGAGTACTCGCTGTGGACCCGGGATCCCGAGCCGGAGGTCCTGCCGACGTGCACGGACCTCGGCATCGGCTTCGTGCCCTTCAGCCCACTCGGCAAGGGGTTCCTGACCGGGGCGGTGGACGCCTCGACACCGTTCGCGGCCGACGACGTCCGCACCACCATTCCGCGGTTCACGGCCGAGAACCGGGCGGCGAACCAGGCTCTCGTCGAACACATCACATCGCTCGCCCGAGGCAAGGACGCAACACCGGGACAGATCGCACTCGCCTGGCTGCTCGCCCAGCACCCGTCGATCGTTCCCATTCCGGGAACCCGGCGCAGCGCGCGCATCGAGGAGAACGCCGGCGCCACTGACGTTCCGCTCTCCGCCGACGAACTGTCCGACCTGAACGAGCTCGCAGGCCGGATCGGGATCAAGGGAGACCGTTACAACGAGCACCACATGTCCCTGGTGAACAAGTAAGCCCACCCCGTGCGCCGGATCGAAGTGGTATCTGATCGGCACCACATGCGGCGTGCAGGAACTGCCCGATCTCCAGTTCACCGCTTGTCACTGACTTCCATGGAGCCGATTGCGAAGACCGCAGCTTCACCTACGGACGCAGGAGCACCTTGCCGCGCGCATGGCCGGACTCGCACAGCTCGTGCGCCCTGGCGGCGTCGGCGAGCGGGAAGCGCTGGTCGACGCGTACGCGCAACCGACCGTCGGCGGCGAGGCGGGCGTACTCGGCGAGCTCCGGTCCGAACCGCCGGCCTCCGATGGAGAAGGTGATGCCCAGCTCGAAGGCCCGCGGGTCGCTGGTGGTGACGATGCGGTCGGTGGTGCCGCCGCGCAACTCCACGGAGACGTCCAGGGCGTCCATGCCGGCGACGTCGTAGACGGCATCGACGCCCTGGGGGGCGACCGCGCGGACCCGGTCGAGGAGGCCGTCACCGTATGCCACGGGTAAGGCGCCGAGAGAGCGCAGGAAGTCGTGGTTGGCCTCGGACGCCGTACCGATGACGGTGGCGCCGCGCGCCACGGCGATCTGGACCCCGACGGAGCCGACCACGCCCGCGGCTCCATGGACCAGGAGGGTCTCGCCCAGGCCCACCGCGAGTTCGCCCAGCACGCGGTCGGAGGTCTCGACTGCCACCGGCAGCGCGGCGGCTGTTTCCCAGTCCAGGCCGGCGGGCTTGAGCGCGAAGTCCGAGGCCAGGGCGTACTCGGCAGAGGCACCGGTGTCGGTCCAGACCATCACCTCGTCACCGATCGACACACCTCTGACGCCTGGCCCCACCTCGTCGACGATGCCGGCTGCTTCCAAGCCGGGAACAGCCGGGAGGGACGCGGGGCCCATCTGCGGGGCACGGCCCTGACGGATCTTGAAGTCGATGGGGTTGACGGCAGCGGCCACGATCTTCACTCGCACCTGCCCGGGTCCGGCGTGCGGTTCCGTCACCTCGGCCAGCCGCAGAACCTCCGGACCGCCGTACTCGTCGTAGGAGATCGCCTTCATGACTGTCACTTCCCGTCGTACGGATGGCTCGGTCCGCCGTGGCAGCGGCCGGTCGTGAACAACGCTTCCAGCCTCGGGCGCGGCGGCTCGGCCGCCGCCGTCCTTTCGGACAGTTCCAACTGACCGAAAGGACAATCCGGTGGGAGAGGCCTGGTGCCTACGCTGGCGGACATGGACCTGATGACAGCAGTCGAGCTGATCCAGGCGCCGCTGTCCGAGCATCTGACACGTCTGTCCTCCGCCCTGGCGGAGGCGATTCCGCACCGGGAGATCGTCCAGCTGGCCGGTAACCGCTCGTATGCACCGTTCAAGATCATCGGGGAGCCTCCCGGCCGGCCCGGCGTCGCCATCACCGCCACCGACGTCGCAGCCCTGCGGTCGCTGGTGCCGCTGAAGGGAAGCTGGCAGGGGCGGGCACCGATGGCCGGCCTCGACATGCCCGTGCTGGTTCTGGCCAGCGACATCACGGGCCAGGGCGCGCTGTTGGTCCTCATACGAACCGAGGACACCCCGGTACCGGAGGAGCACGTGACGCCGGCCCGGGCGCTGTGGGACCTGGTGACCGCGTACCGGGAGGGCCTGCGCAGCGAGCCGATGGCCGCGTCGTGTGCGGCGGCCACCGCACACGACGCGGCCATCGCCGAACTTCGTGACGCGCACGAGACCGCGCTCACCGCTCTGCTCGCCGTCCTGCGCGACCGCACCCTGGACGACGCGAACGCCCGTGCACGCTCCGTCGACCTCGCCGTCTCGGCCGTCGCCGAACTGCGGTCACGGGGCGAACTCGACCGGGTGCTGATGGAGGAGCGGGCCGGGAACGTCTTCGAGCGGCTGGCGGTGTCACTGCGCCAGATCCTGCGCGCCCGCGGCGTGCGGTTGGAACTGGGACCGTCCGACGCGGAGGACAGCACCGACCGGCTGCTGCCCGCGGACGTCACCCACACGGCGCTTGCCGTGGTCCGGGCCACCGTGCACGCCTCTCTGGACGACCAAGTGCACGGCCTGGGCGGTGACAGAGAGCACCGCCTTCACATCGGCTGGAAAGTCGGCACGGACGAACTGCGCGCCACCGTACGGGACAACGGGCCCGGCACTCTCACCCGCGGCGCCCTCGACTCCCGCCGCGTCACCGAGCGGCTGGCCCCGCTCGGAGGGCGGCTCAGCGTGGACGCCGTACCGGGATGGGGCACGACGGTGACCTTCGAGATCCCTCTCTCATCGTCCAGTACGCCCTGTCAGGACCCCCTGACCAGGCTCGGCGCACGGGAACTGGAGGTACTCGGGCATCTGGCCCGGGGCCGCCGCAACCGCGACATCGCCCAGACGCTGCACATCAGCGAGTCGACGGTGAAGTTCCACGTCGCCAGGATCATCGGCAAACTCGGCGTCAGCACCCGAGGGGAGGCGGCGGCGCTCGCCCATCAATGGGGCGCCGCATAAGAGTCGGCAGGTGAGTCGGCAGGTGAGCAGGGCGGCGAGAACCACACCATCACACTGAGGGGGAACGCCTGCCTGGACGAACACCTGGCGAGCCATCTCTCCGACGGCACGGGGCCGCGCGGCATGGGCGTGGCGAGCCGAAGGTGGTCGCGGTCGCGGTACCGGCGGTGGACCTCACGTTGCTACGCCCTCAAGCCGGTCGGCCGTGAAGGCCGGGGTCTTCGAGCAGCCCGGATCCCGGTTGGAGAGAATCTCGGCATGGTGATGGCACGGCACTGGTACTCCTCGTCCCCCGTCGTGGACGGGCATCCGCTCCTGGGTGAACCGGGTTTCTGGCCCGCGTACTTGGCGGACCTGGCCGAGGGGTTCACGCCGGAGGCTTTCGGATCGGACGCGGGTGACGCTGACGCCATGCTCGACAGGCTCCACGCCCGGTCGGCGTGGCCGATGTTCACGGTGCCGCTGGCCGGCGGCTTCACGATCGTCGTGCACTTCAACAGCGGCGAGGAGTTCACGACCACGGACTACTTCCTCACCCATCCCGACTGGAGCCAGGATCTCGTCCTGGCCAGCGACGATCAGGACCGCATCGGCCCAGGGCTGTGCTGGCCCGAGCTCGCCGCCATGCTGGAGGCACCACCGAGTGCCGCAGGCGTTACCGACCCGCACGCCCGTCTCCTCCTTCTCTTGCCTGTTCTCGGCGACGCGGCGGTTCCGGAGGAGGCCGTGACGGCGGTGGTCGAGGCTCTGGTCGCTCAGGGTGCGCCCGCGGCGAGCGAGGCGTTGGCCGGGCACCTGCTTCAAGGGCACCCCATGTGGGGTGTCGAGGACTGGTGGTTCGACGAGGACGAGCGGAGCTGGCTCTGCGAGGGCGATCACAGCCCGCGCAAGATCCCTCTCGGCGACCACCTGTCCCCGCAACAGCGAGCCGCTCTCGAAGCCTGTCTCACTCCCCGCTGACCGTCTCAAGCGCGTCGGCAACGACCTCTGAGAGAGGGAGCCCGAAGGCGAGCGACTCGTCGTAGGCCGTGCCCTGCTTCAGGCATTGGTGGAGCTGTCCGATCATGCGGTTGACGAGGTTGCGCTGGGCGGCCGAGGCCCGGCATGCGTCAGGCATCCGCCCAGCGCCCAGCGCCCACGTGACCGCCACCACCAGTCGCACCGGACCCGGCACCGATCCGCGTTGAGGCCCCGACAGCCCGGCTGCACCGGAATGCCACGGTCTGGTACTCGAACGCTCCGAGAAGCGCCCGCTTCTGCGGATCGCTCACGCCTACGGATTAGGCATGCGTATGCCCGTGGAGTGGCCAGTTCCCCGAGATCACAGTATCTTGTTGTCAATGAAGTAACCTGAGGTGAGTCAAACGCTTGATAGGTGCACGCGCGCACATTTCCTCCACGGAGTTCTCCGCGGCCGGCCGTCTGGGACGGCAAAAACCGCCCCTGCCCGGCGGGGAGACAGCGGGCGGCGGCCGTGCACGCCGCCAGGTCGGTCAGACGCTGAGGAGCAGGCTGCGCCGGCGTTCGCGGGAGCGGGCGTGTTCGGCGCCGTAGAGCCGGGCCCACCGCGTCCGGCACACGTTCGGGATGTGCGTAGTCACCTTCGACGGCCGCGCCGCCTCGCCGACGAGGAACGCACCTTGCCAGCGCGATCAGCGCCCTCCGCAGCTGTGGCCGACCGTCGAGCTCCTCCGACACGACAGTTGGAGACCAGGGCGGTACGGAAGCCTGCCCGCAGCCGCGCGAGAACGATGATCACACCCGCCAAAGGTGAGCCGGACTGCTCTCCGGAGAGTTGCAACCGGCCGAGTGAGGAGGAGGTCACGGTGACCGGAGACTGGGCACTGGAGTTGGCCACGGCCGCCGCCGACGAGGTCCTGCCACGCCTGTCGGCGGTGGTCCGCGAAGAGCTCCCTCACCGCTGGGCCGCTGTCCTGGTCGCCGGACGAATCAGCGTCACACCGCACAACGGCGACCACCGCCCGAGCGCCGCCGAACTGGCCGCGCTGGACGCGGCGGCGGTACCCGGTCAGCCCTGGCACAGGCCGGTCACCATCGGAGGCACCACGCGCCCAGCCTTGGTGGCGGCCACCGCCGGCCCAAGGGCATCCGGCAGTCTGCTCGTCCTGGCCGACGCCGACGACGCCCAGCACGCCTACCCGATGGTGCAGCGATGCTGGGAGATCGCGGCGGCTCTGCTCTCCCGCTCCGATTCCCCACCGACCACCGCGGCAGAACGCTTCTTCGCCGGAGAGCACGCCAAGCAGCTCCTTCTCGCCCGCGACACCCACGCCGCCACGCTCAAGGCACTCCTGACAACCCTGCGCTCCCGGGAGCTCGACGACTCCCGGGCCCGCCGGGCGGCAACCGACATGGCCTCCACGGCCCTGACCGCACTGCAGGCCGCTTCCTCCGCCCAGGAATGCACCGTCCAACGCGCCTTCTCCCTGCTCACCGAGCAACTGCGGCCTCTGGTGCTCCACGCCGAGGTGAACCTGGAGACTGTGCCACCCGCCACCGCCGACAGGCTCCTTCCGGGCCCGGTGGGTCAGGCCGCCACCGCCTTGTCCCGCGGCTGCGTGCTCGTCATGCTGGAGCACACCCGCCCTCGTCGGATCCGTGTGGCGTGGCAGGTGACCGACGACCAACTGTCGGTGGACGTTCGGGACGACGGTGACTGCGCCCAGTTTCCGCTGAACCTGGCGGAATACCGGATGCGCGAACGCCTGGCCCCTCTCGGTGGCGACTTCAGCGTGGCAACCGTTCCCGGCTGGGGCACCACGATCACCGCCCGCCTCCCGCTCGCCCTGCCGCCCAGCACTGATGTCGAGTTGCTGCGCGAACTCAGCCCACGCGAAATCACGGTGATGGCGGAACTCGTCCGGGGCCTGACCAACCAGCAGATCGCCGAACAGCTGCACGTCACCGAACACACCGTCAAGTTCCACGTCCGGCAGATCCTCTCCAAACTGGGCGTACACACCAGGGGAGAAGCCGCTGCCCTGGGGCGCGCGGCACGCTTCTGATAGGTGGTCAGGCCGGCGAGAGGTTCATGAGCCTCGTGAAGGGGGCCTGCACGACAACCACGCCCTCGCCCCTCCTGCCCCGGGCTCGTCGTCCAACCCCCTACACAGCGCTCCCCGCGTCCCGAGACCGATCGCCGCTCTGCCGTCGGCGGCCGCACTGGTCACCGAGTTCGAGTGCCTCCTGACCGCTCCCCACTGACCGCGCGGGGTCGGCCCCGCCCGGAAGAGTTGTTTCAAGGTCGCGCTGACGCAGGCAAGTTACAGGTCACGATGGTGTGACCGGCCAGTGCGTTGCGGCGAAGGGAGTCCCTGTTCGACGAGCAGGGGCACGGTCCGGCTCCAGAACTCGGTGGTCCTGGCAGGCACCTCGGCATGAGCTTCCCGTCGTGGCGTCACCGAGGGGAAGTTCACCCCTGATCATCGCGGGCGCCAGGTACTTCTCCGTGGTCGTTGCCTTGACCGCATCGTCGGCCGCTTCATGAGGAAGGTCATCCGTCCTCCCTCGCGCATAGAATCTGCTCATGGTCAAGAACCGCCCTGTGAAGCGGACCCGCAGCGCACCCGCCGGCGACCGCAACCCCGGTGCGCAAGCCGAGCCGGCAGGGGGCAGCGAGGCCGCGCAGCCGATCCGGTGGCTGAGCGAGGAGGAGCTCCATGCCTGGATGGCCCTGGCCGGCATGGTCGCCAAGCTGCCCGCGGCACTGGATCGACAGCTCCAACGCGACGCCGGCCTCACCCACTTCGAGTACCAGGTCCTCGTAGGACTGTCCCGGGCCCCCGAGCGCACCCTTCGCATGAGCGAGCTGGCCAACTTCACCGGGGGTCAACTGCCGCGTCTGTCGCAGGTCGCGACCCGCATGGAGCGACGCGGCTGGCTCACCCGCCGCCCCGACCCCACCGACGGCCGTTACACCCTGGCCTCCCTGACCGACGAAGGGACGGCGAAGCTAGAGGTCAGCGCCCCGGGCCACGTCGCCGCGGTCCGCGGCCTCATCTTCGACAGCCTCTCCCCCACGCAGGTGCGTCAGATGACCCAGATCGCGCGGCGCATCGCGCAGACGGCGGGCAGCGACGAGTTCCGCTGAGCCTGAGGCCGTGACATCCCGGTTCAGGCGCGAGATTTGCACTTCACGCGTGAAGTGAATTAGTTCGACGAATCACTTGCATCGTGAAGTGACGTCCCTATATAACTTCATGCATGAAGTGATCGGGAGCGCGCGGCGGCCCCCACTCCATCGCCGCCGTCGGACCATGCATCCATGGCCGCGGGCAACAACCCGCCCGTCGACGCGGGCAGGACGCCCGAGAGCGACCCCGAGATCCGTAAGAGCCTTCCGTACAGAGACGTAGGAGCAAGCCATGACAGAGGAATCCGTCAACACCCTGGCCACGAGACGCGGAATGCTCGGAATAGCGGGGGCGGTAGCGGGCGGACTTGCGGTCGGCCAGATGGCTGCAGGCAGCGCCTCGGCCGCCACCGGCAGCGGTGGATCGATCGCGACGCGGACGATCAGCCTGGCCCAGGCTCAGCGGCTCGCCGAGGCCGCCGTCCGCTACGTGCGGGATCACCCCGCGCTTCCCCCCATGTATGTGGTGGTCATCGACTCCGCCGGCGAAGCCAAGGCGTCCCTTCGCATGGACAACAACA